>NZ_JAGFXZ010000023.1 GCF_019038395.1 Acinetobacter sp. BY419
TGAGGATCAGAAAGCTTGTTTGAATCGATGTATTTCATCCGCAGATTATGCACGAATGCTAAGAAATCTGGAGTGCAAATATTAACCAAAAGAAGATCGTTTTTTGATTTATGAAAGAGATCTATTATATATCTCGATTTTAATCCATCCAGCGCATTCATTGCATTTCTATATTCAATCTTTAAAATTTGATTCAAAAAATGTATAGATTCCAAAGAGTTTAAGATTGGATAATCATAATATTTATTGGTTATCTGTTGATAAAACTCATAACTATCATGCTCCATTAAAGATAATAGTTCTTCTACTCTTTCTGTATCTTTTTCAACATATTTATCTTCGTATGCTTGAGAAATATTCTTTAAAAATTCGTGAAATATAGGAAGTTCCCGTGCATAAAGTCCATATCCTCCAGATTCATCCCTGATGTCGAAATATCTTAATTTTTTAACATTTTCTCCTAAACTGACAACTTTTTTAAATTGCTCAACAGCTAATATCAAAACATTTTCAATTGAAAAATGAATTAATTTTTTCTCTTTAAAGTAAACCAACATACTAACTGATTGTAATATATCAGTAACATTCGTCAATTCTGATTTTTCAATACTTACTTTAGCCTCTTTCACTAATTCTTTAAACTTTACATCACTTAAATTTAAGTAATGCCATAATTTATACCAAGTCGGTTGTTCTTCTTTGAATCTAAAATATGCTTCATACAATTCTTTATTAATTATTTCATCATCAATAATATTTTTATTCAAAATATTTTCCCATAATTTTTTAGAAAAAATATATTCCTTTAAGCTTATTTGATACTTTTTTTGAAATTTTTGTGCATCATCCCCAACAAAACTTAAAAGATGCTGTAATGCCCTCTTACGCTTTTCATCATCTGTAACAGGTTCTTTTTCATCGAATTTAAAATTCAAAATCTCCTTATTAAATCTTCCTTTCTTGTTTTCTAATGAAAGAATCAAAAAGGCTTTTATAACTTTTTCAAAAATTTCATAATCAAAATTTTCCTTATATTCAAAATATTCCTTTTTATAGAAACGTTCAAAAGCAAAAATTGTCTGCTTAAAAGATCTTAAATTTTTATATCCAACCTGATTAAATGTTTGTTTAATTAAATCTAATTTTGAATTTAGAAGAGTTTTTAATTCTGTACCTTCAACTTCTTGAAGAATACTCTGAATGGCTAAATCTTGATCTTCAATATAGCGAAAGGTTGCACCTATAAGTTTTTCTTTTTTTCTAGCATATTCATCATTATCTTTAATTTCTTCTTCATTCGACACAATAAGTGTTTTAATATTTTCTTGTTCTACAAAGTAATTAATATAGCCAAGTACCTCTTCTTTTTTTAACTCACAACGCTCTAAGTCATCAAAAACTAAAATGAAGTTATCATTAATTTTTAAATAATCTGGTAACTCAATTTTGGGAATCCTCCCTGAGATGCTTCCATCTGATTTACTATCACCATCTAAATCAATTTTTACAGTTGCTTTCAGTGTCCCTTTTAAAATTTGACCTGCTAATTTTGCACCTTTACTACCAAGTATTGGATGAATACTTTTAAAAATAGCCTCATCAATCAAAGAGGTTTTAGTAATTCCATTTAAGCTCACATAACAGATCTTTTTTCCCTGGTCTTCTTTCTTTTCTAGATATTGTTTTACAAACCATGTCTTCCCACTTCCCCATGCTCCGTTCAATAACACAGCATATTCGAAATTCTTTTTCCCATCGAAGTAATAGTCTAAATATTCTTCAATATGTTTGTTTGGCTCTGAAATATAGTTAGACATAGCTTAAATTTTGCTCTTTCTTAATTATGATGAATTCTTAAAATTAAAACCCAATGAAAAAAAATTCACAACATGATAAAAACAATCTATTCCTTTAGAACTTATAAAAATCCTATGAAAACTTTAAAACCCCTATTCCTCACACTCGCTCTAAGCACAGCTGCCATCACCACCCAAGCAGCTGAACCAACCACCATCGCTGCACCAAAACAAGTCGCTGGCTACTACCATCATCAAATCGGCAACACCAAAATCACCGCCCTAATTGATGGTACACACTATTTAAATCCATCTATGCTTTAAGGCTTAATCAATACAGAAAAAAGCCCCTATCTCTAGAGGCTTTTTTATAGCTGGGTCGCTTAGCCTTGCAGCACAAATTCCCAAATTACATAACCCAGTCCAAAACCAATCAGCGCATATAAGGTAATGATGAAAAATACAAAGCTGGCATTGTTTTTTCTTTTCCAAAAACTCATATCGATACCTAAAGCTGTTCCTAATGCCCCATGTTAACCAGCTTTTTATAAAAAGTGAAATACATCTAAGCATTTTATTTATAATAATATTTTTATAAAAACCAGTTTCTTTAATTTCAAAAAATCAATATACAGATTCAGATTGAATTTTTAGTACAGATGCTAAATCATCATTTCGATTTTAAAAAATGGTAAATATATTCATATTCTTTTTTGCTAACATCCGTGCTAATACATAGAATTGACTTTAATTACATAAGAATAGCCATGAAATACTTTACATCATCGCTCATCATGTCACTGCTTGCTCTAGGCACAATGGCTGGTATTTCTCAAACCCACGCACAAACCATTTCCAGCGTACCACAACAAAAGCAGGTTCCCGGATACTATCAGTACAGTTT
Organism: Acinetobacter sp. BY419; assembly: GCF_019038395.1. Lineage (GTDB taxonomy): Bacteria > Pseudomonadota > Gammaproteobacteria > Pseudomonadales > Moraxellaceae > Acinetobacter. The sequence goes on from NZ_JAGFXZ010000023.1 coordinate 2,701, forward strand.
GGGCGATTACCAGATTACTGCTCTGCTGGATGGAACCAATTATTTATCTAAAGCCTTGTTTAAAAATATTCCTGAAGCAGAGGTTAACCAGATTTTAAAAAAATATTATGTTGATCAAGCCAAAGGCATCCAGACTTCAGTCAACGCTTTCCTCGTAAATACGGGCAAAGAACTAATCCTGGTCGATAGCGGTGCTTCAAGTTGTAATGGACCCAACTTTGGATCTATTTATTCAAATTTACAGGCATCGGGTCAAAAGCCTGAACAAGTAAATACGATCTTATTAACTCATTTACATCCTGATCATGTGTGCGGGATTAGCAATAACGGCACTGCCAACTTCCCGAATGCAACAGTGTATGTATCTCAAGCTGAACTGGATTTCTGGATGAATCCCAAAACAGTAGAAAAACTACCAAAAGCAAAGCAGGCCGGCTTTTTGGCTACAGTCGATAAAATAAAGAAAGCCATCGCACCTTATCAAGCCAAGAATCAGCTAAAGACCTTCAAAGTTGGCGATAAAATCCATAATTTTGATGTGGTCAGCTCAGCTGGGCATACACCGGGCCATTTTGGTTTTAGCTTAAAATCACAAGGTCAGGAGATGGTGTTTATCGGGGATATTGTGCACTCCCATACACTTCAGTTTGATCGTCCACAAACTGCCGTTGACTTTGATGTCGACCCGAAACAGGCTGTTGAAACCCGTTTAAAATATTTTGCTGAATATGCCAAGAGTGGCCAGACGGTGGCTGCACCACATTTGCCATTCCCGGGGATTGGACATATTTATTCGTTAGATAATAAAAGCTATCAGTGGATTCCGGTACATTTTAAAGATTAATTTAAGACTCTCATAGTTTTGTTCTAGTCCAGAAACCCCAAAACTTTGGGGTTTCATTTATTTCATACATCGCTAGGCAACAGTTCTTATCTTTTCTTATTCTTCCAAGAAGTAGTTACTCTTTCATTAAATCTGATATTTCACTTAATTTTGTAAATTTTTTCTTAAAAATCATGTCACATCGAATGTGCATTTTTAGCACATATTTTTAATCCTCAATATACTGCAATAAATTTAAATATTTAAAAAACAAACTATAATTTCAAACTTTAACTTTTCTTAGCATATCTTGGTTTGGTGCAAATAAATAGCAACGTGCTTTATATCGAGTCTTATCCATTTAACGAAATTCTTCATCAAAATTCCCCTCGCTTTCCTCTCTTTTACAATCAATTTGCCGCCATATACTGATTTCTTTTTGTGATTTTATGCACCAGATTGGAACGCTCAATGCAAAATATAGACGTGTTATTTCTCCTTCTCGATGCAGTTTTAGTACTTGCCATGCATGCTGGATTTGCTTTTTCGAGCTTGGAACAGTTCGACATAAAAACCAGGTCAATGCCTTAAGTAAAATTCTAAGCGACTTTGCCATTTCTGCGATCACCTATTTTTAGTGGGCGACTATATTGCCTAAGGTCAACACTTTTTCCATGATGCTTCAACCTTGTCTGCCGATCACGGCTACAATCTGATGCGCTGCTTTTTCCTGTTGACCTTTGCCGTAGCAATTCCAGCGTATCTCGGGAGAGATTGCCAAACGCGCCAAAATGCGTTCACAGGCTTTGGCCACCCTCTTTCTGGTTGCGCTGATCTATCCTTTTTTCGAAGAGATGATCTGGAATGGCAACCTTGGTTTTCAGGAGTGGCTGACCCATACATTTGGTGCCAGTTTTCATGATTTTGCCGGCTCAGTTGTCGTTCATGCAATGGGCGACTGGATTGCACTGGCCGCAGTCATACTACTTGGTGCGCCTCATGGCCGTTACAAAAAAGATGGTCGAATCACCGCGCATCCCCCTTCATCGATTCCTTTTTTGGCTTTGGGTTCGTGGATTCTGATTGTTGGCTGGTTCGGTTTCAATGTGATGAGCGCCTTGATGCCATATCTGGACTGGTCGCTATTAACTCTTTGATGGCTATGATCGATGGTTTTTTATTATATGGCCTGCTTAAGGTCTTGCTAGGTATTCACCTGACTGAGGAAGAAGAGTTCAACGGTGCAGATTTGTCGATCCATCGTATTTCTGCCCATTCAGAAGAAAATATTTTTTTATTGATATAAGAAAAGCCTCTACGAAAAGAGGCTTTTTTAAGCATATAGTATTAAGGATTTAATGAGCTTTGCTCAAAATTTAGTGAGCGAGGTCCATATAGCAAACCCTTCTGTTGTGGCAAACGGGGGGTATATAGTAAATGACTAACTGTTCCTGATAATACATATGCTTTATCAGTAAGATGATTAGATATCTGATCTACTAAAGCTCCAACTAATACACCAACTAATCCTGCATTGCTATTATTATTAGCAAGCTGTTGTTTCTCTGTTCCTTCCCAAAGTAATTCACCTGTTTTTAGATCAACTAGCTTTGCTTCAACTGCGACTGTAGCTACAGTTTGAATTACTTGATACTTAGAACCATATTCCTTAACTTTAATATAAAGTGCCGCGTCTGCACCAAAAATTTCCTTTAATTTTTGTGGACTCACCATCTGAGCATCAGAGCCATTGTAAACACCATTTTCTTTAAACATGGTATCTACTACGCTTATAGGAAAAACATAATAACCAGCTTCTGCAATTGGAACTGTTACTGTTGACCAATAACTATAAGAGGCTCGTGTATCCGGTGATTCATTTACAGGGGGCATTACCAGAATAGATTTTGGCATATGGGCTGTATAGCTGCTCAAATCACGCGTGTTTTGAGGCGCCATAGTACAGCCTGTAAATAATATTGCTACAGTAGCTAACACGAATAAATGTTTCAAATTTCTCATTTTTTCGCTTCCATTACACTTGAACCTGTCATTTTTTGCAATAGGCGATCCATTAAAATCGTTGACTCAGGATAAACTTGTCGCTCTAATTCAAAGTATTCAGTTGCACGTATGCCATTATTAATATTCAGGTTTAATAAACCTAAATGTGCATATAGACCTGGTGGAACTGCCGCATTTTTTGCTTTCGCTTTCTCAATATCTTTTTCAAGCTTAATAATCTGCTCTTGCGGAGAAACCTTTTCTGGCACAGTTAGAAGTAAATATGTTTGCTGTGGATACTGTCCCCAGCTATATAGTGGTTTTGGTGCGCTTACACATCCGACTAGACTTAGCGAAACTAAGCCTCCCACTAATAAGAATAATTTTTTCATGATTCAAACCTATTATTTGTTAGACCATTTATTGGTTTGAATATCGAGTACAAGGTTATTCACTGCTTCACGTACAGCCAAATCTAAAACTTTCCCATTAAGTGTGGAATCATAAGAAGCTGATGAACCAAAACCTAGTACCTCTCGCTCACTAAGTCCATACTCACCTGCTCCCTGAACAGAATGAACTACTTCAGCTGTTTTTACATCTACAATATTTAAATTAACTTTGGCATAAGCAATTTGAGTTTTACCACGACCCAATACACCAAAAAATTGATGATCACCAACTTCTTTACGGCCAAATTCGGATACATCACCTGTAAGTACATAACGTGCACCTTTAATAGATTGTGATGTTTTATTAAAACCAGACTCTTGTTGAAGTTCAGATAAATTATCTCGATTAAGAACAGAAAAGTAGCCTGATTGCTGTAAATGTGTTTCTAAAATAGTCTTAGCTTGACCACCTAAACGATCAACATTGTCTGAAAAAATGCCTCGCATATAACTCGAACGGTTATCAAACTTACCAATTGATACTGGAGTTTTAACACCATTATATTTAATAGCCGCAGTCGCAGCGCTTACTTGTGGAGCTTGAATTGTTTTAGAAGTCTCTGTAGTAGAACAAGCAGTAAAAGTTAAACACCCCAAAGCAGTAATTAAGAGTCTTTTATTCGACATATCATCCCTCTGATATTTGTATTTTAAAAAAAAGGAAATAATAACAATATTAATAAACTATTAGATACAAATGTAAAACAAAATTTTAAATTATTTTACTTTTTATTTACTTCATACCAAAGATCAGCTTTAAGCCAAGTACCGTCATAACTGCGCCTGCTGCGCGATCAAATAAAGCCTTAAACTTCAAGTAAACACGACGTGGCTTTTCAGCAGAAAGCGCAACGGCCACCAGTGAGCACCAGCCAGCATCAATAAAGAAACATAAAATTGGCAAAGCAAAATAAAAATAAGTTGGAATTTCTTTCGGTAACAGCGCAGTAAAAATACTGGCCAACACAATTGCAATTTTAGGATTGGACAACTGTGTAATTAAGCCGGTGGTAAAAGCACGGCGCAAGGACATCTGTTTGGTAATGGCGGCATCTGCCTCAATCGGATCTTTGGCATGTTTAATAATTTTAAAAGCCAGCCAAAGTAAATAGAGACCACCACAAATTTTTAAAGCCAGGTATGCCGAAGGTACTGCCAGTAAAAATGCCTGCAAACCGAGTACCGCCAGCAGACCAAAAATTGCCGCACCTAAACCAGTCCCCAATGCGGTAAATAAACCATGCTGACGTGAAATCGCAATTGAATTTTTGGCCACATAAATAGAAGTCGGCCCGGGACTCATTGCACCTAACATCAGGGCAAAAGCAATCGAGCCTAAAATCCAGAATGATTCCACAAGATAACCTGACCTAAAAATTGAAGGGCTATTTTAAGCAAAAACCTGATTATTTGCTTTAATAATTTCTGTATTTACCAGAATGATTGAACGCCAGGTTTTTACTTAGCGTTTTAACTGATCCTGAGTACGTATTGACTTACCAGTTAATTGATAATCCTGATCATGAACCGGCACACCGCCAATAATCATGGTCCGGGTTTCTGTCTTAGGCTTATTCATCGCATCATCACAGCCTGACAGACTGGGCAGTACGCTGACTAGAACAAAATAGGATAATATTTTCATTATTCTACCCTCCTTCAGGGGGCTTCCTATTCTTAGAGTGTAGCACTCTTGCTTAAATAACCAGCAGCATATTTGTGACATTCTGCGTCAAAATCTATGTCTAGCTACAGGAAATGATCTATTCTAAATCCCTGATTTTTATCTCCTTCGCTATAATGGCAAAATAACTGAGTGTCTTAATTTTTATGTTTGAAACGATTGCCCAAAATATTCCTGATCAGCGGATTTTTATTAAAGATGTTTCTGTGACCATACGTCGTCTGGATCTGGTGCATCCGCAAATCTCGGGCAACAAGTTTTTTAAACTGAAATATAATTTTCTTGATGCACAAAGACAGGGTTATCAGCATATCCTGAGTTTTGGCGGTGCTTACTCCAATCATATTGCTGCAACTGCATTTGCCGCACAGCACTTTGGCTTTAAAAGTGTGGGGATTATTCGGGGGGAAGAACTTGCTCATCGACCTTTGAGTTCTACTTTAACCACCGCACAACAGTGTGGCATGCAGTTGCATTTTGTCAGTCGTGAACACTATCGCCGCAAGCAGCAACCTGATTATCTGGCCGAGTTAACAGTACAATTTTCTAGGCATTATCTCATTCCTGAAGGCGGAACCAATCCTTTGGCAATTCAGGGCTGTCGGGAAATTTTAAAAGAAGGTGATGCACAATTTGATGTCATTTGCTGTGCGGTAGGAACTGGTGGAACAATCACAGGTTTGATCGAGGCCAGTGAGGTCCACCAGCAGGTTTTGGGATTTTCAGCGTTAAAAGGTTCATTCTTAAAAGATGAAGTCGCTCAACTCACCCGCAAAACAAACTGGAATATTTTCGATGATTATTGCTGTGGTGGCTACGCCAAAATCAATGCAGCCTTAATGCAATTTATCCGGGATTTTGAAGCCGAATTTGCGATTCCACTGGAGCAGGTCTATACCGCCAAAATGCTGATGGGGATTTTGGATTTGATCGAGAAAAATTACTTTCCAGCCGGATCAAAACTGCTGGTAATTCATAGCGGTGGACTGCAAGGCCGTAATATGCCCTTTGGTTTTACGACAACTTAATTGTAAATGGGTTGATTGCTGTTTAAGGCAATGATTCCTGTGACCAAGCGGTAGATATGCCAGATAAAGACCAGAAACACGATCAGGAAACCAATCAAAACTACAGTTAACAAGCCCCCGATGATATAGCCCAGCAGACTGATCCAGAAGGTTTTAATTTGCCAGTCCACATGACTTTCCAGCCAGGTACCACGCATTTCATTACGCTTGATATAATTCATCACAATCGCAATAAATGGGGTAATACCAACAAAAAATCCTAAAATATAAAGAATATAAGTAATCAGATTATATTGTTTTAAATCATCTGCGCTTGCCATCCGCTTTTCCTTCTTATTGTGCTTCTTGAGTTTGTACAAAAACTATGCATGAGTTACAGGCAGCTTTCAAATATTTTATGTTTAAAATCTGGTGCAAATCTGCAATCCGGGAACTGATTTTTCTGGAATAGAGAAAGCTGAAATAAAATTGTCTATAATGCTTCCCTTTTCTTCTCCCTTGAGTGTGTGATGTCTTCCAAGCAATACGATGTTCTAGTCATAGGTGCCGGTGCCTCAGGTTTAATGACGGCGTATATGGCTGCGCAACGTGGGCGTAAAGTCGTGGTGGTGGAAAAAGCCAATAAGGTTGGCAAAAAAATCCTGATGTCTGGTGGTGGTAAATGTAATTTCACCAATCTGGACGTCGAACCGAGCCATTATATTTCACACAATCCGCATTTTGTGATTTCGGCTTTAAAGCGTTATAGCAATTGGGACTTTATCGGCCTGGTGTGTGAACACGGCATTGCCTATGAAGAGCGCAAACATGGACAGCTGTTCACCTTAAATGGGGCAAAAGATATTCTGTCGATGTTGCTGGCAGAATGTGATAAAACTGGTCTGGTCGATATTAAAACCAGCTGTGAAGTAAAAGCAGTGAATCCGGTCGATGATCAAGGTTTTCAGATAGCGACTTCACTGGGATATTTCGAAGTTGAGTCTGTCGTCGTGGCATCCGGTGGTTTATCGATTCCTACCCTTGGCGGTTCAGGCATTGGCTATGAAATTGCAAAACAGTTCGGACATCATGTCTATCCAACCCGTGCCGGTCTGGTTCCATTTACGTTCTCTGACGGCTTTAAAGAAGTGACCACGCGCTTGAGTGGCAATGCCGTAGAAGCAACCCTCTCTAATGAGCTTAACAGCTTTACCGAAGCGCTACTGTTTACGCATCGTGGTTTGAGTGGGCCAAGTTCCCTGCAACTTTCCAACTACTGGAATGTCGGGCAGAGTTTTAAGGTGGATTTCTTACCAAGCGTAGATTTACCGGATTTATTCAAAACGAAAAAACAGACTCAGCCGAAAGTCTTGCTGCGTACGCTACTGAATGAATATTTACCGAAAAGTGTAGTGGCTGAATTGCAAAGTCTGATTTGGGCTGAAAGCGCTGAAACCGCCATTGGTAATATCAGTGATGATAAGCTGGAACAGATTGCAACACGTCTGCATGGCTTTGAAGTTAAACCTTCTGGAACAGAAGGCTACCGTACTGCGGAAGTGACTTTAGGCGGTGTAGATACTACTGAAGTATCCTCAAAAACCATGGAAAGTAAAAAGCAGAAAGGCTTGTATTTTATTGGTGAAGTGCTGGATGTCACCGGGCATTTGGGCGGCTATAATTTCCAATGGGCATGGTCATCTGCACATGCCGCATCGGAATATGTTTAATCAATAGATGATTTGGGTTGATACTTAGTTCATTCCAGATAATCTGTCTTAAACAGGTTGAGATTTACCCTATTTTCTAAACGGTCAATCGTCAGCTGCATTTTTCGAGTCGCTTCTTGCAAATATAGCGGTGCTCTATCTGCTGAAGAGTTCTTGAGTGTATGGTGTAGTGCTTGCCACATAATGAATTGGTCCCCCCTTTTTATATTTTTAATGCAAGTGAATACCAAAAACATTTTGGTATTCACTTGCATATTATATATTTATCAAAGACCAAATTCTATTTTTTGTTACTCAGCAGAATTTTTTAGTTAAATTCGTCTGTATCAGGTATTTTCCTATCCAGCTCTCGCTCTGACTGCTCGTCCTGTTTGCTCTTCACAAAAATAAATCGATAGGCAGCAGTAAAAAAGCCAATTGTAATTCCCGCGATAACTAAAGGAGCCAGAACTTTGTTGGGTTTCTTGCTATTCATTCATTTTTCCTTATGGCTGAAAAAAATCGACCACATCAGCGTGGTCGATTCCGATTAAAAATAACAGGTTATTTCAGGTCATCTTTTTTTTGAGTAGAACGATCTATATCTACATTAGGCTCTTTTTCTCCAGTTGAACCGAATGGATTATTGGCTGGTGGATGAGTCGGATCGACTTTTACTGAATCCGGTCCGGTTTTATCTGCGTCCGGATTGACCGGATCAATCCCTAAGGATTTATCATCCTGCGGTGCAGTTGTGAGGATTGCCGGTGTAGTATGAGATAAGTCCGTACTCACAGGCGTACTATTGTCTGAATCTTGATTTGGCACGCTGCCTGCTCCTAAATGTGTACTTGAAGAATGGGTAGTACCCATTGCCGCACCTGTAGTACCTGCCATGTCTGTTGTGCTCGTACCTTGACTGCTGGTCTTGGCTCCTAATCCTGAAAACATGCTATTTTCAGCTTTTTCTTTGAACGGATTTGGTTCTTTGGCTTCTCGTTTGGCTTTATCAATCAAATCTGTGAGTACACGCTCTGCAGGTTGACGACCACCCAGACCGAAAGCCAAGGCAAATGCCACTGCTACAGCACCCAGAGTCAAGCCAAATGCCAGGTTAACAATCGAATCGGCAATGCCCATGGCACGCAGACCCATAGCCACGACCAGACCCATGATCAGGACACGAACCAGATTTGCTAACCAGCGTGAGGTGTTATATTCACCACGTTGTACGATATTCGCAACGACATTTGCCAGCCAGAAACCGATGACCAGAATCACCGCACCAAGCAGGATGTTGGCACCGAAGTAGATGAACATTGCAATCAGGCCACTAATCTGGTCAAAGCCAAGGCGGTTAGCTGCTTCAGACACCGCAAATAGCATGGTGAAGAACACGATCAGGAAACCCACTACACTTGAAAGTTTAGTTTTTCCTAAAAAGCGTTGAACATCGAGTTTTACAGGAATTTCATCAACACCTGTACCGGCAATTATATCAACAACCAGACGAGCTACCAGTTTAGAAACCACATAAGCCAGAATCAGAATCAACGCAGCAGCGATGATATTCGGAATGGCATTCATGATTTCATACAGCATAGCTGTAGCCGGCTCAGAAATAGCATTGATACCCAATGCTTCAAATGCAATGATTAGTGCAGTAATGATCACAACGGCGAAGATGAATGAACCAATCACCTGAGCTATATTCGAGTTTTTGAAGACCCCCACTTTTTCAGCCTGATGCTGTAGATTCAGGCTATTTACCAGTCCTTCCACAATACCGCGCAAAATTTTCGCCAGGATATAACCCACAAAAATGATGACTGCAGCAATAAAGATATTTGGTAAGTAACTTACAACATCGGTCAGCATGCTTTCAACCGGTACCAACAACCCGTTGAGACCCAAAATAGATAGCACGATTGGCAAGAACAGCAATAAAATTAACCAGTAAGCAATTTCACTGATGTTTTGGCTGATTGGACTGACGCCGACTTCAGCACTGAGCTTTTCATCCAGTTGCGTTCGGTCAAGCAGCTTTTGTAGCCCTATCTTGACCAGATTGGCTACAATCCAACCTATGAATCCAATTGCAATTGCACCTAGTAACTGTGGGATAAATAACAGGAACTGCTGGATCATATTACTGAACGGACCGCTGACACTGGTAAGATTGAGTACGTTCAGCGCACCAATTACAGCAATAATCAGAATAATCCAGAATACGACACGGGCGATAATGCTTTCCACATTGGAGTGATGGCCTGTCGCCGTATTTAAATGTGTATTGGTTCCCAGCTTCTGCAAGAGCTTTTTAACGCCTGCCGAAATCAGTAACGCAATGATCCAGCCAATTACTAATATGATAATTGCACTAAGAATGGGATAAAACTGATCCCAGTAGTACACGGCATCGAAGCCACCACGCGGGCTTCTCATATAATCATTCATGTTGTTCTACCCTCTTGTTATTAAGCTATTTATCTGAAATCGGAGGCATATCCCTGAAATAATCAGCCCCTTCTTCTTCCGGATTCACATTAAGATTTGATGTTTTCAGACTCAAGCCAGGTAGATGGCACTACCTTAAAACATCACTATCCATTATCCATTGCAAAAAAGCCCCAGTGGTTCACTAGAGCTTTTCAAGTATTTTCAGTTATCGAGTCGCCTGTCCATCAGTCGCGGTTGCAGTTGCTTCTGTGGCATCAGTCGCGGTTGCTTCCGTTCCATCACTCATAGTGGCAGTGCCTTGTGTAGGCTCACCGACTGGGGTCGAATTATTTGGGGTAGCAGGCTGCACATTCGGATTTGGATGTCCCGCAGGAGCATCACTCGCATCTGGCTTCATGTCAGTAAACATATAGAAAAGTAGTGCGAGTAAAAAAATACCGACCAAAATCAAGATATAAACAGGAATACGCTTCTTCTGCGTCACTTCTGCCTGATGATTTAAAGGTGGTTTTTTATTGAAATCATCGACCATCACCATCCTCACTCTTTGTTATTCATAAGTAGATTTTTAGAATAACAAGCTGTGAATAGCGCTTCTGTGACAAAACATGGTGAGATGGTGACGGGATGTAAGTCACTAATCCATCAGAAGTCTGTGGGCAATGCCAATCTAAAATAGCCGTTTGGCCGGGGGATGTTGCACGTCGACTGGGGTTTCATATTCATCTTTCAGTTGCACCCCGGAAAACTGTAACTCGCAGGATTTACGCATCAGTTCCACCAGTCGCCGGATGGCAAGCAGATAGGCTAAGCCTGCAGGCCGTACATTGGAAATACAGTTGCGTAAGGCATCATGACAGCCCCTAAAAGCATTATAAGTATAGTAAATTCCCATACTGTCCGGTGAACTCAAACCTGGCCGTTCACCAATCAGCATGACCAGCATTTTAGTCCGTAGAATTTCTGCAACTTCATCACCCAGTGCCACACGACTACCGCGGGCAATCACCAAGGGGGCAACTTTCCAGCCTTGTTCTTTGCAAGCCTCCAGCAACGCCGGAATAAAATGCGGGCTATTTTCCTCAATGGCACGTGCCGATAACCCATCTCCTAGAACGATAGCGACATCCCAATGTTCCTGATGTTCGGCTCGGTATTGCTGCAACATGGTTCTGGACTGCTCTGAAAGAACACGCCCCAGATCAGGACGTTTAAGATAAAGGTTTTTCTCTAGCGCCTGACTTTCAATTTCCAGCATGGGCAGCCCGGTTTTACTCAAGTCAGCTGTTAAGGATGCAACATCAAGTGGCTTCAGTACCGCATCTTTGGCTTGGGCATGTGCCAGCTGAAATTCCAGACTCGGTCGAGTCGGCAAGCTGCCTCCGGCCCGCCCTAAGGCAATCCGCGCATCGGTAAAGGCCTTCAACTTTTCCCAGGGATTATCTTGCAATTGAGACTCGAATTTCGCATCAGCAATCAGTTTCATAGCAGCTCCTTAAGACAAGATCAGACGTGAAAACTGCTTTGGCAGCTCGGTCGGCCAGTGCAGCTGGTTGGAATGTTGAGCCAAAATGCCTTGCCGCTCTAGCCAGTGGCCAAATTCTGGTGCCGGTTTCAAGCCGAGTAACTGCCGGATGTAGAGAGCATCATGAAAGGAAGTGGTCTGATAGTTCAGCATCACATCATCTGAACCGGGAATCCCCATCATAAAATTCAGTCCGGCATTGGCAAGCAAGGTCAACAGTACATCCATATCGTCCTGATCGGCATCGGCATGGTTGGTATAGCAGATATCACAGCCCATTGGCACGCCGAGCAGCTTGCCACAGAAATGATCCTCTAATCCTGCACGGATAATCTGCTTGCCGTTATACAGATATTCCGGCCCGATAAAGCCCACCACGGTATTGACCAGCAAGGGATTAAACTTTCTAGCCACGGCATAGGTACGCGCTTCCAGAGTTTGCTGATCAACGCCATGATGACCATTGCTAGATAGCGCACTGCCCTGTCCTGTTTCAAAATACATCACGTTTTGACCCATTGTGCCGCGTTTCAGGCTTAAAGTGGCTTCATAGCCTTCTTGTAAAAGTTCGAGATTAATGCCGAAACCGGTATTGGCTTTTTCAGTTCCTGCGATGGACTGAAACATCAGATCAATCGGGACATTTTTATTTGCCAGCTGAATGCCGGAAGTAATATGGGTCAAAACACAAGACTGGGTTGGAATCTCATATTCCTGAATGACGTGATCAAGCAGTTTGAGCAGTTCAGTCAAAGTCTGCAAATTATCTGTTGCAGGATTGATCCCGATGACCGCATCTCCATTTCCGTACATCAGTCCATCCAGAATGGACGCAGAGATTCCCATCAAGTCGTCAGTCGGATGATTCGGCTGTAAGCGTGTCGACAGACGACCTTCCAGACCCAGGGTGTTTCTGAACCTGGTCACTACGCGGCATTTTTTCGCCACCAGAATCAGATCCTGATTACGCATGATTTTGCTGACAGCCGCTACCATTTCCGGAATCATGCCCATTTTTAAGGCCGTAATTTTTTCTGTAGTAGCATCCGCACTTAGCAGCCAATTACGAAAATCTCCGACAGTAAAATGCGAGATCGGATAAAAAGCCTCGGCATCATGTTCATCCATAATCAGGCGGGTGATTTCATCCTCCTCGTAGGGAATTACCGCTTCATGCAAAAACTGCTGTAAGGGGACGTTTGCCAGACACATTTGTGCAGCCACACGCTCGGTTGCATCTACGGCTGCAATCCCTGCCAGCTGATCACCAGAACGTTCAGGCGTGGCCTTGGCCAATAAGGTTTTTAAATCATTAAAGATATAATGCTGATTGGCCACATTGATCTGATACAACATAAGCGTGTGCTCCCTGCTGATGGGTTTATTTCAATTCCTTTTCTGCCGCTTCAATGCGGGCAAATTCCTCTTCCGGTGTGCCAGCCACCAGATGATGACGGCTATATACCAAGAAATAGACAATAAGTGCCACATAAATAGCTGCTGCCATCAACCAGACTTTTGGATCGACCAGGAAGCCTGCGACTACTGCAATAGCTGCAAGCACTAAAGCAATCGATGCAGTGACAATACCGCCCGGGGCTTTATAAGGACGTGCCAGATTCGGCCGAGACAGTTTCAGTTTGATGTATGACATCATCATCAAGACATAGGAAATGGTGGCACCAAAGACCGCCATCAGAATCAGCAAATCGCCTTCACCAGAAAGGGACAGCAGGAATCCGATAATCCCGGGAATAATGATGGCCAAATAAGGGGCATGATTGCTGTTGGTCAAGGACAGTTTTTTCGGTAAATAACCGGCACGTGAAAGGGCAAATATCTGGCGGGAATAGGCATAAATAATCGAGAAGAAACTGGCAATCAGGCCAGCCAGCCCGACAAAATTGACAAAGCTTGCCATCCAGGTATTGGCACCATAGACGGCGACCAAGGCATCCACCAGCGGTGCACCAGAATCCTTAAGCGTGTCTGCACCTGCTGCACCCGGACCAAGCAACAAAATACTCAGAGCAAAGAATGCCAAGATCAGCATGGAACCAATCAGGCCTCGCGGCAAGGATTTAGCCGGCTCTTTGGCTTCCTCGGCTGCCAGCGGCACACCTTCAACCGCTAAAAAGAACCAGATTGCATACGGGACTGCTGCCCAAATACCCAGATAACCCAATGGCAGGAAACTGCTGGCACCCGCAGCTTCAGTACTGACAGCAATATCAAACAGATTTGCACTATTAAAATGCGGCAACATGCCAAAGATAAACACCATCAAGGCAACTGCAGCAATTGCGGTAATCACAAACATGATCTTGAGGGCTTCACCAGCACCTTTCAGATGCAGGCCCATAAAGACCAGATAGCTCACCAGGTAAATGATCCAGCCGCCAATTCCAAACAGGGCTTCGCAATAGGCACCAATGAAACAGGCAATCGCTGCCGGTGCGATGGCATACTCTATCAGGATGGCACTTCCGGTCAGATAGCCGCCAAAGGGGCCAAAAGCAGTACGAGCAAAACTGTAACCCCCGCCCGCTGTGGGCAGCATGGTCGACATTTCGGACATGGCCAGACACATACACAGATACATAATTGCCACCACAATGGTTGCAATAAACATGCCTCCCCAGCCCGCCTGCGCCAGACCAAAATTCCAGCCGGCAAAATCACCGGAAATCACATAAGCCACCCCCAGACCGACAAGAAGCAGCCAACCCACAGCGCCTTTCTTGAGGTGGCGCAAGGCAAAATAATCTTCTTGTCCTGCTGTTTCAGTCACACTGGTATCTATCACGCTCTTTGACTCTGACATAGCAACCTCTTTGTTTTTATCGTTGTTCCCTGAAGACATGCATAAGCCGTACCAGTTCCGGAGGCTGCAGTGAAGACAGTCGAGACGCTGCCTTTCAGATACGAAATGCGTTATAATCATCCACCTCCTCATTTATACACCCGAGTTATATGGCGTATCGTCAACAAAGTGTATCGCTTGATCTTGATACTGACGTCACACATCAATGTACGCTGCACTACAGCCGTGATCAGCATCTGATTGGAATCATTGAATTCAGCAAGCCAAGCTTTCTGCTTCGCTGGCAGGATCTGGAATACTTCCGTCGTCGTACCGAAGAATTTTCCGTGATGCCTTTTCCGGACTGTGTCAATGCGATGATTATCGATATTCGGGATGTCACGGCATGGCTGGATAATGAAGTGCCGATCATTCCATGGCGCTTACTGGAAGAAGACTGTCCGGTCCGCCTCGTGGTGCCTGCAGACCGTATTGAGCACTATGCCGGATTTTTTGAACCGACTTGGCTCAGCTCCGATATCGAAACCGCTATTCAGGAAATCCGTGAATCGATGGATATGTTTGTGCATTAAGCTTGAATCGATAAAAAAACCTCCGTTTCGGAGGTTTTTTTATGACTTTTTCTTTTTATTCTTTTTGCTTCGATTTCTTTATTTATATGCATACCTTTTTAGCCTCCAGCAGATTTCCTTTTTAGATTCAGTAACATTTCAGCAATAAATTTAGCTTGAGTCATGTTGAAATGATCAACTAAGATGAATATAAACGAACAATTAGACTTTATAGCAATAATCAAAATATCGTCTCAGCACAGCCCTAAAACTGGCGTAATCATAATAATTGAAAATGAAAAATGGAGTTTCACGATGAAATCAAAGACTCAATTCGCTACGCTGCTATGTGCCAGCGCCCTGACCTTGGGACTGAGTGCCTGTAGTGATAATCAGGCACCAAGCAATCAGTCAGGCAGCGAGAGCACTTCTGGCACACTCAATAAAATCAAACAGTCTGGCACGATCGTATTAGGTTATCGTGACTCTTCGATTCCATTTTCTTATATCGCTGACAATCCGAATCAGCCGGTCGGTTATGCCCATGATCTGCAACTGAAAGTGGTCGAAGCCGTCAAACAGAAGCTGAATCTGCCTGATTTAAAAATCCGCTATAACCTGGTGACCAGCCAGAATCGGATTCCCCTGGTTTCCAACGGTACAGTTGATCTGGAATGTGGTTCGACGACTAACAACAAAGAGCGTCAGCAACAGGTCGATTTCTCTATTGGCTTTTTTAAAGTGGGTTCCCGTCTGTTAACCGCTACCAATTCTGGTATTAAAGATTTTAGTGATCTGAAAGGCAAAAAGGTGGTCACCACTGCCGGCACCACATCTGAACGCTACCTTCGTCAGCATGAAAAAGAATTGGGTATTGGCGAAATTATTTCTGCCAAAGACCATGCAGAATCCTTTTTAATGCTGCAAAGTGGCCGTGCCGCTGCCTTTATGATGGATGACATTTTGCTGGCGGGAGAAAAATCCAAGGCTAAAAATCCGGAACAATGGCACATTGTGGGTATAGCGCCAATCAATGAAATCTATGGCTGTATGTTGCGTAAGGGAGACCCTGAATTTAAGCAGGTGGTAGATGATGCGATTAAAGCCACCTACAGCTCCGGTGAAATTAACAGCATGTATCAGAAATGGTTCCTTATGCCAATTCCACCGAAAAATATCAACCTGAACTTTACCATGTCTGATGACTTGAAAGCCCTGATCAGTAACCCGCATGACCGCGATCAATAGACTCTGAACCTTAATCATCTGCTTAAGCATGACCTGTTTAAGCTCATTTTGGAGTGATCATGAATTACAGCTGGAATTGGGGTGTCTTATTACAACCAACCGGGATTGGAGATAGCACCTATCTAAGCTGGATCATGACTGGCCTCGGCTGGTTAGCCGTAATTGCGATTGTAGCCTGGTCAATTGCCATGCTTCTGGGTAGTCTGCTGGGCATCATGCGAACCTTGCCCAGCCCAACTGCCCGGGCGATTGGAACCACCTACGTCACCATTTTTCGGAATGTGCCTTTACTGATCCAACTATTCATCTGGTTCTATGTGGTTCCCAACTTTTTGCCGAACAGCATTCAAAGCTGGTGGATCAATGATCTGGGAGCGAATACCACTGCGCTGATGTCAGCCAGTATCGGTTTAGGACTGTTTACCGCAGCGCGGGTTTGTGAACAGGTGCGTACCGGGATTGAAGCTATTCCACCCGGACAGATTAATGCCGGCTATGCTATGGGTTTTAGCACCGCACAATTATATCGCTATGTGATTTTACCGCAGTCTTTCCGCATAATCTTACCTCCGCTCAGTTCTGAACTGACCAATTGCGTCAAGAATACTTCGGTGGCCTCACTGGTCGGGGTTGCAGAGCTCATTTCCCAGATGAAAACTATCAGTGAATATACGCAAAATACGATTGAGATCTACACCTACGTCACCCTGATTTTTATCCTGATCAATGTCTGCCTGATTGGCTTGATGAGCTTCCTGGAAAGACGCTTCCAGGTGCCTGGTCTGATTGCGGGGACAAAATAATGGAATGGTTTACTGCATTTTTTCAGGATTTACAGTTATCCGCACCTGCCCTGTGGCATGGTCTGAGCATCACCTTAAAAGTCTTATGTTTTGCCACCATTGGCGGGGTCTTTATTGGCACATTATTGGCATTAATGCGGCTGTCTTCAATTCGGGTGTTTAACTGGATTGCCAAGGGCTATGTCAACCTGTTCCGTTCGATTCCCCTGCTGCTGGTCCTGATGTGGTTCTACTTCGCTGTACCCTTTATCTATACCGGGCTAACCGGAAAATACCTGACCATGGATACGGCACTGGTGTCCAGTATTGTGGCCTTTATGCTGTTTGAGGCTGCTTATTTTTCCGAAATTGTCCGTGCCGGGATTCAGTCTATTCCCAAGGGGCAAACGGATGCGGCCTATGCCCTGGGTATGAGCTATAGTCAATCCATGCGTCTGATTATATTGCCTCAGGCTTTTCGCAAGATGACACCTCTGTTATTACAACAGACCATTATTTTGTTTCAGGATTCCACCATGGTCTATGCGATTGGCCTTTTGGACTTTTTCCGGACCAATTATGTACGTGGCGACCTGATGGGTTTACTCACCCAATATATTCTTTTTGCCGGTTTGGTGTATTTCACCATCAGTATGATTGCCACGTATATTGTTAAAAAATTACAGCAGAGGTTAAGTGTATGAGCGAAGGAAAAATCATGATTGACCTCCAGCATGTCAGTAAATGGTATAAGGATTTTCAGGTACTGACCGACTGCACCACACAGATTCGGCAAGGTGAAGTGGTCGTGGTTTGTGGTCCTTCTGGTTCAGGGAAATCGACCCTGATTAAAACCGTCAATGGTCTGGAACCTGTTCAGCAAGGTAATATTTTGGTCGATGGGATTAAAATTAATGATCCGAAAACCAATTTAAATAAATTGCGTAGTCGTGTTGGTATGGTATTTCAGCATTTTGAGCTATTTCCACATCTTAGCATTACCGAAAACCTGACCATTGCCCAGATCAAAGTATTGGGGCGTTCTGAAGCCGAAGCCAAACAGAAAGGGCTTGCTTATCTTGATCGGGTCGGCTTAAGTGCACAGGCCAATAAATTCCCGGCACAACTTTCTGGCGGGCAACAGCAACGTGTTGCGATTGCCCGTGCGCTGAGTATGGATCCGATTGCAATGTTGTTTGATGAGCCGACTTCGGCCCTTGATCCTGAAATGATTAATGAAGTGCTCGATGTCATGGTGGGACTGGCCAAAGAAGGCATGACCATGATGTGTGTCACACATGAAATGGGTTTTGCCCGACAAGTCGCCAACCGGGTCATCTTTATGGATCAGGGAATAATTGTGGAAGATTGCAGTAAAGACGATTTCTTCAATACCACTCGTGGTGAGCGTGCCCAGCAATTCCTGAACAAGATTCTGCACTAAGCTTTCGTTACTCATGTTTTATATAAAAAAGCTCATCCAAGGATGAGCTTTTGAGCATAAGTCTTTCAAGCTTACCAATAATTTTCTACCGCAATATTCCCTTCACCACGACGGTTCATGGTCAAACCACGGGCTTTTAAGGCTTCTTTGGTGTCATCGACCATATCCGGATTACCGCAAAGCATGACATGGGTCGTTTCCGGATTAAGTGTGAGACCGGCCACTTTTTCCAGCTCGCCATTGGCAATCAGCACCGGTAAACGGTCATGCAAGGGTGCATTGGGTTCACGGGTAATAATCGGGATAAATTTAAAACCGCTATGCCCTTCGCCAAAGGTCTCGGCGATTTCCTGAATCCGGTCTACATAAGCAAGTTCAGCCCGGGTACGAACACTATAAACCAGATTGATTTTTTCGTATTTGCTCCAGGTTTCAAAGTCTTGCAACATGCAAATAAACGGTGCCAGACCCGTGCCGGTACCCAGTAACCATAGGTCTTTAGGTAAAGGTAATTGATAACGTGCCAGAGTCAGATAACCATAAGGAATTTTTTCCAGAAACAGCTCATCCCCTACTTTTAGGTGCTGTAAATTGGAGGTAAATTTACCTTCTGGAACGACAATCGAGAAAAACTCCAGAATTTCATCAAAAGGAGATGACACCACCGAATAGGCACGAACCACCAGTTCATCTCCCACTTGCAAACCAATACGCGCAAACTGCCCTGCAGTGAATTTAAAATGTGCCGGGCGTGTCATGGTAAAACTAAATAAGGTATTGGTCCAACGGTGTACAGATAAAACTTTTTCTCGGGTAAATTTTTCAATTGACATGATTTCAACGTGGCATGAAAGACTACGCTCATGGTAGCATGGCAACATAATTTATTAATATTTTTTAAATGTTAAGGCTCTATTCATGCGCATGACTTTACGCCAATTGGCTGTTTTTGTAGCAGTGGCACAAGAGGGTACCGTAACGAAGGCCAGTGATGCCGTCAAGCTTACACAAAGTGCGGCGAGTATGGCTTTAGCAGATCTGGAAGATGGTCTGGGTGCCCCACTGTTTGACCGTTTAGGCAAACGTTTACAGCTCAATGATCTAGGGCGTTTTCTTCTCCCTCAAGCACTAGAAATTTTGGGTCGCTGTGAGTCTTTTGAGCAAATTGCTAAAGGCGAACTGCAAAGTATCGATTTACGCTTAGGTGCAACCCTGACAATTTCGGATTACTTAATCCCTGATCTGATGGCAGATTTTTTAAAGATTCGACCTCAGGCACATTTACAGCTTCAAGTCGGCAATACCCGTCAAATGATTGAAGCTGTAAGCCAATTCCAGTTAGACCTCGCTTTAATTGAAGGCTCTTGTCATCTGCCACAATTGCAATGTATCCACTGGCGTGATGATGAGCTGGCGGTATGCTGTGCCCCGGATCATCCACTCGCGCAATTAAACCGTGAACTGACTGCTGAAGACTTCAAATCGGTTGAATGGATTTTGCGTGAAGAAGGTTCAGGCACGCGTGAAGTATTTGACAATGCCATTTTAAAAGATGTGCCGGATGCCAATATCCGTCTAACACTCGGTCATAATGAAGCGATTTTAAAAATCGTAGCGGGTGGAATCGGACTGTCCTGTATTTCAAAACTTGCGATTGAGCCTTTACGCGAAAAAGACCAACTGGTGATTCTGGATACGCCATTCTGGTCGCTGACCCGTCCTCTATTTATGCTGGTGCATCGCCAGAAATATCAGGGTCCAGGTCTGAGAGCCTTTATGAATTTTTGTGAAGGCTAAAATATGAAAAGCACCTTAAGGTGCTTTTTTATTATTGATTAAAATTGGCTTTCGCACGGGATACCGTCGCCATCACCATCCATCTTAGTATTTGGACAGTTACGAATAAAAAATAAAGCCTCTTCGTAAGAACCCATTTGGCTACAGTGTTCTCGACCATCACATTTGAATTGAGATATAGATTGCGAAGCCATCTCTGAATTTTCCGAATTAACGGTGTATCTTTGGCTTCGTAACTCAGTGCCACGATTTTCTAGATTCTTCCTACCCTGCTCAGATAATCCCTCCATAGGTAAATCACCTTGTGCCGTTCGCTGATCAGCTACAATTCGTTGCTGCTCTACCATCAATTCTTCAAGCTTCTGCTGTTTTTGAACTTGGTAGCTTTGGTATTTGTTATAAACAAGACCACCAAGGATCACAATAATAATTAATCCCGATATTGGGATTATTTTTGATGTAGTTGATGATTTTGCCTTTTCATAACGTGGAGAAGTCTGAACTTCAGGAGCTCCATATAGATTAGTATTATGTGCAACAGGCACCGTTGCTTTAACATCCAGCCGAACAATATGTTCTGCCTTAAACTTTCCCTTATCTTCCACAATCAAAAACTTTAATTTTTCCCCAATCTTTGGCGGAATATTTTTATTGGGAAAATCTATGATATGAAAAAATAAATCTTTAGATTCCCCTTCGATTTGAATAAAACCAAAGCCACGCTCTTCGTGATAAGTTTTGATTTCCCCCCTCTTGAAACATAATTCACTCTTATCTTTGATATTTTTAATAATTATAATGAAAAAGAG
Source organism: Acinetobacter sp. BY419 (assembly GCF_019038395.1). GTDB lineage: Bacteria > Pseudomonadota > Gammaproteobacteria > Pseudomonadales > Moraxellaceae > Acinetobacter. The sequence goes on from NZ_JAGFXZ010000023.1 coordinate 23,820, forward strand.
ACTATAAAGCTTTCTTGATTTTTTTGATGCTGAAACAAAAAAGCACCGCAAAGGTGCCTTTTACAATTGAAGAATAGATAAAACCCCGAGTTAAAAATAGAAAATAAATATGTTCTGGTTTAAATTTATACTTCGCCAAAAATCATAAAGCCAGCTGCTGATACCAAGGCCAGCCACAGCGTTGGACTAAAGAAAATTGAATTACGTACCGGAACAGGTACTGTAGGTGCCAAGGATTCTAAGGCGATAACATCTGACACAAACTCATCTTGCACTTTAATATCCAGGCGCACCATATTTTCTAATTTCATGCCACCTTGTTCGGGAATGATTCTAAATTTAAGCCGCTCTCCAATTTGCGGTTCAATTTCAGGCGAAGGCAGATCTTGCAACTTGAAACTTAACTGGTGAGCTTCTTCTGTCAGTTCTAGAACACCCATAGCACGTTCAAAATCGTAGGCTTTAATTTTTCCATTCCTAAACATGACATTTCTCTCTATAAATCAATGAATGTATTTTAAGTGAGAAGAAATGGAGATGATTGTAGAGCTTTGGTGGAAGTTTTATTGTTTACGTAACGAAACACAAGCTTTAGGTTACAAAGCCTGATTTATACTCGCAGCCGATAAATTCTTATATAAATAAAGAGGCACAAATGCCTCTTTATTTAGTCTTACTCTTCGTAGATTAGCGCTTAAGATTTGATAATAAGGCTGAAGTAATTGATTGGTTATGTGCAGCGACCTTAGATTTTTTAGCTTTCTTTGATTTGTCTTCGACACGTTCGATCTTAATCGCTTTATATCTATCGCCATTTTCAACAACATTAAATTTCACGCGTTCATTGCGCTTTGGCTCGCCTTCCGCCGCTGGGAAGTCTGAAATATGGAAGAAGACATCTCCCTCAGCGCAGCCAATAAAACCGAAACCTTTGGCAGGGTCGTACTGTTTGATTTTACCCTGGTATAATTCATCTTTCATGCTGTGTTGTCCTATCCTGAAAATGCCCTGTCTACATTATATAAAAAAGAGGCTGTAGTAGCCCCTTTTTTCATCATATTCAAAAATTAGTCTTTTTGAACTGAACCAAAGATTTTATCGCCAGCATCGCCAAGACCCGGAACGATATAACCATTTTCATTTAAACCGCTGTCAATTGCTGCAGTAAACATAATGACATCCGGATGTGCAGCTTCTACACGTTTAATCCCTTCCGGCGCAGCAACCAGCACCATGACACGAATGTCTTTACAGCCGCTGGCTTTCAGCACATCAATTGCCGCTACCAGAGAAGAACCTGTCGCCAACATTGGATCAATGATCATCGCAATACGATTTTGTACGTCTGGAACCAGTTTTTTATAGTAAGTACGTGCTTCCAGCGTTTCTTCATCACGCTCTAAACCAAGTACAGATACTTTTGCACTTGGGATCAGGTTTAAGAAACCATCGAGCATCCCAATACCGGCACGCAGAATCGGCACAACCGTGATTTTTTTACCCGCAATACGGTCAACCGTTACAGCCCCATTCCAGCCGTTAATGTCATGTTCAACCATTGGCAAGTCTTTAGTCGCTTCATAAGTCAGAAGCATGGTCACTTCTTGAGCTAACTCACGGAAGTTCTTAGTACTGATATCTGCACGACGGAGTAAACCGAGCTTATGTCGGATGAGAGGATGACGGATTTCATGGATTGCCACGGGAGAACACCTAAAAGGTTAAAGATAAATTTCCGCTATTATAATGGCTTTTCTTGATTTGTATAAATAAAAAAGCCCCCAATCATGGAGGCTTTTTTGTAATAACATTAATCTTTGCAGATATTAGTTAAAACCACTTTGAACCAAAGTGAAAATGAACTGTTGCAATTCAGGTGATATCGCGAAGAACGCAAATTTAGACACTGCAATCACTGGATCTGGATAGACACCAATCACCAGTACCGCAAGCGCAGCAAGCAGCACCATGATACCGCCGACTTTTTGACCCCAATGATTCACCGCATCTAGACGTGGTGTTTCAGGTGGTGTCATGTAAAGCACGACCATCACACGCAGGTAATAGTACAAACCGATACCAGAACCCAGGATAACCATTGCAGTCAGGAACCAGGCTTCACCTGCAACCGCAGTTTTAATCACCAGGAACTTACCGATAAAGCCGGCAGTTAAAGGGATACCTGCAAGTGACAGCATCATCACCGTTAAAACAGCAGTCAATACTGGACGGCGCCAGAACAGACCGCGGTATTCAGCCAGACTCGCTGCTTCGTCAGTATTGTTATACGGACTAGACATTAGCGTAACGACACCGAATGCACCGATCGTCGTTAATACATAGGTAATCACGTAGACGTTTACACTTTCAAAAGTCGCGAAACCTTGAACCTGCAAGAAGTCAGTATTACGTGAACTGACGATGGCAACCAGCACATAACCAAAGTGTGCAATTGAAGAGTATGCCAGGATACGTTTCAAGTTCACCTGACGAACCGCCAGCAAGTTACCTGCAAGAATAGACAGTACCGCAATAATCGAAATGATGGTTACGAAGCTGTCTGCCAGGATTAAACCTGAAGACAAAACATAACGAACAAACAGACCGATCATCGCCACTTTCGCAACAGTCGCAAGGAAAGTCGCGATTGGCGCTGGCGCACCAGCGTATACGTCTGGTGTCCATTTGTGGAATGGTGCAAGCGATAATTTAAATGCCACGGCAAATATAATTAATGCCAGACCAATCACCACTGCCGGTTGACTGAATACAGTGAACAGTTTGCCCGGTTCTGCAACGAAACTTAAGCTACCAGTATAAGCATAAATATATGCCATACCCATCAATAGCATTGCAGACGCAGTTGCTGAAAGCACCAGATATTTCACACCCGCTTCAAGCGATTGAGAACGTTGATGTGTATATGCCAATAAGCCATAGACAGGAATCGACATCAACTCAAGGCTAATGAAGAATGATGCATAGTGTGAGCTTGCCACCATTAACATTGCACCCGCAACGGATATCAACATCAAGATATACAGCTCTTCACGGTTATCTTTATAAGTTTCGATATACGCGTGTGACAAGGTGCTACATGCGAGTGCAGCAATCAGGATCACAAACTGGTACAGCATCGTAAATGGATCTACGATGAACAGATTCATTACGTTCGCAGGGGCAAATGCGCCTGCCAACAGAACGAAAATGATATAAAACGCAGCAAGGTTTAAACCAATCACCGTGGTGGTAGCCACCAGGTTATGGTTACGCTTGATTGCAGTCAGCAACATCACGACGATCGCAGTTAACGACACGATCATCACAGGTGCTAGAGGCATAAGCTCGGAAAAAGACATTGTGAAGTTCATGGCTTATTGGATCTCCACATTTTCAAGTTGAGTCGTTACTTGATCAGCAACTTCAACCACTTCTTGAACTGGAAGGTAGCTATTCGCTAACCACGCCATGCTTGAGTTAGACACATCAAGGAAGCTTTGTGGGTATAGACCAAGCCAAAGTAGACTAAACGCACAGATCAACAATAATGCGATTTCACGTGCATTCAGATCTTTTAACGGATTTGTATAGTGCTGTTTCTGCTCTTCATTTGGCACACCAAACAAGGTTTTGTGAATCAGGATCAGACCGTACAGACCCGCAAATACCAAGCTGATTGCTGCAAGAATAGTAAATGCCGGGAATTGTGCATAAGCACCCATCAGGATCAGGAACTCACCAATGAAGTTACCCAGACCTGGAATACCGACAAGCGCCGCGACAAAAAACATCAGGAAGAATGCAAGATACGGGAACTGACCACGCATACCGCCCATCAAACGCATGTCACGCGTATGCACACGCTCGTATACCTGACCACACATAATGAACAGTGCAGCAGATGAAATACCATGTGCCAACATCATGATCATCAGACCCTGGAAGGTCAGGATGTTACCTGCGTAGATCGCAAGTAAAACAAAGCCCATATGTGAAATAGAGGTATAGGCCAACAGGCGTTTCATATCGGTTTGCTGGAAAGCACACCAGGCACCGTAAAAGATACCAATTAAACCGAGAATGATCGCGAAGTCTGCAAACTGCGCAGAAGCCGCCGGGAAGAATGGAATCACAAAACGAAGCAGACCGTATGCAGCTGTCTTAATCAAGATACCAGCAAGATCGACAGAACCCGCAGTGGGTGCTTGCGCATGCGCATCTGGTAACCAGCCGTGTAATGGGAAAACTGGAAGTTTTACCGCAAAACCGATGAATAAACAGATCATGAATGCATAAGCAACTGCTGGAGCCTGAGCATCAAGCGTATTCGCTACACCTAATAAATAGTTGTAGTCGAAACGGATTTCGCCAGTCATGGTATAGCCTACAGTCACCAGACCAAGGATACCAATCAGCATGACTAAACCTGCAACCTGCGTGTAGATGAAGAACTTGGTTGCCGCATAAACGCGCGACTTGCCTTCTGCCCCTTTATGACCCCAAAGGGCAATCAGGAAGTAGATCGGCACCAGCATCATCTCCCAGAAGAAGAAGAACAGGAACAGGTCAATCGCCAGGAACACACCGATTACACCACCCAGAGACCATAAAAGGTTCAAGTGGAAGAAACCAACGTTCTTTTGAATCTCGCCCCATGAACAGCCTACTGCCAACACACCTAAGAGTGCAGTCAAGCCAACCATAAGAAGTGATAAACCATCCACCGCAAGGTGAATATTAATACCGAGGGTTTGAATCCAAGGCAATTTGAATTCGGCAGCCCACGAAGGTGTAGCACCGCCTAATTCATAGTTATAAGTACCAGTCTGCCAAAGGACGATGGTCAAGACCAAGGTCACCAGCATACCGATCAGCGCGATATAACGCGGCAAGTGTTGGTCAAGTTTATCGACCAACCAGCATATGAAACCTGCAATGAACGGAATGAGGATCAGAGCCGGCAAAATAATATTGTTTGGAGCTTCCATTTTATTTCCCCACGACCTGAATCACGATCAAGATCATCAGTAGGACAACGACACCGAGCCCCATACTAGATGCATATTCACGCACTAAGCCGGTTTGACGTGAACTTGTAAAGTTGTGACCACTTTTGACCAGTGCAGGAAGTACCAGCCATAAACCATCAATTGGATCACGACCGAACAGCTTAGCGAAGAACAGATAAGGCTTCACGAAAATGAGGTCATATAGCGTGTCGAAACCAAGTGCATTTCGGCAAATGTTCACCAGGCCAGCACCCACAGAAGTGGCTGCAAAACGTTTTACCGCATTGTAAGCAAAAGCGAACAGTACCACGCCCACCGCAAGACCCGTCAAAGCGACAGCGATTGCGATATATTCCGCACCATGTGCACCTGCTTCAAGCGCTTCAGGAATAATGAAGGCTGGAATTTGTGCAGCATCCAGAATACTCATTACCGGTGCTTTTAGGACAATTGCCAGACCTGTTGAAAGTACAGCAAGAATCGCAAGTGGCGCCCAGTAAGTTGCACCTTTGATTTCATGATAAGGCGTGTTTTCTTTGCCGAAGAATACAACCCAGATTAAACGGAATGTATAAATAGAGGTTAAGAAAGCACCTGCAACACCTACCCAGTACAGCGTGTTATACACTGGTAAACCAGCAATATGACTTTGTGTCCAGACTGCAGCAAGAATTGCATCTTTTGAGAAGAAACCAATCGTTAAGAATGGAATCGCTGCCAATGCACCACCACCAATCGCGAAACATGCAAACAGGAATTTGTTCTTGTAGAACAAACCGCCCATCTTGAAGATGTTTTGTTCGTGATGGTAAGCCAGAATCACCGCACCAGATGACAAGAACAATAATGCCTTGAAGAATGCGTGGGTCAGCATATGAAACAGACCAGCCTGATACGCTTCAGCACCCACTGCCATAAACATATAGCCCAGCTGACTCATGGTTGAGTACGCCAAAATACGTTTAATGTCAGTTTGAACCAGTGCCGCAAACCCAGCTACAAGTAATGTCACCGCACCAGTGATCGAGATAAATACCATTACTTCTGGCGCAAGTTCAAAAACTGCAAACAGACGGCAGCACAGGTAAACACCCGCTGTTACCATTGTTGCCGCATGGATCAATGCAGAAACAGGTGTCGGACCTGCCATCGCATCGGCTAACCATGTTTGCAACGGAATCTGTGCAGATTTACCTGCCGCACCCAAGAACAATAACAATGCTGTCCAGATCGTCAGTGAAGAACTTTGCGTCATTACAGTCGCAGCATTTTCAACAATGTACTGGATGTTCAAGGTACCGAATTGCTGGAAGATCAGGAACATGGCAATCAGCAGGAATACGTCACCGATACGGGTCACGGTAAATGCCTTGATTGCAGCCAGACCATTTGCAGGGTTCTGGTAGTAATAACCAATCAGCAGGTAAGAACACAGACCTACGCCTTCCCAGCCCAGGAACAATAACGCCAGGTTATCGCCCAGTACCAACAGCAACATGCTCGCAACGAACAGGTTGAAGTAAGAGAAGAAACGAGCAAAGTCTTCTTCACCGCGCATGTACCATGATGCAAAGATGTGAATTAAGAAACCCACACCTGTGACCATGCCCAGCATCAATAAAGATAGACCATCGAGCTGCAAGCTGATACCCGGTGCAAAACCGCCAACACTGAACCAGGTCCAGAGATGTTGAACAGTGGCTTGTGAGCCATTATTCACAAAGTCCATACCTGCAATCAGTGCAAACAGTGCAGATAGACCAACCGAACCTACACCAATAATCGCTGCAACAGATTCAGGCAGCTTGTTGCGCCCCGCCGCTAACAGGACAAAACCAATGAGCGGAAATAAAATTGTTAGATATAAATAACTCATCCGCGCATCTCACTAGCAGCATCCACATCCAGGTGATGGAAGCGACGATAGAACTGAAGGACGATCGCAAGACCAATACAAGCCTCTGCCGCAGCAAGTGTCAGGATCAGGATAAACATGATCTGACCATCTGGCTGTGCCCATGCACTACCTGCCAAAACGAATGCCAGAGCAGCAGCATTCATCATGATTTCAAGGCTCATTAAAATAAATAGTAGGTTGCGTCGCACCATTACACCGTAAAAACCCAGTGCAAAGAGAATAGATGCAACGATCAAACCATGCTCTAAAGGGATGTTGCCCATTATTCTTTTTCCTCTTCTGCATCTGGTTCACGTTTACCCAAATGGAATGCAGCTACTAATGCAGCAAGCAATAACATCGCGGCAACTTCAACCAACAACAAGTATTGCGTAAAGAGTGCTTGACCCACTGCTTTCGGGCCAACCATTTCAATACCCATCACCAGCGAAGGTTGTGTGTAATCAGAATTTAATACCCATACCAGCACCAGACCGATCAGAAAGCTCATTAACGCGGGATATGCCCAAGCCGATGACGTCAACCATTTACGTTCTTGTTCAACGGTCTGTTCACCCAGGTTCAGCATCATTACCACGAACACGAACAACACCATGATCGCGCCTGCATAAACGATCACTTCCAGTGCACCAGCAAACGGCGCACCAACAATCAGGAACATGCCTGCGACTGCAAGTAATGATACGATCAGGCTTAATAAAGCATGTACCGGATTCGCGTTAGTTACCACGCGAACCGTAGAGACAATGGCCACGAGGGCCATTAAATAAAATGGCCACATCATGGTAATAGACTCCGTACATCAACAGGTGCACTTTCACGCTGTGCTTGACCTTTGTCCTTGCCTGCAATTGCCATACCGGCTACACGGTAGAAGTTATAGTCAGGATATTTACCAGGACCAGAAATCAGCAAGTGCTCTTTTTCATAGACCAGGTCTTGACGAACATATTCACCGAGTTCGAAGTCAGGCGTCATTTGAATCGCAGTGGTTGGACACGCTTCTTCACACATACCGCAGAAAATACAACGTGAGAAGTTGATACGGAAAAATTCCGGATACCAGCGACCATCTTCACGTTCTGCTTTTTGTAGTGAAATACAGCCTACCGGACAGGCAACCGCACACAGGTTACATGCCACACAGCGCTCTTCGCCATCAGGGTCGCGCGTCAATACGATACGACCACGGAAACGTGGTGGTACGATTTCTTCGGCCGGCACTTCCGGATATAAAATGGTGTCACGTTTACGTGTTGCGTGGCTGAACACCATCCACAACGAACGAACGATTGACCCGAATCCAGCTAGAAATTTAAACATTTTGTTCTCCCTGCTGTCTTAGGCCTGATTCATCAGAATCACAGCACCAGTCACCAAAAGGTTAACCAACGCCAATGGCAAGCAAATTTTCCAACCAAAGTTCATCACCTGGTCATAACGTGGACGCATTAATGAACCACGCGCCAGTACAAACATCATTACAAAGAATGCTGTTTTGATAATGAACCAGAATGCTGCTGGAAGGAATGGAATATCAAGGTTGAATGGCGCGAGCCAGCCACCGAAGAATAAAGTCACGATCAATGCAGAGATCAGAACCACGTTGACGTATTCCGCAACGAAGAACATCCCCCATTTCATACCTCCATATTCGACATGGTAACCTTCCGCCAATTCCTGTTCTGCTTCTGGTTGGTCAAATGGGTGACGATGCGTTACCGCAACACCTGCAACCACAAAGATCAGAAAGCCAAGGAACTGAGGAATTACAAACCAGACATCACGTTGTGCTTCAACGATTTCACGCATGTTGAATGAACCGGCAATTGCCACCACACCCATCAGCGAGATACCCAGGAACACTTCATACGAAATCGTTTGAGCCGCAGAACGTAAACCGCCCAGTAAGGCATATTTGTTGTTTGATGACCAGCCACCGAACAGTACTGCATAGACTGCAATACCGGCCATTGCCATAAAGAACAACAGGCCGATGTTCAAGTCTGCCACACCTAAATACGGTGAAATAGGAATGACCATGAACGACAGTACCGCAGTTGCCATCGCAACTGCTGGTGCCATACGGAAAGTCAATTTATCAGCAAACTTAGGTGTCCAGTCTTCCTTGAACATGATTTTCAGCATGTCGGCAACAATCTGGAACATACCGCCCGGACCAACACGGTTCGGACCGTATCGGTCTTGCCACAAGCCGAGTAAACGACGTTCAATAAAAGACATCAACGCAGCGATCAGTACCACAACCAGTAAGATCACGATCGCTTGAATGACTGAATAGGCGATTGGCCAGTTTTCAGCCCACAGCGGCGTTTGACGGATTAATTCTTGCTCCATGAATTACGCTCCTACCGCGACTGAAACAGGCTCTGCAAGAGATACCGTCGGTGCAAGACCGATTGGGTAGCCAATATAACCTGTCGGTAAGTATTCAATTACTTGTACAGGAAGAACGATAGAGGTCTCGCCTGCTTTTACAGTAATTGTTTGACCATCTTGAACATTCAAGCGGGCAGCATCCTGTTCACTCACTGCAAATACCGGTTCAGGAATACGTGTTTCCATCGCTGGTGTTTTTACGGTGAATTCACCTGAACCAAAGATATGGTGCATTGGCACTAAACGGAAGCTCTCAGCATTTACCAAAACAGGTGCAGGTGTAACGAAGGTACGTGCCGGACGTTTTGCCAAACGGTCGAATAAACGAACGCCTGCATCACCGCCTTTCAAATGACCGCCCACATTGTCCTGGTATTTATTCCATGCTTGCGGCGAGTTCCAGCCTGCAGACCATGCAAATGGAACCAGTGAAGATGGTGTCTGGTCTCCCACATAACCTTCCATAGAGAAGGTTAATGCAGAATCAATATCGGTTGGCTGTTTTGGCTCGTGCACAGACAATGGCGCACGCATCGAAGTACGACCTGAGTAACGACGTGGTTCACGTGCCACTTTCAAGCCATGTACGCGGAAGCCCGCATCAGGTGCAACATCCAGAATGCCTTCCAGCGCTGGAACGTTTTTCGCAACTGATTCGATCACATCATCCAGCAGGGTCCAAGAAATCGCTTTGCCTTTCACGCCTGTTTCCAAAGCGTGCAACCAGCGCCAAGATTCCTTGATCGCCAATTCAGGATTGTAGTAGCTTGGGTCATACACTTGGTAGAAACGTTGTGCACGGCCTTCTTGCGATACAACCGTACCATCACCTTCAGCGAAGCTTGCAGCAGAAAGCACGATATCGGCTTTTTTCACTGTTTCGGTTTCAGAGTGATCCAGTACGATCACATCTTTGCCTGCAAGTGCAGCATCGACCTGTGCAGCAGGAAGACGACGGTAAAGGTCATTTTCAACCACAATCACAGTATCGTAATCTTGTGCAAATGCTTGCTCGAGACTTTGACCACCGAAGATCGCCATACCCATCGAGTTCACTTCAGGAACGGTCAAGGTCAGACCTGCATTACCCAGATTCTGTGCAACTTGTGCAGCAGCTTCCATAATGGCAGGATCTTGCAAGCTGGTACCAGAGATGATCAATGGTTTCTTCGCAGCTTTTAAGGTATCCGCGATGGTGTGTGCAAATGCTTTCGCATCATCATCTAAGCCTAGAATCGTTTCACCAGCAACTGCTGCAGCAACCGCAAAGCCTAAACGTGCGATGTCGTTTGGAGAAGCAACCACTTCACCTTCAGCAACATCAGACAAACGAGTTTGTGTTGCAGCCAGGATGTAAATCGGAGATTTGGCATCTTGAGCAATACGTTGAACCGGCTCAGCCAGCCATTCTTGGGTACGACGTTCCGCTGCCATCTCTTTGCCTTTATTTTTAGCAGCTTGGCGAACAGATAAAGCCATACGAGGCGCAGTTTGAGTCAGGTCTTCACCGAGAATTAACACAGCATCATAGCTTTCAATTTCACGCATGTTCGGGTTGTAAACACCCTCGGTTTGCATGATTGACGCAGCAAGCTCAACCAGGTTTTGCTCTTTTTGAGACAGACCCGTAGAGAAGTTGTCTTGACCGACCAATTCGCGAAGCGCAAAGTTCGATTCAAGTGATGCACGTGGTGAACCAATACCCAAGACTTTTTTGCCCTGGATATTTGCAATTACGGTATCGAGTGCTGCATCCACTGAAACAGTTTCAACATTGCCGCCTTTACGGAATTGTGGCTGACGTGGACGATCTTCACGGTTCACATAACCGGTACCGAAACGGCCTTTGTCGCATAGGAAGTATTGGTTCACTTCACCGTTAAAACGGTTTTCTACGCGGCGTAATTCGCCATAACGTTCACCCGGAGAGATGTTACAACCAGAAGAACAGCCCTGGCATACGCTTGGCGCATACTGCATGTCCCATTTACGGTTATAACGTGCCGAATGAGTCTTGTCGGTAAATACACCAGTCGGACAGACTTCAGTCAGGTTACCCGAGAATTCAGACTCTAAAGTCCCTGATTCTGGACGACCGAAGTACACACGTGATGCATTGGCATACACGCCAAAGTCCGTACCACCTGCGTAGTCTTTGTAATAACGCACACAACGGTAACACGCGATACAACGGTTCATTTCGTGGGAAATGAATGAGCCAAGCTCTTGGTTGTAATGGGTACGTTTGGTGAAGCGGTAGCGACGACGGTCGTGCTGCGTCATTACGGTCATATCTTGTAAATGACAGTGACCACCCTCTTCACAGACTGGACAGTCGTGCGGGTGATTGGTCATCAGGAATTCAACAATCGAAGCACGGAAATCTTTGGCTTCTTTGTCTTCAATCGAGATGTAGGTATTGTCAGATGCAGGCGTCATACATGACATGACTAAACGACCACGCGTATCTTCCGGATTCGCGTATTGAGTCACGGCACATTGACGGCAAGAGCCGACAGAACCCAAGGATGGATGCCAACAAAAGTATGGGATGTCAATGCCAAGACTCAAACATGCTTGTAGCAAGTTTTCCGAGCCGTTGACTTCATACGATTTGCCATCGACATGAATTGTAGCCATAGTCGAATTCCTTAAGCTTGTTCTACGGAGCTAACTTGAGCGGCGGCATTGACTACCTTCGCTTCAAATTCACCACGGAAATGTTTGAGTGCACCCATAAGCGGTTCCATAGCACCTGGAGCATGCGCACAGAAAGTTTTACCAATCCAAAGCTTACGAGTCAGTTCTTGTAAGTGGTCGATATCTTCTTTCTTGCCTGTGCCATTTTCCAATGCTTTAAGCGCTTTCACAGCCCAAGGCAAGCCATCACGGCAAGGCGTACAGAAACCACATGATTCGCGTGCAAAGAATTCTTCTAGGTTACGTGTTGCTGAAACCATACATTGGGTTTCATCAACCACCATGAGCAGACAAGTTCCTAAACGTGAACCTGCTTTCATGATGCTTTCCGCATCCATAGGAAGATCAATATGCTCAGCAGCCAGGAAGTCAGTCGATGCACCGCCCGGTAACCATGCTTTCAGCTTTAAGCCGTCGCGCATACCACCAGCGTGATCTTCAATTACTTCACGCGCAGTCGTACCAAATGGCAATTCCCATAGACCAGGGAATTTCACTTTACCTGAAGCACCATAAATTTTAGTGCCTGGATCTTTCGACTTACCCGCAGATAAGTTGATGTACCATTCAGGGCCACGCAGCATGATGGCTGGCAAGTTGTTGTAAGTCTCTACGTTGTTGACAATTGTAGGACGACCCCAAGCACCTGCCACCTGTGGGAATGGCGGCTTGGTACGCGGGTTGGCACGGCGGCCTTCAAGCGAATTAATCAATGCAGTTTCTTCACCACAGATATAACGGCCCGCACCGGTATGCACGTGCAACTCGAAGTTCCAGCCGGTACCGAGGATGTTGTCACCCAGGTAACCTTTGGCACGAACTTGCTCAAGCGCTTCATTTAAGTATTTTGCAGCTTCGATGTACTCGCCACGGATAAAGATATAACCATGAGTCGCTTCCAGCGTATAGCCTGCAATCAGCATCCCTTCGATCAATTGATGAGGAAGATCTTCCATCAGCAAACGGTCTTTGAAGGTACCTGGTTCCATTTCATCGGCATTACAAATCAGGTAACGTGGACCTGAGTTGTCATTTGGCGCCATAAGTGACCATTTGATGCCTGCCGGGAAGCCTGCACCACCACGACCTTTAACAGTCGCTGCCTTAACCACTTCCAATACATCTTTAGGCGCCATAGACAGGGCTTTTTTAAAGCCTGCATAACCTTCCAGCGCTTCGTAATCATCTGCATTACGAACATTGGCTTGCTTGCTTAAACGCCAGGTAAGCGGATGAGTTTCCGGGTTACCGTCGCCATAAATTGGTTTTGGTTCAGTATTCATACATACTTCTCCAACAGCTGTTTCACCGAAGTCACTTCAACCAGACCGTGCGTGTCTTCATCAATCATTAAGGTTGGACCTTTGTCACAGTTACCTAGGCAGCAAATTGGCAGCAAAGTAAAACGACCATCTGCAGTCGTTTGACCAAACTGAATGCCTAATTCGCGCTGGAATGCTTCTGCCAAAGTTTCCGCGCCCATCAAGAAACACGCAATCGAATCACATAACAAAATTACGTGACGACCGACCGGTTGACGGTAAATACGGTTATAGAACGTCGCCACACCTTCCAGGTCTGCAACGCTCATGCTCAGCATTTGCGCGATGGCATTCATTTGCGCATCATCTACCCAGCCATTACGGCGTTGCACACACTTCAGCGCATCTAGACATGCTGCACGTGGGTATGGGTAGTGCCCCATGTGATGTTCGATATCGTGAATTTCGTCCGCAGTCAAAATTCCTTCAACATTCACACGTGGCTTTTTATCAGTCAAAATCATCATAATGCGTTTACCCCTTAGCGATCCACGTCAGCCATTACGACGTCAATGGTCGCTAAATAAATGATTAAGTCAGACATTAGGCTGCCGTTAATCACAGAAGGCATTTGCTGTAAATGCGTGAAGGTTGGTGTACGAATACGGGTACGGTAACTCATGGTTGACTTGTCTGAAGTCAAGTAGTAGTTCGACGCGCCTTTCACCACTTCTGCCATCACAGATGCTTCACCAGCCGGCATTACAGGACCCCAAGACACGCTCAAGAAGTGCGTAATCAAGGTTTCAATATCTTGTAATGTCTTGTCTTTTGGTGGTGGAACAGCCAGTGGATGGTCTGCTTTATATGCACCAGACGGCATGTTGTCTAAACATTGCTTGACAATTTTCAGTGATTCTTCGATTTCACGGAAGTGAACCATCACACGTGCATATGCATCGCCTTCGTACTCTAGAGGTACATCGAAGTCGTAGTTTTCATAGCCGCTATACGGACGATATTTACGAACGTCGAAATCGATACCTGTAGCACGCAGACCTGTACCAGTGACACCCCAAGCCAATGCCGATTTCGCATCGTATTGCGCCACACCTTGGGTACGGCCCATGAATACCGAGTTGCGTAAAGCAGCCTTGTAGTATTCATTCATACGTTTTGGCATCCAGTCGAGTAAATCTCGAACCAGCTTATCCCAACCATTTGGCAGGTCGTGGGCAGTACCGCCAATACGGAACCATGCCGGGTGCATACGGTAACCTGTAATGGCTTCTACGATATCGTAGACTTTTTGACGGTCAGCGAACATATAGAACACTGGCGTCATACCGCCGGCATCCTGGATCGCGGTACCAATAAACAGCAAGTGGTTATTGATACGGAACAATTCCGATAACATGACACGGATACACTGCGCACGGTCAGGTACAGTAATACCCGCCATCTGCTCCACACCCATCACATAAGGCATGTTCTGTGCACAGCCACCGAGGTAGTCGACACGGTCGGTATACGGAATGAAGGAATGCCAGGTTTGACGTTCAGCCATCTTTTCCACACCACGGTGGTGATAACCGATGTCAGGCACACAGTCTTTGACTTCTTCACCGTCCAGCTGCAGGATCACACGGAAGGCACCGTGTGCAGATGGATGGTTCGGACCCAAGTTCAGGAACATGAAGTCTTCGTCAGCATTGCCGCGCTTCATACCCCAATCTTCAGGAACGAAACGAAGATGTTCCTGTTCGTAGTCCTGTTTGGCTTTATCTTGCAGATACGGCGTATATTCGGTCGCACGTGCAGAATATTCTTTACGTAGCGGATGACCTTCCCAATAGGTTGGCAACAAGATACGACGGAGCATTGGATGTCCTTCGAAATTGATCCCGAACATATCGTAAGCTTCACGTTCGTACCAGTTGGCATTTGGCCAGATATTGGTTGCCGTTTGAAGGTTCAAATCGCTTTCTGCTAAGGCAACTTTAATACGAATGTCAGTATTACGCTCGAGCGACAACAAGTGATAGAACACTGTGAAGTCAGACGCAGGTAAACCGTCGCGGTGCGTACGTAGACGCTCATCTACCGCTGACAGGTCGAACAACATCACGTAAGGACGTGACACTGTACGCAAGAACATTAAAACTTCTTGTACACGGGCGCGCTCAACCCAGACTGTCGGGAAATCCTCGAAAGTCGTTTGCACAAAGAAGTTCTCACCAAATTTGGTTTTGAGTTCTTCAATGATCGCAAATGCTGGGCGTGAATCAACAGGCGTTGACTCTGGCATAGCAATGTCAGTTTCAGCCATTGGCTTGGCTTCCTATTTAATACAAATTCAGTCAACCTAAACGACAATTACACCCATAGCGGGTGCACAACAAAAAACCTGTCGTTTAAATTATTTAATTTCATCCATAGAGCGTAAGTTCTTCACAGCAACACGCTGGTCTTTCTTACGGTCACGTTCCGGCATCATCTTTGGCTTATACACTGGCTTAAGATCATCACCGATCACCGCAGAAAGTGGACGACGCTCTAGTTGAATCTGGTCTTGCAACAGCATTAATGCCTGAATCAAAGCTTCAGGACGTGGTGGGCAACCTGGAACATACACATCAACCGGGATGATTTTATCCACACCTTGTACGACTGAATAAATATCGTACATACCGCCCGAGTTGGCACATGCACCCATTGAAATAACCCATTTCGGTTCAAGCATCTGTTCATACAGGCGCTGAATAACCGGAGCCATTTTTACGAAGACGGTACCTGCAACAATCATCAAGTCTGCCTGACGTGGTGAAGCACGGATAACCTCGGCACCAAAACGTGACAAGTCATGCACACCGGTCAAGGTCGTTGCATATTCTACGTAGCAGCAAGATGTACCAAAGTTAAATGGCCAAACTGAGTTTTTACGACCCCAGTTGACTGCTGTATGTACCACATCCTCTAAACGAGTCATGAACACATTTTTATTCACTTCTTCTTCTAAAAGCGGATCTTCGACAACGATACGCTCTTGAAGTGGATATTGATCAGCATCCGGATTCGCACGGGTTAATGTATATTTCATCCCGTCTTACTCCTTATCAAATGATTTAGCCGGTGAGCTTTTCACACGACCAGAGGATTGAGCTGGGATCTGACCTGTAGGGTCGATTACCAATTCTTCAATGGAGTTAAAGCGCGTAATTTCTGCAAGATCCATATTTGGCGAACCGATCTTGGCTTTAATTCCTGCTGCCTTACGTCTGTCTGAAGGTGCCCAATTGAGTGCGCCTGTCGATAATTCGTAAATCAAACCAACAAGTAAAACCAAAATAAAGATAGCTGCAGCTGCAAAACCAATCCAACCTACTTCACGAACAGAAACTGCCCATGCATATAGATAAAGTGCTTCTAAATCAAACACCACGAAGAAAATTGCAACTAAATAGAATTTTGCAGACAAGCGGATACGAGCTCCACCTGCACTAACTACACCTGACTCAAACTGCTCCTGCTTGGCACGGCCCCATGATTTACCCCCAAGGAGTAACGGGACAGTCAGCATAAAGACGCATAAAAATGTAACGCCGATCACGAAGGCAATAATTGCCCATTCGTATGGAGTAATAGCACTCATGCGGGGATAACTCCTGGCAGGCCTATTTGTTAACAAAGAATGTATGTATTGGCCTTCAAATACACCAAACACAAAATTAATCCCGCCAATTGTACCTGATTTCTGATTTCACTTGCTAGTTTATAAGCCTTAGTCTTTGGGATGATTTTTTAGGCATTTCAGCATTTAATTTAACTTTCATCACCCCGAACCCGCTTTTATCGTTTTATTAAATTAAATTTTAAATTTTGATTTATTTTTCTATAAAAGGTTGTGCAAAACAACTGGCTTTCCCATTCACGGCATTTCTAGCCGTCTCTTTAGATATAGTCCTTTTGCCGGGCAAAGCCAAGCACAATCTGATAAAAACTTATTACAGAAACCCCAAATCTACACTCTTAAGCCAGACCTCAAGCTGAATATGCAGGTATAACATTCATTTAACTTTCTCAGCCATATCGTAATGTTAAACAAGCAATTGTGTCTTTTTGCAACACACTCAACAGACTGATTCAGAATATGTTATTTGTAATTCTAAGCCACATCATGACATTTATAAAGTAACAATAAGGAGTCCCTGCATGTCTCTACATTATGCGCATAAACCAAATTATTTTTTATATGCTCAATTAGTGGTTCGACATATACAAAATTATATCCAGAAAAACCCCGAAACCAGCCAGCTTGCTTTTGATTTAAATGAAATTCATGCATTATTTCAAGATGATTTTGCCTCTTCCAGTATCAATCTGGATGGCATTATGAATATCGCCGATGAATATAAAGTCGAAACCTTATCAGGTGACCAGAAACTGATTCAACGCTATGACATAGATGTAAAGAACGCCAAACTGCTGATCGACTGTAATCCTGAAGCACTACAAAGCTTAAAAGATGGAAAACCACTGATTGAACCAGATGCAACCATTCAGGAATAAAACCCACTCCCATTAAAAAACGATGCTAATGCATCGTTTTTTAATGGTTAGAAATCATTCATCGAGTATTAAACTGAATGATCACTGGCTTCCTCAGTCTTTTTTTCCAGCAACTTGCGCTTACCCTTCTTGACATAGCGCTGTGCCGGCCAAGTCATGGTAAAACGTGCACCACCCAAGGTCGGACTTTCATCTACCTGAATCGTGCCACCAAACCAGTACGCAATCCGACTGACAATGGACAAACCTAAACCATAACCACCTGAAGCACGGGTACGGCTATCATCCAGTCGAGCAAAGGCTTCAAAAATGCGGGCCCGATCTATTTCTGGAATTCCGGGACCGTCATCCTCGACACACACATAGGCCTGACCCTCTTGATCCAGACCACCGCTGATTAATACCTTGTTATCACAATAACGTATAGCATTGCCCACCAGATTCTGAATCACACGATGCAGATAGCGACGCTCCGCCTCTACCATGACCACCTCAGGCATTGGATGCAATTCAATAATTTTCTGGGTTTTTAGCGCTTCAGTTTCCTGTGCCACCTGATTCAGCACGTCATACAGATCAATCTGTTCAAACTCAATTGACGGCATACCCTGTTCCAGTTTGGCATAGGTCATGATCTCATCAATCAAGGTGTTCAGCGCTTCAATATCCTTATCAATCTGCTCAACCTGTTGCAGACGATACTCGTAGTCATCTTCATCCGCCATCATTTCCACACCAAAACGGATCCGTGCTACCGGGGTACGCAATTCATGCGACACCGCACGCATTAATTCCCGCTGTGCTTCGATCAAACGCTGGATATGGTCTGACATATTGTTATAGCTAGAGGCCAGTGTAGACATCTCATCACTGCCTTCCACAGGAAGACGCAATGACATGTTGCCTGTCTTCATTTTGTTTAAGGCGTAGCTCACTTCACGCAACTTACGCTGCATCGGAACCAGCAGGCCATACACACCTAAACTCAGTACAAACAGACTCAATAGAGTAATACCGGTCGCCAACTGGAATGGCATCCAGTTAAACAGGGGTACCGGCCCCATCACCAGCACTTGCGAGGTCGAACCGGGAATTGGCGAAATAATTGAAATGGTGGTACCACGAATGGAGGCATTATCGCGGTATAAAATAATGCTGTGATCCAGACGCAAACGCCCGACCTGCTCGGAATCTAAAGGTAAATTCTGGATATTTTCGATGGAAATCGGATAAGAAAAGTAATCCTGGATACGGGCCAAGTATTCTTTTTCCTGACCTGGATAATAGACCAGATAGTCCAGAATAAAGACCGGCAAAGCCTTCATCTGGCGTTCAGTAATACTGTCAGCCTTAATATAAAG
The DNA here is from genome assembly GCF_019038395.1 of Acinetobacter sp. BY419. Lineage (GTDB taxonomy): Bacteria > Pseudomonadota > Gammaproteobacteria > Pseudomonadales > Moraxellaceae > Acinetobacter. The sequence goes on from NZ_JAGFXZ010000023.1 coordinate 43,039, forward strand.
GTAATGATCTGGATCATCGCGCAGTCCCACCACTATATAGGCAATACCGGATTCGGCATCCCAGCGCACCACGGCCTTACGTTCGGCAAGACGGCGGCCTTCAGCACGGGTAATATCTACCTTGCTGGCTTCTATATAGTGGATAGGCAGTTCCAGCAAATCGGATGCATCAGAAACCCAATCCATCTTTTGCTGGAGATTTGGCTGGCGCGCGACCCCTTCGCTGATGATATATGCCATACCATCAGTCAGGGATTCGCGATATTCTTGCGCACGCTGATAGTTGATAATCTGTACCAACAGATAGCCGAACACCGCCACCAAGACTACAAGGATGACGAGTCCTGCATAGATACGCAAAAATATACTGTGTTTAAACACCTATAATTTATCCTGCCTGTTCAAGCAAAAAACCACATTTGCTTAAAGTCCATTAGTCTCTTTAACGAAAAGATAACCTTTACTACGTACCGTTTTAATACGTTTCGGATTCTCTGGATCGTCACCAATTTTTGGACGGATACGCGAAATACGCACATCGATTGAACGGTCTTGACCGTCATATTCGATTCCGCGTAAACGTTCGAAAATATCTTCGCGCGAAAGGATACGGCCAGCATTCGATGCCAGCAACCATAACAAGTCATATTCTGCACTGGTAAAATCAACCAGCTCCCCATTTAAGGTCACTGAACGGCCACCATTGTCGATCACAAGGTCATCAAATTCGATGCGCTGTGCCACTTCATCTTCAGGCACCTTGTCGGTACGACGCAGCAATGCACGAATACGCGCCAGCAATACACGCGGCTGTACAGGTTTAGCGACATAGTCATCTGCACCCATTTCCAGACCCAGAACCTGATCCATATCTTCAGTACGTGCCGTCAACATCAAAATCGGCTGATGATAATGTGGACGTACTTCACGACAAATGGTAAGACCATCGGCACCCGGCAACATCACATCCAGCACCACCATATCTGGCTGTTCGGCAATAATCCGACGAATGGCACGATTCCCATCCGGCTCTACCCCCACCTCAAGTCCGTTACGGATGAGGTATTCTTGCGTTAAACGAGCAAGACGCTCGTCATCCTCAACGATTAAAATCTTGGGTAACTTTTCTTCTTGGCTCATGTATTGCCCCTTATATGGTGGATCTACGCTATAGGCGTATCCTTTTGAAATCCAATAGATACGTTTTTAATATGTTTGCAATATACACACGTTTACATTGTAAACAAGATAGCGTTCACCAAACTGATACATCCCGTTAGCATTTTGTAATATTTTATCGTGCATTTTTTAGGCAATTATGCTTGAAACATAGGCTTAGATCTGATTTGTGATTTACAGAACTATTACATGTACAAAATATGACTGCTTGATTCAGGACTTTTTAGTTATCCACAGTGTTATCTATAAGCACTTTCTGTGGACTTTGTTATGCTATGCCTTGCCTGATAAGGCTTATACAAAAATCAATAAAAATAGAGATATTTTTACAAGGATTGAAGACGAACTTCAGAAAAATATTTAGCTAAATGTCAATATTGATCTACCCTAAATTTTCCCGTATCTTGTGTTCAATTAATTTTAAAACCACTAGGTCTTGTGTTTATTCCTCAAACACTGTGGCATGAAATTTGCCCAGTTCAAACGGTCCATAAACATAAAAATAGATGACAATGGAGCTATGCTAAATGAGCGTAACCACTTCAACTCCTGGTCAACTTCAGGTGATTAAACGCACCGGTGATGTTGCCGCTTTTGATGCAGAAAAAATATCTGTCGCAATTGGTAAAGCGTTTTTGGCGGTTGAAGGCCAGCATAGCGCTGACTCAAGCCGAATCCATGATCGTATCGAACAACTGACGGAAATGGTATTAAATACCTTTAAACGTCGTTTACCTTCTGGCGGAACGATTCATATCGAAGAAATTCAAGACCAAGTTGAACTTGCGCTAATGCGTACGGGCGAACAGAAAGTTGCACGCTCTTATGTCATTTATCGTGAACAACGTTCTGAAGCACGTAAACAGTTAGGTACGAATCACCACCCTACACTACAAGTCCTTGATGCTGAAGGTAACCTTAAGCCACTTGATTTAAGTGCTTTAACTGCACATATCACTAAAGCAGCAGAAGGTCTGGAAGGGATTGATGTACAAGCCATTGTCGATGAGACCGTGAAAAACTTGTACAACGGCGTTAAAGAGTCTGACATCTCGACCACCATGATGATGGCGACCCGTACCCGGATCGAGCAAGAGCCGAACTATACCTATGTGACTGCACGTTTGTTACGTGATGATCTGGTGGCGACAGGCTTGAAGTTCCTAGGTCTGCCTACGGATACTCATGAAGGTGAAGCACTTGAAACTTTCCTGAAAAAAGGGATTGAGCTTGAGCTTATTTCACCAGAACTGCTTAACTTTGACCTGGCGAAATTGGCAGCGGCGATTCAACCAGAACGCTCGAACCAGTTTACCTATTTAGGTCTACAAACTTTATTTGACCGTTACTTCATCCATTCAGATGGCGTACGTTTTGAATTACCGCAATTGTTCTTTATGCGTGTTTCTATGGGCTTGTCGCTCAATGAAGAAAACCGTGAAGACCGTGCAATCGAATTCTACAACTTATTGTCTAGCTTCGATTACATGGCATCGACGCCTACCCTGTTTAACTCAGGTACGCTTCGTCCACAGTTGTCTAGCTGCTACTTAACGACTATTGATGATGACCTGTATGACATTTATGGCGCAATGCGTGATAACGCAATGCTGTCTAAATGGGCCGGCGGTTTAGGTAATGACTGGACGCCAGTTCGTGCCTTAAACTCGTACATCAAAGGTACCAATGGTAAGTCGCAAGGTGTGGTTCCATTCCTGAAAGTGGCGAATGATACTGCAGTTGCAGTTAACCAGGGTGGTAAGCGTAAAGGTGCAGTGTGTGCATATCTTGAAACTTGGCACTTAGACATCGAAGAATTCCTAGAACTACGTAAAAACACCGGTGATGACCGTCGTCGTACCCACGACATGAACACAGCGAACTGGGTTCCTGACCTGTTCATGCAACGTGTATTCGAAGATGCGGAATGGACGTTGTTCACTCCTTCTGAAACCCCAGATCTACATGATTTGACCGGTGCAGCATTCGCTGAGCGTTATGCTTACTACGAAGGCATTGCCAAAGAAACAAACATGTTGCACAAGAAAATCCGTGCAAAAGATTTGTGGCGCAAAATGCTGTCGATGTTATTTGAAACTGGTCACCCGTGGATCACATTCAAAGACGTGTGTAACCTACGTTCACCACAACAACACGTGGGTGTAGTTCACTCTTCTAACCTGTGTACAGAAATCACCCTGAACACCAGCAAAGAAGAAATTGCGGTATGTAACCTGGGTTCAATCAACCTGGTTCAACACGTTCAAGGCGGTGTACTTGATCGCGAAAAACTGGCACGTACGGTTAAAACTGCAGTTCGCATGCTGGACAACGTGATTGACATCAACTACTACGCTGTTCCACAAGCGCGTAATTCGAACCTGAAACACCGTCCAGTCGGTATGGGTATCATGGGCTTCCAAGATGCGTTATACGAAATGGGTATGGCGTATGGTTCTGATGCAGCGGTTGAGTTTGCTGATGAATCGATGGAAGTGATTTCTTACTACGCGATTTCAACATCAAGCGATTTGGCTGTTGAACGTGGTACTTATGAAACATTTAAAGGTTCATTGTGGGATCAGGGTATTTTACCGATCGACTCGCTTGACCTGGTTGCGAAAACACGTCCGGAACGCATGTTCGAAGTAGACCGTACGCAACGTCTGGACTGGGACACTTTACGTGCCAAAGTTCAAAAAGACGGTATGCGTAACTCGAACGTGATGGCGATTGCACCGACTGCAACGATTTCAAACATCTGTGGCGTGTCTCAGTCAATTGAGCCAACATTCCAGAACTTGTATGTGAAATCAAACCTGTCTGGCGAATTCACCGTGATTAACCCGTACCTGGTACGTGCGTTAAAAGAACGTGGTCTTTGGGATGCGGTAATGGTCAACGACCTGAAACATTTCGAAGGTTCTGTGCAGAAGATTTCACGTATTCCTGAAGAGCTTAAAGCCATCTTTGCGACTGCGTTTGAAGTCGATACGCGCTGGATCGTGGATGCTGCATCACGCCGTCAAAAATGGATCGATCAGGCTCAGTCTCTGAACCTTTACATCGCTGGTGCAAACGGTAAAAAACTGGACATCACTTATAAGATGGCTTGGTTACGCGGTCTGAAAACGACTTATTATCTTCGTGCATTGGGTGCGACTTCTGCAGAGAAATCAACCATTAATACGGGCGCGTTAAACGCAGTGAAATCAACTGTGACAGCAGCTCCTGTTGCAGCAGTTGCTCCGGTGGTTGAAGCGAAAAAACCTGAAGCGCCTGTAGAAGAAGACGGTTTTGCGCAAGCAGCGCCAGTGCCATTGGCATGTTCGATTGACAATCCTGATTGTGAGGCTTGTCAATAATTGGCGAGTTTCTAGAATCCCCCTAAATCCCCCTTTTACAAAGGGGGATTTCCAGAAATCAAAATAGGTAGATGGAAGCCCCTCCTGAGCTAATTTTCAAGCACTGCTTTGAAAATGAAGCGCAAGAAGGAGGGGTTTGGGGAGGATTTAGAATTTAAAAACAACAAAGGAAACCATCATGCCCCATATGACCCACAACTACATGTTAGGACTTGCGGCATTGCTGATTTCCTTTGGTATTACCTTTTACGCACCACTTGCTTATTTCTGGTTCAAACTTCGCCAGCAGCGTAAGCAAAATAAGTAGTGGCGATCATTGCTCCTGTATAAAACTAGAGCATTCATCGACAAAACTTAATTTTGCTTACACAAATTAAGCGTATAGTAAGACATCTCAGCCAAGCTGAATGTCTCATAAAAGATATAAAGCAACGTAGAGAGAATTGATATGTCTATCCTAAGTTGGGACGATTTCGAAGATGATTCGCAAAAACCGGCTGCACCTGAACAGCAGCCTACGCCCGTCGAGCCGCAAAAAGCGACTAATTCACAGATGGTATCTGATGCAGGCAACGCATCGCCGGATGTGGCAGCTGCACAACCCCTTAGAGCCACTCAAAACCGAGGATCAAATCCCACCGATTCGCTGGCAAGAGCATCTGCTTCCCTAAATCAACTTGATGTTGCTCCAGGTCTAGAAGAACTAGAAATGGGCGCGCAACGTGTACAGGTTGACGACAAGGCAATGATCAACTGCCGTGCAGACTTGAACCAGCTTGTTCCATTCAAATACGAATGGGCTTGGCAGAAGTATCTGGACGGATGTGCAAACCACTGGATGCCGCAAGAAGTCAATATGAACCACGACATCGCGTTGTGGAAGTCTGAAAATGGCTTGACTGAAGATGAACGTACCATCGTAATGCGTTCACTCGGTTTCTTCTCGACTGCCGACTCACTGGTTGCAAACAATCTGGTATTGGCGATTTACCGTCACATTACCAACCCTGAATGCCGTCAGTACATCTTGCGTCAGGCGTTTGAAGAAGCGATTCACACACACGCTTATCAGTACTGTATCGAGTCGCTAGGTATGGATGAAGGCGAAGTCTTCAACATGTACCGCGAAGTTCCGTCAGTGGCACGTAAAGCAGCGTGGGGCCTGAAATATACCCAGTCTTTGAGTGATCCTACTTTCAAAACCGGTACACCTGAAAATGACCAGATCCTGCTTCGCAACCTGATCGCGTTCTACTGTGTACTTGAAGGGATCTTCTTCTACTGCGGTTTCAGCCAGATTCTGTCGATGGGTCGTCGTAACAAGATGAATGGTGTTGCCGAGCAGTTCCAGTACATCCTGCGTGATGAATCCATGCACCTGAACTTCGGTATCGATATGATCAACCAGATCAAAAACGAGAACCCGGCGTTATGGACCACTGAATTCCAGGAAGAAATCATTCAGATGATTCTTGAAGGCACGATGCTGGAAATCGAATATGCACGTGACACGATGCCACGCGGTGTATTGGGCATGAATGCTGCAATGATGGAAGAATACCTGAAGTTTATTGCCAACCGTCGTCTGGCGCAGTTAGGCCTGCCTGAACAATTTGCTGGTGTGAATAATCCATTCCAGTGGATGTCAGAGATGATGGACTTGCGTAAAGAGAAGAATTTCTTCGAAACGCGTGTTACGGATTATCAGACTGGCGGCGCGCTAAGCTGGTAATTAGAAATATCACGTAATATATAAAATATTATGAATAAAAAACCGCCATTCTTGGCGGTTTTTTATCGAATGAATTTTAAGTTATTTCATCTTTTCAACGATTTGTTCAGCCTTTTTCAGATGTGCAGCAACCGCAGTACGGGTTTGTGTCAGCATATTCTTTAATTCTGCATTTTTAGCATTTGGGATCAATTGCTTGTCTAGCAGCGTCACCACTTTACGATGCACTTCAACCTGACTGGTCATATAGTCTTTATCAGGGGTAGCTGATCGACTCAGCTTAGCCACAATCTTATCGCTGTCATTCTGTAATGAAGTGCTGATACTGCTCGCTTGTGGCGTTAACTTTAAGCGATTTGCCAAGGCCTGACCTTTTTTCTCATTTGCTGAATGATCCTTAATCATCATTTGAGCATATTGGCGGGCTTCTGTTGTTTTCAATTTTGGCAAGGCAGTTTCTGCCTGCTTAATCTCACCGTTATTTGCTGTGCTTACTACCTTGATCACCTGACTGTCAGTCAAATTCACCCGACTGTCATTTGATAGTTGAGAATGCTGTTTACCATCGGCCGTAGATTGCTGGTTCATCGCCATAGTCTGGCCTGCAGCAAAGATTAATGCACCACTGACTGCAACACAGTTAATCATCTTCTTCATTGGAATAGCTTTCATAATGGCACCCTTTAACGTTTTATTGATTAAATTTGCCTTTATAAAATAGGTGAATTCACTGAAAGACAGTGTAATGTTTGCGTTGTTTTTTTAAGCAATATATAAAACGTGTATTAAGTAAAGCAAAGACTGTTGGTAATTAGTTCATTCATTTGATATTTGCAAAAAACTACGTTATTGCACTCCTGCATATACGTATGACAAGCTCTAGTGGTGAGCAAGATTTAAAAAATCCCGCTGATATAACGGGACTTTTTTATTTTTAATTTAGGAACAGTGAATCATCTGATTAAAATTCTTTTGTCACACTCAGACCAGCGCTCCAGTTCCGCCCTTCTGCCGGTTCAAAAAAACGACCATTACTTTCATTGACGATGACTGAACCCACATAATTTTTATCAAACAAATTATCAACACGTGTAAAAGTATTCACTGACCAATCCGGTATTTTCCATTGATAACCCACATTGGCGCCAGCGACCGTGTAGCTTGGTGCAGTATCAGAATTTAAATCATTCACATAAATCTTGTCGCTATAACGAATATCCAGTCCCGCATGGAAACCATTTTCAGGCTTCCAGCCCAGACTTAAAAGTGCCTGATTTTTGGCAATCCCCGGAATATAGTTCCCGTCTGCAATGGCAGCAACCGTATCAATTGCAGGAATATCTGCATCAAAAGTGGCATCAATATAGCTATAGCTGGCTTGTGCAGTCAGATCGCGCCACAGGTTTTTGTTCCAGGAGAGTTCCACACCTTCTCTGAAGGTTTTATCTGCATTCCGGAAGGTGGCACGTCCATCCTCATTTCCCGCAGAGACAATGTCATTTTTGGTTCTGGTCTGAAAGGCTGCTACGGTGACATCTCCCCATTCACTGGCAGACTTCAAACCGACTTCATAGGTTTTACTTTCCGCGGCTTTTAAACTGAAGCTGCGGTTTTCAGCAGTATTTGCAGGATAAGACATCTCGGTAAATGTTGGTGTTTCAAAGCCTTGGGCATAACTGGTATAGGCCATCAGCTCAGGTAGGATTTGCCAGCTTAACGCTAAAGATGGCAATAATTTTTGATAATCGGTTTTGCCTGAATTATCGCCATTGGAAAGGAATTTATCTTCAGACTTAAAATGTACATTGCTATAACGCAAGCCGGCATCCAGCGTCCAGTCTGGCAAGAATGCATAGGATGCTTGTAGATATGGATCAAGATTCCACAAGCGATTGTCTTCATCCCGGCGAAGTTCACCTTTTACCCCCAAGGTATCGCCTGAAAAGTTCTGATAGCCTTTACGGTCTTCGGTCATGGCATCCACGGCGATACCGGCAATCAGATTAGCATTTGGCAAAATATCTTTAGCTGTCCAGCGCAGATCAGCACCGTAGAAATGACGGTCAAAATCAATCACGCCACCGGCATGATTAACTCCACCTTGTGCGGTACGGGGAATCGACTGATATTGGGTGACTGCCCGCTGCCCCCAATACGCCATGCCGTAGAGTTCATGCTGATCATTAATCGGTTTATTCCAGGTCATCCCTATTTGCAGCTGTTCGATTTCCTTACGTGCATTATATAAAAGGACATTCGCAGCGACCTGTTTAGGATTGGCTTGCCACTGTTCGCGAGTCAACCCGCCGGGATCATCCGCAGCAATTTTAACGTAATTATTAATCCAGTTAATTTTGGAGCCGTCCTCCAGATCCCAAGTCAGCTTGGCATTGCTCAGGACTTTATGCGCGCCGCTATGATCCCGGAAACCGTCGGTATTAAAATAGGACGAACTGATCATATAGCTCGGCTCATTGGCATTTTCTGAACCGCCTTGCAAAACCAGCTTGGTCTGGCCTTTATTTTGACTACCGGCAGAATGACCCAGTTCAATCGAGTCGGCACCTTGCCCCTCTCGTGTGCTGGTTAAAATCGTACCACCGGATGAATTGCCATAGAGCGATGAAAATCCACTGCCCAGCACTTCAATATGGTCCAGACTGTTCAAGTCAATATTCGAGGTTTGCCCCTGCCCATCCGGCATGGTGGCAGGAATGCCATCGACATATAAACGCACACCACGCACGCCAAAACTGGAACGTGCACCAAAGCCACGCATCGAAATTTGCAAGTCTTGGGCATAGTTTTCACGATTATTGAGCTGTAGCCCCGGAATACCTTTTAATGTTTCCGAAAGATTCACATTCAGGCTGTTATCTTGTTCCTGATTGAGATAATAAACCGATGCCGGCGTGCTCAACCTCTCCCGGTCAGTACGGGTCGCCTGCACAATAATGGGCGCAAGTTTTTGTACTTCTGTCGCTGTATTTTCAGCATACAGCGTCTGGCTCATACAGGCGATTAAACCGGATACTGTGGTTTTTATAGGGAGATGTTGAAGTCGATGCTGCATAATTTCGGGTTCCTGTTTTCTATATGCCTCATAAAACTCATATGCTGCCGCAGCAAATCACATGATTTATTCTATAAGCCGGTGTGATCTTCAATGATCAGTGGATTCGAATTTTCTTCATCAGAATACAGATAGAAATGTTAGTTTTAAGCCGTGTGCGAAGTGAAATTTGAATATC
>NZ_JAGFXZ010000024.1 GCF_019038395.1 Acinetobacter sp. BY419
AATTACGCAGAATAATTCGGTACTATTGAACATCAGGACTAGAGTTGTGAGTTTGGTGTGGTAACTCAACTGATGGCTCTAGTCCTCTTATTTTTCAAGTCAATTTCTTATCCGCGATTCGGGTTAAATTAACAAACTTAAATGAGGCAAAATTTCCAACTCCCCGAATCATGCAAATGGTCGCCACAAGTTAAAAAGTCTGCAATCAATACAGAAATAAAGCAATTCAATTGTCAGTAGCAAAATAATAATGTTAGATTTTACCTATCCTCTCTTTTCAGGCACATTTCCGACATGCAGGCCATTATTCTTGATACCGAAACGCATACTTTAAATGGTCAACCCATTGAAATTGCCTATGCGCCTGTCGAAATTGTCGACCATAAAATCAGTCTGGATAAAAGCCGCCTGTTTGATCAGCTTTATTCATGCGATGAAGCAATATCTTTTGCCGCCATGGCCGTCCATCATATTCTAGAATCGGATCTGGAAGGTCAGCCACATTACAGCACTTTTAGCCTGCCTGATGAGACCGTCTACATGATCGGACATAATATTGATTATGACATCCGTGCCATTGAAAAATGTGGTGTAGATACTTCAAAAATTAAAGCGATTTGTACTCTGGCTTTAGCACGTCGGGTCTGGCCAGATGCTGAAGCACATAATATTTCTGCACTGATTTATATGATCACCAAAGGTAGCGAAAGAGCGCGTGAAATGATCCGTAAAGCGCATCGTGCCGATATGGATATTATTTTAACTGCCAATATTCTAATGCATATTGTGCACCATTTAAAAATTAACAGTATGCAGGAATTATTCGATGCTTCTGAAGATGCCCGAATTCCACGTACGATTAATTTTGGTAAACATCGCGGCACTGCAATTGCGGAATTACCTGTTGACTATGTGCAATGGCTATTGCGTCAGGATGAACTGGATCCTTATTTACGTAAGGCACTGGAGAATACAGCGATAACGACATTATAGTTTTATCGAAACAAGCATTTGTATTTTAATAAATACTTCATATTAATGTAATTTTCACAGACTATGCTCTAGCTGAATTCAAGCAACAATCTATTCAGCTATGATGCATTTTCATAAAACTCAACGTGGGATCGAGGTACTACAGGATCGCTCCATTCCACTGACCACACGACAACGCTGTCTACTGGTTCTGATCGGCAGCCAGGATTTCAATTTATTAAATGATGGTTTAAAGCAACAACTTGCTCCTGCCAAACTCTTAGAACAACTTCATGCCATGGATTTAATTGTTCCGGCTGGAGCTGGCAATACAGTAAACAATCAAAAACCTGCTGATGTAAAAGCGGATCTAAGAATTGATTTGGCGCACTCCGAGATTCACCGATCGTTAAGTTCATCTAGACCAGTGACTTCAATGAGGAAAGATCTTGATCCTGAGATGGAATCTATCAAAGCACCGCAGAACATTCCATCGACTGAAACAGATTCAGGACATGAACAAAAGCTCCCTGAACTGTACCCCCTCTCTTTTGAAGATCTCAAATATATGATGATGGAAACTTTACAGAAAAATTGTGGCTTGATGGCCAAGCAGCAAATTCAGCATATTTTACAGGCAGCGGATGTGCGCAGTTTGAAGCTTTGCCAAATACAATGGATTACCTCACTTCAGGAAAGCCGCCTTGCTCCCCAGGAATTGAGTCACATTCATAAGCGGATCAATTTTGCTTTAAATCAATTAAAGTAAAATGAAGCTCATAAATAAGAATTTCTTAGTCTTTTAAACTCTTAAATGAGCGGGTTTAACAATGAGGCAGCTTTAATTTTTTAAGATAACCAATTGTTTAATTGAAGTATTTATATCTGACCGGAAATTAAAGCTCGTAATATCAGACTTAAGCGTGATAGCAAAACAATAACAATCCCGCCATATAGTGAGCATAGTCATCCGATTGGATCATGTATATGTCACACTATTTAGAATTCGATGCATTTGATAATCCCATGCAACTCAGCAAAGTCGGAAACTGGGTAATTACTTTTTTAAGTCCGATTGAAGAACCGCAACTTGTGCAACTGGCGATTACCTATGTGCTTCCTCGCCAGATTAGTGATAGTTTGCAACCGCGTCGTGTGCTGATTGAAAAAGCTCCCCTCGAACATCACTGGCTGATTCAAGCCATTGAATGCTTTGACAGCACGACTCGTCAGGAAATTTCTTTAAGCCCTGAACATAGAATAGCTCAACAAACTTTAATGCAAATTTTGCAAGAATTTGAAAAATATGACGTAAATGTAAGACTTAAGTAGATTTAAGTGTTTGCTCCCTCTGTTAATTTTTTGATCAAAATTAAATATCGCTTCAGCCCATCAAGACCCATTACCATGTTGTCATGTGTAGTCTTCGATCTTGAAATACACTTCTACTTACAAGCTGCATAAATCTATAGTCAAGTTCTCAATTACCAACCTATAAAAAACTCACCTTTTGGGTGAGTTTTTTATAGGTTGGATTGCTGATTTCGGATAAATAAGTTCAATTTTTCTCTACCTACCGGAAGTACACTGATAAAATTATTCTATAACACGATAAATATGTGAAGATTGCTGACTTTCAAACAACAGCTCAATGCTTGGCAGAATGGTTTCACCATCAACCACGATATGTTCAATTTTTTTAACCAGTTCAATCGCCTGATGATTATTGTGCTCGACAAAGGAACGCAGCATGGCTTTCGCTTCAATCACTTTGCTAAACTGATCTTTTACCTTGATATCGATCATCTTTGACATTTCTTTTCCTCCTAAATTATCCAGTTTGCAGTTTTTTATACCACACTTAGTCAAACGATTAAGGTTAAAGATGTTAGCGAATTTGGCAATGTAAACTTTTTTATAGGGATGAATTGTGCGAAAAAGAATATTAAGCTAAGTGCAATATTATTTTAGCCAGATATTAAAAAGCTCGCATTTCTGCGAGCTCTGTGTTGGATGGCTAGTGCTAGATCTTTTGTCTGATGATAAACGTCAAACTCAACTAACTGTCATTGATCCGTCCAACTTATCGGTAGCGTCTTCTTGGTTTTACGACCTACCATGAGTTCAATATAGCAGTATTTTTTTAGCCGACAATACCCTTTTACACTTCTGAAAAAAGACTTATACAAGATTCCAATTGTGATTTTTTTAGAGCATATTAAAATATTATTGGCTCGTTTTATTAAAAATTTTCTATTTAAATAAACCTTATTTAATTCTTTGATTTCTAAAATATCATTTCAAGTACGTGACTTACTGTTGAATAGTTAGCTCAATAATTCCTTAATCTCAATAAGATTTTCAAAATTTAAGCTGGAATACTATTTTGGTAGTGTCCAAAAACAACGTATTTTAATCTAGAATAAATTTAAAAATGGCTGAGCAATAAATCCTAAACATGATCATAGAAACGATAAGCTACGTATATACCCGTTGCCAATCAGCAAATATCTATAAGAACGGGCATAATAAAAGTGGGAATGCGCAGTTCAGATGTAAAGATTGCGGTCGATCAAGTGTGCTCAAACCTAAAATCAAATACACAGAAGAGCAAAAAGAACTCATCATCAATACTTATCTTGAGCAAGGTAGTTTAAGAGGCATGCAGCGTCTATTTGGTGTTGCACCTGATACACTTATGGGATGGATAAAAAAAAGTAAAAACAAGGAAAATCAGTGATGAATTGCTAGATGCAGAACCTACAGATGTACTCGAATTGGATGAACTCTGGAGCTTTGTAAAACTCGTCGTCATAAGGTTTGGACTGATTGCACTCTGTCGTCGTACGCGTCAGGTTGTCGCTTATGTAGGTGGTCAGCGTAATGATAAAACATGCACAGATTTACGTTGTCGTATTCCTTCAGACTATTTTAATTTAGCAACATGTAGTGATTATTGGTCAAGTTATGCTGAGGTATTTAATCCTAAGACCCATCGCTCTGTGGGTAAGCATACAGGTTTAACCAACCTTGTTGAGCGGTTCAATGCCACATTAAGAAATCGCTTAGGACGTTTTACACGGAAAACGTTAAGCATTTCGAAAAAGAAAGAAAATTATGAAGCTGTCTTGCATATGTTTTTATTGAAGTACAATCTGGATATGAAAGATAAGTGGATAGCATGTCAGATTTAAGCACTACCCAAAATTCAAGTTAGCCCTGCTGCTCAGTGTTCGCAAATTTTCACAACAAATGAGCAAGATGGATCATCATATTAATACAGATCCTTTAACCGGCCTGTTGAATCGTCGTGGCTTGAATTACGTCATGACTCAAAAAATGAAGATGAACACTCCTTTTTCAGTTGTGTTGATGGATGTAGATCACTTTAAAAAAATTAATGATAATTATGGTCATGATCAGGGTGATATTGTTTTAAAGGATATTACCAATACTATGCAGCGAAAATTTCGAAAAGATGATATTTGCTGCCGTTATGGCGGTGAAGAATTTATCATTATTATATCGAACAGCAATCTAGCCGAAGTTTATGAAAGTGCAGAAAGGTTCAGAAAAGAGATTGCCTGTAAAGAGATTGAGAATATAGGTCATATTACCATTTCGATTGGCATTGCTTCCTGGCCAGACAGCTCTAAAAATATTCTAGAAGTTTTAAAAATTGCTGATAACAATCTGTATCGGGCTAAAAATGAAGGGCGAAACTGTGTTCGTCACTAATTTGATTTATTTTTCAGTTTTAGACAGTGAATAAATGGTGCGCTCAGCGGGACTCGAACCCACGCCACAGGCTTCGGAGACCTGTACTCTATCCAGTTGAGCTATGAGCGCATCTTTTTTTGGATCGCGCACATCATAACAAAAAAAAGCATAAGGTAAAGCAACTATCTCTAACTTCATCATTTTTATGCTTAAGCTTTATACAATGTTCCAAAATAGCAACACAGAATTGCATGTGAATCACTTGGCTTATTTTGTTAGATCACTCACAATATCTCAACTTTTCACCATTTGAGATATTCATGACTGATGCACTGATCTTAAGGGATTTGTCAAAGACCTATCGCAATGGCTTTCAGGCATTGAAAGGAATCAACTTAAATGTACCAGAAGGTGAATTTTATGCGCTACTGGGACCTAATGGCGCAGGCAAATCCACTACCATCGGTATTATCAGCTCATTAACAAAAAAAACATCCGGTACAGTCGAAATTTTTGGTCATAATCTGGACACCCACCCTTCTGAGGCCAAACAATGCCTAGGTGTAGTACCTCAGGAATTCAACTTTGCCCAGTTTGAAAAAACCTTTGATATTTTGGTAACTCAGGCAGGCTATTATGGCATTCCTAAAAAAATTGCACAGGAACGGGCGGAGATTTATCTGACCAAACTGGGTTTATGGGAAAAGCGTTCCATTCAGGCCCGCATGTTATCAGGCGGGATGAAACGCCGCCTCATGATCGCGCGCGCTATGATGCATGAACCTAAACTTCTTATCCTGGATGAACCGACTGCAGGTGTTGATATCGAGCTGCGTCGTTCGATGTGGGAATTCTTGAACGAGATGAATGAAAAAGGCACATCCATCATTCTGACCACGCATTATTTAGAAGAAGCGGAAATGCTGTGTCGCCGCATTGCGATTATTGATCGCGGGGTGATTAAAGAAGACACCACCATGAAAAACTTCTTGAGTCAGCTCAATGAAGAATCGTTTATTTTTGATCTGGCAGAACCGATAGAACCTTTGCATCTGGATATTATCGGCGTGCGTTTTAACCTGATTGATCCGATGACCTTAGAAATTACCATGGACAAGGCGCATAGCATGAACGATCTGTTCCAGTTACTGGAATCACAGAATATTCAGGTGCGCAGTATGCGAAATAAATCCAATCGCCTGGAAGAACTTTTTGTCAAAATGGTCGAAAAAAATCTGGATGGAGCTGCACAATGAATATCAATCAGCTCAGCGTAGCCTTATATACCATTATCCATAAAGAAGTCCGCCGCTTTATGCGCATCTGGCCGCAGACCCTGTTGCCACCAGCCATTACCATGAGCCTGTATTTTGTGATTTTCGGTAACCTGGTCGGCTCACGAATCGGAGAAATGGGCGGCTATAGTTATATGGAGTTCATTGTGCCTGGTCTGATCATGATGGCCGTAATCACCAATAGCTATGCCAACGTGTCTTCGAGTTTTTTCAGCTCAAAATTCCAGAAAAGTATTGAAGAGCTGATCATGAGCCCGGTACCGATGCATGCCATTTTGTGTGGCTATGTGCTGGGCGGTGTAGTGCGCGGAATACTTGTTGCAATCATTGTCAGTGCAATGAGCCTGTTCTTTACCGACTTATATATCACCAACTGGTTTGTGACTATATATACAGTATTGATCACTTCCCTGCTGTTTTCTCTGGGGGGATTTATCAATGCCGTCTATGCCAAATCTTTCGATGATATCTCAATCATCCCGACTTTTGTTTTAACGCCACTGACCTATTTGGGTGGTGTATTTTACGCCATTTCATCTTTAAGTCCGTTCTGGCAAAATTTATCTTTAATTAATCCTGTCGTATATATGGTCAACGCTTTCCGCTATGGCATTTTAGGTCATAGCGATGTCAATGTCAGCGTTTCACTAACAGTGATTACCTTATGTTGTGCCGTGCTGTACGTCGTGGCCTATCATTTACTCTCCCATGGTTCAGGAATGCGTGAATAATGAGTGTAGAACAATCTCTCCTTGGTAAAGACACCAATTACCCGACAGAATATCAGCCTGATGTTCTGTTTCCGATTTCGCGCGCGCCTGCCCGTGAACAATATGCACATGTTGAAGCGATTCAACAAGGCACGGACTGGTGGCATGTTTTTGAAATTTCCTGGTTAAATCTGGCGGGCGTACCGCAAGTTGCGATTGGCCGGATCAGCCTGCCAGCATCTTCGCCAAATCTGATCGAATCTAAATCCTTAAAACTGTACTTTAATAGCCTGAATTTCGCCAAGTTTGAATCTAAAGATGCATTTATCGCAACGGTCGAAAAAGATTTATCTGCTGCGGCCGAAGCTGAGGTCAAACTGGCACTGTTTCCGGTCGATGAATTAGATATCACTAAACCGGAAGGTATCTGTATTGATGAGCTGACACCTGAGCGTCTGGAAAACCATCCTGATGCCAGTTTGTTGGCTCTGGATATGAACGATACAGCAGAAGGTGAAATCCAGCTGTATTCACATTTACTCAGAAGTAATTGTCCAGTCACTGGCCAGCCGGACTGGGGAACAGTTTTTATACGTTTTCAGGGTAAAAAACCTTGTTATAAGAGCATTTTAGCTTATATTATTTCTTACCGTCAGCATAACGGTTTCCACGAACAGTGTGTCGAGCAGATGTTTGCCGATATCTGGCAGCAACTGAAACCGGAAAAGTTGATGGTATACGCAACTTATACACGCCGTGGTGGATTGGATATCAACCCTTGCCGTGTATCAGACTTAACATGGATGCCTCGCCCTATTCGTTTAGCGCGACAATAAAAACATTGAGGTTTAACAATGCCATTTTTTGGGTTTATTCCTTCTGCAGAGCTTTTAAATACAATTCAGACTGCACAACAAAATAAAAATTCAAGTGAACCGCTTTACCCATTGCGTGACAAAACCGCATTAATGATTAATGATGAAATTATTGATGCGATTCTCACCGAACTGGTGCGGCGCTTTCCTGCAAGCGACAAACGCGATACCGCAGAAAAGCTGGCTGGCTATATCAAGTCTACTGTTGCCGTATTACTGAAGCAGTTATTGAGTAAGGCTCCCAATGATGTGGTGAAGCAATCCATTGCTTTTTCTGAGCGCAGTCTGTTTAAAGACCCGGAAGGACATTTCCGTATCGGTGAGTCACTGGATGCCAATCTGGTGACCAACTTAAAACATCATTATGCGGAACTTAAAGCCGGTCAGAGTATCGATAAACAGACCTTCAGCAATCTGTACAAGCAGTTTGGTGAAGCGACAGTACGACATTTTATGATCGACTTTAATAAAACCCTGGATCTTGGCATGATCAAACGCAAGGCAGCAGATATTGGTGCCTCCGCAGTGATCAAGGCCATTAATATGGCAGCAGATAAAATCATTCTGAATCTGAACAAGGATGAGCTGCGCGCCATGGCCGAATATCATGACACTTTGTTCTATACAGAGTAGTTTTGGAGAGCATGAGCTCTGGATTTTCTGTAAATCTTGAGAAATGAGCCTGACTTCGGTCAGGCTTTTTTATGAACAGTGAAATAGCTTGTTACAGATAAGCAGCTTCACAAGACAGACTGCCGCAAAAATAGCCAGTCTTTTGCTATTTTTGTATAAGCGGCTAGGTCTCTTAATCATCCGAATGTTATCTTTAATCCGGCGCTTTAAGCCTCATGATTGAAAAAATTTATCAATCTTTTTCATGGCATGATTCAAATGACATCGCCAGCAACTCATCTAAAAACTGGAAATCGTACCAAGATGTTGAAATCGGATTTTTATAAAAAATTTAAGCAGCTTTCAATCGCATTTACCGCATTCGGTCTCAGCAGCTTTAGTCTGGCCAACGATTTCCAATATCATCCCTCTTATGCAGGTTTTAAGCAGAATACCATGCAGAGCTATGGGCTCAGTGCCCAGCAAGTAGATTCCGCCATGAGCGGTGCGCGCAACCTGCCCAATATCATTAATATCATGAATCGCCCAGGTGAAAGCAAGCCTTGGTATTCGTATAAAACCAACTTCCTGGCTGAATCAACCATTCAGCGCGGGGTACGCTTTAAACAGCAATATGCAGATACGCTTAATCGTGCCGAACAGCAGTTTGGTGTACCGCAATCAATCATTTTAGGCATTTTAGGCGTAGAAACCGGTTTTGGTAGCAACAAAGGCTCTTTTGTCACCCGTGATGCCCTGGCAACATTAGGTTTCGGCTATGAACGTCGTGCCCAGTATTTTCAGGATGAACTGGCTGCCCTGATCGCCTGGTCTTATAAAGATGGTGTTGCACCCTCTTCTGTAGTGGGCTCATATGCCGGAGCTGTCGGCTACCCACAGTTTATGCCAAGCAACATTCCAAAATTCGGTGTGGACTACGATGGCAATGGTCATATTGATCTGCGTAATTCAGCGGTGGATGCGATTGGCTCGATTGCTAACTATCTGGCACAGCATGGCTGGCAACGTAATCAGCCAATTGCCTTTCCCGCACGTTATAACGGTTCAAATCCCGATACAGTGATTGCCAAGGATCTGACCCAGCCTATCCCCTATGGTGTGCTAAAAACTCAAGGCATTAGCCCAATGAATCCGATTGTAAAAATTGATGATCTGGATTTGGTCAATGTAATTCAATTACAAGAGAATTATGGCTCAATTTACTACATCACTTACCCTAATTTTCAAGTGATTACCACTTATAATCGCAGCCGCATGTACGCCACTGCATTGTGGTTATTAGGTACCGAAATTACCAGCCGTTAACACTAAAAATTAATACAAATTGTGAAAGTCAACATTTTTGTGGGTTGATTTGTACATAAATTAATCAATTTTAACACCATGTTACAATATTGGTTATTTATTGATCAACCATTGTTTATTTTGCGTTCTTTTTTTAACTATTTTAATTAAATGCTAGACAGGGTGTTGCTGGCATGAATATTATCCATTTCGTTAAATGTAGTTGCATAAGTTAAATATCAGGCATGTTTACATGGTTATTCAGCCATTTATGAACAACCAATTAGATATGCTGTTAGGAGTTGATTCGATGCATTCTTCAATTTTGAAGTCTTTTATGGCCATTGCCACGATCGTCACGCTGACGCAATCGCAGGCAGATATGGTCCCGTCATCTTCATTTACCAATGAAAATGACCATTCGCGTCTTGCCACGCGAGTATTAAATAAAGAAGCTCAAAGCTTCAATTCAAATTTCACAAATTTAAACAGCCTTTCAATCACTGAGCGTTCTGGCGATAAAGTTCGCCGTGAAACCATTGCAGCGAAAATTGAACTTCCTGCAGAAGAGCCTTCAGTGATTGAAAAACTGAATACAGTGGCTTCCAATACTGTTCGCAAATTCAGTCAGACAGGTACAGCGTCTTGGTATGGTCGTCAATTTCACGGCCGTAAAACTGCAAGCGGTGAAACCTTTGACATGAACGCAATGACGGCTGCTCATCGTAGCTTGCCATTGAACTGCTATATTCGCGTAACCAACCGCAATAACGGCAAAAGCGTAGTGGTTAAAGTTAATGACCGCGGCCCTTTCCATGGTAACCGTGTCGTTGATTTATCTTACGGTGCTGCGAAACAATTAGGTATTACCAGTGCAGGTACTGCAAAAGTCAGTATTGAGCGTGTCGCTGGTCCAAATTCTTAAGATTTGACCTGCAGTACATTTAACAAAAAGCCACAGCAATGTGGCTTTTTTATTGCACTCATTTTGCAGAAGAATACAAATCCCTTTGCTTAACCCTATTTTTAAAGTGATTTGAGGACAATTTTGGTATGCTCATCATGCTGGAAAAATTTACTTGCTAGCATGAATAACTTTTGACCACACCCAGATTCTGCTTTATATTTCCAGACAAGTAAAACGTGTTCATGGAATGGAGCGAATAATGAAAACAATATCTGAATGGTTGGATGAATATAGTGACAGCCATCAAAATAAAACCAACAAGCTGATTCACTGGGTCTGCGTACCGACCATCTATTTTTCGATTATTGGCATTCTGGCGCATTTCAGCGCTTTACTGACAACCCTACTATTAGTATTGGCTTTTATCTTCTATGCACGCCTGGATCTTGTATTGGCAGTTGCCATGGCTACCTTAACCTTAATCATGGCTTGGCTCATCTGGATTTTGCCAGTCGGTGCCAGTTTCTTTATCGCCTTATTTGTCTTCGCCTGGATTGGACAATTTTATGGGCATAAAGTTGAAGGTAAAAAGCCTTCCTTCTTCAAAGACCTCCAATTCCTCCTCATTGGCCCAATTTGGTGCATGGACGCCTATTTAGGTAAAATCCTACCTAAATGGAAATTACGCCACAACAGCGCAATTGTGAGCGTATAAACGCTACATTCGTTTTATCCTATTGGAAGAACTTTATTGATAGGTTCTTCCTTGATGTTTTAACCAGCAATCCCTATTGTCTTGTGCCGGGTCATAATGGGTCAAGTGAATTACCCCACCTTTTGGCTATACTCATATTCGACGAAGAATTCATCCCATCACCTTTTTGAATATTCTGGATACGTGGTGCCAGATCGATATTGTGAGCCACCAGTCAAGTCTGCCCATTCGACAATTCTCAGCATAAATCTCTGATGGTGTGCCCCTTCATTCTCATCTTTCAATAGAGCGATCACCTGAGCTTAAGAACGGACCTGAAGATCACTTTGTCTTTGGTGGAATACCACGTAGATTTTATTGGTGTCATCTTGAGTAGCAACCCATGTTTGCTAGAACATCAGGATTTGGCGCTACTTGTTTTTATTTTGTGTTAAATGGGATAAGTCATTCATTCCAATATCAGCAGCTGAGAGCAAGCCGATGAATTGGGTTAGACCAATATGGGTATTTTTTAACATTATATTTATTCAATACTTTATTTAAGTACTTTCAATCCTGACAATCTTATTTTTTTGAACCAGATCATCTGCTTAAATTTTTCCATTTTAGAGCAAAAAAAGCCCCATCAGAGACGGGGCTTTTTTCTAATTCGTTAGCGAATTATTTTGCAGCAGCCTGAGCAGCAGCAACTTCTTCAGCGAAGCTCATTTCTGCTTTTTTCTCAATGCCTTCACCCACTTCGAAACGAACGAAGTTTGCAACTGTAGTACCAGTTGCTTTAAGAACGTCTGCAACTTTCTTGTCGTTGTCGATAACGTATTGTTGACGTTCAAGAACAACTTCATTCAAGTATTTCTCAACAGAACCTACAACCATCTTCTCAACGATGTTTGCTGGCTTGCCAGATTCAAGTGCTTTCGCTTCAGCAATTTCTTTCTCTTTCGCGATAAGCTCAGCAGAAACGCCTTCAGCATTTACAGCGACTGGGTTGAACGCAGCAACGTGCATTGCCAAGCCTTTACCAGTTGCTTCATCACCAGTGTAAGAAACAACAACACCGATTTTAAGACCGTGTTTGTAAATTGCAAGGTTTTCGCCTTCAACAATTTTCGCACGACGTACTTGGATGTTTTCACCGATTTTTTGAACAAGAGCGATACGCGCTTCTTCAACAGTCGTACCATCTTCTAGTTTCAATTCAGCGATTTGAGCAGGATCAGTTACGTTCGCAGCAAGTGCAGCAGCAGCAACTTTCGCAGAAAAACCAGCAAAGTTTTCGTCTTTCGCAACGAAGTCAGTTTGACAGTTAACTTCTAGAAGAAGTGCTTTGTTGCCGTCTTGAGCAATTGTGATTGCGCCATCAGCAGCAATGTTACCTGCTTTTTTAGCAGCTTTCGCTTGACCAGATTTACGTAGGTTGTCGATCGCTAGTTCAACATCGCCGCCCGCTTCTGTCAAAGCTTTTTTACATTCCATCATTGCAAGACCAGTACGATCGCGCAATTCTTTAACCATGCTTGCTGTAACTGCAGTCATGTTTATCTCCTAAATTCGGTAGAAAATGAATTCTTTTTAGAACAGAAACGGCCCAGAGGAGTTCTCATGGGCCGCCTGCATACATAACGCTTACTTTGCCACCATCACATGTCGCAAAAATGACAAGCTTGCGTCAAACGCATTAAGCCTCAGAAGCTGGAGCTTCTTCTGCTTTAGCTTGTGCATTCGCTTGTGATTGAGCGTATTCTTTACCAGCAAGAATCGCATCAGCCATAGCAGAAGCATACAGTGTTACTGCACGGATCGCATCATCGTTACCCGGAATAACGTAATCTACGTTGTCTGGGTTAGAGTTTGTATCAACGATACCGATTACAGGAATACCAAGGTTCTTCGCTTCTTTGATTGCAATCGCTTCGTGATCAACGTCGATTACGAATAATGCGTCAGGTAAACCACCCATGTTTTTCACGCCGCCAAGACCGCGTTCAAGTTTTTCCATCTCACGAGTACGCTCTAAAGCTTCACGTTTAGTTAGCTTAAGGAAAGTACCGTCTTGAGATTGAGTTTGAAGGTCTTTTAAACGGTTGATAGATTGGCGAAGTGTTTTCCAGTTCGTCAACATACCACCTAACCAGCGGTGATCTACATATGGTTGACCAGCGCGTTGAGCTTGTTCACGGATGATCGCAGAAGCTGCACGTTTAGTACCAACGAACAAAACTTTGTTCTTTTTGCTAGCCAAGTTGTTAGCAAAGTTCAAAGCATCATTTAACGCAGGAACAGTGTGCTCAAGGTTAATGATGTGAATTTTGTTACGCGCACCAAAGATGTATTCACGCATCTTTGGATTCCAGAAACGAGTTTGGTGACCAAAGTGCGCGCCAGCTTGAAGAAGGTCGCGCATGCTTACGTTGTAATCTGCCATTTTCTTTACCTTAAAGTTTGGGTTAGGCCTCCATATACCCGCATTCTCCACCCCAAAGGGCACCCAGAGTAATGTGTCGGTATATGTGCGGATTTTTTTGCCTCATCGCACAAAGCCCGTGAAATTTATTCACGAAAAAGCATTTGATAAAATGGGCGGCTATTTATACCATAGTCACACACAAATTTCCAAAAGTTTTTAGAGATCATGAACAACACTTACCAAGCTCCACGTCGACTCATCAAAACCCCTGACGAAATTGAAAAAATGCGTGTGGCAGGGCGACTGGCGGCAGAAGTATTGGATATGATCAAACCGCATATTGTTCCGGGTGTAACTACTCTGGAACTTGATACGATTTGTCATGACTATATCGTCAATCAGCAACAGGCGATTCCGGCATGCTTGGGCTATGGCGCTGCACCGGGTCGACCTGCCTTCCAACATTCAATTTGTACTTCTGTGAACCACGTAGTATGTCACGGCATCCCATCAGACAGTAAAAAACTAAAAAAAGGTGACATCCTGAACATTGATGTGACCGTGATCAAAGATGGCTACCACGGTGACACCAACATGATGTATATCGTCGGTGGTGAAACCACCATTCTCGCCAACCGTCTATGTAAAGTAGCGCAAGAAGCCATGTATCGGGGTATCGAAACTGTAAAACCGGGTTCAACCATTGGTGATATTGGTCATGCCATTCAGCAGTATGTTGAATCCGAACGTTTTGGTGTAGTACGTGAATATTGTGGTCATGGGATTGGCACGACTTTCCATGATGAACCGCAAGTCCTGCATTATGGTCAACCAGAAACCGGTATGGTACTTGAAGAAGGCATGACCTTTACCATTGAACCGATGGTCAATGGCGGCGACTGGAAAACCAAATTACTGGGTGATAAATGGACGGTGGTCACCAAAGACCATTCCTTATCGGCACAATATGAACACACACTTCTAGTGACTAAAACTGGCGTGGAAATTTTGACAGCACGCCCGGATGAAGATTTGTCACGCTTCACTGCATAACTACAACTGTAACGCAGTAAAATGGCCACTTTAAAGTGGCCATTTTTATTTTATAATTCATAAATTGTGATAATTTGACTAGGTGTATAAAGATTTTTAGTTCTGCCCTTTTAGCATCGAAGTTCAAGATAAAGGTCAGTCAATACACCATTTTCTCCTTAAAGTTTTCCAAATTCTTTTGCCCTAACTGCACCATTTTAGGCTAAGATAATGTGCTTTTTATTTTTTAATCCCTATAAGAAGGAATACTGCCGTGGACGTACGTCTCTCTGATCGTGTAAATGCCATCAAACCGTCCCCAACGCTTGCTGTGACCAATAAGGCCGCTGAATTAAAAGCTGCTGGTCATAATGTCATTGGTTTGGGCGCAGGTGAACCAGATTTTGACACACCGCAACACATCAAAGATGCAGCAATTGCAGCGATTAACAACGGTTTCACTAAATACACCGCTGTTGACGGTACGCCAGGTCTAAAAAAAGCAATTATTGCTAAATTTAAACGTGACAACAATCTAGATTACGCAGCAAACCAGATCCTGGTTTCTTGTGGTGGTAAACAGTCTTTCTTTAACCTGGCGCTTGCTTTGTTAAACAAAGGTGATGAAGTGATTATCCCTGCTCCTTTCTGGGTAAGCTACCCAGATATGGTGATTATCGCTGAAGGGGTTCCTGTTATTGTGAAATGTGGTGAAGAACAACGTTTCAAAATCACACCTGAACAATTAGAAGCTGCTATCACTGACAAAACTCGTTTAGTGGTATTGAACAGCCCATCTAACCCGACTGGCATGATCTACACCAAAGAAGAACTTCTTGCTTTGGCTGACGTACTTCGTAAATATCCAGAAGTGTTGATCGCATCGGATGATATGTACGAACCAATCCGCTGGGAAGACGAGTTCTACAACATCGCAACTGTTGCACCTGACCTTTATGACCGTACCATTGTATTGAATGGTGTATCTAAAGCGTATGCAATGACTGGCTGGCGTATTGGCTATGCAGCGGGTCCTGCCAAGCTGATCGGCGCGATGAAGAAAATCCAGTCTCAATCGACTTCTAACCCGACTTCAATTTCGCAAGTTGCTGCAGAAGCTGCATTGAATGGTCCTCAAGACGTACTTGAGCCAATGATTGAAGCATTTAAACGTCGTCATGACCTAGTTGTGAAAGGTTTGAATGACATCAAAGGTATTTCTTGTCTTCCTGCTGATGGTGCATTCTATGCATACGCAAACATCAAACCATTAATTCGTGCCAAAGGTCTTAAATCTTGCACAGAATTCTCTGCATGGTTACTGGAAGAAACTGGTGTTGCAGTAGTTCCTGGTGATGCATTCGGTCTAGGCGGTTTCATGCGTATCTCTTATGCAACTGCCGACGAAGTACTGGTTGATGCACTTGCACGTATCAAGAAAGCTGCTGATTCTATCGAAGGCGTAGATGAAGCAATTGCTTCAATCGAAGCTGAAAAAGCTGCTCAATAATCTGATTGAAACAGCAGATTTGAAAAACCCGCGAACTTCGCGGGTTTTTTTATGTGCTACGAATATAATGTCGGTACTTTAGGCCCAAGCATAGTAAACATAAACAAGCAGCGACTGTATAAGCAATGGCAAGCATCCACCAAAAGCCATGTATTCCCAAGGGATTGAAACCAATATTCATAAATGAAATGGGATGATAGGCAATATACCAGCCACCACCCAGACCAAGCACCAAAACTGTACCTGTAAAAATAAACATGGGCAACACCACTTCTTTCCAGCAGCGCAGCATATTTACACTAATCACCAGAATGGCATCAAAGATATGCATCCAACACACCAGCATCATCAAACTGAATGCCACAGCCAATACCTGCTGGTCACCACTAAATAAAGCAATAATCCAACCTTGAAATATCCACACAAAACTAGCGAGGCACAATCCAATCGACAGAACAACTACCACTGCTTTTTTGCTTAATTGCCATGCTGAATCAATATGTTCTGCGCCAATTTTCGTGGATACCAAAATACTAAAGGCAGATCCCATTGACAGCGGCACCATGAACATCAATCCCATCAGACCCAGCATAATTTGATGAGAATTTATAATAATATTACCCAAAGGTAAAATCAGCAGTGCAATCGCACTTACTGCAAATACATCCACAAACGTGACAATACCATTCGGCACACCAATTCTGAGAATTTTAACTAAGGTAGCCCAATGTAAAAATGTGCCTGACCATTGAATTTTTAATTTTTTCTCTAGAAATACAAAATAATAAACAAATAAAAATAACCACTGTATAACCAAACTTGAAATGAAAGCACCTTGCACACCATAAGCAGCGATATAACCTTCAACACCAAAAATCAAGCAATACCCTAATATAACCTTGAAGATCAAATACAAAATATTGGCATAAAATACACGTTTAGCCTGCCCACAAGTTTGCGTCAGAATATATAAAATACGTAATAAAAGATGGCCGGGAATTATCCATGCCATTAACAACAAACATGGTCTAATCAGGGCTTGCAGTTCATCATCGGCTTTTAAAAGATTCAATAAAGGTGTGGCATGGGTAAATAACCAAGCAGCCAAAACAGACAGTGCAAGTACGACCAAAATACCTTGTTTCACAATCCGCTGTAGATCAGGAAAAGCTTGACGCCCCTTGGCTTCAGCCAGTTCTTGCATCATGCCTTGCAGGATTCCGACACCTGAAACAAAACACAATGAATAAATTGAAAGACACACAGCCATAGCAGCAACATGCTGAGGTGAAAAATGTGACAGGAAAATCACATCGAATAAACCACTTAGCATAATAATGGCATTACTTAAAAAAATAGGCACCCAAAGATGCAAAAACTGTTTCATTTCCCCATCACTCAATTTTTTATTCTTTTATAAAGATTCGTTTTTTGGCAGATTATTGAAATCTGAGATCTATCATTAGAAATATATACCAGTATCATGCTAAAAATCTTTAAATTTATTATTTTTATAAAAGAATTTGCTCAATAGCATTCATTTTAATTATGACGAATACACACTTTATGATGACCGCAACTTGCTATTATCGATGTTTCACTTTTAAATAAAGCTCAGGCAACCTAAGAATAATTACAGGAAAAGCAGAATGAATCCAAAAGAAATGAGCGGTTTGGCCTTATTACAAGCGATGCGGAATGGGGAAATTCCAGCAGCCAGTATTAGCGAAACCATGTCGATGCAACCCACTGTGATTGAAAGCGGTCATGTCGAATTTAAGGTCAAAGCCGATCATCGGCATTTAAATCCTTTAGGCGGCGTACATGGTGGTTTCGCTGCAACCGTTTTGGACACCGTGACAGGCTGTGCGATTCACACTCTACTCGAAGCAGGGGTCAGTTATGGCACAATTGATTTAAATATTAAAATGTGCCGTCCGATTCCTCGAGACCAGCAGCTCAAAGCGATCGGAAAATCAATTAATCTCAGTAAGAATTTAGGGATTTCTGAAGGTCAGATTCTGGATGAAGAAGGTCGCCTGTATGCCCACGCCACCGCGACCTGTATGATTATTCGTACTGAAGAAAAATGAATAGTCTATACAATCCATCCGATACTTTATTTAAATAATACTGCTTTTCGCCTGCCCTGCTTCAACAAATGACAAGCGTGGTCGGCTTAGCCCCCGAAACTCAAAATAATGTTTGGAAACATTGGCTAACTCCACCTCTTGGGTTTGGGTTGCTGATGCTTGCCATGCTTTAGACTGATTGCTACCCGTCAAAAGATTGCCTGAAATGGCATAAATAAACAGGTCTTTGCTTTGCTCTTTCAGATAATCTGCATTCAGGAAAACTTCAAAATTAAATTGACGTTCAGTTTCTACTAACCATTTTTCTGCAAACCACAATTGCAGCAAATCACCTAGATACAAGGATTTTTGCGCCAAGGGCCACAGGGTGATATGAGCATCCGTAACAGGAATATAATACTGTGCTGGATCGGCAATAATCTGCAGATAGTTTTCTTGATAATAAGCGAGTTGAGAGAAAATTTGAGGGATGTTGAGCGTATTCATTCGCTGTCTCCGGTTTAGCCATTTTTGTGCTGGCAAGTAGGTTTAAATCCACACTGTTTGACCATTTGGTCAAACTACTTTATGGCTTTAATCTAGCAAGTGAAATTTATTCTGACAAGTATTTTTCATAAAATTTATGCAATTGCCTAAATTAAAAACATATAAGCTGAATTTATAATAAATATGACAGTTTTTGCTTGACCCCTGTTAAAATCTCTCTATAATCGCTTTCAGATTCTCCAATAGCTCAGTCGGTAGAGCGACGGACTGTTAATCCGCAGGTCCCTGGTTCGAGCCCAGGTTGGAGAGCCAAATTCAGGAAAGCCCACTTATTATGAAGTGGGCTTTTTTATTGCCTTAAGATTTTAGCTTATGATGTTCATACAGTTAAAATAAGCAGACTTGCTGAAAAATGAAAAAAATAATCAATTTCGTCCACAATAGAATTCAACAAATTTACGCAGCCATTCAAGCAATGGAGCTATAAAAAATCCCCCATAAATGGAGGATTTTTAAATTTCGCTGAGATTAAGCTGCTTGAGCCGGAACACCGCTATGAAAACGGAAAGTTTCATCAGGTGTCTGAATCAGCTGCTTTTCGACTTCCCGGATATGTTCAATACGAGTTTGAATATCCTCTTTCGGATTTTTCAGTTTCGCAGTCGTTGCTACATCCATAGCCAAAGCCAGATAATCTTCAAAGTGACGAGATTCAGACTTAAGCAGATAACGGTAGTAACGTGCCAGCTCGTCATCTACACGTGAAGCAAGCGCGTAGAAACGCTCACAGGAACGTGCTTCCACAAAGGCACCAATAACCAACACGTCAATCAGGGCTTCAGGCTCAAAAGTCCGGATTTCTTTACGCAAGCCACCAGCATAACGCCCTGCACTCAAATTTTGCCAAGCCTGACCACGCTTGTTCATCAGTTCAAGCACTTGTTCATAATGCAGCATTTCTTCACGTACCAACTGCGCCAGTTTCACCTGCAGATCAACAAAATAGCTGTAGCGAAACATCAGGTTCATGGCTGTGCTGGCTGCTTTTTTTTCACAGTTGGCATGATCTTGCATCAAGATTTCAAGATTTTCGACCGCCATATTTAACCATGCTTGCGGCGTTTCACAACCCAAGAAAGCAATCACGGGCTGCATCAGTTCATCATAATTTATATTCGACATAACGACTCTGATCTTACCGCGCTGACTTAATCACAGCTTTCATTTGCTGGACGGCTTGTGCCAGACCTAAAAATACGGCATCTGCAATCAAAGAGTGGCCAATATTAAGTTCATGAATCTGTGGAATCGCGGCAATTGGCGTTACATTATCGAGGTTCAAACCATGACCTGCATTCACTATCAAGCCTTTCGATGCTGCATATTCAGCACCTTTAACAATGCGCTCAAGCTCCGCCTGCTGTGCCTCAGGTGTTTCTGCATCGGCATAAGCCCCAGTATGAATCTCGATGGTCGGTGCGCCACAAGCAACTGCTGCATCAATTTGTGCAAAGTCGGCATCAATAAACAAAGATACATCACAACCAATGGCTGCCAGTTCTTGCGTAGCTGCTTTGACTGATTCGAAATGACCGATTACATCCAGACCACCTTCGGTTGTCACTTCCTGACGTTTTTCAGGCACAAAACAGACATGCTGCGGCTTGATTTCCTTGGCAAAAGCCACCATTTCATCCGTTACCGCCAGCTCTAGGTTCATACGGGTTTTCAGCGCAGGACGCATACGACGCACATCTTCATCCTGAATATGACGACGGTCTTCACGTAGATGCAAGGTAATTCCCTCTGCCCCGGCATGCTCGCAGATCAATGCAGCATTGACTGGGTCTGGGTACGTCGTACCACGTGCTTGTCTTAATGTTGCGACATGGTCAATATTGACACCAAGTAATGCAGCCATAATCTTTTCCTAACTACGTTTGAGATTGAGAGTTTTGAATCCACAATTGCCGACTTTTCAGCGGCCGATCACCGAGCAAGGCCGTGATCACTTGTCGATACAGTTTCGTCAGTAATTGTAACTGTTCCGGATTAAAATCCCCACCATTTTCATGCTTCAACATGCTTAAAATCTGCTGACCAGACATGGTTGAGCGTAAGGCTTTGGCTGATGGCATAAAACCGGCATTGAGCTGAAAATAATATTGCTGTAGCGGATCGATGTGTACCTGATTGGCATCTAGTGAAAAATCCAGACCATAACCAAGCTCTTCCAGCAAAATATGTTCAAACTGACGCAAGATCTGTTTTAAATATAAGTTTGGATTCGATTGCTCTGATAATTGCTGCAATGCGGTTAAGGTTTCTGCATATTTGGCAAAGGTTTGCGGCATTTCGACTTCTAAGGGACATAGCCTTAGCAGGATTTCATTCAGATAAAAACCCGAGAAAAAGGCATCGCCAAAAAAGAAAATTGGCTGATTGACAATTTCCAGCTTAGTAAAATTTTTGAGTTCTGATTTACCCGAGGCTTGCAAACGAATGGGCTGGTATTGTGGTGGTGGCATCTGCCGGAGAATCCCGTCAATACGGCCGTATTCCTGGGTAAATAAATGCACAATATGACTGCGTTCACGGTACTTACGATGATGAATCAGATAGCCATGCAGTACTTCATTACGCATAAGCGGACACTTTAATCCTTATCTTTTTTTGATTTTTTATCATCTTCTTCGTCATCCCCATCCGGGATGACCGCGCCCACAACAGCCGCAGTCCCTTTGACTGCGACTTTTGTGGTTTTATAAGCAACTTTCACAGGAACAGTGACAATTTTATGAATGCAGCCCTGCAGGAATAAAACACATGCAACCACGGCCACTACTTTCATCATCACGACATTCCTTGAGGCGTATTATAAATTAGATATCACTATAACCTAAACTTTTTAATGCACGTTCATCATCAGACCAGCCGCCTTTGACTTTCACCCAAAGCGTCAGCATGATTTTCTGTTCGAACATTTTCTCCATGTCGAGGCGTGCATCTATCCCAATTTTTTTCAGTTTGACGCCTTTCTCACCAATCACAATGGCTTTTTGACTGGCACGATCGACAAAAATTGTGGCGTCAATATAGGTACAGGCCGGCTTCATACGACCGGTTTTCTCATTCATCACCGGTTGTTCAGTTTTGAATGATTCAATCTGAACAGTTAAATCGTATGGAAGTTCTTCACCCAGCTGACGCATGATTTTTTCACGGATAATTTCAGAAGCCAAGAAGCGCTCTGAACGATCGGTCAGCTGATCCAATGAATATAGCGGTGGCTGGAACGGAAGATATTTGGCAATCGTGTTACGCAAATGATCAAGGTTAGCACCACGAAGTGCAGATACTGGTACGATTTCTGCAAAATTCATCAGCTTTTCGCGCTCACGAATAAGCGGCAAAGCTTCATTCTTGTTTTCAAACGTGTCTAATTTGTTGATCACCAGAATCACCGGCATCTCAGCATTTTTCAGCTTTTCTAACACCAGATCATCATTCGGCGTCCACTTCTGCGCATCCACCACAAATAAAACCAGGTTGACATCACGTAAAGCCGAATGTGCCGCACGGTTCATCATTTTATTGATGGCACGTACTTCTTTTTTATGCATCCCCGGCGTATCCACGAATACCGCCTGAGACTTTTCACGTGAATCAATCCCGACAATTTTATGACGTGTCGTTTGTGGTTTACGTGAGGTAATTGAGAGTTTCTGACCCAAAATATGGTTCATTAAGGTAGATTTACCCACATTCGGGCGGCCTACAATAGCCACAAAACCACTGCGATAATCCGATGGGATTTCGGTACCTTGTGCGCTAAAAAATTGATTTACCAGGTCGTGACTGTCGCTTTGCGACTCGTGATCAGCATCAATGTGATCGGAATGAGTAGTCATTAAGACTTATGCTCCAAAAGTTTCAAAATATCTGCCGCAACGGCTTGTTCAGCAAAACGTCGGCTCGCACCTTCGCCCTGCATGGTCGGCAAGCCCGCAATCTGGCATTCCACTGTAAAATGCTGATTGGGTGCATCACCTTGAATATCTACAACCTCGTAAACTGGGAGAGGTTTCTTACATGCTTGTAAATACTCTTGTAAGCGGGATTTAGGGTCTTTAAGCTGATCTGTCGGCTCAATATGGTCTAAATAGGGTTCGTACCATTTTAACACAATCGGTTCTAGTACGGCGAGATCACCGCAATCGATATAGATCGCGCCAATAATGGCTTCTACCGTATCTGCCAGTATCGACTCCCGATGATGACCGCCAGATTTCAATTCACCGGTACTGAGAATTAAATGTTGGCTCAGCTTTAAATCATTGGCAATTTTTCCTAATGCTTCCTGACGAACCAGGGTGGCACGCATACGCGTCAACCGGCCTTCGTTTTCGCTTGGATAGGCATTAAAAAGATAATTCGCAATGATCATCCCTAAAAGCGAATCGCCCAGAAATTCCAGGCGTTCGTAGTTGTGTTTATGACTGACTGAACGATGAGTCAATGCCAGTTTCAGCAAATCAGCCTGTTTAAACTGATAGCCGATTCGTTTGGCAAGACGTTCATCATTTAGCTTTGACTGTGCTTTGATCAAACTCTTTCTCAAACTTCATCACTAAATCGATATTCATTATGAAATTTTTACGAATCTCATAATTCTTGTGTACCTGTAAACCATCGGTATTGATGACTTTGGCAATTCCATCAAAGGTCAGATCACGAATATTATTCATCGCTAAACGCTGACCCATCTGCTGACGGAATTGTTCTGGCGTTATATTGGCTGGAGCGCTTTTTAACAGCGCCTCAATCTCACCATCAACCATCCGATCGTCAAAGTATGGCGCCCACACTGCAATTGCTACTTTTGCCAGAAATGCAAAGCCCACAATTGCAAATAAAACCCCAATATAAGAAGCACCTTGTTGATGTCTCATTTTTTATTTTCCTGCTTGAAACAATTAATCAATTGTTCCGTTTCGACTAAACGATGGCAATTTAAAGCCAGGTTCTTTATGCATCCAGATATAGAATGCACGACCTGTTAAGTTTTCTTCCGGAACAAGCCCCCAGAAACGACTGTCAGCACTTTGATCGCGATTATCCCCCATCGCAAAGTAATAACCTTCTGGCACTTTCACTTCCCAATATAAACCATTTTCACCTGAATATTTACCATTTTCCAAATAGTTAATATAAGGTGCCTGGCGAGCGACATTCACCCCTTCCAGCTCGCGCATGGTAAAGGTATGATCGCCGAGAGTCTCTTTATGATAAATGGCATTCGGGGTATCTAAACGGTCTTTTTCGCGACTGAATTCCACTGGAACTTTCGCCACTTTTTCACCATTAATGCTCAACTGACCATGATCATAAACAATATGATCACCTGGCAAGCCGACAATACGCTTGATATAACTGATGGTCGGTTGTGGTGGATAACGAAAAACAGCTACATCGCCACGTTCCGGACTACCGGTATCAATAATTTTGGTGTTCACTATAGGCAGTTTTATGCCATAGTCGAATTTATTCACCAAAATAAAATCACCGGTTTCCAGGGTTGGCACCATCGAGTCAGATGGAATATTAAATGGTTCAAATAAAAACGAGCGCAGCACCAGCACAACGGCCAGTACCGGCCAAAAGTCATAAGCCCAGGTGATGATAAAATTCTCATTGCCCTTGCCACGGGTTTGTCTCTGTTTCAAAACAAACTTGTCTAGCAACCACACTGCGACAAAAAATAAAGTCGCAGGCACAAGAATCAAATTAAAATCAAAATCCATGGGCTTATATCCTTATTATTTTAGCGTTCGACTTTCAATACGGCTAGGAACGCTTCTTGCGGGATTTCGACACTACCCACCTGTTTCATGCGTTTCTTACCTTCTTTCTGCTTAGACAGAAGTTTTTTCTTACGTGATACGTCACCACCATAACACTTGGCCAATACGTTTTTACGCATGGCTTTTACAGTGGAACGTGCAATGATTTGTGCACCAATCGCCGCCTGAATCGCCACATCAAACATTTGACGCGGAATCAGCTCTTTCATTTTTTCAACCAACGCAATACCACGATGACGTGCATCATTACGGTGACAGATCATCGCCAAGGCATCGACTTTTTCACCATTGATCAG
The DNA here is from genome assembly GCF_019038395.1 of Acinetobacter sp. BY419. Classification (GTDB taxonomy): domain Bacteria; phylum Pseudomonadota; class Gammaproteobacteria; order Pseudomonadales; family Moraxellaceae; genus Acinetobacter. The sequence goes on from NZ_JAGFXZ010000024.1 coordinate 24,800, forward strand.
TACATCTACTTTGACTAAAGATGAACTTTCAAAACGGATAAAGTTGTAGTCGAGTGAAGCAAAACCACGTGAACATGACTTCAATTTATCAAAGAAGTCCATCACCACTTCAGCCAGTGGAATTTCAAAGGTAATTGATACCTGATTCGCCATAAACTTCATGTCTTTTTGCACACCACGGCGCTCAACACACAATGTCATGACATTACCCAGGTATTCTTGCGGCACGAGTATATGACATTCAGCAATCGGTTCACGCAAATCTTCGACGGTTGAACCATCCGGCATTTTTGATGGGCTGTCGATATAAATCGTCTGGCCATTCTTCATGACCGCTTCATAAATTACGGTTGGCGCAGAAGAAATCAGGTCAAGATCGTACTCACGTTCTAAACGCTCCTGTACAATCTCCATGTGCAGCATGCCAAGGAAGCCACAACGGAAACCAAAACCAAGCGCATCTGAACTTTCAGGTTCAAAAAACAAGGCCGAGTCATTAATTTGTAGTTTATGTAACGCTTCACGGAAAGGTTCAAAATCACTGGCATCAATCGGGAACAAACCGGCATATACCTGCGGTTTGACCTTTTTAAAGCCCGGTAATGTTGCAACGCCAGGTGTTGTTGCCAGAGTAATCGTATCACCGACAGGTGCGCCGAAAATATCTTTAATCCCTGCAATCACAAAGCCTACTTCACCCGCTTCCAGCATACCTGTTTCAGTATGTTTCGGGTTAAAGATACCCACAGAAGTAATGATGTGCGTTTGACCGGTTGATTTAATCAACATCTTGTCGCCTTTACGCACACGACCTTGCTTGACCCGAACCAGAGATACAACACCCAGATAGTTATCAAACCACGAATCCACTATCAGGGCTTGCAGCGGCGCTTCACGATCACCTTCCGGTGCAGGAATCACATTGACCAGTGTTTCAAGCACGCCTTCAATACCTAATCCTGTTTTTGCAGAACAGGTCGGCGCTTCCGTAGCTTCAATACCGATAATGTCTTCAATTTCCTGAATGACACGCTCAGGTTCGGCTTGCGGCAGGTCAATTTTGTTCAGTACCGGAAGTACTTCCAGACCTTGTTCAAGTGCAGTATAGCAGTTGGCAACAGACTGAGCTTCTACACCCTGTGCTGCATCTACGACCAGTAAGGCACCTTCACAGGCAGCGAGCGAACGTGATACTTCATAAGAGAAGTCAACGTGTCCCGGCGTATCAATAAAGTTCAACTGATACTCTTGACCATTTGGATGAGTATAGTACAAGGTCACCGAAGTGGCTTTAATGGTAATCCCACGTTCGCGCTCAAGCTCCATTGAGTCAAGGACTTGCGCCTGCATTTCACGATCTTGCAAACCGCCACAAGTCTGAATAAAGCGATCTGCTAGGGTCGATTTACCGTGGTCAATGTGCGCAATAATCGAGAAGTTACGAATGTTTTTAATATCAACAGATTTTTTAGCTTGCGCCATGGGTTACCTTGAGAAAAAACGCGTTATGTAATTTAAAAATATTACATAACAAAAGCCGAATAGAAATTGCGAAGGATTATAGCAGAATGGTGATCTAGAAAAAGAATTATATTTTTTCCTTTCTTTACTCTGTCCCCTAAACCTCAATCAAATAAAATCTGAATCATCGCGATGAGACTTTAACTGCTAGACTACATTTCTTCCTCAATTGGCACCCAGATGCGATGCTCAAGCTGGACAAGCTATGCCTCATTCATCCAGATATAAAGTTGAAAAATCAAAAGGGTTCATACGGTCTGAAAGTGGCTGATAAGCCTGGGTAAATGTCGGTGACATGCGTTTAGGACGCCCGGTGGCCATTTCTATGCAGGCCCATTGCGTACTTCCGGTAAATAACAGGGTTTGATCCTGTGGCCGATAAAATGCGTATTGTCTAAATGAATACAGGGCATTGATATCATTAAGCCAGGTTCGCAGAATAATTTCATCTCCCTCGAAAGCTGCCTTGCGATATTGCACCTGATGCTCAACTGCCACCATGGCATGTTTCAATTCCACATACTGCTTTAATCCCAAGCCCAGTTTTTCAATATGGGCTGATGCGACATCCTGCATCCATTGCACATACACCACATTATTCACATGACCCAATCCATCGATATGTTTAGTTTGAACCTTTAAAGCAAGATCAAAAATACCGCTCACTTTTCTCTTATCCTTTCCATGATTTTAAGGCTATAGAGTCTACCGAATTTATCACCGGGATAAATTGCAAAAAACAAAAACCGCTTTTCAAAAGCGGTTTTCTATATGAGGAAGTCTCGATCGGATTAGATTCGCATCCCGACAACTGCAAGCTGCCCCTCGCGAATCAAGGTGACACGCGCGATGCTACCCTTCTTCAACTCGGATATTTCTTGTACAAACTGATTGGAATTCAGTACTGTCTGGTTATTAATCTGGGTGATCACATCATTCGGCATGATTCGTGCCTGTGCTGCAATACCACCCGGACGTACATCCTGAATCACCACGCCACCCTTGATTTCCATGCGCGCTAACTCTGCTGGATTTAGATCACGAATTGAAACCCCGATGACTGGCCCTTTGCCTGGTTGAGCCAGAGCGCCTGCTTTTGCTGGGGTATCATCTGGTGCTGCACTTAAAGTCGCTGTAACATTACGGCGTTTATCATCTCGCAAGATTTCAAGTTGTACCTGCTGCTGAGGTGCCGTACGGTTCAGATAGTTTAACAACTCGCTGGTACGTAAGATTGGGGTGTCGTTATATTTTAAGATCACGTCACTGGCACGCAGACCTGCACGTGCTGCCGGTGAGTTTGGCGCAACCTGGGTAACCAGGGAACCCTCAGGTTTAGGCAGGTTATAGGACTCGGCCAGGTTACGGTCGATATCCTGCAAACTCACACCCAGATAAGAACGGGTCACTTTACCATTCTTCTTCAGCTGATCAGCAACTTCAATCGCGACATCAATCGGAATCGAGAAGGACAAGCCCATATACCCACCGGTTCCACTAAAAATCCGAGAGTTAACACCCACCACTTCCCCACGCTGGTTAAACAGCGGTCCACCAGAGTTACCTGGGTTGAGGGCCACGTCTGTCTGGATAAAAGGTACTGCAGTTTCGCCCATCATGTTACGCATTTTGGCACTGACGATACCGGCAGAAGCTGAATAATCAAAACCAAATGGCGAGCCAATCGCAAGTACAGGCTCACCGACACGTAAGCGACCTACATCCCCGGTACGTAATTCGGGAAAATTCGAACCATTGACCTTAAGTAAAGCCACGTCGGTACGTGCATCACTCCCAACAACAGTGGCATCAATTTCGCGGCGGTCATTCAGGGTAATCGTGACTTTCGAAGCATCCTCAACCACATGATGATTGGTCAGCAGATAACCATCCTTGCTGATAAAAAATGCACTGCCATAGCCGGTTTTTTCCTGTGGCATACGCTGCTGCGGGATAATCACCTGATTACCAAAGAAGCGACGTAGAATTTCCGGAACTTGTTGTTGTAAGAGTTCTTCTTCGCTCATTTTTTTAACGACATTGACACTGACCACCGCAGGACTGACCTGCTCGACCAGGTTTGAAAAATCAACCGGCGTGACGGCCTGCAATTGTGCAGCACTCATGATCAGGGTCGCTGCAAATAATCCTTTTTTTAAATCTAGAATTTTCATATAAATTATTCACTCAAATTATTGATAATTTTATGTAAATAGGTTTTATCACAAACTTTGTAAAGTTTAAGTAATAATATGTTTCAATGCTTCGTCCTAGACAATATCTTATTATTAAAACACTAAGTTAAGGCTTTGATTAGTTTTTTCATCAATAAATGAGCACTTAAATGCTTGCATTTTGTACAAAAAAGCGCTGTGATGAGCGAACTTTTTCAAATTAGCGGATGGACATGTCTAATTTATCCCTGACCCATCATTTTGACGTGATTATTGTGGGCAGCGGCGGTGCCGGTTTAAGCTTAGCCCTCTCGCTCCCTGATCATTTCAACATTGCCATCTTAGCAAAATCCACGCTCAGCGATGCCAGCACTTTTTATGCGCAAGGAGGTGTGGCTGCGGTACTGGATGAAATGGATTCGATTGAACAGCATATTGATGACACCATGATTGCCGGTGCACAACTCTGTGAAATGGACGCGGTCAAACAGACGGTGGAAGGCGGCAAACCTTCAGTCGATTTTTTGCTGAAACACGGCGTGCAATTTACCTTGGATGGTCAGGAACAGTTACATCTCACGCGTGAAGGTGGCCATTCACAGCGACGCATTATTCATGCTGCTGATGCCACAGGTCGTGCAATTTCCAACACCTTGGTACAACGTGCTCAAGAAAAGCCGAACATCAGCATTTTTGAAAATTATATTGCGATTGACCTGATCTGTTCACAAAAACTCGGTGTAGACGGTGATAATCGCGCGTTAGGTTTATATGTACTAGACGAAAAAACTGAAAAAGTTCATACCTTTTTAGCGCCATTTACCGCCCTTGCCTGTGGCGGTGCAATGAAAGCCTATTTATATACTTCGAATCCGGACATTGCCACAGGTGACGGCATTGCCATGGCCTATCGTGCCGGCTGCCGGGTGGCCAACATGGAGTTTAACCAGTTTCATCCGACCTGCCTTTATCATCCACAAGCGCGTTCCTTCCTGATCACTGAAGCAATGCGTGGCGAAGGCGCTTATCTACGCCTGCCCGATGGCGAACGCTTTATGCTGCGTTTTGACGAGCGTGCCGAACTCGCACCACGTGATATCGTGGCACGAGCGATCGACTATGAAATCAAGCGACTGGGGATTCGTCATGTCTGGTTGGACATTACTCATAAAGATGAAAGTTTTGTTAAAGAACATTTCCCCACCCTATATGCCCGCTTGCTGGAGCTTGGCATTGATATTACCAAAGACATGATTCCGGTGGTTCCTGCGGCCCATTACACCTGTGGTGGCGTCGTGGTCGATGAAAACAGCCAGACCGATATCGCCGGGCTCTATGCGATTGGGGAAACGTCTTATACTGGTTTGCATGGTGCTAACCGAATGGCAAGTAACTCACTTTTAGAATGCTTTGTTTATGGCATGAGTGCAGCCAGGCATATCGAATCTCATTTTGATGATGAATATCAGTTCCCGATTGTGTCCGCTTGGGATGATTCTCAAGTAACCAATCCGGATGAAGATGTCGTGATTCTGCAGAACTGGGACGAGTTACGTCAAACCATGTGGAACTATGTCGGTATTGTACGCAGCACTAAACGCCTGGAACGTGCCTTGCATCGTATTGAAATGCTGAAAAAAGAAATCACCGAATACTACCAGGATTATCAGGTCAGTAAAAACCTGATTGAATTGCGTAATCTGGTGCTGGTTTCAGAGATGATTGTGCGCTGTGCCATGCACCGTAAAGAATCTCGCGGTCTGCATTTCACTCTGGATTATCCAGAACTGCTACCAGAACTACGTAAGACCGTACTCGCCCCGCCAAATTTTGAAGTCGAAACGCCTTTGGTCAATATTTAAATAATCTGGGAGATGTGATGATCGGAATCATATCTCCTCTTTTTTTTAAATTCTTACCCACTCAAATTTAGCTTAGGCTATTTATACCGAGTCTTCTATTTTTTATAGTATCTAGCGTTGAGGCGGGATTGAATATGTGCCCGTGACATGTGCGACAGGTTCTTCGTTATCTATCGAATAAATCCAGACTTCTCCAACGATCAGTGCCTTGCCTACCTTGATCAGCTTACACTCTCCGCGTATATCGGTTCCACCTGAAGGTTTACGTAAAAAATTGATATTCAGGTTAGTGGTCACAGCCAAACCGACTAAGCCAATTTCACCAAGGATTGCGACATAAAGCGCAAAATCCGCTAAGGTCATCATGGTTGGACCAGAAACCGTGCCGCCTGGACGTAATTCCTCTGATCTCACCTGATAAAGCAAAGTAGCTCCACGCGGAGAAACTGCTTCAATCCGGCATTTCTCCAGGCTTTGCGGAAATTCTTGTTGTAAAAATTGTTCAATCTCTGTTTTAGTCTTTTTCATATTATAAAAAATCTTCTATATCCATTTTAATATAGAAGATTTTTCACGAATTAACCTAGAGAAAAGTTAAATAAAAATTATTTTAAGACCCAGCTTATTTTAAATAACTTAAGGCCTGTTCAAATACCTGTTCAGGTATCTGGGTCGCATCCAGACGTTTGATCCGTTCCGGATGGCGTTGCCATAAGGTTTCATAACCCGCTCTCACTTTCTCAAAGAAAGTGACTTTCTCTTGTTCAAAGCGATCCAGCGCACCCCGTTCGCGTGCCCGGTTCATTCCCAGTTCAATAGGAGCTTCTAACCAGAAAGTAATATCCGGCATACGTGCTACAAAGTGATCATTCAGTAACTGCAACTTCGTTTCACTCAAACCCCGACCTGCACATTGGTAAGCAAAACTGGCATCAGTAAAACGGTCACACAGGACAATTTTCCCAGCTTCTAATGCAGGTAGAATCACTTGTGCCAGATGCTGGGCACGCGCTGCATACATCAACAGCAACTCGGTATCATGTGCCATGGCTTCTTCATGATTAACCGCCAAAAGTAAGGAGCGGATCTGTTCGGCCATCGGAGTACCACCTGGCTCGCGAGTAAGAACGACATCTTTGCCTTGTGAGATAAAATCATCATAGATCGAACGAATGAGCGTGGTTTTCCCTACACCTTCTGTGCCTTCAAAGCTAATAAACATACTCATTCCTTATTTTTCGAGCGTAAAATCATTAGATATTCCTGCACAGCCTTATTGTGATCATTCAGATTGGTCGTGAATTTATGTCCGCCATTACCTGTGGCCACAAAATAAATGTTGTCTGAATTATCCGGATGCATGGCTGCTTCAATAGCTTTCTTGCTAGGCAACGCAATAGGTGTTGGCGGCAAACCAGAAATAGTATAGGTGTTATACGGCGTCGGTGTGCGTAAATCCTTGCGGGTAATATTGCCGTTATAGCTGTCACCCATTCCGTAAATTACGGTTGGATCGGTCTGTAAACGCATGCCATTTTTTAAACGGCGCATAAAAACACCGGACACCTGTTCCAGCTCACTATCAATGCTAGTTTCTTTTTCAATGATGGAGGCCATAATGAGTGCCTCATACTTATTCTTATAAGGAAGATCACTCGCACGTTTTGCCCACGCCTCATCGAGTGCTTTCATTTGACGCTTATACAGATTGGTCAGAATCTTTCGGTCTGTTTCACCTTTAGCAAAGAAATAAGTATCCGGTGCAAATAACCCTTCAGGATGTGAATACGTAATATTGAGTTCTTTCAGTAATTGCGCAGTAGGCAAGTGCAGCACTTCCTTGGTAACCAGATCATTGTTCTTTAGGGTATCAACCAGTTGCTTAAATGTTGTGCCTTCAATCACCAGAATCCGGCTCATCTGGGCATTGTCTGCATCGGAAATCATTTCCATTACCTGACGAATACTCATGCCCTGCTGCACTTCATACACGCCCGCTTTCATGCTGTCGTGAATCATGATGCGCTGATACAGCTTAAGAATGATTGGAAAACTCACCTGGTTTTCTTTGGCCAAGTGATCAATAAAACCGGAATACGTTTGACCAGATTCAATCGCGAGCAGCTGTTTTTTTCCTTCGACAGGATAATCCTTTAACAGACTGCTTTTCAGGATCAACGTCACGATCAAAGCAATACCAAGGAATACCAAGGCTATTCCTTTGAAAGATGAGGAAAATCTCGCTTTATTGTTCTTTTTGGCTTTAGGTTTGGAAGCTGGCATATTAAGACATCTGGTTTAATCGAAGACGGTTAAAAAGTTCAATACAAGCATTGGCATCCAAGGCTCGCTGCTCAAATTGCGTGACAATTTTCATCGGGCTGAGTGCATTGCAGAAAAACAGGCTTTGAATATGGAGAATTTCATCCATATCGATGTATCGTTGTTGACAGGCAACCCCCTGATCTTGCATACGTTGCAGAATTTCTGCACGCATTACCCCAAAGACACCATTATAACGAAGTTCAGGCGTAATCCATGTATTGTTTATAAGAATGAAACAATTACTGCTCACCCCTTCTACAATTCCACCCTGTACATCTGTTACCAGCGCCTCAGGCCAAGCACGTTGATCGGCTTCCTGCTTGAGTAAAACCTGCTCCAGACGATTCAGGGTTTTCAATCCTACCAGACTTGGCATGGTCAAACCCAGCGCCTGCTGCAATACACCACTTTGAATCTGTTCAAACTCAAAATCCGCTACAACCTGAGGATAATAAAACAGCCACAAATCTGCAGGATGCTCCGGCAGGCTATAACCGCGCTGGCCGATTCCGCGACTGAGCACAATCTTTAATGTTCCGTTCAATTCACTTTCTGATTCACATAAAAGCTCTAAACTTTCTGTGATCAGATCCAGATTGGCATTCAGGCTTAATTTTTGATTGCTGATTTGCAAACGTGCCAAATGACGATCATATAATTCAATCCGGTTATGCCGAACCCGGGCCGTGGTAAAACAACCATCACCATAATGAAAGCCACGATCCAGCACCTCTATATGGCTGGCAGGTTGGGCATTTTTTAAATACAGCATATTTTTGCGGCCTCTAAAATATAAATTGAGCAGTAAGATCCAAGCTTCACCTATATATCTGTTTTACTCACATCCAATTCTTTTTTAATTATTTTTTATGCAAAAAAACTCAAGCTATTCTTGCTTCATCTAACAAAAGCTAAAAAACTTGAGGCAAAAATGAATATTCATAAATTAAAAATTGGGGTATTGGCTGCACTGGTTTCAGCCACTGCTTTCAGTGTCTCTGCAAAAGATTTCCTGAACGTGTCTTATGACCCAACCCGCGAATTATATGACAATTTTAATAAGGAATTCAGTGCATACTGGAAAAAAACCACAGGACAGGACGTAAATTATAAACAGTCACATGGCGGCTCAGGAAAACAGGCACGTGCTGTGATTGATGGTCTGGATGCGGATGTCGTGACGCTCGCGCTAGCTGCTGACATTGATGAAATTGCAGAACGCGGTTTTCTGCCTAAAGACTGGCAGAAAAAATTCCCGCAGAACTCGACTCCCTATACCTCAACAATCGTTTTTCTGGTCAAAAAAGGTAATCCTAAAGGGATTAAAGATTGGGGAGATCTGGTGAAGCCAGGCGTAGACATCATTACCCCGAACCCGAAAACTTCTGGCGGGGCGCGCTGGAACTATCTGGCTGCATGGGCATGGGCCAAACATCAACCTGGTGGCAATGACAGCAAAGCACAAGATTTTGTGCGTCAAATTTATAAACAGACCAAAGTGCTGGACTCAGGCGCACGTGGTGCAACCACCACTTTTGCTGAGCGTGGGATCGGTGACGTTTTACTGGCTTGGGAAAATGAAGCGCATCTCGCTACACGTGAACAGCCGGGTAAATTTGAAATCATTACTCCCACTCTCTCGATTCTGGCTGAGCCACCAGTCGCCATCATAGAGAAAAATGCCAAGAAAGATGGTAATGAAAACCTTGCCAAAGCCTATTTAAATTATCTCTATTCACCAGCCGGGCAAACTGTGGCAGCGAAAAACTTTTACCGTCCACGTAATACGAATGTCCTGAAGCAGCACAGCAATGTGTTTAAGTCATTAAAACTGGTGACTATTGATAAAGAATTTGGTGGCTGGACCAAAGTACAAAAAGCGCATTTCGATAATGGCGGTATCTTTGATCAGATTGTAAAAGCCAATTACGCAAAATAATTTTTAATTTTACAATCTACAATGGCCTTTATTGATAAGGCCATTGTTATTTCAAGAACTTAAGCCTTTACTTATCTTTTATTTTCATATTAAATTCGTTTTTAATTATTTTTTACGCATAAAGAATAGGTTTATTCTTCACCTATATTACAAAACGTGTAAGAGATTGAGGTTTCTATGAGCATTTCAAAAACAATAAAACTTGGGGTTTTAGCGGCTGTTATCTCGACAACATCGTTTGGTGCGGCAGCACGCGACTTTCTGAATGTTTCCTACGATCCGACACGTGAACTATATGAAGATGTAAACAAGAATTTTGGTAAATACTGGGAAAGCCGTACCGGTCAAAAGATCAACTTCAAGCAGTCACATGGCGGTTCAGGCAAACAGGCACGTGCTGTGCTTGATGGTCTGGATGCAGATGTCGTGACTTTAGCTTTGGCAGCAGACATTGATGTGCTTGCAGAAAAGGCCAAGATACTACCCGCAGACTGGCAAAAGAAACTTCCACAAAACTCTACACCTTATACCTCAACCATTGTGTTCCTGGTGCGTAAAGGCAACCCTAAAGGGATCAAGGACTGGGGTGATCTCGTGAAACCTGGTGTTGGCATTATTACTCCAAATCCGAAAACCTCAGGTGGCGCTCGCTGGAACTACCTGGCGGCATGGGCATGGGCCAAACATCAAGCAGGCGGCAATGATACGACTGCACAGGAATTCGTTCGTAAAATTTATAAAAACACCAAAGTACTCGACTCAGGTGCACGCGGTTCAACCACGACCTTTGCTGAACGAGGCATCGGGGATGTCCTACTGGCTTGGGAAAATGAAGCGCATTTAGCCATCCGTGAACAACCGGGCAAGTTTGAAATCATTACCCCGACCCTTTCAATTTTGGCTGAACCACCAGTCGCAATTGTAGAAAAAAATGCCCATAAAAAAAGTAACAAGTACCTGGCTCAAGGTTATTTGAACTTCCTGTATTCGCCACTCGGTCAGGAAATTTCGGCACGTAACTTCTACCGTCCACGTAATGCCAAAGTACTGGCCCAATACAGCCAGGTATTTAAGCCATTAAAACTGGTTACGATTGATCAGGAATTTGGTGGTTGGGATAAAGTGCAGAAAGCCCATTTTGAAAATGGTGGTGTGTTCGACCAAATTGTAAAGGCAAACAGCGCAAAGTAATTCGCAGCTGATCTCAGAGGAGCATCGATATGACACATACGCTTATTGTTCCAGGTGTCGGTGGTAGCGAATACAATCACTGGCAGACCTGGTTACAACATCAGCTCACTCGATGCTCTCGTGTGCAACAAAAAGACTGGAATCATCCCGTTTTGCAGAAATGGATCGCTGAATTTATTAAAGCACTTCAAGCCATTCAGGACGATGTCCAGATTGTCGCACACAGCTTTGGTTGTCTCACCTCAGTCGCTGCACTGGCACAACATCCAGAATTAGGTACTAAAGTTAAAAAGCTGATTCTGGTGGCGCCGGCCAATCCGGCACGTTTTGGGGAAAATGGCTTTGCCCGTGACAGCCAAACCGATTACAGCGATTATTTTCAGCAGCTCAAGCTTCAGGTGCCAACAACTTTATTGATCAGCGAAAATGATCCCTGGTTAAGCTTTGAAGATGCCCACATACTGGCTCAAGCCTGGAAAATTAAACCGATTAATCTGGGCGCAGTCGGTCATGTCAATGTCGCTTCAGGCTTTGGTCCCTTTCCTGAAATTAAAACCTATTTGATTTCAGGAAACACTATGCCGCATATCAGCAAAGTTGATGATAGCAAGTATTATTTTAAATTTGCATTTTAGTCGCTGCAAACTATGCTTGTGCCAAATTTATTTTCTAGTTTCGCTGGTTAGCTTTAACCAGCATTCTCTCTTTTGAGGAGTAATCATGTCGCAGCGATCCCGAGTGCTGCCAGGATTTGGTCTTTCTCTAGGCTTTACCCTAGCGTATTTGTCATTAATCGTTTTGATCCCACTGTCTGCCGTTTTTATCAAATCACTGGGCATTGGCTGGGAAGGCTTATGGGAAATCCTGAGCTCTGAACGTATCCAAAAATCACTGCAACTCAGTTTCAGTACAGCGATTTTTGCCGCACTGGTAAATGTAGTGTTTGGTTTGTTACTGGCCTGGTGTCTGGTACGTTACAGCTTTCCGGGTAAACGTATTGTCGATGCCCTTGTAGATTTGCCATTTGCCTTGCCAACTGCAGTTGCGGGTATTGCCCTGACCTCTTTATATGCACCGACCGGCTGGATTGGTCAATATCTAGAGCCGATCGGCATTAAAGTCGCTTATACCCCGATTGGTATTACGCTGGCGCTGATCTTTATTGGTCTGCCTTTTGTGGTGCGTACCGTACAACCGGTACTGAGTGATCTGGAAACTGAACTGGAAGAAGCGGCTTCTGCACTGGGTGCAAACCGTTTTCAGATTGTCACCAAAGTCATTTTTCCGATTCTGCTGCCAGCGCTAATCACTGGCTTCGCTTTGGCCTTTGCCCGTGGTGTCGGTGAATATGGTTCGGTGATCTTTATTGCCGGTAACCAGCCCTTTGAAACAGAGATTGCACCGTTAATGATTATTTCTCGTCTGGAAGAATATGACTATGCCGGTGCGACCACAATTGCTGTAGTAATGTTGCTCATTTCATTTGTCTTGCTGTTTTTGATTAACTTACTGCAAGCTTGGGCCAGCCGTCGCACAGGGAGAACTGCAGGATGAGTCTAAATACCAACAGCAATGCGCTGGCTGAAAAGCTGCAATCCCGTGATGCAACCCGCGAGCCAACCTGGGTGCGCTACACCCTGATTACCATTGCACTGATTTTCTTTTTGAGCTGCCTGATTCTGCCCTTGATTCTGGTTTTTGTGGAAGCCTTTAAACAGGGAATTGGTGTCTATAGCCAGGCACTGGTGCATCCAGATACCTTATCGGCAGTGAAATTAACCTTACTCACTGCTGCAATCGCGGTCCCACTCAACGTAGTATTTGGTGTTGCTGCTGCATGGTCAGTGGCAAAATTCAATTTCCGTGGCAAGTCATTCCTCACCACCTTAATTGATATGCCTTTCTCGGTTTCACCCGTGATTGCCGGTTTAATGCTGGTACTGATTTTCGGTACGCAAGGCTGGATGGGTTCCTGGCTGATGGACAATGACATCAAGATCCTTTATGCAGTACCTGCAATTGTCTTGGCGACCATCTTTATTACTGTACCTTTCGTGGCACGTGAATTAATTCCTTTAATGGAAGCGCAAGGCACAGAAGAAGAAGAAGCGGCTATTGTGCTCGGTGCTACTGGCTGGCAAACCTTCTGGAAGGTGACCTTACCCAATATCAAGTGGGGTCTGATCTACGGCGTGATTCTGTGTAATGCCCGTGCCATGGGTGAATTCGGTGCGGTGTCGGTAGTATCCGGTCATATCCGCGGTGAAACCAACACCTTGCCTTTACACGTCGAAATTCTTTATAACGAATATACCTTTAGTGCTGCGTTTGCCGTGTCTTCGCTTCTGGCTCTCCTCGCAATTGTGACCCTGATTTTAAAAACATGGGTAGAACTGCGCCAGGAAAAACAAGACAAACGTAATGAAGATTCAACAGTTTCTTAAGGAATGCCAACATGAGTATTCAAGTACAAAATATTGAAAAACACTTTGGTGCATTCCATGCACTGAAAAATATCTCGCTGGATTTTCCAGACGGTCAACTGGTGGCACTGCTCGGGCCATCAGGTTGCGGTAAAACCACTTTACTCCGGATTATTGCCGGTCTGGAAACTGCGGATGGCGGTCAGGTCATTCTTGAAGGTCAGGATGCGACCAATGTTCATGTACGGGAACGGGAAGTCGGCTTTGTGTTCCAGCATTATGCCCTGTTCCGTCATATGACGGTATTTGACAACATCGCTTTTGGTCTGCGCGTTCGTCCGCGTAAAACCCGTCCTTCAGAAGCAGAAATTAAAAAACGTGTTACACGTTTACTCGACTTGGTTCAGCTCGGTTTCCTGGCTGACCGATATCCAGCTCAACTCTCTGGTGGTCAGCGTCAGCGTATTGCTCTGGCACGTGCCCTAGCCGTTGAACCACGCGTTTTGTTACTGGATGAACCTTTCGGCGCACTGGATGCCAAAGTCCGTAAAGAGCTGCGTCGCTGGTTACGTACCCTGCATGATGAACTTCATATTACTTCTATTTTCGTAACACACGACCAGGAAGAAGCGCTTGAAGTTGCGGATCAGATCGTGGTAATGAACAAAGGTGATGTCGAGCAAATCGGTTCACCACGTGAAGTCTATGAAACACCGGCAACCCCATTTGTCTTCGACTTTTTGGGTCAGGCGAATCGTTTTGAAGGTCAGAACCATGGCGGCATGATCCATCTCGGTGAAGACCGAATCCAGTTTGATGGGGCAAAAAATGCCGCTCAAGGCGAAGTGATTTTATTCGCACGTCCAGATGATTTACGCATTCATGCGCAGCCGCATGACAATGCGATTCAGGCGACTTTCATCCGTGAATTATGGATTGCAGGCAAGGTCGTTGCGGAGCTGAATGATCGTCAGGGTAATCTGATTGAAATTTTACTGACACCTGATGAAGCAAGAGCACATCAATTCCGCCCCAATCAAACCGTTTGGTTAAGTGCGGTTAACTTGCATTTATTTGAAAACCAGGTCGCTTAAGACTAAAAGATGGGGCTTTAAAATGCCCCATCCTCTTATAGGGTAAAGAGAATCATGAATTTCCAACAATTAAGAATTATACGAGAAACCGTTAGACAGAACTTTAATTTAACTGAAGCTTCAGCTGCGCTTTATACCTCACAGTCTGGAGTAAGTAAGCATATTAAAGATCTGGAAGATGAACTTGGGGTGCAGCTCTTTATCCGCAAGGGTAAGCGTCTACTGGGATTAACCGAACCGGGTCAGGCACTTTTAGGCATTGTGGAACGCATGCTGGTCGATGCTGATAATATTAAACGTCTGGCTGATGATTTTAATAAAGTCGATGAAGGTACATTAACCATTGCAACGACGCATACCCAGGCGCGTTATGTATTGCCACCGATTGTCAGTCAATTCAAAAAAGAATTTCCTAAAGTACATTTGATTTTGCAACAGGCGAGTCCGGTTGAAATCACGGAAATGCTACTTCAAGGTCAAGCCGATATCGGCATTGCGACTGAAGCGCTCACGACTGAAGACAATCTGGCCAGCATTCCTTACTATAACTGGCAACACAGTATTATTACGCCGCAAAATCATCCGCTGGCGAGTAAAGAGCAAGTACGTATTGAAGATCTGGCCCCTTATCCGATTATCACTTATCACGGTGGTTTTACCGGTCGCTCCAAGATTGATACCGCCTTTGAAGAGGCAGGTTTTGATGTAGATATTGTGATGTCTGCTCTTGATGCCGATGTCATCAAAACCTATGTGGAAATGAATATGGGGGTCGGTATTGTCAACGATGTTGCCTATGATCCGGAGCGTGATTACCGTTTAAAGAAAATCAAGACAGATATTTTCGGGGTAAACACTACCTGGATCGCAGTCCGTAAAGGTCATTTACTGCGTGGTTATGGCTATGAATTTATTTCACTCTGCTCGCCAGATGCAGATATTAAGGTACTGAAAAAAGTGGCTTATCCAGACGAATAAAGCGCATTATTTTAAGTTTTTAATCAAAGAGGCTAAATGGCCTCTTTTTTATTTCTGGTGCAGATAAAATACTAAAACTCTAATTGCATCCTCAACTGTCATGCAGACTGATTTGCGACCCGTCTTATCATATGGATCTTGCCCATTCTTATCAGCATATGGTTGCAGGTGCAGCTTTGCCAATTAAAGCCGCCACCATTCAGTTTGTGAGCCGTAACCTGAGGTCACTCATGGGCTTTTAACCAGACGATGGCTCTGGAATTTTTATATAGAAAAAAGTTTGAAAACCTGAAACTTCTTTATCTGAATCTATTAGATCCCAGATGGTAGGCTTATCCGCAATTTCTGATCATAGTGCCCGATCTCAGGTTAATCATTTAAAATAATTTAAGTGACATATAAAAAAACGAGCCGAAGCTCGTTTTTTTTATATGGGGTTAAGCAGCTAAAACTTAGAAGCGGAAGCTTACACCGAGTTTCGCTACCGGGAACCATTCATACTTGTTATCTTCGCGAATTTTGCGCTCTTCATCTACAATTGCTTGAGCTAAAGTACGACCATCATCTCCTGGTGGTACGGCAATTAGAGCTTCTGGATTAGCTCTTAAGTTTACTTCTGGGTTACCATTGTAATAGGCGCCAATTTCACCAAATACGCCCCAACGGTTGGTAATAGCTGGTGAGAAACCAATCCCTACATAAGGAGCAATACTATTCTTATATGATAAATCACCCTTAATACGAACATCTGCACCGGTTGGATTACTAAAACGAGTACCATCTACTTCAAATGAAGCATTTGTACCTGGTCGGCGTTCAAGGCCATAGTCATTATCGGTATAACCTACCCCTGCTGCCATATAGAACCAGTTTGCCCAAGGACGGATTTCAGCATTTAAATAAGTCAGGTTATTATCCAGATCAAGATCATATTTCGTACCGCTAATGGACAAGTCATCAGACCAGGAAATATCACCGCCGTTATAACCTAAAGTTACACCTACATATGGGTTAGCACTCCAGGAGATTGCACCACCATAACCGGTAGTACCGACTTCAGCACGAACAGAAGCGGGTTTAAAAAAAGAAAAAGATGCAACACCCTCATCTGTGACAATCGTCTCATCTGCAGCCATAGCAGAACTAGCTGCTAAAGCTAAAACAGATACTGCTAAAATATTATTTAAAGGTTTCATTATTTCTCTCCTCAAAAGAACTTAATTTTTGATCATTAATTATTCGTGATAGGCTCAATATAAAGGACTTAAAAAATATTTTTTATTCACATTTTGCTAATCTTTTGTTATTTTTTGATACAAATTAATTTTTCTTGTTCAGAAGCAAGCGTTTTCTAACACTTCTCCTACACTTCAATATTATGAAAAATAATACTTATCACTTTAATAATTTTACGCTTTCTATCGTTTTGGTTATTTTTCACCTATTTTTAGGGCTTTCAACTATTTTTCCAGCAATATAGTGTAAAATCTAGAAAATTTTTTTCTGGAAGGAAGATCATGTCGCAGCTTTCAACAATCATTGAACAAGCGTTTGAAGACCGTGCGAATTTTACAGCTGCAGATTGCTCTGCTGAAATTCGTCAAGCAGTTGAGGAAGTAATTGCTGGTCTAGACAATGGTACTTTACGTGTTGCTGAAAAAATCGATGGTGAATGGGTTGTTCATCAATGGATTAAAAAAGCAGTATTGTTATCATTTAAGTTAAACGACAACAAACCAATGGAAGCTTGTGATCTTCGTTTCTATGACAAAGTAGATACTAAATTCTCAGGCTGGACTGAAGAACAGTTCAAAGCTGCTGGTGTACGTGTAGTCCCTCCTGCTGTTGCGCGTAAAGGTTCATTCCAGGCTAAAGGCGTGATCTTGATGCCTTCTTATGTCAACATCGGTGCTTATGTAGATGAAGGTACGATGGTTGATACATGGGCAACTGTCGGTTCATGTGCGCAAATTGGTAAAAATGTTCACCTGTCAGGTGGTGTAGGTATTGGTGGCGTACTTGAGCCACTTCAAGCGAATCCGACTATTATTGAAGATAACTGCTTTATTGGTGCACGTTCTGAAATTGTTGAAGGCGTGATCGTTGAAGAAGGTTCTGTCATTTCTATGGGCGTGTTCATTGGTCAGTCGACCAAGATTTATGACCGCGCAACTGGCGAAATCCATTATGGTCGCGTGCCAGCAGGTTCAGTTGTTGTTGCTGGTAGCCTTCCATCTAAATGTGGTACTTACAGCCTGTATGCTGCCATTATTGTGAAAAAGGTTGATGCTCAAACTCGTTCTAAAACAAGCCTGAACGATCTATTACGCGAAGACTAAGATGTCTTGAGTTCCTCATAGAACGAGAGTCATCTTGCTCCTCATCTCTACGGTTAGTAATGATCGTAGGGATTTTTATTTTTATACCTGGTTATTTATTTTTCATTGGTTAGTTTTGTTATGAATACGCTTCGATCTTCCGCAATTCCTGTCTCTGATCCGTCTGCGGGTTTACGCATTACGGAGATTTTCTATTCATTGCAAGGTGAAGCCAATGCCGCAGGATTGCCAACGGTATTTATCCGTCTAACCGGCTGTCCATTACGTTGCAGCTACTGTGATACGACCTATTCATTTGAAGGGGGTGAGCGTCAGTCTCTGGAAGATATTATCCAGACCACGCTCAATTTTAAAACACCCTATGTCTGTGTGACCGGCGGTGAACCCTTGGCACAACCCAATGCCCTGCCCCTGATGCAGCGACTGGCCGATTTAGGATGTGAAGTTTCACTTGAAACCAGTGGTGCTTTGGATGTTTCCAAAGTAGATCCGCGCGTTTCCAAAGTTTTAGATTTAAAAACGCCAGCTTCAGGTGAAGTTGCACGGAATTTGCTTTCCAATCTCGATCATTTAACGCCACATGATCAAATCAAGTTTGTCATTTGTAACCGCGAAGACTATGAATGGTCAAAGCAGCAGGTTGAACAGTACCAGCTTCAAGAGAAAGTGAGCACTGTCTGGTTTTCGCCTGCATTTGCGGTCGAAAAAGGTGCAGTTCGTTTACCTCAACTGGCGCGTGACTTGGCTCAGTGGATTTTAGAAGACCATCTCCCTGTTCGTTTCCAGTTACAGCTGCACAAGTTGTTATGGAATGATGAAACTGGTCGTTAATTTTTTGTAAAGTATTTTTTTGGAGAATCAGCTTATGCGCCCTCGTGCCATTGTCCTGTTATCTGGCGGATTAGACTCAACAACATGTCTGGCTTGGGCACAGGCACGCTATGATGAATGCATCGCACTCAGTTTTAGCTATGGCCAACGCTCAACCACGGAACTGGATGCAGCCAAAGCACTGACTGAACGTGCAGGTGTAGAACATCGTGTCATCAATATTGATCTGGGTAATCTGGGTGGTTCAGCTCTTACCGATCATAGTATTGAGGTGCCTGATCATGAACAAGCCGGCATTCCGATTACCTATGTTCCTGCACGTAATACCATCTTCTTGTCTTATGCTTTAGCCGCTGCAGAAGTCTTTAAGGCTGAAGCGATTGTAATCGGAATAAATGCGGTCGATTACTCCGGTTATCCGGATTGCCGTCCGGAATTTATTGAAGCATTTGCCAACATGGCACGCCTTGCTACCAAGGTTGGTGTGGAAGGTCAGGCGCTCAAATTTGAAACACCTTTGTTACATTTATCCAAAGCAAATATTATTCGCTTGGGTATAGAACATGGCGTAGACTACAGTCAAACGGTATCTTGCTATCAAGCAGATGACCAAGGCCGTGCCTGTGGTAAATGTGACAGTTGTCGCTTACGTAAACAGGGTTTTGCGGACGCAGGTGTTGAAGACCCGACACGTTATATACCGTAATAACAAGGTAGAGTTTATGAAGAATCTAAAATCAAGCATCGTGCTTTCAGCAATTGTTTCAGCTGCGGCTATGTTCGCAACTACGGCTCAAGCAGCTGATGACAAATTACAACAAGCATATAAAAGCACCAATGTGAAATCTGCATTGATCAATGTTTGTAAAGATGAAACTGGCAAAAGCAAGAAACTGACCTCTGCTGAAGTCAGTAAATATTGTACTTGTGCTGTTGAAGCAGATGGTAAATTAACCAATGCGCAAAAATGGGAAATTCAAAGCACGATTAACCAGAAGAAAAGCCCTGGTAGTTTAGCTTTTGTACAAAAGCAGAATAAAGATCTTCAAGCATGTTTTGGTCCACAGTTAACAGGTAAACTGAAAACTTTGACTGAAGAAGCGATGAAATCAGCTCAAGCAGCACCAAAGAAATAAAGTCTGATTATTCTTTGTGAAGTAAGCCACTATAATGTGGCTTATTTTTTTGAAATATTTTAGAGAAAACAGGAGTTTTTATGTCTGAAATAAGTTTAGTTGACCAGAATTTCCCTGCGACGACCGGCGAGATCAATTTAACCCAGCTGGATACAGACTGGCTGGTCATCTATTTTTATCCTAAGGATTCTACACCGGGCTGTACCACTCAGGCTGTTGGATTTTCCTGTTTAGAAGACCAGTTTGATGCCTTAAATACCACGATTCTGGGTGTATCCCGCGATTCGATAAAAGCGCATCAGAACTTTACTGAAAAGCAGAATTTGAGTATTAATCTGATTAGCGATAAAGAAGAAATCCTGTGCCATCATTTTGACGTGATCAAAGAAAAGAATATGTATGGCAAACAAGTCATGGGAATTGAGCGTTCAACTTTTATTTTCCATAACGGCGAACTGGTCAAAGAATATCGTAAAGTGAAAGCCGCTGGGCACGCTGAACAAGTGCTAGAAGATTTAAAAGCATTACAAGCTGCCTGATCGCAACATTCACGATAAAAGCCCATCCGGTTGGGCTTTTATCTTTCGGACAAAGCACTCAAAATAGTCAAAATTTTTGTGTTTATCTTCTGCTTAGATTTTTAAAAGTGCAGTTGGCTAATAGGCTGAGCATCATATTCAGATTAAAATAAGATTGAGCCAATAACCAGATATTGATAAATACTCACTTAATTCAGCTCACATTGTCCCGAAAGCTGAAGATTTACTTTCTCCCCAACGCCGGCAATACCTTTTCTCATTCCAAAATCACTGCGCTTAATCACCGCTGAGGCTTGCACATTCAGCAGATTGGCATTAGAAGGATTCGGTTTAAAGGTAGTCACAAAAGTTACCGGTTTGGTCACGCCACGTAGGGTTAAATGACCTAAAACATTGTAATTTCCATTACCTAAATCTTTAAACTGGATACTTTTAAACTGTACAGTTTTATATTTTTTGGCATAAAACAGGTCTTCACCCAAAATCATAGGCTTCAATAGAGGTTTACTAAAGCTCAAACTATCAACATCCATGACCAGATGGGTGGATGCATTTTGTGGGTCTCTGGCATCATAGTGCATACTGGATTGCACCTGATTGAATTTGGCTTTCACCACCGTCATTCCCATCGACTTGATCTCAAAACCGACATCACTTGTGGGGGTTAAGGTCCATGATCTTGCAAAGGACTGGCTGGTCAAAGCTAAACAGATCACCACGCTGGCGAAACCAGTTTTTATTATTGTTTTCAATTTAAAATCTACCTTATTTAATTTCTTATTGGTCGGATTCAGGTACACGGCTTAATCTGAAATTAAATTTTCTTTTTTTGTGGTCGAACATCTTTTCGTTATTTTTATATCAGTTTATTCAAGTTTTTGTAAAATGATTCATGACTAATGGAAAAAATAATCGATATAAATTCTCGGTAAAATAGATTGATATAAGCCAACTAGAACGATTTCACATTATAAAATTTTGTTTTTTAAAAAATTTAGCTCTAAAATATGACTATTCATTGTAAATTTTAATAGGGGATTTAAATCTACCCGCGGCTTGGAAGTACAATAGCCTTTACCACTAATAGAATAAAATGATTACGCAATAACGTAAAACTCAGCAATCAAAAAATACTTTTAGCCAGTTTTTTAAATATGTAACTATCGTAGTTTCCATTGTCCATCTAACTCAATGTTCACTTTTCCCCCTATCCCCCCAAACGCTTTTTTCATACCAAAATCACTGCGGTTGACCACGGCTTTGGATTCAACATCCAAAAGTTTTGGGTTGGCTGGATTGGGTTTTAAAACTGTATGCAGGGTTACAGGCTGGGTGATACCGCGTAAGGTCAAATCTCCTTTTATACTATAGTGATGATTACCTAAAACTATAAATTCATGACTCTTAAACATCGCTGTTGGATATTTTTTTGCATAAAATAAATCTTCACTCAAAATCATGTTTTTTAGTGAAGGCTTGCTCAAGATTAGGCTATTTATATCCAAAACAAACTGTGCCGAGGCATTTTGTGGCTCTTCGGGGTCGAAGCTCATACTGGATTGAACCTGCTCAAATTTCCCTTTCACCACAGAAAAATCTATTGACCTGATATTAAAACCGACATGGGTTTGTGAGGTTAGTGTCCATTCCTGTGCATGTGCTGGAGCAAGCAGGCTTAGACTAACCACACCCGCAATTACGATACTTTTGATGGTGGTCTGGAGCTTCATCTTACCCACTCCTGAGTCGTTGCAATTTCTTGCCCCGACTTAAAAGTTTACTTGAGATTCTTCCAGATTGGTTTGATCTTGTGTCAGGTATTTGTGCTGCAATTGTTGGTAAGTAGACGTATTCTGAAATTTCTGTAAAAACTCGCGGGTACCTAGAGGAAAGGCTGATTCGATAATTTCACCCCGATAATAAGCTTCACGCAGCGGGGTCGCGGAAATTGCACCTTTCAGGCTTTCAAGTTCAACCATCTCCCATTCCGGAAAAAACTTCAAATAATACGAAGAATCATCTTTAAAATGCCCAATCAATCCGACTTTGGCATTCGGTTCTATGGCCTGATTCACCAGCGATTTCACCAGTTTTTGCCATTTTTCATCATTATAAACATCAATGACTTCTACAAATTTGATGCGTGCCTGATCTTCCGGACTAAAATTTGAAAGAATCATGGCTTCACGCTCCGAGGCCAAGAAGGGATTCTTGATATTGCGTTCATTTTGCGCAGAACCGAGGGCCAAAATCACATTTCGGCTGTGTTGCAAGGCAATATTGATGGTTTGCATGTGCGCCAGATGAAAAGGCTGAAAGCGGCCAATGAAAACCAGGTAATCAAATGTATAGTTCATAAGGAATCAGTTTTTTATGACTCATGAGTTGTGCCACCCCAATAAATATGCGACATAATAATTCCCATAAAATCAAATTAAGTTTTAAAGCAAGGATAGTACGATGACACTGAGCTGTATTCAACAACCTCATGAGCATTTGAATGCGAATTTAGAACATGGTGTACTCACTTTAGCCATCAATCGCCCAGAAGCGAAAAATGCGTTATACAGCGAGCTTTATTTATGGATCGCTCAGGCACTCGATGAAGCAGATCAAGATAATGAGGTTCGTGTAGTCGTATTACGTGGTCAGGACGCAGACTTTAGTGCCGGTAATGATATGCAGGATTTTATGAAATCTGCTGCCAAGAAAGGTCAGGCACCTGCTGCTGAAGGCCCGCCGTTTATTTTACTCAAATCTGCTGCAAAATTTTCCAAGCCATTAATTGCAGCGGTACGTGGGGTTGCGATCGGAATTGGGGTGACGATCTTACTGCATTGTGATTTGGTCTACAGTGATAACACTGCCCTGTTCCAGATTCCATTTGTCAGTCTGGGCCTATCACCTGAAGGTGCATCGAGCAAATTACTGATTCAACAGGCGGGTTATCATAAAGCAGCTGAATTATTACTGACTGCGCAAAAATTCAATAGTGAAAAAGCACTCAGTGCAGGTCTGGTTAACAGTATCGAAGAAGACAGCTATGCTGCTGCACAAAAACAGGCGCAAACCCTCGCAGCTTTACCCTTGGCATCTTTGAAGCAAACTAAAGCGTTGATGAAACATAATCTGGATGAAATTGTTGAATGGATCGACCATGAGGCAGAAATCTTCATGCAGCGCGTCGGCTCACCTGAAATGCTGGAAGCTGTCCAGGCTTTTATGCAAAAACGTAAACCTGATTTCACACAATTCAACTAATTTTCAAACTTAGGAATCAATGAGGTAGTTTACACTGCCTTATTGATTCCTTTACTTGCCAGAATAAAGAATATGTCTACTGAAAAATTGATTGATAAATCTCATCAAATGCCTGATAGCACCAACCCTGACAACAAACGCTATTATGAGCCTGCTCCTCAGGATATAGATGTAGATAATTTTCGTAAGGTGGTTGAAAGCCGACGTTCAGTCCGTAAATTTACCAAAAAGCCAATTCCTGCCGAAGTTCTGGATGCCTGTCTGGATCTGGCATTGCTGGCACCGAATTCGTCAAACTTACAGCCATGGACCTTTTATGTGGTACAAAACCCGGGCAAGAAAAAACGTCTGGTCAAAGCCTGCATGGGTCAACTGGCAGCAAAAACTGCTTCCGAGTTAATTGTTTGTGTGGCACGTACCGACCGTATTGATGAAATGGCGAAGCGTAATGTGAATGAATTCCCATTCCCAGAAGCACCACCCGCGATTAGAAAATACTATAAATATATTCCATACAACTATAAGACCGGTTATCTGAATGCTTTTGGTAACTTTAAGAAAATGGCGTTCAAAGTTGCCCGTACTTTAGACAAACAGATGCCGGTATCTGCCTTTAGTCCAGCAGATGCCAAACTTTGGGCGACTAAAACAACGGCACTGGCTTGTGAAAATATGGTCTTGTCCTTACGTGCCTATGGCTTTGATAGCTGCATGATGGAAGGTTTTGATGAACCAATGGTACGGGATATCTTAGGCTTAAATGATCAACAGTATCCCGTCATGGTGATTGGTGCAGGTGAACGTGCGAATGATGGTGTGTTCTTCCCACAGTACCGATTTGACCGCGAGTTGTTTATTCAGAAGGTTTAATAGCAGCTATAGAAAAACAAAGCCTTAAGTTCATCCTCATTTGGTGACATGGATATCGCGCTTAGGCAGAGATTCAAGGATGAATTCCTGCCTGACACATAATTTTGCTTATCTTATGCAATATATTCCTTGTCCTTTAAAGCCATATCAACCTGCAAACAGAGAGTGAATTCTTCATACTATATGAAGACTATGCCATCTTAAAAATGCCAGTAAATAATCAAAACCTATGAATAGTGGGTTTTCAGTTCCCGATAATCAATCCAGTTACAATGAAACCCGACCGGCACACGAACCGGCAAATGAATCGTTGCAATCGGTCCTTCAGTCATATGCTGTGCATCCAGAATCACTACTCTAGATGGACTCCCATCCAAAGCATGAATATAAGACATGAGCCAGCCCTCATTTTCAGCTTGAGAACCTTCCCGGGCGATGAATATCACCTCCCCTGCTACCCAGTTTGCACCAAAGGAATAACTTTCTGAACTGCCAGTTTCCAGATCATGGCTCAAGAGCCTATTGCTGCTGATATGAACAGGATCATCAAACTCGCCAAAGGAAATACTGTAGACATAACGATAAGGCCGCCCTGTATAAGCGTCATTGATCCGTGGGAATTCCTGTTTCATCCCGGATAATACCGTCCGAGTCACCTTCCCGGCGGCTTGCTCGAAAATAAAACGCTCCAGTCGAATATCCTGAGCCTCAATCGGTCCCTGTATAGAATTGACTAATGCTTTGGAGTGAATTACGGCATCCATCACTACATCGCCAGTATTCAGGTCATACGCATTTACGGTATGAAAAATAAAACAGGGATCAATCTCATACCAGCGAATATCAGCCACTTTACCGCCAAAAGGTAATACTCCAATACGTGCCTGCCGTTTGGGATTCCATTGATATGGCAGCATTGAACCCTTTAACAGACTGCGTACCGAGAATTTTACATTCAGATCCAGAATCAGCACCTGAGATTTGGTAATGGCACAATCGTGAATCATCGGGCCATGTTTTACTGGTATTTCGACCTGATGTTTCAACTTTCCTTCTGAATCTATTTGCAGATAAAAAACTTTATTCTGAGTTAAAGCATCATAACAAACCGCATGAATATCACCGGTTTCAGGATCAATATGCGGATGAGCAGTAAAGGGTAGATCCTGATCATTTTCAAATAAATGATGCCGTTTTGACTCCAGTGCAGCATTCAGTTCAACTGGATAAGCCCCCGCTTCTACCAGCGCCCAGATTTTTCCGGCGAAGTGGATGACGTTGGTATTGACAGCATCCGCAACACCTCGCGATTTACCGGGAATTTGTGGCCGATGAAGTTTTTTCTGTACACTGGCAGAGCCAATATAACTACTTTTATACCAGTGTGCCTTGCCACCTTTGAGTCTGAGCGCATGCAGCATGCCATCGCCCGTAAACCAATGATAGTTGCGTGGGTTTTTGACTGTGATAGGATTTGGACCAATCCGCATCAGTGCGCCATCCAGTTCTGCAGGAATCTGTCCTTCCACCCTTAAATCTGTAAAAAAGTGTTCCTGTCGTTGCGGTGCAAACATACCTTCCAGGTAAGGGTTGTCATGCGAATATGGAATGCGCTGATGCAGGATTTCTGTACCATACTGGATAGATTTGCTGAGAGTATTTTTAAGCATGCTGTTCAGCAGTTTTGGCCACTGCATTGTAATTATCCTTATTGTATTTTTTCTTTGGATTATTCTGGCAGAGATTATAATAACAAAAGCCATCTGGCTATTTTCTGAATCTAGACTAACGGCGCGTTAAATCGAACACGCCGTAGTAACAGAACGTCAAACTTATAATTTTAGACCTTGATATCTAAAAGCTGAATAAACTCAAAGGCTGGCTCTTCATAAGGATGACTTTCCTTGAGAGCC
>NZ_JAGFXZ010000025.1 GCF_019038395.1 Acinetobacter sp. BY419
AGTCAACCAGTAATGCAGACTATTTTTAAACTTTCCTGCTAAAACCCAATCTCAACACTTCGTGCTAAGTTGCTGTTTTATCAGAAGTTTTAATCTTCATCACCGCCGATGGATGTGCATTCTACAGTATTTCAGAGGGCTTGCAACACTTCTTGCAAAAGTTTTTTATCGTGTGTTTATTTTATAAACCGACAAAAACATAAACAATTGTTTTTTATAAAAAAATTATTTTAATTATTTTTTATTTTTATGTACCTGAGATAAAAAATACCACTAAAACAACCATAAAACATTGTTTTAATTAAATTTATTTAAAAAAAGTATTGATCACATTATTCTTATTGCTTAAGGTGTATTCAATTCTTGTATTATTCTTCACCAAGCTGGCGTTTATATACACGAAATTTATTTTATTTGGTCTTCTGTCCACAGATAGACGGTCTATTTAAATGGGATTAAATAAATTCCAAAGTGAAAAATTAAAAAGCCACTGCTCTTAGCAATGGCTTTTTTAAAATAGTGGACAACAATTAGAATTTCATACTGATTCTTGCCCAGTAATTCCGTCCGATATTATTAAATTGCTCATTAGCAGCAAATCCAAAACCGGAACTGCCCATCTTGTTTAAATGCTCGGCATAGGTGCGATCCAGTACGTTATCGACACCCACAGAAAGATCCATGCTGTCGTTCACATGATATGTACCATTTAAAGATAGAGTACCAAAACCTGCACTTTTCTTAAGATCATAACCAACAATATTTCCTTCACGCTCACTAATCCGGTTTTGGCCATCCACCAAACGCCAGTAAGCACCCAAAGTATAGTTATCCTGGATATAACGTAAATTCACCCGAGTCTCTAAAGGTGAAATCTGTGGCAACGGCGTATTATCAGTGGTATTTTCACCCCAGGCATACATCGCACTCACCTCAGCTTGAATCGCATCAGTAAACTGATACCCGATTCCGACTTCTGCTCCTGCTATTGTCGCATCTACATTTCGGCTATGTGCCTCTAGCATTCCCATATTGCCTGTTGGCAAGTAAGTCGTGAGGATGTAATCATTGATCACGCCAGCATATGCAGATGCCCATGAACTGAAATTACCATGTTCATGCTGGTACCCAATATCAAGCTGTAAAGTTTTTTCAGTATCTATGCTCTTAAAGGTATTTGGATTACCATTGCCTGATTTTGGGCTAAACAGCTCCCAGTAATCCGGCATACGTTCGACATAACCAAGCCCAATATAGGTCTTGCCATCATCATGATCTGGATGATGATTTTCAAAACGCAAAAAAGCGCTTGGTAAAGTTTCTTTACGCTCCTGGTTTGACTCGACTGCTTCTACTTTGACCTGATCCAGACGCAGCCCAGAAACCAGCTTATTATTATCACTAACCTGATAACTCAGCTCACCAAAACCACCAATCGACTGGAATTCCATATCTTTAGTACGGGGCTTATCTTGATATGGTGTCATCAGATTTCCGTTACGTTTGGTATGTTGATTATTCTGGCTATCGACACCGGTAATCAGCTGTAGCCTATCCCATTCATTGGTCATTGCCATACGAGCATTCAATGTTTTACGCGCCACATTGGTGGCCATAGGCATACTCATCATACCGCCTGGCTTGAATTCGCGCAGACTATAGTTATCCATGACATGGTCATTAAAATTGTAGTTCACCTGCGCTTCAATTTTCTTGATCACATCGGCAACATTTCTCTTTTCAACACGCAAACCCAGACTTTCACGGGCAAACTTGGAACCATCCATTGCACGGCCGGCATACACAGCTTCACCATCTGCCTTGCCCCCGGTCAGCTCTACCCAGGTATCTGCATCCGGCGTCCATCCCAAAGCCAGATCCGCATTCCAGCGCTCCCAATCTGAAGGCACAGTCGTACCATCACCATCTTGATAGCTATTCGATACCGAACGGTTGGTATTCAGCCGGATATATTTCTGCGCATCACCTGCTGCGACTTCGACATTATGATCAAGACGTCCAAAGGAACCCATCAAGACACTGGCCTGACCGCGATAGTGATGATCTGCATCAAACTGTTCCGGAGTACGTTCGAAAATAACCGTTGCAGCAGAGCCGGTATTGGCATACTGAACCGTTTGCGGGCCTTTAATTACCGAGATCTGATCATAACTTTCCGGTGAAATATAAGAGGTTGTCGAATCCATCCGGCTTGGACAGGCACCCAGGTTTTCCGTGCCATCGGTCAGGATTTTAATCCTTGAACCAAACATACCGCGGAAGGTTACATCCCCATTGGTTCCAGCCCCACTATTGACTGAACTAAAACCCACAATACTTTGCAGATAATCAGCACCATCACTAGCAGGAATGGGTTGGATCGGCTGTTTAGGATCTGCGCGGACAATCAGTCCGTTGGCATCATTGCCTGCTGCCGAGGTCACAACAATCGGGGCCAACGTCTGTACCGGGATAGCATCACTGGCCATCACCACCGAAGAATAACAAGCAACACAAATCGCAGCCGCAAGAGGCTGTAAAAAAAATTGAGGCTGAGCCATTTTTATCTCACTAAATACAAAAACTAAGCACGGCTTGAGTCAATCAAGACCCAAACTGAAAAATGCAGATTTATGCAGATAGTGGTGGCGCTCGCCCCTGAGGAATTAAGAAAAGTTGCTGTAGAACAAACCAGACATGCTTGAAGGTTTTTTGATAAGCAATTAAACGTACATGAATCCGATCAAGTACCTGCTTGATGTCCAGGTCAGGTGGCAACACCAGATTTGCGTAGACAGTACAGTACTGACACTGATGATTGGCATCATGATGGTCATGTGAAGTATGCATCGCCTGTACAGACGGCGTGGCATGTTCGGCAGCACTATGATGATGGGCGTGGGTATCTGTGCTTATAAAAAGTGCACGCGTGATGGTTTCACAGACCGGCGCAACCTGATATTGCAGCGGTAACAAAGGCTGTAAAAATACAGCAATCTGTAGAAACACAGCTGCACATGCCAGTAGCAGCCCACCTCGTAACAACACAGATCAACCCTAAAATGTGCTCGCGCCCAGTATAACAAAGCCCAATCACAATTGGGCTTTGTTAATCATGAAAATGGACTAAAGAAGTAGATCCTAGCGTTTAATCGCAACTTTTTCTTTATTACGCTGGCGTACCAGCTTTTCAACTTTTTCACGTGCACGTTGACGTTTCAAAGGCGATAAATAATCGACAAACAATTTACCATTTAAGTGATCCATTTCATGTTGGATGCACACAGCGAGAAGTCCGTCAGCCTCTAGCTCAAATGCTTGACCTTCCAGATTAATTGCGTGAATTTTTACACGTGACGGACGATCAACTTTATCGTATATTTGAGGAACTGATAGACAGCCTTCTTCGTAGGGCTGCGTTTCTTCAGTCAATGGTGTGATTTTGGGGTTAATAAACACCATCGGTTGATCTTTATTTTCAGACAGATCCATAACAATCAGCTGAATATGACGATCCACCTGAGTCGCGGCAAGTCCGATACCTGGTGCTTCATACATGGTTTCAAACATATCTGCAGCGAGCTGACGAATTTCATCAGTCACTTCTTCGACAGGTTGTGCAATGGTACGAAGACGGGGATCCGGGAAACTTAAAATAGGTAATAAGGCCATACTGCGTCCTCAATTATGCCATTGATCAAAAAACCAAATGAAGGGAATGCTTCATCAAAAAAATGTGTGTAAGATCGTTATTATAACGCAACTACGCACATAATTTTAGGAATTATGATAATGAAAAAGGTTTTGAAAGGCATGCCATTTTTTAGTGCCTTGGGGTTTAAAAATCAGATGCTGGCACTTGCCGTCTGTGTTGGCGTCAGTATGGGGACCATTCATTCTGCCGAAGCAGCACCTGCACGCAACGTCAATCCACCAGCATTGAAAGCCAATGCACCGAACGTTTATGTGGTGAAAAAAGGTGATACGCTTTGGGATATCTCAAAACGCTTCCTGAAAAATCCGGTGCGCTGGCCAGAAATCTGGGCCAGCAACAAGCACGTGAAAAATCCGCACTGGATTTTCCCGGGCGACCGCCTGTTAATGTGTGATTACCAGGGCCGTCCGATTATTGGTAAAGATGAAGGTGATGGTTGTGAAGGTATTATCAGCCGCTATCTGGGCAGCACCTCTTTGCAACCTCAGATTCGGGTTGAATCTTTAAACAATACCATTCCAGTGATTCCATTAGAACATATCAAGCAATGGCTAGAACGCTATACCTTGATGGCACCTGGTTCAGTTCAAGGCACCCCGTACATTCTTGGAACTGCAGATCAGCGAGTACTGGCAGGCAAAGGCCAAAAAGTGTATGTACGTGGTAACGGTCTGGTCGTGGGTCAACGCTATGCCGTTTATCGTGAAGCTGAACCTTATGTATTTACGGATGCGAATGGCAAGAAATATACTGCTGCACTCGAGCTGCAACAGGTGGCATCTGGTATTGCAGTACGTAGCGAAGGTGATGTGACCACACTTGAACTGACTGACAGTTACAATGCAGAAGTGCGTCGTGGTGACCGCGTATTAGCTGAATACGACCCGATGTTACCGACTCTGTTCTATCCAACCAATGCAGAAAATATTGTGTCTGGTGGTCAGATTGTGCGTGTACTGGGGTCGATTGGTACAGCAGCACGTCATAGTGTAGTTACCATTGACCGTGGTACGACACATGGAGTTCAGACGGGTCATGTCTTTAGTGTAAACCAGAAAGGTGAAGTAGTGACTGATCCGAAGACTAAAGAACGTGTGCAATTACCAGGTGAGCGTATTGGTCAGGTGATGGTCTTTAAAGCCTTCGATCAATTAAGCTATGCCTATGTGCTGGAAAGTGAATTACCCATCAAGATTGGTGCAGGGATTCAACCACCCCTTTTAGATGAATAAAATATTTGTCTAAGTAAAAAACTCAATAATAAGAAGACACCCATATTATAGGTCTCAATATGCTGAACCCGTTATCACGCGCGCAACTGGAAACAATTACGTTATGGTATCTGGTTCAGCATTCTCTTTCGAGTTTCCATAAAATCAGTCAACACTATGCCGAACTGGAGAATGCCATTCAGCCGGACCAAGTACCCGTCTGGCAGGCGCTCGGCATTCATGCCAATCATGTGCAGCGCTTAAAAGAGTTACATCTACCGGAAGCACAACAGAAATTTCAGCGTTGTCTGCAGCAGATCCAGCAGGATAGCGATTTTATTTTGTTGCACAGCGACCCGCATTATCCGCAGCAGTTACATCCTTATGCAGATAAACCACCGATCATTTTTGGTCAGGGTAAACCCGATACCCTGCTTCAGGCACAGATTGCGATTGTGGGTAGTCGCAAGCCCAGCCCGCATGGCCGGCAAGTGGCCTATGATTTTGCTTTTTATTTAAGTGAACAGGGTTTTTATATCAATAGCGGTCTGGCCCATGGCATTGATGAAGCTGCGCATCGGGCTGCTCTACAGCATCAAGGGACTATTGCGGTGATGGCCACTGGTCTGGATCAAACTTACCCGTCACAACACCAGTCACTGCGCCAGCAAATTATTGAGCATGACGGTGCTGTTATCAGTGAATTTTTGCCAGATACGCTTCCTTTGCAACACCATTTTCCACGACGTAACCGAATAGTCAGCGGTTTAAGCCTAGGCGTCATTGTGGCAGAAGCTGCGTTAAAAAGTGGTTCCCTCATTACCGCCAAACTGGCGGCTGAGCAAGGCAAAACTGTTTTTGCCATTCCGGGACATATTTACAGCGACCATCATCAGGGCTGCCATCAACTGATTCGTGAAGGCGCGATCCTGATTGACCACCCGCAGCAGGTGATAGAAGAACTGGCACTGGCCACACAGTGGCAAGCTTTGGAAAACACCACCAGACGAGAAATTGCTGAAACAGAATCGCCGCAGATTCCACCGCATCTGCTCAGTCTTTATAATCAGCTGGACTGGGTGGGACAGAGCCTGGATCAGTTGGGTACGCAGTTGCAACAGGAGGTGTCTGCTCTGACCAGCCAACTGATGGAACTCGAATTACTCGGGTTTTGTACCCAGCAGGCCGGTCTGTATCTACGTTGTCGTATTCTTAAATAAGGTTCACAATAGCGCTTTGTTGTTTGATATAAGGTATTCACATGATCACTACCTCTGTTGCCGAAGCAGCAGCATGGCTTAAAGACGGACAAGTCTTGGCATATCCCACAGAGGCTGTTTGGGGCTTGGGTTGCGACCCGTATAATGAACAGGCATTTCATCAGATTTTAGAATTGAAGCAGCGTCCGATTGAAAAAGGCGTGATTCTGCTGGCAGCGCATCTTTCACAGGTAGAACATCTGTTGCAGGATTTGACCGAAGAAATACGTGAAAAAGTGATTGCATCCTGGAGCAATGACAGACCCGCTGAACGCGCCACTACCTGGCTACTTCCCGCCCATAAAGAAATTCCTGACTGGATTAAAGGTCAACATCCCAAAGTGGCTGTCCGGGTAACGAATCACCCACTCTGCGTGGCATTGTGTCAGGCTTTTGGGGGTTTTATTGTTTCAACCAGTGCCAATCCTGCCGGTATGGAACCTGCCCGTTCACTTCAGGAAGCAATCCGCTATTTTGATCAAAAGCTGAATTATCTGAATGGCGATCTTGGTTTAAGCCAGCAACCGAGCCGGATTATTGATGCGGTAAGTGGTGCAGTTATTCGTGACTGAGTCCTGTCAAATTTAGCCGGAACACTCAAGCCCGACTAAAGTTTTAAGACAAAAAAAAGCTCAGCCATATAGGGATGGTTGAGCATAAAAAGGATGTGCATAAATCACATCCAGAGGGTTCAGAAAATCTCTGGGAGTCTGATAAAACAAGGATTATTTTGCTTGATCATTCTCGATGGGCGCATTATGAAAGAAACCGGGTATAACAACAAGTACAATAAAACAATCGAATAATACATATTAACTATTAACAACCAACAACTTTTAACCACTATTCAAAATATCTTGCTCATTCCATTCTGTTTTTAAAATAAAGCGATAATTTTCTATTTATTTTCTCAGTTGAAAATTCATATTTAACAGGTGATTTCTATTAAAAATACCCGTTCGACTGATCAATATTTAAACAATTAAGGTTTTTAAAAACTGATTTACTCTCTTATTACCTGGCTTCTCCCGGGGTATTGCGCCCATAAAACGCCCAGTAAAATGATACCGCCACCAATACTGTGATACATGGTCCAGGCTTCGCCCAGCCATAAATACGCCACCACTGCGGTAAAGACCGGCATCAGGTTCATAAAAATACTGCTGCGGTTGGGACCCAGTTGCTGTACCGCCATCATCCAGAACAAGGGTGCGGCAATAGAAGGAAAAATGCCCGCATAAATAATACTGGCCGCATTATCGCTATTGATGCTGTCCAGACCTAAATAAAGTACCAAAGGAATATGATAAAGAAAGGCTATAAAAATCTGGACATACAGACTCAGTAAGAGTGGAATCTGAATCTGCCATTTTTTCAGCAATACGCCATAGCAGGCATAGAAAAATACCGCAATTAACATCAGCAGATCGCCGATATAGCTTTCACCCACACTTAAAAACTGCAAGCCCTGTCCTTGTGCCATGACATACATCAGGCCTAGAAAAGACAATATACTGCCCAGCACCGCAGCTTGGGTGGGACGAATTTTTAAAATGAAAATTCCGACAATAATGGTAAAAATAGGAATAAAGGCATTGATCAGGCCCATATTAGTCGCAGTGGTATAGTGTGCTGAGCTGTAGGCCAACCCCTGATACAGCACCATTCCCAACGCACTTAAAATGGCAAAATGCCCGAGGTGTGGCCGGATCTGCGGCCAGGCGGCTTTGACTCGGGGCAGCATGAATGGGGTTAAAATCAATAATGCCAAGGCCCAGCGGTAAAAACTGATACTGATGGGAGAAATATAATCTGCCACATAACGGGTGACCGTCATATTCAGAGACCAAATCAAAACCGCTGCCAGTGGCAAAGCCATTGCCCACCAGACTACCTTTTGTTGCTGTGTCATACCTTCATCCATGAGTCGCTGGTCTTGTTATTCAGCTGTGCCTATTCGCGCATTCTAGCATAATAGATTTTTCACATAATATTGAGGCAATTTACAGCTTTAAGTAAATGCGCTCACCTGTTACTACTTGTACTGCAACCGAATACCCGTTAAAACAAATACCGATTCAGTCGCAATAAACAGGAAATCTAATGACTCGCTCTGTATATGACATTCCGGTCAAAACCATTCAAGGCAATGACATCACACTGAACCAATATCAAGGCAAAGTTTTGCTCATTGTAAATACTGCATCAAAGTGTGGTCTTACCCCACAATATGAAGGTTTGGAAAAACTGTATAAGGAAAAGAAAGACCAAGGACTTGAGATTTTAGGTTTTCCGGCTAACAATTTCTTGGCTCAGGAACCGGGTTCTGACGAAGAAATTCAGGAATTCTGTTCACTCAATTACCAAGTGGATTTTCCGCTATTTTCTAAAATTTCGGTTGCCGGTGAAGATAAGCACCCGCTTTATCAAACCTTGACTCAAGCCATACCAGAACGTATTGGTGAAGGTCCGTGGTGGAAAGATCTGGTTGATTATGGTTTAACCCCAAATCCTAAACCTGAAGTGCTGTGGAACTTTGAAAAATTCCTAGTGAATAAAGAGGGTGAAGTGGTGGCGCGTTTCGCACCGGACATTACTGCAGATGATGCACGCATTGTTGATGCCGTGAATGCAGAACTTGCCAAATAATCCATAAAAGTCATATAAGCATCTACACATAATGTAGATGCTTACTTTTTCAAATTAAAAACATTAATTTAAATTAATGAAAATCTACCTTCCCTACTTCATATTTCATCCTTTATTTTAATTATTCAACAACACTTCATCCGCGATTTATCAATTACTTAGCAATATAGTGAACGCATAAACCAACCGCCATGAACACAAGGTGAAGTATGAATACTCTAGTCAAAGCAATTGTTTTATCATTCTCTACTGCTTTAGTTGCTGCACCTGCAATGGCTGCCCCACAAGATCATAATCCACAACAACATCACCAGCAACATGGCCACCAACCTGTTCAAAATCACCATAAAGCACCTGTTCAGCAACACCATAATGCTTTACATAAAAAAGCGGTTAATCCTTCGCATGATTGGAGAGTAGGGCAAAAAGTACCAAGTCAATACTATGGTCAAAGCTACAAAGTGGATCACAAAAAATTTAAAAAATTGAGTAAACCTGGTAAAAATCAGCAATGGATCAAAGTGAATGGTGATTATATTTTAACCAATGCCATGAATCATAACATTATCAAAATCATTGCTGGCTAATCCCAACAATCTCGGTGAAAAAAGAGTACTTCGGTGCTCTTTTTTAATACCTGAAAATAAATTTGTTATCGCTTTGCAACAATCATTTTTTTCTACATATTTCACCCTTATATTAGGCAGAATTAAAGTAAAGATATGAATTGGTTATGAAAAAATTCATCCAAAATGTGGTTTCTCCTTTTGTGATGTTTAGTGCGGGCATTTTGTTGATTGGTTGCGAGCAAGCCAACTCTCCTGATTCAACGGAAGACCAAACTTCACAATCAAGCGAAGTATCTGCACAGGTTTCAGAATCAGCAAAAGATTCAACAGAAACATCTAAGGCTGAACTGAAAAGCGGCAACATGTTTTATATCGTGCGTGACGTTGCAGACATGCAGCTGAAAGCTGGCGATTATGTGGAACAGCTCAAGCAGACTCAAACTGATTTAGAAACTGCAATCAATGATAAAGACCAACAGCAGCTACAAACCACTGCCAAAACCCTGAAACAACAACTGACCGGGTTTAATCAGGCACTGACTGGCCTAAACTTAAAAAGCCAGGAAATTGACCAGATTCGTAACAATATTATGACTGCGAACCAGCAAGCTCTGGCTTCTCCCCTCTTGAACGGTCAGGTGGATTTCAGCCAAGTAGACTTAAAAAAGATTGAATCTCAGATGGTTAATGTTCAAGCCGAAATGGTCAAACTGGCAGGCTTGTTAATCCAGAATCCCGAGCAGGAACAAGGTTAAAAATCATTACATCCCTTTGATTAAAAAAACCAATCTAGCAAGAAGCAGATTGGTTTTTTTATTGCACCGCAATAAGGAATTAAAGTCGCATATCGATCACGATCCGGCCATCAATTTTCCCCTGCTCCATACGCTGGAAAATATCATTGATATTTTCTAGTGGCTCAACATTAATATGTGCCTTGACCTTGCCCCGGGCAGCAATATCCAATGCTTCCTTGAGATCCAGGCGTGTACCCACTATCGAACCGCGCACGGTAATGCCGTCAAGTACCATGTCAAAAATCGACAAGTCAAACGTGCCTGGCGGTAAACCATTTAATACCATAGTGCCCCCCCGACGCACGATCGAGACTGCCTGTTCAAAAGCTTTGGGAGAGACTGCAGTCACCAACACCCCATGACAACCTTCTCCGGTGGCTTTCATCACTTCTTCTTTCACATCAGATTTCAGTGCATTCACAGCTACATCAGCACCCAGATTTTTTGCCAGTTCCAGTTTTGAGTCATCTATATCTATGGCAATGACATTAAATCCCATGGTTTTGGCATATTGAACAGCGATATGACCTAAACCGCCAATGCCAGAAATTGCCATCCAGTCTCCTGCTTTGGCATCGGCCATTTTCAGACCTTTATAGACTGTGACGCC
Source organism: Acinetobacter sp. BY419 (assembly GCF_019038395.1). Taxonomy (GTDB): domain Bacteria; phylum Pseudomonadota; class Gammaproteobacteria; order Pseudomonadales; family Moraxellaceae; genus Acinetobacter. Next base: position 10,811 of record NZ_JAGFXZ010000025.1, read on the forward strand.
TGCACAGAGAATAGGTGCAATTTCAAGCAAGTCTACCCCCTCCGGGATCACTCCTACATAATCCCCATCGGCCAGACAATATTCAGCAAAGCTGCCATTGACCGAATACCCTGAGTTTTGCTGCTTTCTACACAGTGTTTCCCAGCCAGCATAACAATATTCACAATGGCCACAAGCCGAATACAGCCATGGAATACCGACAATATCTCCTATTTTTAAATGGTCAATGCCTTCACCTATTTCAATCACTTCTCCTACTCCCTCATGCCCGGGAATAAAAGGTAAGCTCGGTTGCACAGGCCAGTCGCCATGCATGGCATGCAGATCGGTATGACAAACACCAGTAGCAATGATCTTGACCAGGACTTTGCCCGGGCTAACTTGAGGGATGTTGAGTTCTTGGATTTCTAAGGGTTGGTTAAATGCAGTTACGACCGCTGCTTTCATTGTTGTTGGCATCTTAATTCTCTCTTCTATTATTATAATTTCAGATTATTTTTGAATAATTTCCTTAACTATAAACAATAGAAAAACCGCAACAATAATAGAATTGTATTTCTCCTCCATCTTTTACAAATTCTTAAAATTCTCTTGACTGTTATTTTTAAATTATGCTCGACTAGCTCCAAATAAATATTTGGATTTGCACATAAATATAAGAATAATAAGGCTTTAATCGAATTCACTCTATTAGCAGATACAATATTTTCATTAAAATCAGTTAGCTCCAGATTTTAGCCTGCATTTTCTTAAATCTGTATCTTTATAATGAGGCGCTATTAATCAAATCAGAATGATTTTAATCAATATTAATTTAAAAAAGCCACTTCAACAGTGACTTTCTAATTGGATATTGGGCTTATTTTTTCGGGCTTTTGACGACCACCAGTTTCTTTTGTACAAACTCTTTAAATCCATCAATTGAGAGTTCATGTCCATAACCGGAATTTTTAATTCCGCCAAAGGGCAACTCTGGCGTGCTATCGGTAAACCAGTTAATCCAGATCATGCCGGTTTCCACTCGTGACGCCAGTTTTTTAGCACGCTCAATATCTTGCGCATGAATCACGCCACCTAAGCCATAATTAGAATCATTGGCGATTTCGACAATTTCATCATCATTCTTCGCTACATAGATTTGCGCCACCGGGCCAAAGAATTCTTCATACCAGGCCTCATTATCTCGGCTGATATTTTCCAAAATGGTCGGTTCAAAGAAATTGCCTTGATGTTCTACAGCTTTGCCGCCGGTGACCACAGTCGCCCCTTGCGCTACCGCTTTTTCCACCTGTCCGGTCAATTTCTGCAACGCATCTTTTGAAGAAAGTGGCCCTAACATTGTTTCAGGATCAAGCGGATCACCCAGTTTCAATTGTTCAAAGGCTTTGAGCATACCGGCTTTGAATTGCTCGGCAATTTTTTCATGCAAAATAAATCGTTTTGCCGCCGTACAGACTTGGCCGGCATTATTGACCCGCGCCTGACAGCCCAACTTAATCGCACGTTCCAGATCTGCATCATCGAGTACGATGAACACATCATTACCACCCAGTTCCAGTGTAGATTTTTTAAGATGTTTCCCTGCCTGTTCAGCCACCACACTACCTGCACCTTCTGAACCAGTCAATGCCACACCACGCACACGCTTATCTGCGATTACATCTTTAACCTGATCGGAACTAATAAACAGATTGGTCCAGACACCTTTGGGTGCGCCAGCTTCTAATACCAGCTTTTCAAACGCTTCGGCACATTGCGGCACAATGCCCGCATGTTTTGCCAGAACCGGATTACCAATTGCACAGTTGGGGGCAAAAACCCGCATCAGCTGATAAAACGGGAAATTCCACGGTTCAACCGCCATGATAATACCCAGTGGATGATGCTCCACCCAGGCTTCACCGAGATCGGTTTCATAAGAGGCTGGCGCTAAAAATTCTTTGGCATGATCGGCATAATATTCTGCAATTTTGGCGCAGGTTTCGATTTCACCTTCACTCTGCTTAATCAGTTTGCCCATATCTTGAGTCATGAGCTTGGCCAGTTCAGGCTTTTTCTCTCTTAAAAGCGTGGCCATGTTCTTTAATACGTCGACTCTTAAATCAGCCTGCTTTGACCATTCTGATTTTAAAATCTGTTCTGCACTATCGAGTGCTTTTTGAATATCTTGGTCGCTATGAGATGGATAATCTTTTAATTTTTGATTGGTAAATGGGTTAATTGATTGATACGCCATGATTTTCCCTTTCTTCAAATTATAAGTTTTGCTTGTTCTCGACCTGCTAACTTGGACTCAAACGAGCTTATATTTGTACGTATCATTTAACTTATCATTGATTTTTTTATGGCGTGCATCTGCTTACAGATTGGTTCAAAACATTACTGAGAGTGGGTAAACGTTATATCGAGTGGTACAAATTGTACGTTTTACAATAAATGCTAATAAAGCTAATGTTGCTGAAGTGAGCGCTCGAACAACCTATAAGAACTTTAAGTTCCAAATTTAGATGAAGGCTTTGATGAAATATTTAATATAAAGATTATAGGAAACAGAGCTTTTTTCTATTAATTCATTGTTTTAGAAAACTTTGAATGTAAAATTATCCTAATAGCTGTCAGATATACTTAGTAAAAATGAATACACCTCAAATCATTTATAATTTTTTAGATAAGGCCCAAAATATTAACAATAAACATCGTTCAATTAGTAGTTTCTTTGTTGAGGCATTTAATTTAAATAATATAAGCGATCATGAAATAAATAAATTACGAATACATTTATCAAATCATGTATATAAACTCTCAGATGTTATAGAAATAGATCAACCAGAACTTGATCATTCTTGGGCTAATGACGTTATCAAAATTCTAAATTTTCCTCTTTCAGAAAATATTGACCTATTTACACTAGACGTTAATTCATTATTTCCTCATGTTAAAAACTTTATAGGGTCACAAATTCGTCTTTGGAACATAATACATGGGAATCAAAAAAATTTAGATAAAGATCAAATGATTTCTATTAAACAAAAATCCGAAGCTTTGATAGAAGAATTTATTGTAAATAATGATTTGGCACCAAATGTAAGGGCATTTCTAATTAAGCAACTTCGTAAAATTATTGAAGCAATTGATCATTATCAAATTTATGGTAATGAGGGTTTAATCGAAATACTTGATGAATCAATTGGGCATGCTTTTACTAACAAGAATTACGAAGATTTTTTAAAAGATGCTCAAAGCACTATCTGGAAAGAATATTTATTAATTATTAGCACTGTCGTAACCACATCAGATAGCTTTGTTTCTTTGACAAATAATATTAAGAATTTTCTCCCATAAAAAAACCACCCTTTCGGGTGGTCTTTTCAATCTCGAACCGTCTCTTATTGAGCGCGGTTTTTGATTTTTCGGATCGTTTCCAGCTGTGCAGCAGTTTCTGCAAGAGCAGCCAATGCAGCAGCAGAATCCAAATCGCTCTTTTGATTGGCAAGCAAGCTTTCAGCGTGTTTACGCGCTTCAAGAATTGCAGCTTCATCTAAGTTGTCAGCACGGATTGCAGTATCTGCAAGAACCGTAACAACGTGCGGTTGAACTTCTAGAACACCACCAGATACATAGATCAACTCTTCTGTACCGTTTTCCAAAATAACGCGGATTGCGCCAGGTTGGAGCAAAGTTACCAGCGGAGCATGGCCAGGCATAATACCCAACTCACCGCCAGCACCTTTTGCAATTAGCATCGTTACAGTGCCTGAGTACAAAGACTCCTGAACACTTACAACATCACATTGCATAGTCGCCATGAGAATCTCCTAAATTAGAGTCGCTAATTAAAGTTTCTCGGCTTTAGCAATAACTTCGTCAATACCACCAACCATGTAGAACGCTTGTTCTGGGATATGATCGTATTCACCAGCGAGAAGACCTTTAAAGCCACGAATCGTTTCTTTAAGAGATACTAATTTACCAGGAGCACCAGTAAATACTTCAGCTACGTGGAACGGTTGAGAGAAGAAACGCTGGATTTTACGCGCACGGTAAACAACCAGTTTATCTTCTTCAGCAAGCTCGTCCATACCAAGAATTGCGATAATGTCTTTCAATTCTTTATAACGTTGAAGAACGTTTTGAACTGAACGAGCAATTTCGTAATGCTCAGCACCAACTACTAATGGATCAAGTTGGCGTGAAGTTGAGTCTAGTGGATCGATCGCTGGGTAAATACCAGATGATGCGATATCACGGCTCAATACAACAGTTGCGTCTAAGTGAGCAAACGTTGTCGCAGGCGATGGATCTGTTAAGTCATCGGCAGGTACGTATACCGCTTGGATAGACGTAATAGAACCAGACTTAGTCGATGTAATACGTTCTTGAAGAACACCCATCTCTTCTGCAAGTGTAGGCTGGTAACCTACTGCAGATGGCATACGGCCTAGAAGTGCTGATACTTCAGTACCCGCTAGTGTATAACGATAGATGTTATCTACGAACAATAGTACGTCACGGCCTTTACCGTTTTCGTCTTTCTCGTCACGGAAATATTCAGCCATGGTCAAACCAGTCAACGCTACGCGTAAACGGTTACCCGGTGGCTCGTTCATCTGACCGTAGACCATTGCTACTTTGTCTAGAACGTTAGAATCTTTCATTTCGTGATAGAAGTCATTACCTTCACGAGTACGCTCACCAACACCAGCAAACACAGATAAACCTGAGTGAGCTTTCGCGATGTTGTTGATCAATTCCATCATGTTTACAGTTTTACCAACACCGGCACCACCGAACAGACCAACTTTACCACCTTTCGCAAACGGGCATAGTAAGTCGATGACTTTAATACCAGTTTCCAAAAGATCAGTAGAAGCCGCTTGTTCAGCATAAGAAGGCGCTGCGCGGTGAATCGGTAAACGTGCTTCAGTCGCAACAGGACCAGCTTCGTCGATTGGGCGACCAAGAACGTCCATGATACGGCCTAGAGTCGCTGTACCTACAGGTACAGAAATCGGCGCACCAGTGTTAACTACGTTCAAACCACGCTTAAGGCCTTCAGTAGAACCCATTGCAATAGTACGAACTACGCCATCACCAAGCTGTTGCTGAACTTCTAAAGTAGTTTCAGTACCATCTACTTGGAGAGCGTCATAGATCTTAGGAACGCTATTGCGTTCAAACTCGACGTCGATAACCGCGCCGATGATCTGAATGATACGACCGCTATTCATTGCTGTCTCCTCAATTCAAAATATATGTTAAACGGCAGCGGCACCACCAACGATCTCAGAAATTTCCTGAGTAATCGCGGCTTGACGCAGCTTGTTATAAATAAGTTGTAGGCTCTTAATGATCTCGCCTGCGTTGTCTGTCGCTGCTTTCATAGCGACCATACGTGCAGACTGCTCACACGCGATGTTTTCAATCACGCCTTGATACACCACAGACTCGATATAGCGAACCAACAAACCATTTAAAAGCTCTTCAGCTTCAGGCTCGTAGATATAATCCCAACCGTATTGACGGTTAAGAGTCTTGTCTTCTTCAGCAGCAGCCAAAGGAACAAGTTGTTCGATCTTTTGATTTTGAGTCATGGCATTGACAAAGCCGTTTGACACCAGATAAATACGATCTAACTCGCCTTTATCATAAGCATCCAACATCACCTGTACAGAACCAGATAACTGCTCAAGACTTGGAGTATCGCCGACTTGCGTCGTTGCACCCAGTACTTTACCGCCGTAGTTTTTAAAAAACGAAACCGCTTTTTGACCAATTAAAGCAAATTGAACTTCAATTGACTGCTCTTGTTGCTGTTGAACGTGTTTAACCACTTTCTTGAACAGGTTAATGTTCAAACCACCAGCAAGGCCACGATCTGAAGAAACAATGATATAGCCAACGCGCTTTACAGGACGTTCAACCATATAACGGTGTTTGTATTCAGGATTCGCTTGGACCAAATGAGCAATTACACGGTGCATATTTTCGGCATACGGACGGCCTTGAGCCATGCGCTCTTGCGCACGACGCATCTTAGAAGCTGCTACCATTTGCATCGCTCGAGTAATCTTTTGCGTGCTCTTGATACTAGCTACTTTGGCGCGAATTTCTTTTAAATTTGCCATACGCTTAACCTAGTATTCGAAAGCCCTTGCGAGCTTCCGAAGGTTGATTCCGTGAACCAAACCGACACTAAATTCAACAGAGGTTGAAATTAGTAAGTTTGAGTCGCTTTAAAGCTTTCAATACCTGCTTTGATTGCAGCTTCGATGTCTTTGTTGTAATCACCAGAGGCATCGATTTGTTGCATTAACGCAGCATGTTCTGAACGGAAGTAAGAAATCAACGCAGCATCAAAGTCTACGATTTTCTTAACGTCTACGTCAGCCATGTAGCCTTCGTTAGATGCATAAACTGAAACAGCCTGGTCAGCAATTGAGTATGGAGCATATTGTTTTTGCTTCATTAACTCAGTTACACGTTGACCATGTTCAAGTTGCTTACGAGTTGCTTCGTCAAGGTCAGAAGCGAACTGAGCAAATGCTGCCAATTCACGGTATTGCGCCAAAGCAGTACGGATACCACCAGACAATTTCTTGATGATCTTGGTTTGCGCTGAACCACCAACACGAGATACAGAGATACCCGCGTTCACAGCAGGACGAATACCTGCGTTGAATAATGATGTTTCAAGGAAGATCTGACCATCAGTAATCGAAATTACGTTGGTTGGTACGAATGCAGATACGTCACCCGCTTGAGTTTCAATAATCGGCAATGCAGTTAATGAACCAGTTTGGCCTTTAACTTCACCGTTAGTGAATTTCTCAACGTAGGCAGCAGATACACGAGAAGCACGTTCAAGTAGACGTGAATGTAGATAGAACACGTCACCTGGATACGCTTCACGACCTGGTGGACGGCGTAAAAGCAATGAAATTTGACGATACGCAACAGCTTGCTTAGACAAGTCATCATAAATGATTAACGCGTCTTCACCACGGTCACGGTAGTATTCACCCATTGTACAGCCAGAGTACGGAGCCAAATACAGCATTGCTGCTGGATCAGATGCACCTGCTGCGACAACAGTGGTATACGCCATAGCGCCAGTTTCTTCCAGCTTGCGTACTACGTTAGCGATAGTCGATTGTTTTTGACCGATTGCTACGTATACACATTTAATGCCAGAGTTTTTCTGAGCGATGATCGCATCGATCGCCATTGCTGTTTTACCAGTTTGACGGTCACCAATGATCAACTCACGCTGACCACGGCCGACTGGGATCATTGTATCTACTGATTTATAACCAGTTTGTACAGGTTGATCCACTGATTGACGCCAAATTACGCCTGGTGCTACTTTTTCAACAGCATCAGTTAATTTAGCATCGATCGGGCCTTTACCATCAATCGGGCTACCCAAAGCATCTACTACACGGCCTAAAAGTTCTGGACCAACCGGAACTTCTAATACACGACCTGTGCAACGCGCTTTTTGACCTTCTTGAAGGTTCAAGTAGTTACCTAAAACAACGACGCCCACTGAATCCTGTTCTAGGTTCAGTGCCATACCGTAAAGGCCGCCGTCGAATTCGATCATTTCACCGTACATAGCGTCAGCTAAGCCGTGAATACGCACAATACCGTCGGAAACCATAACAATGGTTCCTTCGTTCTTAGCGGTTGCGCTGGTGTCCAGATCGCCGATACGCTGTTTAATGAGCGCACTGATCTCGGATGGATTCAGTTGTTGCATTGCGCTATACCTCAATCTTTTTAAAGTTCAGTCTTCTTATTTATTAAGCAAGAAGACGAGTACGCATTTTTTCAAGCTTATTAAGTGCAGAATCATCTATCACTTGGTCGCCTGCACGAATAACTACACCAGCAATAAGCTCTGGTTTCACTTCCACAGAAACATTCACTGCTGCGTTAAAGCGTTTTTTCAACGCATCTGCAAGCAATTGTTCTTGGACAGAAGTCAATGGGAATGCTGATTCAATCACAACATCCACAGTATTGTTATTCTGTGATTTGAGCTGTTCATATTCTGCAGCAATTTCAGGAAGAAGTTCCAAACGGTTGTTTTCAGCAAGCAATGCCAAGAAATTAGACACTGCTGCAGTTTGGTCTTCACCTAAAACTTTAGCAAAAAGAGACACCTGCTCAGCAGGTGTAAGCTCTGGGCGATTTAGATAAGCTGAAAATGCTTCGTCTTGCACCGCAGCACTGAGCAATTCAAGTGCAGTTGACCAAGAGTCAGTTGCACCCTGCTCAGAAGCGTAAGCAAATGCTGCTTTTGCGTAAGGGCGTGCCAACGTCAAGAGTTCAGCCATAATCCGCCTCTCTTAAAGTTTAGCAGCCAGCTGAATCAGCATGGCATTGTGAGCTTCTGCATCAACTTGCTGGCTAAGAATTTTCTCAGCACCAGTCACTGCAAGAGCAGCCACTTGTTGACGTAATTCTTCGCGAGCAGAATTGATTTCGGTATCAACAGCTTCTTTAGCCTGTTGACGAATACGCTCACCTTCAGCAGCTGCCTGAGTACGCGCTTCTTCGATCAATTGTGCACCACGACGGTTCGCTTGTTCAATCAATTGAGCCGCTTGTGCTTTTGCCGCATCTAACTCAGCTTTCACTTGTGCTTGCGCATCTGCAAGGTCAGCCTTCGCTTTTTCAGCAGCATTTAAGCCATCAGCGATACGACGCTGACGTTCACTAATCGCATTGATTAGTGGTGGCCATACAAACTTCATACAGAATGCGACAAAAATCGCAAATGCAATCGCTTGGCCAAACAATGTGAGGTTGATATTCATTGCAAATTCCTCAAATAATGAATTTCGGAATTAAGCTGATTAACCTACAAATGGATTAGCGAAGATGAAGAACAAGCCAATACCAACACCGATCATAGGCACAGCATCAAGAAGACCCGCGATTAAGAACATACGAGTTTGAAGTTGTGGAGCTAATTCTGGTTGACGAGCTACAGCTTCAAGGAAACGGCCGCCTAGAAGACCAAAACCAATCGCAGTACCTAAAGCACCGAAAGCGATCAAGATAGCAGATGCAATTGCAACTAGACCTAAAGTGAGTTCCATGATAATTCCTCAGAGGTTAGGTTTATACCAAATTTAAGTTAAAAAATTGTGTGCCCAACCATCCGTATGACAGTCAGGCAATACCATTAATGCTTTTCGCTTGCCATACTCATGTACACAATCGTCAACATCATGAAAATGAATGCTTGTAGCGTAATAATCAAAATGTGGAAAATCGCCCAAGGCACAGACAACGCCCACTGGATCCAGAACGGTAATAACGCGATAAGAATGAAGATTAACTCACCCGCATACATGTTACCGAACAGTCGTAGAGCCAATGAAACCGGTCGCGCCAAGAAAGTAGTCAATTCCAACAATAAGTTGAATGGAATCAAAAGCACTTTAGCAACTGGGTTACTTGGGTTAAATGGGTTAAGTGCTAACTCACCAACAAAGCCACCAATCCCTTTCTCACGAATACTATAGAAAATAATTAAGAAGAATACAGAAATAGACATACCTAGGGTAATGTTTGGATCTGTAGTCGGAACAATTTTAAAGTAAACCTGATGAGGGTCTACACCCAGCATAGAAGCAATCGCGTGTTGAGCTACATAAGGAATAAAGTCAACAGGGATTAAATCCATCAAGTTCATGAGGAAAATCCACACGAAAATGGTTAATGCCAAGGGTGCAATTAATCGAGACTTCCCGTGGAAGGTATCACGTACACTTGAATCCACAAACTCGATAATCATTTCAATCGCTGACTGGAACTTGGTAGGAACACCAGCATTAGCCGCTTTCGCAACCAACCAGAACAGCAAACAGAAAATCAGACCAAGTCCGATAGACCAACCCATTGAATCCAAGTGAATAGCAGTGAACCCCATCTGTTGAGCTTCAGCACCGCTCTCGGCCAATTTCCATGTACCGTCAGGCATCTTGCCATAAGTCATGTTGGTCAAGTGATGCTTGATATACTCGGTCGAAGTAAGGGCATGTTCTTCAGCAGCCATAAATCACACCTGGTCAATGTCAAAAAACTAATAGAACAAACGAATATCGCGTGCTGCTTGATATCTCGCCTGCTCCTGAAAAACTTTTCAATTTCTTGTTGCGCTTATACTCATTTTTGTAGACGTGACGCCCAAAACGGAGCGACCCACGACATGGCTTGAACAAGTATAAAACCACAAAACAACGCCACCGCTGACAACGGCTCGACATTGCTAAAAATTAAAATGAAACTAACAATCACGATAGCAAACTTTCCCATCAAGCCTTTATACATGTTCGAAAGAACTTGTTTAGACGCGCGGGCTCCTGCTGCTCGAAACGATTGCCACGAAAAATAACAAGTCGCGAGCCAACATACAAATGCACCTAATGCTGCACTCAAGGCTGCGGTTGAGTCTTTCACGACCCAGCCGATCAAGGCTGAAACAGGGATCATACAAGCTTGCAGGAGGACCAAAGCTTTCGCTAATCGTCGGTCAATCAAGCGACTAGTTCGGCTCATTATTTATTCACTCACAGCAATCATGCTTGACAAGTTTAACAGGTGATTATTTTTAATCGCAGGCATTATAGAGTTACACCCCTAAACATGCAATCTTTTCCCTACCTTAGTCGTGTTTTTTTAAATCGGCCCATTGCTGTTTAACTAATCAAAATCTGTCTATTTTTTAAATCATTAGCGTGCATTTAACACGCATTTCTGGGTTTGGGCTGCTAATTGCTGCCAGGCTTGCACAAAGTCCCCTGCCCCGCTCATGCTTTCATCGACATGCTGGAATACTACCGGATTAAGTTTACGGTACTGATTTTTACTGGCATGACCTTCGGCCAACAGACACATTTTGCGCTGTGGACGATGATCCTGTAAAAACTTGATTTGGGCCACAGTGGGCGAGACATGCGGATCATCTGTTAGCGCTCCCATGAACTTTAAATTTAATGGGCGTTCCAGATACTGGTAGGCATCGTGATAAGACCAGTAAGGCTTAGCTTTATTAGTGGTGGAACTATAACGCTGGGCCGTAGCAAACATGTTTTGTGCGAAGTCACGGGCATTTTTCCAGTACAGCTCACGATTCTCTGGTAACTGTTGCGAACGCAGCGCCGCAATAAAGAAGCCAATACGCACTGCATTATTCGGATCGAGCCAGACATGCGTGTCTACCGTATTTTTTAAGGCCTCGCCACGCGGATTACGCATCGGCAGAGTGGTCAAGATACCTGATTCTAAAATAGCGATGCCTTTATTACTCTCATTCAGCACTTTGGCCAGTGGGGCTTCATGTGCCTGACCCAGCCAGATCACCAGTCCTGCATCCTGAATGATTTTACGATGCGCCGGGGTCAGACTCACATCGTGACCACTTTGATTGGCCAGTAATAATGTCGGCTGTTCCACGCCCTGCGTAATTTTCTTGGCAATCAGATAGATCGGCTGAGTAGAAACCACCAGACTTTGTGACCAACTGAGTGTGCTGAACAACGCCAGCAGACTTATTGCAAGGAGACGGAACATGAGCAGAAATCACTTAAGAACGATAAAATCAGGAAGTGTTATAATATAACAAAAATACAAAAATACCTATGCCCAATCGAAACTCAGAACGCTTCATGTTAAGATTTGAAATCTATTAATTTTCAGTTTCGCACTTGAGGTGAACTATGGGTTCCTGTTCGCACGAACACCACAACGCATTGCACGGCGTGCACGACCATCCGAATGTCGCACAACGTCTTGCTGAAGCGGAAAGTCTTTGTGCAGCAAGCGGCGCACGCCTTACGCCTTTGCGTAAAGAAGTGCTGGAACTCATTCTGAATGCGAATGGCCCAATGGGTGCCTATGATTTGCTGGCAAAAATGAAAAATGCCAGTGATCGTCCTGCGGCACCACCAACGGTATATCGGACTCTGGATTTTTTACTAAGCAAAGGTCTGATTCATCGCCTGACTTCGATCAATGCCTATATTCCCTGCTGTCATCCACGCGAGGGTCATCAGGCGGCTTTTTTAATCTGTACCGAATGTAAAGCAGTCAAAGAAGCCTCGGCTCAGAGCCTCCTTGATCAACTTGATGCATTGTCAAGTTCGGACGACTTCACTGCACATCACAGCATTATCGAAATTTCAGGAATCTGTCAGCAGTGCCGCAACAAAGCTTAAGTGCCTCTCCCCTGATTCAGCTCTCCAAGATCTGGGTCAACATCGATGAGCGCGACATCTTAAAAGCCATTGATTTCTCGCTACAGGAGAAAGAAATTGTCACGCTGATTGGCCCCAACGGCGCAGGTAAATCCACCCTTATAAAAGTCATGCTCGGTATTTTGAAACCACAATCAGGTGAAATCAAAACTGCGCGCAAACTCAAATTCTCTTATGTGCCACAGAAGTTCAATCCGTCGCATAGCTTACCGCTACGGGTAAAAGATTTATTAGCACTGGAAAAATGTCCGTCCAAGATTAAAACTGAAATTATTCGTGATACCGGAATTAGCAAACTGCAGGACTCCAAGGTTCAGCAATTGTCTGGCGGCGAACGTCAGCGGGTACTACTGGCCCGTGCATTGTTACGCCAGCCGGACATTCTGGTTCTCGATGAACCGATGCAAGGTCTGGATATTCAATCCGAAGCTGAACTATATGAATATGTACGCAACTTGCCGGAAAAATATGGCTGTGCCGTACTGATGGTTTCACATGATCTGCAATGGGTAATGCAAGGTACGACCCGAGTCGTGTGTCTGAACAAACATATCTGTTGTAGTGGCCTGCCGGAAAGTGTGCAGCAGCATCCAGAATATCAGGCGATATTTGGCACTAACCGGGTGTTTTATCAGCATCATCATGATCATTGTGCGCATGGTGATTCTGCTACACCCTGCCAGCATGATTCACGCCCCCATATTCACCCCGAGCCGGAAGCTTAAACCATGATGGATTGGTTACAACTCCTTTTACCTGCATGGATCATGGGTACGCTATTGGTATTTCTGACGGCACCGCTGGGCTGTCTCATGCTCTGGCGGCGTATGTCATTTTTTGCCGACACCATGGCACACGGTACTTTACTTGGTGTGGCCATTGCAGGCGCCTTAAGTTTACCGCTGTGGATGGGCGTCACCTTTATTGCTTTATTATTGGTGGGAATTTTATGGGTACTGCACGACCCGCGCTTACCCAATGATGCCTTGCTTGCGCTATGTTCAGCGACCCTGCTCTGCTCAGGATTGTTATTTATTCAGCATTTACCAAGTTTAAGACCTGAACTGCTCAGCTATTTATTTGGTGATTTACTCACGATTTCCTGGACCGACTTACCGACTTTCACCATTGTGATTATTCTGGCTTTAGCCGTCCTGTATAAGAGCTGGCAGGCGCAGATTCAAATCGCAATTGATCCGGATATGGCAGTCAGTGAAGGTGTAAATGCCAAATGGCAGCGCCTGATCTTCATGTTGTTATTGGCACTATTTACCGTGCTTGCCCTGAAAGCAGTGGGTTCACTATTAATGGGAGCCTTACTGGTGATCCCGGCCTTGACGGCACGACTGCTGGCACACTCCCCAAAACAGATGGTGATCTGGGCTTTTGTGATTGCACAAATTGGCGTAACTGTCGGCTTGTGGTCAAGTGCAGGCCTCAATACGTCAACTGGCTTAACTATTGTGCTGACCATGGCAGTTTTATTTGCCGTGATATTTATCCTACAGAAATTTAAGAAATTGAGTTAAGTCATGACGAGTGAACGATACTTTATCAGTGCCTGTTTACTCGGTCAAAAAGTTCGATACGATGGCAGGGATTGCGTAGTCAAAGAACTACTGGAAAATTTAATTCCAAATCAATATATCAGTCTCTGTCCTGAAGTATCAGGCGGACTGTCTATTCCTCGCCTACCCGCTGAAATTCAAGATGGTTCAGGTTCAGAGGTACTTCTAAAAAAAGCATTGGTCATCAATATACTCGAAAACGATGTTTCTGAACCTTTTATACAAGGTGCATATCAAGCTTTAAAAGTTGCTCAAGACTTTCAAGCAACGCACGCCATTTTAAAAGTCAAAAGCCCCTCGTGTGGCAGTGGCTTAATTTATGATGGCTCATTTTTAGGACATCAAATTCAGGGTGATGGTGTTACCGCTGTATTATTTAAACAACATGGCATTATTGTGATGACGGAAGATGAATTCTTAAAGACTATTTTTTAATTTATAAAATCGAAATTCGGGATTAAACAGTCCAATTAAAAATAAAATGCTAAAAGCAATCCAAAAGAATCATGATGACCTGATCTTTCGTCCACTCTTCTGATTGGGATGTACTAAATATAAACCATGTTTTCCAGCCCTGAATATATGCTGCCCCACCCCAAGAGATAATCCACTTGGTCACGATGCAGTGTAAAACATAGATAACGATCCATAACGGCGTTGACATGATGCTTTGCTTAGTGTTGTTTTCATGTTGTCAAATTAGATGAAATAGGCTTAAAGATTAATAAATAACCTCTTTAAATTTATTCAAGTATTATTACTGATGTACCAAACTCAGTAAAAATGCAGCTCCTGCAAATAAGCCTGCAAAAGTACGGTTCATGACTTTTTGTTGTTTTGGCGATCTTAGCAGTCTTAAAACTTTAGCAGCCAGTCCGGTATAACCGGCCATGACGATCAGATCAATCGTGACCATCGTTGCAGCCATCATCAGATATTGAATCCATTGCGGTTTGGATAAGTCCAGAAACTGTGGCAAGACAGCCAGTAAAAATACGATGGCTTTGGGATTACTCATATTGACCAGGAAACCATGCAATACCAGTTTTCCTGCCGATTTACGCGCCAATTCATGTTTAATTTCGATGGATTGTGCGGGTGCTTTCCACTGCAAGGTAGCCAAATACAATAAATAGCCGACACCAAACCATTTCACTGCTAAAAATGCCCATGGCGTTGTTGAAAAAAGCACTCCCACTCCGGCTGCCACCACTGCGATCTGCACCAGTAATGCCAATTGCAGACCCAGTGCATTCCAGTAGCCATGCCGAAAACCATAATTCAGACCACTCGACATGGAGGCAATTGCCCCAGCGCCCGGCGACACACTAATCACCCAGCAGGCCAGCATATAGGCAAACCACATTTGATAGGACATGGACATTTAACTCAGCAGAACTTATCCAATTTTATATGAATTTTCCAATAAAATCAGGCTAAAAACTTGCTTAAACATAAGGTATCGCACTATTCACTCTGCATAGCTTCAGGCACAATATGTTTATTAAATAACAGAATCTATTCTTACAGGAGCCATGAATGACAGCCCAATCGGTAATCTTGCCCCTTCCTTCAGATCATGCTCGCTTTATTGTTTTACGTCTTAAAGATTTGAGTATTGAAAAATTAAAAGAACAACTCGAACATCTTTTTACGTCTCGTGATCGTCTGATTACCCAGCATCCTCAAGCACAAATTAAAACAGCTGTGGCTTTTGGCCCTGAGCTTTGGTCAAGACTTTATTCACAAAGCCCGACAGGCTTTAAACAGCTTGAACCCATTCAAGGTTCATTTGAAATGCCGGTTGTTCCTGCAGATGTGTTAATTCATATTGCCAGTGCCCGTACTGATATCTGTTTTGCGCTCAGCCAGGCGTTTTTTGAAGGCATTCAGGAGCAGGTTGAAGTTCTAGATGAACGGATTTGCTTCCGTTATTTTGATGGTCGTGACATTACCGGTTTTATTGATGGAACTGAAAATCCGCAATTCCCGGATGACCGTGCTGAGGTGGCCTTACTCGGTGAAGATGCCGGCATTTTCCAAGATGGTTCATTTATTTTTGCACAGCGTTATGCGCATAACCTGGAAAAATGGAAGAAGCTAAAAGTTGATACTCAGGAACAGGTTATGGGTCGTACCAAGCTTGAATCGATTGAACTGGATGATGAGGTCAAACCAGCAAATGCACACGTGGCGCGAACTGTAGTGGAAGATGAAGAAGGCGAAGAAATGGAAATTCTGCGTCATTCTCTACCTTATGGGGATGGGCGTGGTGACCAAGGTCTATTCTTTATTGCCTATACCAAAGACCTTACTATTATTGACGCTATGTTAGAACGTATGTTTGGTACCTCTGGCGATGGGATTCATGACCGTCTATTGCATTTCGTAACACCTCTGGATGGTGCCTATTACTTTGCGCCAAGTGAGGAATTGCTGGAAGAGATTTTGGAAGGATAAAATAAAAAAGCAGCTATTTTCTAGCTGCTTTCTATTTTTTAAATTATTTATAATTTTTTATAAATTTAACTCTTTTATAATTTTCTTGAGCATAACAATCTATTAAATAAATCGGTGCTTCACGCCCCCCCTCTGCAGCTGTATATTCAGAAGCGCATTTATTTTTTCTATTCTTTAACCATAATCTCTGACTTACTAGTAATCTTTCTTTTTTAATTCCTTTTAATATTTTCATTCTTTTTTTATATTCTATATTTAATTTCTTATCTGACTCTAAATAACTTCTTGAAACACAATACATTAAATCTTCTTGCATAGGGCTTCCTTCTTTACACTGTATTTTCAAGGCATCCTTATACAAAAATTCTTCAGGTGAAACTGCATAAGAATTTAAAGAGATGAACAAAATATTCAGAATAAATAGTTTACTTATAGCATTCACATTTTAATCCTTTTTCAAAAATTTTTGCTTCATCTTCCCGTCTAGCCTGTAACCCCCTATTAGCTTTTGTAGTCCATAGTCGTTTCATACTTCTTAGCAATGAAGGAACTTTTTTTCCATTATTTTTAAGATCATTTTGAATTTCTTTCATTTCTTTACGACGATCTCCTTTTAAACCTATATATCTATTATACACAAGAGATAAAATAGCTCCTTGGCAATGAGGATGATATTTTAAAATATCTCGATAAATTTTTAATGTATCTTCCGCATACCTTTTTTTTACTATCATTACCATCTGGTAAGCTTTATCTTTATTTATAATAATATCAGACAGGCTATTTACTAATGTTTGTGCTGCCAAACCTTTTTTCCCTTGAGCTTTTAATAAACGTTGAATTTGACTCGAAGTATAATAAGAAGCTAAATCTTTTTTAATTTGTTCTATATTTTGATGACCCAAATCGTAACCATATCCTAATGTAACACCGCTTTTACCATCTTTTCCCTTACTAGGTACATAAGGCTTAGATTCGTATTTCTCCCATTTTAAAATTGAATCAAGAGATTCTTTTGAAATAACCATTGCTCCTAAAGAAGTTTCAAATGTATATGTTTCTACAATACATTCTGCTTTACAAAATTCTTTTATATTCTTATCTAGGGTCGGTTTATTTTGTTTAGTACTATCATTAATTATATCTACATCTAATTCTAATTTTAGGGCATTTCCTTTTATTTTTTTAGCTAGATAATTTTCAGATTTTAAAGGTGTCCCATCTGGTTTAAATACTGTGAGCTGAATTTTCTCTCCAATTATACTTTGAAATGAGAATTTTCCATTAGAAGTTTTTATAATCTCCTTTCGGTCACTTTCTAAATAGAATATTTCAACTTTAGTATTTTCAATAATATAATTATTCCCCTCTCTGTCTACAATCTGTACAGTTGATTCACTTTTAAAGCTTTCATAGGGTTCATCTAGTTTAATTATTTTTGGTATTTGAGAGCCATTTTCAGAGTTAATAGACCCTTTCAAAACAGAACCATCATTCGAAGTCAAAACTAAAATTTCTATATCCCGATTAGGGGAAGATAAAACTTCTACAATGCCCTGCTCATTTGTATGACGCTCAAATGAACTTTGTTTTCCTTTAGGGCGAGATTTTACCGGAAAATTTATTAAGATTTTATCTTCACAATCTATAATTTTAAATAAAGTCGTTACTGTTCCTTTTGAATCAGGATGAGCTTTCTCTTGTTGATATTCCTCTATACTTTTGGGCAAAAATACTTTCACAGGATGTTTTCTAGAAGAAATTATTGATGAATCAATAGTTTTAATAACTATATAATCTTTAACATTCGGTGGCTTTGCTAAAATTTCCACAGTTCGATTTGGTGAACCTTGAAATATAAATAGACCATCTTTATCTGTTTTATTTATGTTTTCTCTAGATGAACCTTTATAGCGCGATTTTACTTTTAAATTAATGACATATGTTCCTGAAGCATCATAAATTTTTGAGGTTATAGTAACTAAATTGCTCATCACTCGACATCCTCTTCAGTATACACATCATCCTCTAAATCACTTTCTTCTATTTCGCTCAGTAGTTCATCAATATTCTCATTACCTAACTCTTGAATAAGGTGAGTTTGTAAAGAGTTAAATCCCAAAGCTACAAAATCTGTTTGTTGAGATGTATAAAATCGCAGTGTACTTAATTGATTATTTTCATTTAATAAAAACTTATTGGTTTTAATTAATTTTCCATCCAGCTTATCTACAATAAAAATTTCTTTTTCTCCTTTAGAATAGTTAGTCCATTGATAATTAATTTTATTACTAAATAACGTCTTCATTTTGGGAAGGCTTATTTTCTGTTCAATTATATTTTGACCTTTGGCAAATAAATGCTGTCCCGCCTTACATTCAAATTTCCCCCCAGTCGTGACCATTACCCCACTACTATTTATTTTTATTTGAGATCCTCCCGCAGTCAGCATAATCTCTTTCGGACTGGTGATCTCGATCTTGTCTTCAGTCGAAATGAGCTTAATCACCTTGCGGGCGATCGCTTCAATTGCGTCATCCTGCGCCTGTATTTCAATTTTGCCTTTAGCGGCATAAAGACTTGCGCCCTCTTGAGCAGCGAACAAACTGATCCGGTCCTGTGCATGAGCAACTAAAGACTTCTGTGTGGAAAAATGAATATTCTCCCCGGCACTCTGATTGATTTGCTGATCAGCTGATAAATGGATATTTTCATTTGTACTCAGTGCAATTGACTGGGGTGCGGTTAAGATCATCACTGCCTGTTTAAATGCGGCAGCCTTAGCTTGGTCTTCAGCTTCAATCTGCTTCAGAAAGTTTTTTAGACTATCAAAAAATTCCAGCGGATCAGTCTGCTGTTTTTCAGCAATATCACTCAAAGCTCTACTATTATTGAGCCTCGCTTCAATCTGTTCTTTGGCTGGACAAGCATCCAGGTGATTGCCTGCCGCTGAATCTTGCTGATAGGTAGAAATCAGCAAGCCTTTTCCTGCTCGTATTGCACCCCACTGATCTGTCCTTAGCTCAAAACCTTCACCTCGACCTTCGCTGCTTTCACATTCTTTAGGATGACTTAAATTTCCCAGATTAAGCTGACTGGCTGCATGACTACTTTGTAACTGCACACTAATCTGGTCAGGGGTATCATCGAAACGCAATTGGTTAAAGCCCTCACCCTCGATTTCCTGAGAACGGATACCGCTAAGTTTTTTGGTCGCGGGCAGTTCTCCCTTGGCATCAAACATGGCCGGATGTCGTTCCGCTTCATGAATCCGTCCAAGCACAAAGGGCCGATCAATATCTCCTGCAAAGAAATCAATCACCACAATTTCGCCAATTCTTGGATGCAACCTGACTCCATAACCCTCACCGGCCCAAGGAGTCAATACATCCAGCCAGGCAGAATCACTGTCATTATCATTGCTACCTGCACCCCCATCATGCTGATGATCCTCAGTTCGGGTAAATAGAAAGCGAACTTTCACCCTCCCCCATGCATCAACATGAATCGTTTCACCCGCAGGCCCGACTACTCGAGCTCGCTGCGGATATGCTGCAGGCCGATGCATGAAAGGCTGATATTCAGGGACGACCGGAATATCACGGCGCACGATATAGAGCTCATTGGCTTGACGCTCTTCCGATAATTGCCAGTCACTCTGACTGAGCAAACTGTTCAGCTGCAGTAAAATATCTTTGGGTAAATTATTCTGGTTATAAAAACGCTTAGCTAAAATCAGAA
The DNA here is from genome assembly GCF_019038395.1 of Acinetobacter sp. BY419. GTDB lineage: Bacteria > Pseudomonadota > Gammaproteobacteria > Pseudomonadales > Moraxellaceae > Acinetobacter. The sequence goes on from NZ_JAGFXZ010000025.1 coordinate 30,849, forward strand.
ATTCACGCTCATGGGCCGGATGCTGATCAATTTCAGGATGTTGTTGCAATTCAAACCAATACCCGACCTGAGCATCACGCACGCTACTGCTGACTTTAAAGTATTTGGACTGCAAAGCATGATAATCATTGAGCTGCTGATTGAGTCGATCCAGTTGTGCCGTACTTGATGCCGTCGCCTGATCCTCGCTATTTAAGTCACTGGTCCAGGCCGGACTGATACTCCAGGCATCTTCAAGGTGAAGAGAAGCATTTTCCTGAACGCCACTTTGCGGATGATTACTCCATAATGGCTGGCTTTGATCCTGAGCAAGCTGCTGGGCGTGCCAGCGTTGGGTCTGGGTACTGGTCGGATTGAGATGACGTACTGCAATCAGACTGGTCAGTGTATCCAACTGTTCGGTGGCATGACTGCGATGAAACCGAATAGAACGGCGTTCTAAAGCTGAAAAATATTGGGAATGATCCACCAACTTTAAAAGCTGAGCTTGAATATCGTTGGCTGATAAAGGAACCGTTAATTGCTTTTCATCAATCAGCCAGTTAATCCCTTCACTACGCCATAAACGCGTCAGAAAATCATAATCCGATTCATTGGACTGCATCACAAAAGGCCGCACATCATAGTCCCGGCTGAGCCCTGTCAAATCCAGGCTGAGACTGGCCGCGAATAACGCACTTCTATTTTGCCATTCACTAAACAGAATTTCACTGATCTCGCGCACCGTCTTGTTCATGAAGACCCGACTATTACGGCGCTTATGCCAGAGCGCTGTCGCATCATTCAGTGTCAGTTTATACAGGGTTAAAGCACCATCACTTTGCCCCTGACTGGCTGCAGTAATGATACCTGTAGTCCGGAATAGTTCACCACGGTCTGTGACCTGATCAACGGCTACCCGACAGCCGATAAACTGTTTCAAGGCGATATGAGCATGAGTGGAAAGACAGATCAGTTCTGCCTGCAGGCCCTGATTGATCTGATGCTGGCCCTCAATCCGCTGAATCAAGACCTGATGATTTAAAGCAGGATGTGAAAACTGTAGATGTAGCGCACGATGCTGCAGCTTAAGTCCGAGCTGCTCCAGCAGCATATGGATATGTTTTGGCATTTTATAGTTATAGTTTTAAGCTTTATTATTGTGCGGCAAATTTTAAGAAAAGTTACCCATTTCGTCCAGTTCACGATGCATTTCACATAATTAGGCCTTTAATTTACAGTCACCCCACTGCAAATATTGAATAGCATCATGCAAACCCGAATCAAAATTGTGCTCAATATTTCATATTTTTCTGATTATCTCGCCTGGAACTTGCTGCTACACTAATTCAGATCCCATTCTTCAAGGCCAAGGACATGCTGGAATTTCCCTCTAAACTACCTGATTTGGGCGTGACAATTTTTAGTACCATGTCAGCCTTGGCACAAAAACTGGACGCCTTGAATCTTTCTCAAGGGTTTCCGGACTTTCCTGCTCCACCAGCATTGATTGAAGCTTTAAACCGGGCCAGTCAGGGTGGATTTAACCAGTATGCCCCAGGAGATGGCCTGCCAGTCTTGCGAGGTCTGATCGCAGATCTGTATCAACAGCGTGATCAGCTGAATATTGATCCTGTAGAGGAAATCACGATTACGCCTGGGGCGACGATTGCGATTTTTTGTGCAATTCAGGCTACAGTGCGCGCCGGTGAAGAAGTGATTATTTTTGATCCTAGCTATGACAGTTATGGCCCTGCGGTACAACTGGTCGGAGCAACGCCAGTGCATATTGCTTTGCAGCATCCTGATTTTTCTGTGGATTGGAATCAGGTCAAAGATGCCATAAATGACCGTACCCGCATGATTGTAGTGAATACCCCGCATAATCCGAGTGGTAGTGTCTGGTCCAAGGCCGACTGGCAGCAACTGATCGAGCTGATTCGCGAGCGTAATATTGTAGTATTGTCTGATGAAGTCTATGAACATCTGGTTTTTGACGGCCTTCAGCACTATTCGGCCTGGTCATTTCCAGAACTTCGCGAGCGTAGCTTCGTGATTGGTTCCTTTGGTAAAACTTTCCATGTCACCGGCTGGAAAACCGGATTTTGTATTGCTGCACCCGCCCTAATGAAAATATTCAGACAGATTTATCAGTTTGCCAGTTTCTGCGGTGTGACCCCTGTTCAGGTCGCCTTGGCAGAATATATGCAACTGCATCCTGAGCATATACGCGAACTGTCGCAGTTCTATCAAAACAAACGGGATTTATTCAACTCATCCATTAAAACATCACGCTTTAAATGGGTACCCTCTCAAGGCACTTATTTTCAAAACCTAGACTATTCGGAGATTCGACCTGAGCTCGATGATTTGTCCATGTGTCACTTTCTGGCAGAACGACATGGGATTGTCGCGATTCCGGTCTTTGTGTTTTACCAGCAACCACCTGCCGATTTACGTCTGCTCAGGTTCTGCTTTGCAAAAAAAGAACAAACCTTGATACAGGCAGGTCAAATTCTTTCAAAGGTTTAAGTCAGCTTTTAACTAAAACTCTTATAAAATAAATGCCTTATTTACTTAAAAGCTAAGGCATTTCTCTACAATCTGCCGAATAATAGTTACATCAATAAATAGATAACAAGTCAATCACAGGATGTCGCATGGCACACCACTCACTGATTCACCAACAGAATTTATGGAAAGCCTTTCTGGTTTTTCTGTTGCCATTAATTGTGACTAATATCCTGCAAAGCCTCTCCGGCACGATCAATACAGTTTTTGTGGGGCAAATGCTAGGAGTCAATGCGATTGCTGCTGTTGCAGTATTTTTTCCAATCCTGTTTTGTCTGATGGCTTTCGTGATTGGTTTATCTGCCGGCTCTACCGTCTTGATTGGACAGGCCTGGGGCGGAAAAAATATAGATAAAGTGCGCCGTGTGGTCGGTTCAACTGTATTCATGACCTTGATTGGTGGTAGCGTGATTGCGCTTTTTGGGGTGATTTTTGCTGAAGATATTCTCTTGGCACTCGGCACAGATCCGGATGTGATGCATTTATCCTTACCCTATGTGCAGTGGATGCTGGCCGGTAGCCCCCTAATTTTTATCTATATTATTTACACCTCAATCCTGCGTGGTGTCGGGGACAGTACTACCCCCCTGTTTGCTTCCGCACTCACTATTGGGGTGGGTTTGGTGGTGACACCCGTCTTGATTGGCGGTTATTTTGGCTTTCCCAAAATGGGCATTATCTCGCCGGCGATTGCTACCATTCTAGGAAATCTGGCGGTCCTGCTGTTTTTAATCCTGTACTTGAATCATAGGCAGCATCCGCTCAAGGTGGACTGGGCCTTATTAAAACATATTCGTCATCAGCCGCAGTTGAGCAAAATGATCCTTAGGCTGGGTGTACCGACCGGTATACAAATGGTCACCACTTCCATGGCTGGCCTAGTGATAGTCGGACTGGTCAACCGCTATGGCGCAGAAGCGACGGCTGCTTATGGTGCAGTCAATCAGGTATTAAACTATATCCAGTTTCCCGCCTTGTCGATTGCGATTGCAGCTTCAGTGTTTGGGGCACAAGCGATTGGTGCAGGCAAATCAGATCTGCTCAATAAGGTTACCCGGACTGCACTGAGTATGAATATCCTGTTTACCGGTAGTCTGGTAATTCTGGCTTATCTGTTTTCCAAATATCTGATGGCGCTGTTTATTACAGATCCGCAGGTGGTGGTGCTCGGTCAACAACTGCTGTTCATTGTGCTGTGGTCAATTCTGTTCTTTGGTGCCAGCGCTATTTTTGCTTCGATGATGCGTTCAAGCGGTACGGTGACCGCGCCGATGCTGATCAATATTTTTGCCATTCTCTGCATTGAAGTTCCCGCCGCTTATCTGTTTAGCCGGTGGTGGGGCCTGAAAGGCATCTGGTATGCCTATGCGTTGGCCTTTGTCAGCATGTGTATTTTGCAGGGCCTGTATTATCAGTTTGTCTGGAAGAAAAAGACTATTAACGTATTGGTTTAGATTCATTATTTTAGATACCTATGGCATTACAGTAGCTCCTTCTGATCCGTAATAGAAATTAATAACCCGCTTCCGCGGGTCTGTTTTGCAATTTTTCAAGCAGATTTTTTCTTCTTTTTGCCAAATTGGGTGGCCAGTGCGGTGACATGCTGATAACCACTTGGCAAGATCCGCTGAATCAAATCGACAGCTTTGGCATCGTTACCAATTAATAAACGGCGTTTGTCTTTCTGTACGGCTTCCAGTATTTGACGGGCGGCTTCTACCGGTGGACAACGCAACAGTTTATTAAAATTACGCGCTGATTTTTCCGGATTCATACCTAGAGTAAGCAGGCTGTTATTCATTTTGGCGGCATTGGCAATATTGGTTCGGATCCCACCCGGATGTACACAGAGCGCACTGACCCCGCAGTTTTCCAGATCCAGTTCCTGACGCAGGGATTCTGTAAAGCCGCGCACTGCAAACTTGGTCGCATTATAGGCAGACTGGGTCGGTTGAGCGGTTAAACCAAACAGGCTGGAAATATTAATCACATGACCATCGCCGGTTTTCTTGATCAATGGCAGGAATTCTTTTGTCCCATACACCACACCCCAGAAATTGATTCCGACAATCCATTCCAGTTCTTCATAAGATGCACCCTCAACGGTTGACCCTAGCGCGACCCCGGCATTATTAAAGATCATATTGACACTGCCATGCTCCTGTTCAACCTGTGCCGCCCAGTTACGTACCTGTTCCAGTTCAGCCACGTTTACTCTCTGAATGGTCACACGGACATCACTCTCTTTAAGCAACTCAACCGTTTGTGCCAGACCCTGTTCATTAATATCACTCAGTGCCAGATGACAACCCTGCTTGGCCAGTAATACTGCCAGTTGCTGGCCAATGCCTGAACCTGCACCAGTAATCGCAGCCACTTTATTGTTGAAATTTTTCATTTATTTTCCTTGTATAGAGAACTGCCATTCCATGACAGCAGGATCTTATTCTGTTGTTTGAGGAGTTAGCACAGCTCTTCAATATAGTTTTGACAATATAGATTGTCAATAATTATCCCATGTCCTTAGAGGCCAATTTTTAGTGTCGATCTTCGGCATAGGTCAAAGCGGGATTTATTGTTAAGATATTCAAAATCTCCGTGCAGATGAGCAGCCAGGCCTTATGACAGATTCAATCGCTTCAGAACAAAAACCCGTGGTACCCAAGACCAAAGAACGTCAATTTAAAGGCTTGTCGATGGCTGAGCGTCAGCAGGCACGACGTGAAAAACTGATTGAAGCTGGGATTGAAGCCTATGGCAGTCACGGTTTTTTTTCAGTCACTGTCAAAGACATCTGCAATGAGGCCAAGCTGACTGAACGTTATTTTTATGAGTCTTTCAAGAAAAGCGAACATCTATTTCAGACCATTTTCTTAAAATTGATTGATGAACTGCAACAGAATGTCATGCAGGCCATGATGCAGGCATCCACCGATCCGAAAAAAATGATCGAAGCTGGTTTGACTGCCCTACTCACTACCTTGCGTGATAATCCGCGTATGGCACGCATCATTTATATCGATGCCATGCTGGTGCAGGAACTACATAATCAGGCCACCATTCATGAAACCATGTTACGTTTCGACCGCATGATTCACGCCTTTGTCATGTTGATGATGCCGCAGTTAAATCGCAGTGAGCAGGAAATTTCACTGGTTTCGACCGGTTTAAATGGTTATGTCACCCAAATTGCCATTCGTTGGGTGATGAGCGGTTTTAAGCATTCGCTTGAGGAAGTTTTATCATCCTGCAGTGTGGTTTTTTTGGCATTATTAGAGTCATTTTCCGACAAAAAATAGCTTTTAAATCGTGTGCTTAACAGGTTTTTCCATATTTTGTAGCAAATTAAAAATTTCTGCTTCGATATGAAACCAAGTAAAATTAATTTATGATTTTCTAACAAATTTCTTTGCTAAATTTGTCACAAATCTTTGCGAATTTCAGCGTATTTTCCCTTTCTGCAATGATACTGTCATAATTAGTCTTTGTAATAAGCCTGTCATAAATATAAAACGGTTCACCGTTTACATGAAATAGGGTATTGCGTTGTGAAAGATGACTACATATTAATCGTCGATGACGAACTCCCGATTCGGGAAATGATCCATACCTCTCTGGATATGGCCGGTTTTCAGTGCTTACAGGCAGAAGATGCCAAGCAGGCGCATCAGATGATTGTGGATCAGCGTCCGGCACTGATTTTGCTGGACTGGATGATGCCCGGTGGTGTCAGCGGTGTGGATCTGTGTCGTCGTCTGAAACGTGATGAAAGCCTGTCAGAAATTCCGGTGATCATGCTCACAGCGCGCGGTGAAGAGGACCACAAAGTCCAAGGTCTGGATGCCGGTGCCGATGACTACATGACCAAGCCATTCTCGACCCGGGAACTGGTCTCCCGGATCAAAGCAGTACTTCGCCGTGCCAATGCCCTGAGTGGTGAAAAAACCATTGATGCCAACGGACTGATTCTGGATCCGGTCAGCCAGCGGGTTAATTTTGGCAATAATATTCTGGAAATGGGGCCAACCGAATACCGTTTACTGGCATTCTTTATGACCCACCCGGAACGTGCCTATACCCGTGCGCAATTGCTGGATCAGGTGTGGGGCGGTAATGTTTATATTGAGGACCGGACCATCGATGTGCATATCCGCCGTTTGCGTAAAGTGCTGGAACCCTATGGTGTAGACCGTTTCGTACAGACTGTTCGTGGAACGGGTTATCGCTTCTCGACGCGTTCAGATGTCGCTTTAGGTTAATATCTTTTAAGGTAAATCTTGTTTTATGTATGAACCCTATCCTGTCCCTGAACTGGCACGCGAACATAAAAGAATCCGTTACAGCAGTTTATGGGATTTTGCCAAGCAGGATTTACGCCTGCTGGCTTTTTTCCTGATTATCGCCAGCTTGATCGGTTTTGGGATTGGGTATTTCTGGATTTGTATCGTGATTGCCTTCGTGGCATTCTTTGCGACCCAGATGCGTTCCTTATATTTGGTCAATGAATGGATTTCCAATCGCCCTTATGATGTTCCACCGAATATTGGCGGGATTTGGGGCGCACTGTTATTTAATGTCTATCGTGCCCAGCGTCAGGAACGGATTGTTCAGGCAGAAATGGTCGAACTGATTGACCGTGCGCAATCTTCACTGGTGGCCTTGCAAGAAGCAGTGGTTTTAATTGATGAAAACCAGCAGATTGAATGGTGGAATCCGGCGGCTGAACGTTTGCTCGGAATCTCCAGTGACGATCGTCAACGCAATATCCTGACCTTGTTGCGCCAACCCAGCTTTATCGAATACTATCATCATATAGACGAAGCACCGGATGGCCTAAAAATGCGCTCTTCGCTGTTTGAAGACCATTATGTACAGGTCAAAATGACCCGTTTTGGTGGAGAAAGCCGGGTACTGGTCGCTTATGATGTCACCCGGATGCACAATCTGGAACAGATGCGTAAGGATTTTGTCGATAATATTTCGCACGAGCTGCGAACCCCGTTGACCGTGCTCAGTGGCTATATTGAAACCTTTACCGACCAAGAAGATATCAATCCACGCTGGAAACGCGCCTTTGATCAGATGCAGTCGCAGACCCGACGCATGAATGCACTGGTCAATGACCTGCTGCTGCTGTCACGTCTGGAAAATGATAAGAATATTGCCAAAAACCAGATCATTGAAATGCCGAGTCTGATGAATCAGCTGTTTGATGATGCACAGGCCTATAACATTGATTATGGTCATACCTTGAATCTGGACATTGACAGTCATTGCGATCTGATCGGTTCAGATATGGAACTGGCCAGCGCCTTTAGCAATCTGATTACCAATGCCATCAAGTACACGCCTAAAGGCGGTATCATCACCATCGGCTGGCATGATGATGGCGAGTCTGCCTATTTTGTGGTGCAAGATAACGGCATCGGGATTGATCCCAAACACCTGCCACGTCTGACCGAGCGTTTCTACCGAATCGATTCAGACCGCAGCCGGCGTACTGGCGGTACCGGTTTGGGACTTGCCATTGTCAAACATGTCCTGATGCAGCATCAGGCCCATCTGGAAATTGAGTCCAAGGAAAACCAGGGTTCTACCTTTAAGGTGATTTTCCCCAAAGAACGTCTCAGCTTTCCGGACTAATTCTGTTATCAAAAAGGTGTCATCAGTACCTTTTCTTTTAAGAGCTGATCTGTTTTTCTCTAGTCAACGCACGCGCATAGGCTGCACGTTGCGATACCCGTTTCAGATAAGCCTGAATCGCCGGATAGCTTTGACCAGTCCGGCTCTGCATGGCCTCCAGAGGAAAACTCATCTGAATATCGGCAAAACTGAAATGTCCGGCAAAATAATCATGCTCGCTCAAATAGCTTTCCAGAAACTGGATATGGTCTTTTAAACGGCTCTGTACAAACTGTTTCTTTACCCCATCACAGATTTTTTTAGCGACAGGCCGAATCAGCAAAGGGGTCTGTTTAGGTACATTGGTCATCACCAGTTGCATCACCAGCAGCGGCATCAACGAGCCTTCTGCATAATGCATCCAGTAACGGTACTGAGCCTTGTCGGCAGGATCTTCTGGGCGAAACTGATGTTTTTCATCATAGGTTTCCTGTAAATATTCCAGGATCGCCGCAGATTCCGCCAGTACCTGGCCCTGATCGACCAGAATCGGTGCCTTGCCCAATGGGTGGATCTGTTTTAAGTCCGGTGGCGCAGAGAGATTGGGCTGACGTTTATAGTATTTAACCTCGTAATCCAGTCCTAATTCTTCCATTGCCCAGAGGATACGAAACGATCTTGATTGTTCGAGATGATGTAAAACACGCATATTAGACTCATGATTTTATTGTTCTTGCTCACGGAGCATAGCAAAAAGCAGTGGAATTTAGCTCAGTTTTTGATGACTGTAGTGATATGTTCCCGATGTTGTAGATTCGCCATTTTTAGATCAAATCAGACAGGACTCCATCCACCCCTGTCATTTTGATCATTTATCTGGAAGCACGCATCCGCTCGGGAAATGCAGGAGCCTCTAAACGTGGCCCATCATAGGCTGGAATAAAACCAAAGCGTTCATGACCTTCGCTCCACTGTTCCCGGGCCAGTTTCAGTTCCTCAGTGGTACGTCCTACCAAATTCCACCACAGTAAAATCGGGCTTTCAAATGGTGCTCCACCAATCATTAACACACGACTCCCGGCATGGATATCAGCACTGACCTGCTCTAACCCCGGCTCAAGGATCAGCATGTTATCTTCATTCAGTTCATGCCCATTGATGCTGGCTGTACCCTCAAGCATCATAAAGCCATATTCAAATTTTGGATTCAGAGCCAAACGTGCACTGGTACTTTGAGCTGCATACAGGTCCACGCCTAGAAGTTCGCTATGTACTTTAACTGGTGATCTTGTTTTTAAATATTCTCCAACCAGCACAGTAAATTCGATGCCTTGCTCGTTCAATACAGGCAATTCAGGATAATGCTCAAAACCCGGCGCCATATTAATCTTGTCATCCGGCAAGGCAATCCATAACTGCGCTGCATGCATCTGGGTTTCATTCTCTGGAGATACTTCGGTATGTGAAATGCCATAACCTGAAGTCATCAGATTGACCTGCTTGGGGCGAATGAGCTGCTGATTTCCCAGACTGTCATTGTGCATCATGCTGCCTTCTATCATCCAGGTAAAGGTCTGCAAGCCAATGTGTGGATGTGGTCCGATATCCAGACCATCTCCTTGCGGGAAACTGGCTGGACCCGCATGATCCAGAAAACACCAAGCGCCAATCATGCGTTTATGCCGGCTCGGCAAGGCCCGTTTAATCACGGTACCCTGCCCGATTTCTGCACGGCGTAAAGGAACCTCCTGAATAAACTGGTTTACATACTTTTCACAATCATCAGAATTGGACAGTTCAATATCACTATTACTCGACATGTCTGAGCTTACCTCGGCATTTTCATTCTACTTCTTGAGTGATTTGAGACAGCCCTGCCTTTGACCGATTCAGGATGTCCCTCTGTTCAGGACAATGTACAGGGTCTATGTACAAAATCTATCTCTGGAAATATTTAGATACGTATAAAATGCGCGCATACTCTGACCTGTTTCAACCCTGCAAGGCGGAGGATATCTATATTCGCATTGCCTAAACTTGAGTTACCATAAGAAAATCATGAGCTGGACAGATAGCTTGCATAAAATTAAAAGAACTTATAACAAAAAAATCTCATTAACCCATGTTTCACGTGAAACGAAGTAATCACAGCAAAAGCCCCAATGAATAAGATGATTTTTCATGTATTTCAAAGACTTTTATATTTACAAAACATAATTTTTGTTACGATTTAGCCTTAAAAACCTCCTGGATACCCAATTTTAGGGAGGTTATTTTTTACCCAATAACGGCATAATAGGCACCTATAAAAATAATACTGGACTAGGACATGTCTTCTAAGAATGAGAATATATATTCAACGACGAATGTATCTTTTCAAAATTCGACGACCGATAAATCGCTGAAATTATCTGAATGTGATCTGCAGAACCGTCAGCTGATTGAACAGGCGCTGACGGATCCCCATGCCCGTATTCCTGCTCCATTTCAGCAATATTTTCACGATTATGTCTATACGCATAGTCATGCTAATTTGCGTCAAATTAACTATCTGGCACAAATTGCCTTTTTGCTGTATTTCTTTGCCGATATTCTGATTATTCCAGACATGTTTTTTATTTCCGGTCTGATGCGCGTCATCCTGGTTCTGGGGGCCATGTTTTGCTGTTATTACTTATTTAAAAAATATAAAAATATTCTAATCCTGGACAGAATCCTACCGATCGCCACCACTGTGGCTGCAGCTGCCTGGATTGGCTTGCTCGTGCTTTCAGGCAGTCCCCATGTTGCTACCTATATTTATGCCTCTGCCATCTTTATTCTGATCGCCAATCTGTGTATACAGACCCAGTTTAAAGTCGCGGTCTATTGTTCCATCTTGATTGCCCTGTTTATCATGCTGGGGGTGACCCAGTTAATGAGTGCATCTCAGGCCTTTATTTTTAGTGTGGTGTTTAGCCCACTCTGGTTTTTTAGCATTTATATTAACTGGAATAATACGCTGAATGTACGGCGCTCTTTTTTGCGCTCCCTGCTCGATGAATGGAACTATCAAACCTTAAAGAATCTGGCGCATACCGATGATTTGACCCAGCTATACAACCGTCGCCATTTTGTCGATATGGCGGAACGCTCTATTCATCAATGGCCGAAACATGCCAGTAGCTGTCTGCTGATGTTTGATGTTGATCATTTTAAAAATATTAATGATAGCTATGGGCATGATGTCGGTGATCGGGTGCTACAACTGATTGCGGAAGTGACCCGTAAAGAAATGCGGCATAGCGATGTACTGGCACGTTTTGGTGGAGAAGAGTTTATTGCCCTTCTGGAAGATACTCAGCTGCAAGACAGCCTGGTCATTGCAGAACGAATCCGTTGTGCGATTCAAAAGCAGTCTATGTACGTTAACTCCAATCATGCCATCCGGTTCACCATTTCGGTTGGGGTTGCAGAACTGGAATCACATACCCAAACTCTGGAAGATCTGATCAAACAAGCCGATATAGCCTTATATCAGGCCAAGAAGTCTGGTCGAAACCGGATTGAAGTCTACCATCCCGACATACTGGACAAGTCCAAGCCTGCGACAGAAAACCTATGGAGTGTATTCAAGCCAGATAATCAACCTGCTCCGTCAGCGACAAATTAAAGCAATAATCTATCCTGGCCTGCACTTTAAGTAAGGATCATCCTTAGAATGCCTTGATCAGGCATCCATCTTATAAAATTAATTTAATTGCTCTACTTTTAAAATATTAAATAAAAGAATAGAGTGTTTTTACCCGGCTCCTGATCCGGATCAGGAGTAGCTATAGAGATGCAGAAGTCCTGACAAGTTAAGCAGGCTTAGATTACTTGTTAAAAATTATCTTCATCAAAACGGTCTTGGTCGATTTTATAAATATGGAAAATCTCCTTGAACAGAAAATATTCGAATAAAATACAAACTAATTAATTAATGAATTTTTAGAAAATATCCATGCTAATTAAATATATGAGTGCAGAACACCTAGGCTTTTTAGATAATAGTTTATTCCGTATTACTCAACCTCAATACTTAAATGACCCTCCAGGTGAAGCAAGATTTGCTCCATTTTATAATAGATTTTCAGAAGCTGATTTTGAATACGCTCGAAAAAAATATCAAACTTCTTGGCTAAATGATGGCACCATTCCTGATGATAATTTTCTGCTAAAAAACTTTCTTCTACCTACAGGTATGAGATATACAGTCGAAATGTTTCCCTCTCTGAGGGGCTTTGTCGATTATGAAACAACAGATGAATACGACCGATCTCAAGCGATTCAAATAATTGAAATTATAAATAATTTATTGTTAGACCATATGAACCGTATGATTGGAATCTTTTCATTAAGTGACTCTCTAACAAATCATGATATGTGGATTAAATATGGGCAGCATGGTAAAGGTATAGCTTTAGAACTTAATAAACAACATCAATTTTTTCAAAAACACCCTACTAGAAAAGTCATATATTCTAGTGAAAAACGAGCTTCAATTACCTATTATGAAGGTTGTATTCGTATAAATGGTATTAAATTAAAAGATACATATAAGTCACCTTTAGATGTACAGAATCATCTTCTTAATGAGATTAATCTAAGTGACTTGATGACAAGATTATTTTTTACTAAGAACTCAAAATGGTCGACTGAAAATGAGCATCGTATTATTTTCAATTTACAGCAGCATGATCAAAGAAATGGAAATATTTTTCTAAAAAAAATTCCTTTCGAAGCGTTTAAAACATTAACATTTGGTTGGGATACCCCCATAAAAACGATAGAAGAAGTCTCTCGAAAAATTAAAAATAAACCTGCATTAAGTCATCTTAAAATTCAAAAAATGCGCTATGGGCAATTAGAAAATTATGACAATTTAGAAATAGTAGATATATAAAAAGGACGCTTTTGCGTCCTTTTTACTTGAAAAGCTTAGTTTTTTCTACGAAACTGCCGCGCGCATAGCGCTTAGCGTAATTTAGGCGGACAGAGGTACTATCCGAAATCCTAAACTGCCGCAGGCATAGCCTTTGGCGTAAAACTGGCAAGCAGCAGTGCTGCTTGAAAGCCCAGTTTTACTCCCATTCAATCGTTGCTGGTGGTTTAGACGATACGTCATACACAACGCGAGAGACTTCAGCAATTTCATTCATGATACGAGTCGAGATTTTATCGACTAAATCATAAGGAAGATGCGCGAAACGAGCCGTCATAAAGTCCACGGTTTCTACCGCACGCAGTGCAATCACCCATGCATAACGACGGCCATCACCGACTACACCCACTGATTTCACCGGCTGGAATACCGCAAATGCTTGTGCAGTCTTATCATACCAACCGCTGGCACGTAGTTCCTGCATAAAAATGTCATCTGCAAGACGTAAAATGTCTGCATATTCTTTTTTCACTTCACCCAAGATACGCACACCAAGACCTGGGCCCGGGAATGGATGACGGTAAATCATACTGTGTGGTAAACCTAAAGTGGTACCCAATTTACGTACTTCATCTTTAAACAAGTCACGTAATGGTTCAACCAGTTCAAACGCCAAGTCTGCTGGTAAACCGCCCACATTATGGTGCGATTTAATCACATGCGCCTTGCCCTGTTTGCTTGCAGCAGATTCAATCACGTCTGGATAAATCGTACCTTGAGCCAGGAATTTTACGCCATCTAATTTACGTGCTTCTTCAGCGAAGACTGCAATAAATTCACGGCCAATAATCTTACGTTTTGCTTCAGGATCAACCTCACCTGCAAGTGCAGTCAGGAAACGCTCTTCTGCAGCAGCACGAATAACACGGATACCCATGTTGTCAGCAAACATTTGCATCACTTGATCGCCTTCGTTCAAACGAAGCAGACCATTGTCTACAAATACACAAGTCAGCTGATCACCAATTGCTTTATGCAACAGCGCTGCAACGACAGATGAATCCACACCACCTGAAAGACCGAGTAATACTTTTTCATCACCAATTTGTTTGCGAAGCTGTTCTACACGTAGATCAATAATGTGTTCTGGTGTCCACAGACCGCGACAACCACAAATTTGATGAACGAAGTTCGACAGTAATTCTGCGCCTTTAGAAGTATGTGTCACTTCAGGATGAAACTGAATGCCATAGAAACGGCGAGTTTCGTCAGACACCATCGCAATTGGACAGCTTGGAGTTTGTGCAGTGACCTGGAAGCCTTCTGGAATACGGGCAACCTTGTCGCCATGGCTCATCCAGACATGCAACTGGTTTTCACGGTCCTGTAAATTACCGATCAGCTTGTCACGTACGACAATATCCACTTCTGCATAGCCAAACTCATGCACAGTACCTGGCTCAACTTTACCGCCAAGCTGTTCGCACATGGTTTGCAGGCCATAACAAATACCCAGTACCGGCACACCAAGTTCGAATACCACTTGCGGCGCACGCGGGCTGCCTTCAAGGTGAACGCTCTCAGGTCCACCAGACAAGATGATACCGTTTGGATTAAATGCACGAATGTCTTCTTCAGACATATCATAGGCATACATTTCAGAATATACACCAGCTTCACGAACACGACGTGCGATGAGCTGACTATATTGAGAACCGAAATCCAGAATCAGGATACGATCTTCAGTAATTTGAGTATTGGTAGTCATGACGAACAACTATGAAAGGCAAACGAAAGATAAGCGCCGTATTCTAGCATTTTTCTTGTGTTTAAGCACACTATTCCAATTGGTTTAAATATTAAACAGTTAAGAAATCAGTTAAGAATTTCAGAAAATAATGCCCTCATTTTTGGCTGGTTCACAGGAGAGCAGGCTTCCGCTGCTTTCCTGTTCCAGCCAAATGAATGGTTTATTTCAGGTGTTCAATCTGAATCACTTCAATATCGGTGGGTTTATTGCGGTGCGTATCGACCTCACCCCAGACTTTCACCCGGTCGCCTGCTTTGAGTTTTAATCTTTTCCAGTGGTCGTCATCTACATCAATCATGATGCTGCCGGTTTTATCTTTTAATTCAAATTCATCACTTTGCGCTGCACGCTGTTTGACGATCTGGCCCGTTAAGGTCACGCCGGTTTCATCTTTCATTTTGTGTGCCTGAGCAATACTGACCACATTCTTTTTGGCTTCTGCCAGAACTGCCTGATCGGATTTAGCCCAAAGTGCCGGACTGGCAACTGCCAGAACTAGTGTCGCAAAAATATATTTTTTCATGTGTTTTGACCCTCTATTTTTATAATGATTCCATGATCTAAACAGAAAGCTGGAGCAGACGCCGCAGAAGTTATGTAACACCATGATGACCTTGTGTAGTCTGCTCAGAAAGCTCCAATAAAAATCTGCTGATACGCTGATACATCCATTTTTAAAATGACAGGATTAGCCCGAAAGCAGAAAAATAAGCCGCAAAATAGTCGACTTTTATTACTGACTTTAGAGGTGATCGCTGTTAGGATTTGAGCACACTTTTGCTTGTACTGGGCTCATGGAACTGATTGATTTTATCTTGCATGTTGATGATCACTTGCTTGAATTTATCACCAATTACGGGATCTGGATTTATGCCATTCTTTTCCTGATTATCTTTGTGGAAACAGGTTTGGTGGTGATGCCATTCCTGCCCGGTGACAGCTTGTTATTTGCAGCAGGTGCTTTGGCAGCGTCTACAGGGGCGATGGATCCCTGGGTTTTGATTCCGCTCCTATTTGTTGCGGCAGTGCTGGGTGATACCTTGAATTATCACATTGGTAAATATATTGGACCTCGGGTGTTCGAGATTGAATCGCGCTTTATCAATCAAAAACATTTATTGGCGACTCAGCAATTCTTTGCCAGACATGGGGGTAAAACCATTATTTTTGCGCGTTTTATTCCTTTTGCCCGTACCTTTGCACCCTTTGTAGCCGGTGCTGGCAGCATGAATTACAAATATTTCCTGACCTATAATGTGGTCGGAGCATTTGCCTGGATTAGCTCATTTGTAATTCTGGGCTATATGTTTGGCAATATGCCAATTGTTAAAGACAACTTTACCTATCTGATTTTCGGTATCATTATTTTAAGTGTATTGCCAGGTGTAATTGGCTTTATTCAACAAAAGCTTAAAAAAAGTAAAACAGCTTAATATTTTTTATAGCCTGCGTATTTAATCCCATAGCTTTATCAGGAGTGGGATCAGACAAAGCAGGACAAACAGAGCCGCGCCTTTATAAATGAGGCCGGCTTTTATTTTTTCAGAATGACTGCTCAAAATTGCCTGACCAAAGACCATCCAGAAAATCCCTACAGGAATGGTACTCAAGCTAAAGGCAGCAAAAACCAGCACGAAGTTGGTCGGACTTTGCCAGGTTTCCATGGGTAAAATTCCGGAGGCTAACAGGGCTGCTTTAGGATTTTTTAATGTAGCCCTAAACATTTGCCAGGGACGAATCTGGGGATGGTTCTTATTATAGCGCTCTAACTGTTGGGCCTTGTATAAATGCAAGGTCATCCAGCCCACACAGATGGTGCTCAGTACATAGACCACACCTTTAAAATTTGGCCAGATCGGTGAAGCCAGATGAATCAACAAAGCCCAGACATTAATGGCATAAAAATAGCCCATCAGAATGGCAGGAAGATAAAGACTGGTTTTGGGCCGGCCCTGCTGATAAGCGGAACTAGCTACCAAGGCATTGGCCGGCCCTGGAACCATCAGCACAGCAATAAGTCCTAAAACAAATAACCAATTTTCAATCATCGCGATGAACTATTCCGGGCCTATGTTCTAGCTTAATCAATATATGAGGGTCATAACAAGCTTATAAATTTTAGATTTCTCTATCCTAAGGTCATTTTCCAGTGAGATTTATCTTGATTTAAACCACGAAATTCTGAGTAAAAGCGATAAAAAATGCCGACTTAAAGTCAGCATTTATTCGTTTTATGTTGAATAATTTAATTAGGCGCCGCCTGCCGAACCACAATCGGACAGCGCTTATAAGTCGCAGCCTGAACAATCGCCTCCTGCTCACCTAAAAGCCGTGCCAGTTCAGTTCTTTTGGTATCGGAGGCTTGTCCCATATTGACTGAAACACTCGGACCAATACCCCAGCCGCCACGACTGCCCCAGCCACCGCCAAGGCCAACACCTACACCCACGCCGGTACGTTTTGGTGGTTCAACGCCATTGTCGATATATTGCTGAATGCGGTTGTATTCACCTTGCAACTGCTGGCAGTCTAAGGTCTGATACAGGGTGGGTGACACATAGGTCGGTTTTACCGTCGTTGCACAGGCACTCAGTAATGCAAGTGCAGCAATACTCAGGCTTATTTTCACAAGTTTCATAGCTCACTCGATCTTAATTCTGCTCTATCTCATTGAACAACGATTGATAGGCCTGAGTCAATTTATGATCAGTAGCCAAATGAATCAGCGGCTGATTTTTCTGATGAGATTCTTTCATTAAAATCGATGGCGGCAGCATACTGCCGAGTACCGGCAGTCCTTCATCTTTGAGTTGCTGTACCACTTCACGCGGTAATTTGGCCTGTGCCTGAAACTGATTGACAACAATTCCTTCAATTTCCAGACCTTCATTATGGTCATCCTGGGTTTCAATGACATTTTCAATCAGAGTCTGTAGAGCGCGTTTGGAAAATACATCGCAGTCAAATGGAATTAGCACGCGATTCGCCGCAATGAGTGCGGAGAGGGTAAAGAAATTAAATGCAGGCGGTGTATCAATAAACACCCGGTCATAATGTCCTGACAGTTGTTGCAGGGCATCTCTTAACTTGTAGATCTTATGCTTGGACTCCAGTGCATGCGCCAGTGTCCCCAGCGTTGGACTGGCCGGAATCACATCCAGATGCTTAAAGGGAGACTGATGGACATAGCTCTCCAGACCTTTGCTACGACTTTTTAAAATTGAGCCAATGGCATTGCCAAGTAGTCCCTTGCTTTGCTGATTACCCAGTACATCTTCAAAATAGTTTTCGATATTCGGTTCAAGTGCCGGCTTGTCACTGGAATAAGTCGCATCATCGCCCAACACATACTGGCTAGAATTGGCCTGCGGATCCAGGTCAATCAACAAGGTTTTTAATCCCTGATGTGCGCTGATGGCTGCCAGATTAACGGTAATACTGGACTTGCCTACCCCACCTTTTTGATTAAATACTACACGTGTACGCATCTCCCCTCCTCATTTCTAATTACTTTTACTACATTTGTATTTTTTAATTATTCAGATGTACTGGCTGTGCTGATCGTCATAGCCAGTCTGCTTTTAGCCAAAATTCGGCTTGATCATCACCAATACCAGAATAGACACCAATGAAACCATAGCAATAAATAAGCCAGCCCGACGCTGTGTCAGCAAGATCGAATCATCTTTCTTATACGCCTTGCCTAGAGAGGACACCATCACCAGAAATAAAATGACTTTGGCATAGAACCAGGGCTGCACATCAAAGTCTTTGAGGACGAGCGCCACAATACCGGTCAGTGCGATCACCGTGATGGCCAGATGCTGTAAAGCCACTAGCGCTGTACGCGCCACCGGATTAGGTAAATTTCCTTGTGTGCCTACAAACAAAGTCAATGCACGGGCAAGAATGGCAACGATGACCACTCCTGCTGCCGACATATGAATAATCTTGACTAAAAGCTGGGTTTCCATCATTTCCTCTTAGTTTTTTGGTGCATGTGCACAAGCAGGACTGCTCGTGTCCTGTCCTGTCCATTCTTCAGGCAAAAATGCATGAATAGCCAGCGCATGAATCTTGTCTTTCGACAGCAGATCTCCCGCAGCAGCATAAACTTTCTGATGACGCTGGACCGGACGTAAACCTGCAAAAGCCGGACTCACAATGACAGTTTTAAAATGCGATTCTTTACCCGGGAAATAACCGCCATGACCAGAAGATTCATTGACCACTTCCAAATGGGTTGGGGATAATTGCGCCAAACGGTCTTTCAGTTGTTGTTCTAAGCTCATGGCCTGACTCCAATCTTCAAAAATATGGTTTCAGTATACCTTGTTCTGCTAAAGGTTTTGGTAATCTGTATGAGTGCAATCCGTTGATTATGGCGAAGTTTCATTAATTTCCAGATGAATATTGGCTATTTATTGTCTAATCTAAAGTATTTTGCTTTTATTTTATGCAATTGATGCAAGATTTTTAACAAAGGTGTTGACCACATTTTTGCATGCTGTATTATACACGGCATGCGGGAATAGCTCAGTTGGTAGAGCATAACCTTGCCAAGGTTGGGGTCGGGAGTTCGAGTCTCCTTTCCCGCTCAAAATTTTTTCATTTAGTTTTTTCATTTAAAAAACTTTATAGACTCCGCGGGAATAGCTCAGTTGGTAGAGCATAACCTTGCCAAGGTTGGGGTCGGGAGTTCGAGTCTCCTTTCCCGCTCCAGATTCTAAAAAAGCCCTGATCTTTCGTTCAGGGCTTTTTTATTGCGTTTAAATTCTTATCGTTTATTATCAGGAATGATCTGGCCCTTATCCGATGGAGACA
>NZ_JAGFXZ010000026.1 GCF_019038395.1 Acinetobacter sp. BY419
AATTACGCAGAATAATTCGGTACTATTGAACATCAGGACTAGAGTTGTGAGTTTGGTGTGGTAACTCAACTGATGGCTCTAGTCCTCTTATTTTTCAAGTCAATTTCTTATCCGCGATTCGGGTTAACTAGAAAAGGGTTTTAAGCATCCATATTTCACAAGCGTCACTATGTCCGGTATTGCCTTTAGGCTGATGAAGATGCTGAAAACCTAGTTTTTCATACAGTTTAACTGCTTGCCATAGCGCTTTGGTGGTTTCTAGGTAGACAAATTTAACCTGATGCTCCTGTGCAAATTCAAAGGATAATTCTAAAATTTTCTTGGCAAACCCTTGCTGACGAATTTCAGGTAAAAAGTACATTTTCTGTATTTCAAAAATGCTCTGATCACCTTTTAATGGAGCAATTCCACCACCTCCATAAGCTTGATCCTGTTCATCTACAATGACCCAATAAGCAGAATTCGTTTGTCGATATACTTCATACAGGTTATCAAGAATTGAATCACCTACCGCGAAACCAGATTCTGCCGCCAGTCCACATTCTTGGGAAACATGACGAATAATGGTTGCAATTTGAGCATTATCTTTAGGCTGAATGCGGCGAATAGAGTACATGGTGGACTGATTGTATTTAAAAAATCGATGAATTTTTATAACCTTAAATGATTGAAAAATCCATCGTTTAATCAATTGAAGTAAGTTTAATTCGTTATTTAATGAGCAATAACTATTTTAATTCGCTCGATGACTTTCCTAATTCCCGACGTGCAATAATAAGTTGCTGAATCTGCTGGGTGCCTTCAAAAATATCCATGATTTTGGAATCACGTGCCCATTTTTCTAAAAGTTCGGTTTCGTTATAACCGACAGCTGCTGCCAGTTCCACACATTTCAAGGTGATTTCATTGCCGATCCGACCGGCCTTGGCTTTAGCGATAGAAGCCTCACGTGAATTCGGTTTGCGATTATCGGCCATCCAGGCGGCTTTGAGCATGAGCAAACGCGCAGCTTCCCATTCAGCTTCCATGCGATAGATTTGTGCAGCGATATTAGAGCTTTGTAAATAGGGTGTGGCATAAGAGGAATCCAATTGTTCCTTAAAAATTTCCCTGATACGTTCCAGCGAGGCTTTAGCACAACCAATTGCCATTGCAGCGACCAGCGGACGAGTATTATCAAAGGTTTCCATCACTCCGGCAAAGCCTTTGGCAACATCAATTTCTGTATGACCGAGCAAGTTCGCTGCGGGTACTCGACAATTGATCAAGCTAATCGTGGCAGTGTCTGAGGACTTAATCCCTAATTTATGCTCTAGTCGTTCGACTTTCATTCCTGGTGTGCCTTTGGCAACCACAAAAGATTTAATTGCTGATCGTCCCAGTTTTTTATCCAGAGTTGCCCAGACTACTATCGCATCGGCACGTTCTCCCGAGGTCACAAAAATCTTCTCACCATTTAGAATATAGTCATCACCATCTTTAGTCGCGGTAGTACGAATCGCGGCAGAATCCGAGCCGCAACCCGGTTCGGTAATCGCCATGGCCGCCCAAATCCCATGAAAACGTTGGAGCTGTTCTTCATTTGCCACCGCGGCAATGGCTGAGTTTCCTAAACCCTGACGTGGCATGGAGAGTAATAGTCCAGTATCGCCATAACACATTTCAATGATGCTCAGGGCGGTAGACATATTGATGCCATTTTTATTGCTGCTGTCAGTATTGCCTCGTTTATTTACCGCTGCGCCGGCATTCATGCCTTCACTGCCTTGATTCATACCATCCACGACAGAGGCCAGCATATCCAGTTCGATAGGGTAAGCATGTTCAGCCTTGTCATATTTACGTGAAATCGGACGGAGAACGTTTAAGGCAACTTCATGTGCCTGATTAATCAGGAGTTTGAATTTTTTTGGAGTTTGTAAATTCATGATTCTTCTTCTTTATTATTTGCTCAGGCATGTAAGCCAGAATGAACGATCGCAGTGGCTCTCAGATCCCGATACCAGCGTTCTAGCGGATGTTCCTTGGTAAAGCCGTGACCGCCCAAAATTTGTACGCCATCGGTGCCTATTTTCATGGATTTTTCTGCACAGAGCAGGCGTGCCAGATAGGCTTCACGATGAAAAGATTGACCCGATTCAGCCAGACTGGCGGCATTCAGGATCAGTATTTGCATTGCATCGATTTCAATTGCCATATCGGCAATCATAAATGCAACGCTCTGACGATGTGAAATAGGTTCACCGAAAGCAGTACGTTCATTGGCATACTGAACGCAGTATTTTTTTACTGCTTCACAGGTGCCGACGGCCAAGGCACACCACATTAAATTACCCAAATCGACAAAAGCACAATAATCAAAATCGTCATCACCCAAACGCTGGGCCGGCGTATTTTTAAATTGAAGCGTGACTGTTTCCGTGGCTTTTAGACCCATAGCAGGAGATTTTTTTGCAGTGATCGTATGATCGCGTTGCACCACAAAGATCTCAGCTCTGCCGTCCAGATCGGCACTCACCAGATACAGATCGGCACTTTCTCCCAATAGCACCAAGGTCTTTTCACCCTGAATCAGATAGTGTCCCTGATGAGCAATAGCTTGGGTTTTAAGTTGCTCGGGATTAAACGCTGCAGTTTCTTCCTGAACGGCAAAGGTGGCTTTTAATTCAGGATTTTCTGCGAAAGCAGCGAGATATGTTGTCTGAATCTGTTCTGAACCCCAGCGGGTAATGGCATTAATGACACTAAAATTCGAAAGTAAGCCAGCTGTCAGGCTAAAATCACCTTGAGCTAAATGTTGGGCTATCAAGATATTGCTGACGATATTCTGTTCCGATGCGACCCCCCCTAAGGCTTCGGGCAGGGCATAGAAATTCAAGCCTAAATCAGTGCTGTATTGCCAGAGTTCATGCGGAAATAATTCATGCTGATCTGCATCATGCGCTAATGGATAGAGCACTTCTTGGGCAAATTGCTGCATGGCATCACAGGTCATGTGCTGTTCTTCAGTCAGGTTCAGATCAAACAATGATTTGGACTGATGTGGCAGACGCTGTTTTTGAATCTTTTGGCCAGATTTCAGGATGTTCTGGGTTTGACTCAGGGTTTTGAATCCTGCTTTTGAACTTTGATAAAGTGATTTTTCTATAAATTTACGTAGCTTTAATTGGTCTAATACTTCGCTACCCGCAATTTTGGTCAGTATGGATAAGCCAAATCCTTGGGCTTTATTCACCATATTATTCATTCTGATTATCCTAAGGTGTTGTCACGTTATTTTTTTAATACTGACATGTGCTTAGATATAAAACTATGTCATCGCTGACATGAATGATGGGCAATTTTTAGGTTTCTTGATGTTGATAAACTAAAGTGTAAATCAATGAAAAAATGAGGAAAGATCTAAATTTAAAAAATCTTTAATGAATAAAAATTGACCCAGATGACAAAATCATCCGGGTCTTTATGATGAATTTATTTTACGAGAGATGTTTTTTAATCATGGCACGCACATTGGTTTTGGCCTCAATTACGGTCATAAAGGTATATGCACCAATAAATTTACGGCTAATAAACATAAATTCCTTTGGCGGCACACTGAAATAACGCGAAGCCATAGATCTTGAAGCCTGTTGCATGACACGGCTATGCAGTTGACTCTTTTTCCAGTCATAACGATTATGTTCGTCCATTACGCCGGCTGGCAACTCCTGATTATTCAGTGGTGAGCTAAATGCTTCAGTAGCTAATAAGAAGACCTTGGCCATATCCGGTTTGATGCTGTGCGGGATCGAATCAAAAAACTCATAACCGGTCATGGCCTTGACCATCATATCCGAGTCATGATGATAGCCTGCCTGAATCAGGTTGCGCGCAACACTGAGCAAATGCTGGTCAAACTGGCGGATTGCGCCAAAGTCGAGCAGAACGATCTTGTCATGCACATCTGCACCATTACCCAGACGAACCAGATAGTTACCAAAGTTCGGGTCGGTTTGCATCTCGCCCCATTCGAAGATTTCACGCACTGTAATTTCCAGAGATGCTTCACCCAACTGGTTGCGGCGTTCTTGAGGCAGGGACAACATCACTGGGCTATTGATCGGCACACCACGTTCGAAAGTCATGCACAGCACGCGATCAGAGCAATATTCATCAATAATCATTGGGACGATATAGCGTGGATCATCTTTTAAACGTGCCGCAAAACGCCGCGTGGTATCTGCTTCAATGTGATAGTCCACTTCACGATGCATCATTTCACGAACTTCATCAAACCATTGGTCGAATTCGCGGGTCTGTGGCACGAGGCGGGTCAATTTCAGCATGTTTTTAAACAGGCTCATATCCGAATCAATGGCTTCTGCCACACCCGGATACTGAATTTTTAATACCAGTTCCATACCGTCAGCTTTACGGGTAGCGCGATGGACCTGTGCCAATGAAGCTGTGCCCAAAGGTTCATGGTCAATGGTAAGATCGTCGAGTTTTGAACCGAGCTGTTGCTGTAACTGGGTCTTAATGGCTGGCCATGCCAGTGCCACCGTCTGGTTATTCAGGGTATTTAAGGCTTGAGTGACTTCTTCTGGCAGAAAATGCTCACCATACAGCGCCATCATCTGGCCAATTTTAACGATAGAACCTTTCAGCTTGCCAATTTCTGCCACCAGATAATCGGCCTGTTCTTTCATGGCTTTTTTACGTTTCTTTTCTTTTTCTTCATCGCTCGAGAACATGGAGCCTGCGCTAGAAGCCGCCCAACGCGTGCCTGCCAGCAAGGATGCCTTTGCGATCGATAAGCGTCGATCCATAGAGGAGGTTTTCAGTTGTTTAAGCTTATCGTTCTGATCTGACATGTAAACTCAATCCTTTCATCATCAGCATGAAGCAGAATAAATCATTGTAGGGGATATTAGCGCTTATGCACGTATTAAAAAAGTTTAAGCCGCTGAATTCATAGTAAAAGCTTGCAAGCTTTTATTAATTCACCAACCTGTATCAGTTTAGATAGGGCATTATGCCATTTGAAATTGGATTTTTAATTCAGATCGTTGTTGTAACTGTTGTTTATTTGTTTGAATATGTTGATGAATCAGGTATTGCACATTGTCATGCATAAAGCCCAAAGCATAGCCTTTTACAATCACAATACTTGGCAAGCCAAAAAACAGATATTTAGCATCTTCTAGTGTCGCATTGGTAAATACACCATGCTGTATTAAAGTCGACTGCAAAAATACCTTTTCTTGCTGCACCTGACTGGATACTTGATCATTCCAGTAATTTTGGCGCATCGCCATAAGATTATTGTGCTTATAGCTCATAGATCTGGGCTCATTTAAATATTGAATGTAGATTATATGTGGGTCATGTGCCAATTTTCAATTGCGCAACTGTTTAATCTTTCTGTCCGAAAAATGCTTAGGATTTTTGTCTGGACTGCGTTAATATCAGTGGATAATTTAAACAATATTGATTGTTAAACATTTATTGGGATTATGCCGGTTTAGGTAAAGGGGATTTTATGCGTCTTGCATACTTTTTAGTTGCAATTTTTGCGGGTATCGCGTTTCAGACACAAGCTGCTGTAGGTTATTCCAAGGAATATTCACAGTGCATGAATTTTAGTTATGGCAATACAGTCAAAGCAGAAAAATGTCTGGAAAAAGAACTGAAACTACACAATAAACGGCTGAAAAAAAACTATAAAAACTATCTAAAGCTTAATCCGAATCAGACCGCTGCTATCCGCAATCAGCATATACTTTGGGAACGTAAACTGTCTCAGCAGTGTAATTTAAGAATGTCCGGGAAATATGCTAAGCAGCAACAAGGTCAATGTATGCTGGCTTTGATCATGGAGCAGGCCAATCTTTATCAGTCCCGCTCTTATGCGCCTGGCTCCAGATAAATAGCCACACGACTAATCGTATTGGTCGTTTGAGTTTAGCCTGAGAAAAGTAGACATACAGGTTTAAGATCGCGCATAAAAACAAGAATTTTATAATTTTTATGGGCATAGAGAATTCGTGTTTTTCATACTTTTAGCATTATAAAAGCAGCCAAAACAAGGTATCATAAGGCGTTTAAAAAAATGACCTTGGAGACGCCTTAAGTGGATCGACCGACTATTAGCCCTGAACATATGCAGGAAGCCGCTGAAAATTTAACCACCATTCGTGATTTTATTCGTTTTGGTGTGACAGCATTACGTCAATACGATGCACATTTGGGCCAAGGTACAGAAGATTACTTTGCTGAAAGTTCAGCCTTGGTCTTACAAACCCTGTCACTAGAATGGAAAGCGGATGCTGAAATTCTAGATGCCAAATTATTACCAAGTGAAAAAGCCGAATTTTTAAGTCTGCTTGAACGCCGTATCAATGAAAAAGTACCAACTTCATATTTATTGAACCTGGCTTACTTCGACGGCAAACCTTACTATGTTGATGAGCGTGTGCTGATTCCACGTTCACCGATTGCTGAACTGATCCAGAACCGTTTTGCCCCATATTTCCTGGGTGAACATGGTCAAATGGGTCAGGCGGTTAATAACTTGCCGGAAAACCCGAGTCCGAAGACACCACAACGCATTCTAGATATGTGTACCGGTTCAGGCTGTATCGCAATTGCATTGGCTTATGCTTTCCCTGAAGCTGAAGTGGATGCCACCGATATTTCGAAAGAAGCATTGGAAGTTGCGCAAATCAATACTGAGCATCATGACAAGCAATATCAGATCGCATTGCTTGAATCAGATTTGTTCGAAAAAATTCCAGCCGAAAATCAATACGATTTAATTGTATCTAATCCGCCGTATGTCGATGCGGAAGATATGGCTGATTTGCCTGAAGAATTCCATCATGAGCCTGAGCTGGCGCTTGCTGCTGGTCAGGACGGTCTGGATCTGGTACGTAAAATGCTGGCTCAGGCTGCAGATTACCTGACTGAGAACGGCTTGATCGTGATCGAAGTGGGCAACTCAGAATGGGCGATGCGCCAAAATTTCAATTCAGTTGATTTCTACTGGTTACAATTCCAGAAAGGTGGCACTGGTATCTTTGCATTGACTGCAGAGCAGTGCCGTACCTACCGTGATTTATTCATTCAGTCTATTCAAGCATAAGGAGTCGTTTGACATGGCAGGTAATAGTATAGGGCAACTGTTCCGTGTAACGACTTGTGGTGAATCTCACGGTGTTGGCTTGATGGCCATCATCGATGGGGTTCCACCGGGCATTGAGCTGACTGAAGCGGATTTGCAAAAAGATCTGGATCGTCGTAAGCCGGGAACTTCAAAATTTGCAACCCAGCGTAAAGAACCAGATGAAGTAGAAATTATTTCCGGTGTTTTTGAGGGTAAAACCACTGGAACGTCAATCGGCCTCTTGATCCGTAATACGGATCAAAAATCGAAAGACTACGGCAATATCGCGCAGACTTTCCGCCCGGGTCATGCGGACTATACCTATACCCAAAAGTATGGTTTTCGTGACTACCGTGGTGGTGGCCGTTCAAGTGCACGTGAAACTGCAATGCGTGTCGCAGCGGGCGCAATTGCCAAGAAATACCTTTTCGAGAAATTTGGTATTGAGATTCGCGGTCACGTCACCCAGATCGGCACTGAAAAAGCAGAGAAGCTGGACTGGAATGAAGTTCCAAACAATCCATTTTTTTGTGGCGATGTCGATGCAGTTCCACGTTTTGAAGCACTAGTGACATCTTTACGTGAGCAAGGCACCAGTTGTGGCGCTAAACTTGAAATCATTGCATCTAAAGTGCCAGTCGGTTGGGGCGAGCCAGTCTTTGACCGTCTAGATGCTGACATCGCGCATGCCATGATGTCGATCAATGCTGTTAAAGGTGTAGAAATCGGTGACGGTTTTGGCGTTGCTGAACAGTTTGGTCATGAAAGCCGTGATGAACTTACTACAGAGGGCTTCCTTGCCAACCATGCCGGCGGTATTTTAGGTGGGATTTCCAGTGGTCAGGACATTCGTGTTGCGATTGCCTTGAAACCTACGGCTTCAATCACTACTCCGGGTAAAACCATTAATATTGATCGTGAAGATACCGATGTGCTGACCAAAGGCCGTCATGATCCTTGCGTGGGTGTACGTGCTACACCGATTGCTGAAGCCATGCTGGCGATTGTATTGATGGATCACTTTATGCGTCATCGTGCGCAAAATGCCGATGTAGTTGCGCCTTTTGAGCCGATTGAACCAAAATAATTTGCTTTATAGAAGTGAATAAAATTAAAGTCAGACTTCGGTCTGGCTTTTTTTTGTATAAAAACTATCATGTTAAAAAGAAATCAAATTAAGCTAAGATTTTTCTAAAAATAATGATCTAAAAGTGTTGTGTCACAAAGTTTATATTTAGTAGGAGAAGCTAAGTTCTAGATCTCTTGTAAACAAGAATAATGATCAGGATGTATGTATGAAAATATGGTTAAGCGCTGAGCTGAGTAGTGAAGTTTTAAGTGAAGAGCAAACTCTACAGGAATGTAAAGCACGTAATGCAGTTGAAGATGCCTTAAATGCTCAACTTCAAAATAACTCTTATGATATTCCGATAAATAAATGGAAATGTATTTCAATTATAATGGGAACGGATAATTTTGATGAACGTATTTATTATTCTCCTAAACGAAAAAACATGGATTTTCGCTTAAGAATAGATCCGAACACCTTCAAGGCAACAGATGACCTGGGCCGAAAGAAACTTATTTTTAGGATGCTTTTAAGAAGTTTAGACTTATTAAAAGTTAAATTAGAAAAAGTTCGTCCAAAACTGGATTCAACAGTTTTTGATGAGTTAGAAAAACTTAAAATTGATGTATTAAATATTGCAAAACAAGAAAGCTGGATTTAGACAGTGTATTAATAATGAAAGCAAATTAGAGTATCCTTGTTTATTAGCCACTGATTTTCCCGCTATTTTCATCCTGAAACTCTTCGGTTGTTGTATCCTTGCTCATTGACAGGCAATTGGATTCGATTGCCGCACAACCGCATATTATGAGTTGCTCAATGTTTCAGACGATCTTCACAGTACTATTCCCGCTGATTGGATTGATCAGCTTTGGCTATCTGCTTAAGCGTAGGCAATGGTTGAGTGATGATTTCTGGCGTGGGGCAGAAAATCTAAATTATTATGTGCTGTTTCCGGTGATGCTGTTTTTAAATCTGGCGGTAGCCAAGATTGAAATGGAGGTGATCCGGGAAGTTGTTCTGGTGGTTTTTAGCCTCATGCCTGTGGTCAGTATAGCCTTATATGTCCTGAGAAAAGTTTATCAGATTGGCTATGCGCGCTTCGGGGTCTACGTACAGGCGCTGCTACGCTTTAATACTTATATTGGACTGGCAGCAGTCAATGCCTTGTTTCATCAGCAGGGCATGACCATTTTCGCCGTAGTCATGGTTTTATGTATTCCACTGGTCAATATCTTATCCGTATTATCATTTACCCGTAGCCATGATATGCAGATCATCAAACTTCTCACTGATCTGTTAAAAAACCCCCTAATTTTAGGCTGTATTGTGGGTGGATTATTTAATCTTTCAGGCTTATCACTTTGGACTGGATTTGAGCTATATCTAAAGCAGATTGCCTTATGCAGTTTGCCGCTCGGTCTGATGTGTGTCGGAGCTGCCTTACAGTTTCAGGGTTTTCAGCGAGATATTTGGCCATTGAGTCTGGCGACCTTTGGGCGTTTGTTAGGTATGCCGTTGGCTGCATACTTTGTTTGCCAATTGTTTAATACTGACACATTAACCACGCAGGTACTGATACTGTTTTTTGCCCTGCCAACAGCTTCGGCCTCCTATGTGCTTACTCGTGTATATGGAGGGGACAGTCAGTTCATGGCCAATATTATTAGTATGCAAACGGTCGTTGCTGCAGGGTCTTTGATGCTCATTCTTTCCTGGTTGATTTAATTTCAGTACTTTTAAAAATCAGGGATATAGATGAGCCGACACTTTGATTTAATATAATTTTTATAAGTATTCTAAGCAAATAAGTGTTTTCAGCACTATTGCTAATGCGCGCTATCTGGCGACAATATTTAAAGAAATAAAGCATATCAAGTAGAAAGATAAAAAATCTTAAAATTTATTTGAAAGGAGCAAGACTTTTCTCTCGTTTTCTTGAAATCAGTATTTTCTTAAATCATGTGAATTAACATAAATAAAAAACTGTAGCTATGAATAAGATGGTATAAAAATTGCTCATGATAATAAAACATTATTGCAGGAGAGAAATGCTTCTGCATTCGCCGAAGGAGCAAGTTCCCAGGAAACTCTCAGGCAAAAGGACTGTGATAATGGATAAAGACTCTGGAGAGAAGTGTTCAATCACTCACCGAAGGGGAAGGTGGCCGCATTGATGTGCAATGTATCTACCGAAGCTCTCAGGTACACATGACAGATGGGAAAAGACATCAATACAATCAAGGAGGTGTCTATGCGTCATGTCGTGGTGATTGGGGCCGGTATTACCGGAGTAACCACAGCTTATGAGCTGGCTTTATCAGGGTATCAGGTGACAGTGGTTGATCGGCATCTATATCCGGCAATGGAGACATCTTTCGCCAACGGCGGCCAGCTTTCTGCCTGTAATGCCGAAGTATGGAACCAGAAAGCGACAGTACTTAAAGGCATCAAATGGATGTCACAAAAAACCGCACCACTTTTGCTCAATCCTTCTTTTAGTGTGCATAAATACAGTTGGCTGATGGAATTTCTGGGAAATATCAAACATTATGAAGCCAATACCCGAGAGACGGTGCGTTTGGCTTTACTGGCCAAAGCCCGTTTGTATGAAATAGCCCAAACAGAACATATTGATTTCAATCTGGAAAAACGTGGCATTTTACATTTTTATCATACCAAGACTGATTATGATGTTGCGATTAAAGTCAATGATCTGTTGTGCAGCGGTGGCCTGGAGCGAAATGCGATTTCCAATGCAGAAATCAAGCAGATCGAACCTGCATTAACGGGTGATTATTATGCAGGATTTTATTGTCAGAGTGATGCTACCGGAGATATTCATAAATTTAGCACCGGGCTGGCCAAAGCCTGCATGCAAAAAGGCGTGAAATTTGAATTTGGTCAAGATGTTTTCGCTGTCGATCATCAGGCTCAGAATATTCGGGTGAAATGCAAACCTAGTATTGAAAATATGCATAGCTCTAAAGATGACATTCTAGAAATTGATGCGGATGCCATTGTCGTATGTGCAGGGGTGGGCAGTTATCAATTAGCCGAGATTCTTGGTGAGCGGGTCAATGTATATCCGGTCAAAGGCTATTCGATTACAGTTCAACTGAATGATGAGCAGAGTCAAAATGACGCACCGTGGGTGAGTCTGCTGGATGAAAGCGCCAAAATTGTCTTGTCACGTTTAGGGAAGGATCGTTTACGTGTGGCAGGCACAGCCGAGTTTAATGGCTATAACCGGGATATTCGTGCCGACCGGATTCAGCCACTGATTGACTGGACTAATCGTAATTTTGACCTGTGTACCGAGCATGTGGTGCCGTGGGCAGGCTTACGTCCCATGATGCCAAATATGATGCCTGTGGTGCGCCGTGGCAAACATGAACGGGTATTTTACAATACCGGGCATGGTCATCTGGGCTGGACTTTGTCAGCTGCAACTGCCGCGATGATCAGTCAGAAAATTGCTCAATACTATCCTACGTAAATTGATAGCCCGCATTCGGGCTATTTTAAAATCAAAATTCTTATTTTAAATACCGGAAAATTATACTATTTTTAAATTAAATCAATCATATAAACGATATATTCCCGTAAACCGCTCACAACCTTTTTGCTGGCTGCTGACGGTCAGAATCGCTTTGCTATAGTGAAACTCATAGCGACAGTCATTTTCGTTATCGGTGATCTGGTTTTTTGCCTCTGGCGTGGTATAGGCTAAAAATGGAACGGTCTGTGTTTCAGCCCGGTTATTGGGATTGCGATAGGCCAGACCTTCAATTTTGATCCGGTCTTTGGTCAGCTGATGAATCTTGAGATGTACAGGCGGTTTGGCAATTTGACCCTGTTCAAACTTAATATAATGTTGGGTCAGACTTTGATTCAATGAAATATAGACATTTAAATCATCTAAACGCCACTCAAACTGCTGTTTAAAACAGTCTAGCGTTTTGCATTGCTGTAAACGGTTCGCCCACAATTGTTGGGTGTCTTGCAATAAGCGCAAAGGCGCATCAGTAATTAGAAAAGCAGTAAAGTATTGGTCAGCCAGTTTTTCACGAGACTCTGCCAGCGAGGCTGAGCAGACTTTCTTCATGGCAGCCGTTTTTTTGCTGTCGTTGCTACAGTCCAGTGTGATCGCTGAGCTACCCGTAGAAATCATCCCCAGACCGAGCATCAGGCCAATTATTTTCACCATATTTATATCAGTTTTCAGTAGCATGATCGCTTATACTTTCACTGTGTTACGCTTGGTCTAACTATAGCGAAATAGAAAGCAAGTGTACAAGAATTTCAATGGGCTATTTCTAAAGGATGTATAAGGTGATTGCACAAATTCGTATTGGCCAGGGGCTGGATGTGCATGCATTTGAAGAAGGTGATTTTGTCACTTTGGCAGGCATTCAAATTCCGCATACCCACGGTCTGAAAGCGCATTCGGATGGTGATGTGATTCTGCATGCACTCTGTGATGCTTTGCTGGGTGCATTGGCGCTCGGAGATATTGGCCAGCATTTTCCGGATACAGATCCTGAGTTTAAAGGTGCAGATAGCCGGATACTGCTCAAGCATGTCTATCAATTGATTCTGGATCGTGGTTATCACCTGAATAATGCCGATATTACCGTAGCCTGTGAACGGCCAAAACTGGCTAAACATAATCTGGCAATGCGTCAAAGTATTGCAGATGTTCTAAATGTTGATGTGACTCAAATCAGTATTAAAGCCACGACCACTGAACAGTTAGGTTTTACCGGCCGTCAGGAAGGGATTATGTCCATGGCAACCGTGCTGTTGAGTCATAGCAAATAAGATCAGGCAAAATAATTCGGATTAATCAGGGAAAGTTCCAGTTCCTGAGTTGCTTTACGGCCTTGTAGCTGCAGAGCAACTGCGTGCATTAATCCGGTCCAGGTTTCATTCGGTTCCCAGATTTTATGTAAGTGCTCTTGTGCATGAGGCAGTTCAATATCCATATAATATTGGCGATATAGATACATCAAACAGCTGACATGGTAATTTTTCGAACAATGTACCCAAACCATTTGCTCTTTTACCAGATGATCGATCAGGTCCAGTACCAGCAGACACTGATTGTCTGAAGGCGTTTCCCAGGAAATTGGAACCTGGATATAGTTTAGTCCCAGCTCAAGGCAAATTTTATCTTCATGCGGCAGGTACTGTTCGCTATCGGTTAATGCCACATTGATGACTGTAGATACACCATATTCTTTCATCAGCTGCAATTGTGCAGTAGTCAGTTGACCGGAGCTAAACAGATGCTCATGGATGAACTGAAAATTATCAATCTGGCTTAATGCCGTTTCCATATCATTCATCAGATAAAATTTCCTTATTCAGAAATGCAAACGCCATCTTAGCGATGGCGTTTGTCAGATCGTTTAACGATTAGGTAAAACGTCTTTCAATGCCTCATGCATGTCGAGTAAGACTTTTTCAGTCGTCTCCCAGTCGATACAACCATCCGTGACTGATTGACCATATTCCAGATCATCAAGGTTTGTAGGAATGTCCTGACGACCACCCTTGAGATGACTTTCTACCATAATACCAACAATTGACTTGTTTCCATCAATAATTTGTTCTGAAATGTTTTTAAGTACAAGTGGTTGCAGGTACGGGTCTTTATTTGAGTTAGCATGGCTGGCATCAATCATGATCTTGTTGCTGACTTTGGCTTTAGCCAGTGCAGCTTCTGCATCTGCTACCGAGCCTGAATCATAGTTTGGCTTGCCATTACCGCCACGCAGTACCACATGGGCATACGGGTTACCCGAAGTACGAATGACAGCTACCTGACCCTGATCATTCAGACCCAGGAAGCTGTGACCATGTTTCACGGATTGCATTGCATTGGTTGCAACCGTTAAACCGCCGTCAGTACCATTTTTAAAGCCAACTGGTGACGAAAGGCCTGAAGACATTTCGCGGTGTGTCTGGCTCTCGGTAGTACGTGCACCAATGGCTGACCATGAAATCAGGTCTTGATAATACTGCGGAGAGTTTGGATCAAGCGCCTCTGTAGCACATGGTAAACCCATTTCATTCAATTCAAGTAACAGTTTGCGACCAATACGCAGACCTTTTTCGATATTGAATGAATCATTCATATCCGGATCATTGATCAGGCCTTTCCAGCCCACTGTAGTACGTGGTTTTTCAAAATAAACACGCATCACGATATATAAGCTGTCTTTGACTTTTTCGCTTAACACTTTTAAACGTTCAGCATATTCGTGTGCAGCCGCCGGATCATGGATAGAACATGGACCGATCACAACGAACAGGCGTTTGTCTTTACCATCCAGAATATTACGAATCGTTTCACGACCATGCAGTACGGTTTGATAAGCAGTTTCAGTCAACGGTAACTCTGCTTTAAGCTCAGCAGGGGTTACAAGAGGAATCATGCTGTGGATATTCACGTCATCAATATCTGATGCTGAAATGGGATTTGACTGTTGTGTATTCATTGCCGTCACTGGTTCGATCATACAAAAGGTTGTTTAATAGCCCGAATATAACATGAATGATGCGTCACTTTGTTATAAAAAAGATGAATATTTCTTTGAAAAAAAAGTGATGAATCGGATAGTTAACTTAAACGGACTGGGAATTTTGGCTTATGATTATCATTGCTGTTTCAGCTGATTGAACCAGTTTTGATTTCACCGGATTAATCATGAAATTCACGCCCAGTGCAAACAGGGTGATGCCTAAGATTTTGCGGATAAGTTTTTCCGGCATACGTGAACTGAGCAAAGTACCAACAATAATAGCCGGAATAGAACCTACCAATAACCAGAAGAGCAGCATGAAATCGACGTTGCCTGAAGACATATGCCCCAGACCTGCAACCAGGGTCAGTAAGACCGCATGCACAACATCAGAGCCAATGATACGAATCATTGGCAGATTCGGGAACATCACCACAAGTGCCATGATGCCAAATGCGCCGGCCCCCACTGAAGAAAGCGTGACAAATATACCTAAGATAATCCCCATAATAATGATGGCTACACGCTTTTCCTTGGCTTGTAGCTTCACTTTTTCCAGATCCTGAGTCATATCTGGCAGTTCTTGTTTTCTGTGTTTGTTAAAAAGAGTTTCGATCTGGGTGCGAAACAGAATAGACAAGCCGGTGATAGTCAGCATAAAGCCTAACACCATGGTCAGGACAGTCTTGTAATACGTGGATTGGCTCAGAAAGTTATCAAGTACCCAATGTGTCGCCAAAGAAGCAGGGATACTGCCAACGGCCAGCCAGATCACAATCGGCCAGACAATATTCATTTTTTTGGCATGCACAAAAGAGCCGCAGAATTTTGAAATCGCAGCATAGAGAAGATCAGTACCAATCGCAATGTGGGGTTCAATCCGGAATAAACTGATGAGAATCGGCGTCATTAATGAACCGCCACCCACACCGGTTACCCCCACACAGAAACCAACCAACACACCTGCTAAAATAAACTCAATCGGACCGAACATGCATATATGCCAAAATCAAAAAACGTGCATATCTTATGACTTTTGGATATAAGTAGTTGTCTTGATTATTGATTTGCTTATGCATAAAACAGATAAAGCAATGCAATTTATATTCGATGATGTTTCAAGTTTTTTTAACTTTACTGTGTATGGAACACTGGTGTGATTATTTGTTTGAAAGGTCTGATTTGTTCTATTCAGGCTTAGTATGGTGTTGCTGAAAACCTCTATTCATTTCATGGCATTATGCAAGAGCAATAATCGACTAAGTCATTCTAAACGGTGAGTTTCTTGAAATTAGAAGATACTCAAGCTTATTCCGGAATAGGTAAACGTTTATGTTAGAATCCCGATTCAATGAACTTCCATGCAGATCTGAGAGGAAACCCACTTGCTAAATCGAAAACTTAAAATCGGAATCGTGGTCGGTGAGGTCTCTGGAGATACGCTTGGCGCAACATTGATTCGCCGTTTTCGTGAGCAAGGTGTTGATGCCGAATTTGAAGGTATTGGTGGTCCACAAATGATCGCGGAAGGCTTTAAAAGCTATTATCCGATGGATATTTTGTCGGTTATGGGCATTGTCGAAGTCTTAAAAGATATTAAAAAACTCTTTGCCGTACGGGATGGCCTAGTAGAGACCTGGAGCAAAGATCCGGTTGATATTTTTATCGGCATTGACGCACCTGATTTTAACTTGCGCTTATCGAAAACCATTAAACAAAAACAGTTGCCGATAAAAACCGTGCAATATGTTAGTCCTTCAGTCTGGGCATGGCGTCAGGGTCGTGTGCATGGCATTAAAGCCAGTATTGATCTGGTGCTCTGTCTATTTCCCTTTGAAAAAGCCTTCTTTAAGCAATGGGATGTGCCAGCAGCTTTCGTTGGACATCCTCTAGCCAGTCAGTTGCCGCTTGAAAATCCAATTCTGGAGGCCAAAACAGAATTAGGCCTGGATCCAAATCAGAAACATATTGCATTACTGCCGGGAAGTCGCCGTGGTGAAATTGAACGTTTAGGGCCTTTAGTTTTAGATGCAGCCAATATTCTGCATCAAAAATATCCGGAATATACCTTTCTGATTCCTGCAATTAATGAGGCACGTAAACAGCAAATCGAAAGTTTACTGGCCACTTATCCTGAAAGCTTGAAAGCCCAGATTCGTCTGATGGAAAATACCAGCTCCGAGTCAAAAATTGGCCGTCAGGTGATGAATGCGTCCAATATTATTGCACTGGCTTCGGGAACTGCGACGCTTGAGGCAATGTTGTTGCATCGTCCGATGGTGACTTTTTATAAATTGCACTGGCTGACTTATCATATTGCCAAATTGCTGGTCAAAATCCCTTATTTCTCCTTGCCGAATATTATTGCCGGCAAAAAAGTGATTCAGGAACTGATCCAGTTTGATGCTACCCCTGAAAATCTGGCTGTCGAAATTGAAAAACTGATGGATATTGAAGCGGCGCAGATTCAGGTCATGCAGCACATTACCATGCATAAGCAGCTATTGTCTGGCAATAGCGAAGATGCAGTCAAAGCCGTATTGGCTTTAGTCGAGTAATAAAGACTGATTCTTCTGGCATTTCAGCCGGTACTGGGTGGGCGTCTGTTCAAACTGTTTTTTAAAGCTTTGACTGAAGGCCGTCTCGGATGAATAACCGACCAGATAAGCGATCTGCTGAATGCTGAAGCCGCTATTTCGCAAATATTGAGCCGCCAGTCGCAGACGATGCTGTTGCAGATAGGCCAATGGCGGCTCACCGACAATCTGAGTAAAAAGCTGGGCAAATTTGGAACGTGACATATGACATTGCTCAGCCAGACTTTCTACGGTCCAGGACTGCTCAGGTTTGCCGTGAATCGCTGCCAGTGCATTGGACAGTTCCGGATGCGAGAGCGCATTGAGCCAGCTCGAAGCATTTTCCAGATTTAAAATATAATCTCGCACACATTCAATCAGTAAAATACTGACCAGATGATCCAGAATCTTGTCACGTCCCGGACGAAGTTGCTGGGTTTCCAGTGCCAGAAATTGCAAGCCAACCTGTAACCATTCTGGTGCGGTATCGCCCAGAATATGCTGAATGTGCAGGTATTTAGGTAAGGCACTCAGCAGAGGCTTGGCCATTTGCATATCCAGACTGGAGCGCAGGGTGAGCATAAAACTGTGTTCTACCGAATTCTCTCGATTGAGATCAACACATTGCTGCGCATGGGTCTGAAAATAAGTATTGATTGAGCTGTGCTCAGAAAAACTTGCATTGTCTGGGCAGGAAATACGATGGGCAGAACCAGCGGGTAATAGCACCAGATCACCTTGTTGCAGCTCGAGCAGATCGCCGTTGGCGAACTTTAATTGGGCCTGTCCTTGTAACAGGATATAAGCCAGCATAAAAGGTTCATGCTGATAGTCAAAGCCGCCGGGATGAAACACATTCAGATAAAGATATTCCGATTTTTCCAGATGAATATCATCAAAAATTTTACTTAAAGCATCCATGCCTAACTCTATTCTTCTGTTTTATTACATTAAATTGACTATAAATTTTTTAACTTTGTGATTTTAGGCCAAAATTTGGCTGCATGTGCCAAAGACGCTGGCATAGGTTTTCTGGACGTTGAATACTGTTCGCTGTCACTTAAATATTCAATTATAAGTGCAGAGTAACATAAAAAAGGAAGGTCGCAATGAATGCCCCTGTACAAATCCAGAAAGCGCAGTTTACGCAGGAAGCGTCAGCACCAAAAGGTGTAAAGCTGGATAAAAAACGTTTTGGCTGGTTACTCAGCCCAGGTTTGCCTGTGATCGGAATGGGAATTCTGGCTGGTTATCATTTTGGTCCCAAAGCCACTAAAAAAGTCTTTGCGATGGGAGGACCATTATTACTGCATGTAATCATTCCGACTTTGGATGCCCTGATTGGCGATGATGCCAATAACCCGAATGATGAACAGATTCAGGCGCTGGTCAAAGACCCTTATTATGACCGGATTGTGAAGGCATTTATTCCCTTGCAAATGGTAGCCAATGCTTTCGCCGGCTATGTGGTGAGCCGTCCAAACGTATCTCTCGTTGATCAGGTACTGCTTGGGGTTTCTATGGGCGCGATTAATGGGGTGGGAGTAAATACCGCCCATGAACTCAGCCATCGTCCGCAAAAAAAAGACCATTACTGGTCTCATGCCAGTCTGATGCCTTTGGCCTATAACCATTTCCGGATTGAGCATCCTTATGGACATCACAAACGGGTGGCAACACCAGAGGATCCGGCATCTTCGAAAATGGGTGAGTCTTTTTACCGTTTCTGGCCACGTACCGTTATAGGCGGACTGAAATCCGCGATTCAGATTGAACAAAGACGTCTGCAACGTAAAGGCCTGAAATTTTTAAGCCATGAAAACGAGCTGTTCCATGGCTGGGCCATGAGCGCGGCTTATCATGCCTTGATGCTGAAAGCTTATGGTAAAAAGATTATTCCCTTTACATTAACACAGGCATTTTATGGTATCAGCCTGTTTGAGATTGTGAACTATATTGAGCACTATGGACTGAAACGTGAACAAAAAGCAGATGGCAGTTATGAACGAACCTTGCCGGAACATAGCTGGAACAATAACAATATCGTGACCAACCTGTTTTTATACCAGTTGCAGCGCCATTCTGATCATCATGCTTTTCCAAGCCGGCCATTTCAGGCATTGCGGCATTTTGATGAAGCGCCAGAACTGCCAAGCGGCTATGCGACCATGCTGATTCCGGCCCTGATCCCACCTTTATGGTACAAAATCATGGATCAACGCGTGTATCAGCATTATCAGGGAGATTTGAGCAAAGCCAATATTCATGAGGTCAAACGAGAAAAAATATTTAAGAAATTTGGCATACACGCCTAAACAGCTTAAGTTTTTCATCAATAAAAATGCGCCCGCTGGAGGCGCATTTTTTTATTTGCCCTTAGAACCAGTCGCTTTGCATATTCAGGCAGGTATCATCCAGGTTCATCAGTAACTTGGCTTGATGTTCAATTTCAGGTAACTCCCAGCGAATAAAATATTGAGCTGCCTGAATTTTACCGGCCAGAAAGGCTTGATCTTCCTTCTGTGAAGAAGTGCCAAATTTCAATTGAGCCTGATTGGCCATTTCCAGCCA
This sequence comes from Acinetobacter sp. BY419, assembly GCF_019038395.1. GTDB lineage: Bacteria > Pseudomonadota > Gammaproteobacteria > Pseudomonadales > Moraxellaceae > Acinetobacter. Next base: position 19,894 of record NZ_JAGFXZ010000026.1, read on the forward strand.
CAGCCAGGATATGATGGTTTTGCCCATCATATCCAGATAGAGTCCGGAATTTGCCAGTGCTTCACTGACTTTGCCTTGATGCAACACCTGACCTAAGACCTGTGTGGTTTTTTGTACAGTGGCAAGGTGCTGTTTAAAGACTTCTGCCAGTGCGACTAACTGAGGTTCATGAATCTCGGACAAGGTTTGCTGGATTCGCTGCATAAGCAGACTCAGACCTTTGCCATCGTGCTGCCAGAGTTTACGACCCAGCAAATCCAGAGACTGAATACCATAAGTTCCTTCATGAATCGGATTTAAACGGTTATCCCGATAATATTGTTCTACCGGATATTCGCGAGTATAGCCTGCACCACCTAAAACCTGAATTGCTAGATCATTGGCCTTAGGGCCATAGGCGGAAGGGAAGGATTTCACCACCGGTGTGATCAGATCCAGCAGCATTGCACTATCTTCATCCTGAGCGGCCTGATGTTCATCAATCAGACGCGCCGCAAATAGACACAGCGCCAGCGCACCTTCGACATAAGACTTTTGCGCCAGCAGCATCCGTTTCACATCCGTGTGTTCAATAATATTAACGGGTTTGCTGTCCGGATTTTTATCTGCTACAGGACGGCCTTGAGGGCGGTTTTTTGCATAGTCCAAAGATTCCAGATAGCCACGATAGCCAATCATGGCTGCGCCCAGACCCACACCAACACGAGCTTCATTCATCATCTTGAACATATATTTCAAGCCGTGTCCTGACTCACCAATTAAATAGCCTAAGCAATTCTCATTTTCTCCAAAGCTCAAGACAGTGGAGGTTGTACCGCGATAGCCCATTTTGTGTAATAAGCCTGCCAGATGCACATCATTGGCTTCTCCCGGTGAGCCATCTGCATGGGTTCTGATTTTTGGTACGATAAACAGGGAAATACCTTTCACCCCTTGTGGTGCATCCTGAATCCGCGCCAGAACCAGATGCACAATATTGTCGGTAATGTCCTGATCACCCCCGGAAATAAACATTTTCTGACCTTTAATTTTATAGGTTCCATCTGCCTGAGGAAGGGCTTTAGTGGTCAGATCCCCCAGAGAAGAACCCACATTCGGCTCGGTCATGGCCATAGTGTCGGCAAAACGGCCGCTCAACATATGCGGTAAAAACAGCTGTTTTTGTTCTGGTGAGGCAAAGGCTTGAATCAGATTTGCCGCCGCAGCAGTCAGAAAAGAATAGGCAACTGTTGAAGGATTGGCAGACATAAAATAGGCATTGCAGGCCATGTTAACCAAAGTAGGCAATTGCATGCCGCCATCTGCATAATCATGCTGGGCACAGAGCAGGCCGGCATCAGCAAACTGCTGCCAGGCTGTTTTTACTTCAGCAATGGTTGTGACCTGCTTGCCATCAAAGCTTGGTTCGTGTTGATCGGCTTTGGCATTATGTGGCGCAAAATAATCCGTTGCGATACCTTTGGCTGTTTCAAGAATGCTATCAAAGGTGTTTTTATCATGATCCTGATAGCGTTGCAGTTCAGTCAGGGCTTCAAGTTTGAAAACATCATAAAGTAGAAAGTGAAGGTCTTTATCATTAATCAGCTGGGTCACGGTACTGTCCTGAATGTGAAATCCTTGAGATGGCATCAAGACTAGCAGTTGCTTTTAATGAGAAGTATTGTCAATAATGACATGAATCAGGCGAAAAGCGACAAATAGAAGAAGATGCAGCAGGTGGTGGTTTTAGGATTTAATGGAGCACTGGCTTCTGCCATCACCGGTGTGGTCGATTTATTTGCCATGGCCGGTGTGAGCTGGAACCAGATTCAGCAGCAGGATGTACAACGCCTGTTTAAGGTCAGTCTTGCCAGTCCAGATGGACCACCGATTCGTTGTATTAATGGTCTGGAATTACAGGCACATTGTTCCTATCAAGAGATTCAAACCGCAGATATTGTGGTGGTGCCAACCATAGCTGCACCGATTCAGGAAGTTTTGCAACAAAATCCGGAGCTGATTGAGTTTCTAAAATCTGCCTATGCACATTCGACCTTAATTGCGGGGAACTGCACTGGAAATTTCTTTCTGGCAGAAGCCGGTATTTTAGATAATCGCGTGGCAACGACGCATTGGGGCTTTCAAGATGTTTTCCGAATGCGTTATCCGCAGGTTAAATTGAATGCCGATCTGATGATTAGCCGGGACCAGAATATCTACTGCGCGGGTGGTGGCCTAGCCTGGTTCGACCTAGGCTTACATCTGATTGAACGCTTTTATGGCTTTGAGGTGGCCATGCAATCGGCCAAATCTTTTGTGATTGATTATCGACGTGATAGCCAGTTGTCCTATTCATTGCTGAAGATTGGCCAACCGCATCATGATGAGCTGGTACAAAAAGTCCAGGACTGGTTAGAGCAGCATTTCGCTCAGGATTTCGGACTGGATGAACTGGCTGTACAATTTAATGTGACCAATCGCACCCTGATTCGGCGTTTCAAACAAGCATTGGATATCCCACCAAATCAATATCTGCAGGTGATCCGGATTGAAGCTGCACGTAAACGCCTGGAAGAAACTGATCAGGCAGTCGATGTGATTATGCAAAATGTCGGCTATCAGGACCCAAGTTCATTCCGCCGTTTATTTCATAGAAAAACTGGCTTGACACCGTTGGAATATCGGCGCCGCTTTAGCCGGCGCTTTTAGAAATTATTAATGAGAAGGCTGTACTTTTCCTGCTTTACGGCCATGAAGCAAGTAATACCAGACCAGACAGCTCAGGGTCAGCAGTGCAGAGAATAGATAAAGCTGGCGATAACCGACCTGATCCAGCAGCAAACCCAGGAAATAAGGACCAAATCCAAGACCGGCATCCAAGGCAATAAAGAAAGTGGATGTTGCCAGACCCATACGATGCAAGGTGGTACTTTTTACGGCAATAGTTTGACAGACCGACTGGATATTGCCAAAACCAAAACCGAGCAATGCTGCACTGGTAAGTAACATCACAGAATTCTGTGCCTGACTCAGCAGAAAAATACCCAACGCCATAATCACAATGGCCGGATAGATAATAATATTTTCACCTTTACGGTCCATGAGCGGGCCGGTAAAAGGACGGGATAGCAGAATGGCAAAGGCATACATCAGGAAGAAGAAAGATGAGGCTTCGACCAGATTGATGTCTTGGGCATAAAAGTGAATAAACGACAATATACCTGAATAGCATGTCGCCACTAGCAGAACAATTACAGCAATTGGTAACGCATTCGGTTCAATATATTGAGCCAGTTTACTCGTAGTCTGCGGAGCAGATGATGAGCTTGGTGTACTGGTTTTAAGACGTGGCGGCTGGATAAACAGACTGCAAATCAGACAGCTGAGCGCGACTATACTGGTAAAAATAAAGATTACTTGATAGTTAAAGTGTGACATCAGCCAGATTCCCATAAAAGGACCAATCGCTGTGCCAAGCGTGCTGCTCATGCTGAAATAACCGATCCCTTCGCCACGCCGTGTCGCAGGAATGGTCTGGGCAATCACGGTGCCCAATACTGTTGAGGCCACACCCATCATAAAACCGTGCATCAGACGGATTCCCAATAACAGTTCCAGACTGGTCGGAAGCAGATATAGGCCAGAAAAGAGTAGAAAACCTGTCAGACCGACCAGAAGCGTAGTTTTAAGACCCAAACGGTTCAGCAGTTTCCCAATAATGATCCGGCCGAATAAGGTACCGACAATAAACAGACCGGATATCAGACCTGCCTGCGCTGTGGTTGCACCTAATTCTGCTACCGAGTAGCCGACAATCACAATCACCAGCAAGTAGAACACCAGAACCAACTGGAAATTCACCAGACTGATCAAAACAAAATTGGAAGTCCATAAAGGTGTTTGTTCTTGGCTCATTGAGGTCGGTCCTGCGAAGCGGGTTGTAGCTGTTGAATGAGTTGCATCAAGGTATTTTTACTATTTTCAATATCATCTGATGCAATTTGCTCAAGCAACTGATCTTCAAATGCATCAATCTTTGCGGAACCTAGGGCAAAAGTCTTAATTCCTTGCTTACTGAGTGTAAATAGCTTCTGACGCTTGTCTTCAGTTTCGAGTTGGGCAATTAGATCGAGCTCCACCAGTTGCTGAATCCGCTTGGTAATGCCGGGTTTGGATACATTAAGATAACTGGAAATATCCACCAGCGTACATTGCTGCTGTGACTGGATCACGTACAACACCTGCCACAAGGAATAATTTAATTGGGATGACAATAAGATCGTATTGATCTCATCGCTCATCAGTCGTGCGCAGCGTAATAGCACTGCACGTAATGGCTGAGATTGGGAAAGCATATGCTTAGTTAACCTGGGTAACTAAATTTGGGTTTAATTTACGCCTGTTTTATCTAAAGCTCAAGAGGAGGAGTTTTAAAATGATTTATAGCCTTATTTTCGCTGCAACCAGGGTTACATGGCTTAACGCGCTTAAAAAATAACCAACAAAAGACTACATACTTTTTATAACAGTCACGCCTAAGCTAACCCTGTCACTAAAAAATTCATAACTTTAAAATTGAAAGGCAAACATGCCCAATAACAATGTGTAGGTGAGGCTTATGACGCTGGGTTTAACTGCATTAGAGTTAGCACGAATACAGTTCGCCTTTACTGTATCTTTTCATATCATTTTCCCTGCCATTTCTATTGGCTTGGCCGGCTTTCTCGCTATTCTGGAATGGCGTTGGCTCAAAACCCAAAACCCGATTTTTCAGGACCTGTTCAAATTCTGGGTGAAAATTTTCGCTGTCGCATTCGGAATGGGCGTAGTCTCTGGCGTGGTCATGAGCTACCAGTTCGGAACTAACTGGAGTGAATTTTCCCGTGTGGCCGGCAGTGTGACTGGACCTTTATTGGCCTATGAAGTCTTAACTGCTTTCTTTCTGGAAGCGGGCTTTTTGGGCATCATGTTGTTTGGTTGGGGACGAGTAGGGCCGAAGGCACACTTTTTCTCGACATTGATGGTTGCGATCGGGACCTGTATTTCCATGTTCTGGATTTTATCTTCTAACAGCTGGATGCAAACTCCACAAGGCTTTGCGATAGAAAATGGCCTGATTGTCCCGCAAGACTGGATTGCTATCATCTTTAATCCATCTTTCCTTTATCGTCTGGCACATATGGGCATAGCTGCTTTTCTGGTTTCTGCCTTGCTAGTGGCTTCTGCAGCAGCCTGGCATCTGATCAAAGGTCGTCGTGATGCGCTGGTCAAAACTTCATTTTCTATGGCGATGTGGCTAATTCTGGTACTTGCACCATTGCAGGTCATTGTAGGTGATATGCACGGTATGAATACCCTTGAACATCAGCCAGCAAAACTGGCAGCAATAGAAGGGCACTGGGAAACCAATCATGATGGAGGCATGCCTTTATATCTGTTTGGTATTCCGGACATGCAAGCTGAAGAAACCAAATATGCGGTCGGCATTCCCAACTTGGGTAGCCTGATTCTAACTCATTCAATGGATGGAACGGTCACAGGACTCAAAGACTTTGCCCCAGAAGACCGGCCGAATTCGCTGGTGGTGTTCTGGAGTTTCCGGATTATGGTCGGTTTGGGAGTATTGATGTTGTTGCTTGCTTTTTGGGGAGCATGGGCACGTACCCGAGGCCGCTTTTATGAGTCGCGTGCATTACACCGTTTTGCGCTCATTATGGGACCCTCCGGATTTATTGCCGTGCTGGCGGGCTGGTTTACCACCGAAGTAGGCCGTCAACCTTGGGTGGTATACGGCATCATGCGTACCAAGGATGGACTGTCCCCGGTTTCCGCTGAACAGGTGGGACTGACCCTGATAATTTTTGTAGTTGTCTACTGTGTGGTATTTGGCATCGGGATCTACTACATGTTACGTCTTATGCATAAAGGTCCAGAGTTCATTCATTCCAGACCACATCATGAAACAGATAGCGATGTGGTTCAGGCTTCGCGTCGACCATTAAGTAGTATTCGCGAACGTATTGAAGAGGTTCCTGAACAACCGGATCAGGAGGATAAAAAATGATTGATTTATCATTAATCTGGATTGCGATTATTGGTCTTGGTGTACTGGTATATACCATTCTTGATGGTTTCGACCTGGGAATCGGCATCTTGTTTCCTTTTTTCCCGCATCAGGATGAACGTGATGTCATGATGAATACTGTTGCTCCGGTTTGGGATGGTAATGAAACCTGGATGGTGTTGGGCGGTGCCGGGCTATTTGCAGCTTTTCCCCTTGCTTACTCAACCGTACTCTCGGCATTGTATATGCCAATTATCCTGATGGTCATTGCCCTGATTTTCCGCGGTGTGGCTTTTGAATTTCGTTTCAAGGCAAACCGTAGCAAGCATTGGTGGGATAAAGCCTTTATAGGCGGTTCTGTACTTACCAGTTTTCTGCAAGGCATGATTCTAGGAGCCTATATTCAGGGCATTGAAACCCGGAACGGTGTCTATGTCGGAGGTGGTCTGGACTGGCTTACTCCATTTAGTATCTTTACCGGAATCAGTGTAGTGGTGCTATATGCAGCATTAGGCTGTGGCTGGCTGATCTATAAAACTGCAGACAACTTGCAGGATCGAATGTTTAAACTGATGCCAAAGCTGATTATTGCCTTGCTGATCATACTGGCCGGTGTCAGTATATATACGCCGTTAACCCATCCGCAAATTGCTGAACGTTGGTTTAGCCAGCCTCAACTAACGTATTTTATGCCAGTTCCGATTCTGGTGGTGCTGTTTACCTGGCTGGCCTTACGTGCCTGTAAAAGACGCAGTGAATTAGGCCCATTTACCTATATGCTGGTGCTGGTTTTTCTGGCGTATACCGGATTTCTGATCAGCCTGTGGCCATATATTATTCCGCCAAGCGTAACCATCTGGCAGGCAGCAGCACACGAAAACAGCCAGTTGTTTTCCTTGATTGGTGCCTTGCTCCTGATCCCGATTATTGTCATTTATACCGGGATGTCCTATTGGGTATTTCGGCATAAGGTTCGGGTCGGCGACGATGGCTATCATTGAGGAGCGGGCATGAAAGGCAAACAGGCATTATGGTTTGTAGGATTATGGCTGGCAGGATTTTTAACGCTAGCCCTGATTGCGGGTGTATTCCGCTTTCTGGTGCATTTAGCTTATTAAATTGGTAAAAATGAAATGAATAAAAAAGTGATCTAGATGTTCAGATCACTTTTTTATTATCTGCAATTTATCTTTGATAAAACCAAATTTAGGATTTTACCTGTTTTCGATAAACACTTGGACGTACAGGACGACTGCTTTTCCAAAGCCCTTTTTTCTGTTTCTTGGCTTTATTTTGCAGCTCCATCATGTAGCGTAAATGGTTTTTATCTTTGATATATTCTTCATAGACCCATGCTGCTCCACGTTTGACAATCTCTTCATTGATATTTTTACGATAGCGGTAGACTACACCCACACAGCGGCCATAACGGTCAATATCGGTAATCTTTATACGAACCATTTTATTATTCACCATGCTTTTGACCAGACGCTGTGACTCCTTGCCATAGGCCTGCGTAGATTCAGGGGCATCGACAAAGGCAAAGCGCAATTTGGTTTCAGAGCGACGGATATTGAAACGGTAGCAGGTGAGGGTATCACCATCACTTACCGCTTTGACGCGGCACCAGTATTTTTTTCCTTTCTTAAAGGGGCGAAATATGTCTTGCAAATAAATTGTGATTTTATGCAGCACATAATAGGAAAAACACAGCAGCATTAGTCCCAGCACAATTTGCCAGGTGGTGGAGAGATTTAACAAAGGTAAGATCCAGATCAGCAAAACCAGCTGTAAAAACACAGCTAAAAGTCGAACCATTCTAGAGCAAAGCCACTAACCGTACGGATTAAAAGCTAATCAGTCAGTGTTTCGTTTTGTACTAACTAGAATAGCCTAAGCATGTTTCGATCCCTCTATAAATAGCCTAAGTAAAAATTTTATAAATTTCATTTCTTAAAAATCGATGTCTTTTATTCTCTTGCAAATCTTTATGCCAATACATCCCCATATTAATTTTCGGTAAATCAGCAGGGACTTCAAAAACATTCAGACAGGCAGCCAATTGTAAATGTGCCAGTACATTCTTAGGAATGGTCAACATGGCTGTCTTTTTTTGTTCCAAAATTTGTAATGCAGTTGAATAATGCTGACAACGTAAAAAAATTTGTCGTGAATACTGTTTACGACTTAAATATATATCTTCCACCAAAACTCCAGTACGGCGTGATGACACGCCAATATGTGGTGAGGCTAGATAAATCTGTTCATTCATCTCTTTCAGTTGCGTGCATACTACAAATTCATCTTGAACCAGTCGCTCAAACTGGATTTTTTCAGCAATATTTTGTTCCAGATCTATAACAAAATCGACCTGTTGAGAAGCTAGATCTGCTGCTATATTTTTACGGTCCAGTTTCATGCTGCTGAGTTGAATCTCTAGCTTTAGTTGCTGAAAATGCTGAACCAGCTTGGGAAAAATCATTGGCTCAATTTCATCATGTACGGCAATCTTTAGGCTCTGGATCGTCTCAGGTCTGAACTGCTGATGCTGTATTGAAATATTTTGAATTGCAAAAAGAGCATTTTTTAGCTCAGGATAAATCTGTTCAGCAAATGGCGTAGGTTGCATTTTGCTGCCAGTTCGTACAAATAAATCATCCTGTAAATGCTGTCTTAAACGTTGCAATGCATGACTGGCAGCAGACTGGCTGACAGATAAAATCTGTGCTGCTTTGGAAATACTATTCTGCTCATAAATCGCTATAAAAAGCGGATAAAGGTTGATGTCGATACGATGAAAATTGCGTAAATCCATGACTGTTTTTGAATGAATACTATGCATATTGATGTATGGGATAAAATCATTTTATTCATAATATATTTTGAGTTAAGGTGTTGTAAAGCGTATAAATTAGAATATTTAAATGGATAAAGTGATGTTTGAGCTTTCAGCACGTGCACAGGATTATGTAAACAGAACCAAAAAATTTATTGCTACAGAAATTGAACCGGTTGAAGCTAATTTCTGGCATCAGGTTCATGAGTTGAATCAAGGCGGTGACTGGACCAAATGGCAGTGGCCGGCGGAACTGGAACGTTTAAAAGATAAAGCCAAGGCGGCAGGTCTATGGAATATGTTTCTCCCTTGTCCAGAACTTGGCCAAGGTTTATCGGTTCAGGAATATGCACATATTGCCGAACTTTCAGGTGGTAGCTTGATTGCGCCAACCGTATTTAACTGTAATGCGCCAGACAGTGGCAATATGGAGGTCTTGTGGCGTTATGGTTCTGAAGAACAGAAACAGCAATGGCTCATGCCGCTATTAGAAGGAACAATCCGCTCTGTCTTTTGTATGACTGAACCTGCAGTTGCATCCAGTGATGCCACCAATATGCAGGCAACGGCGGTGGTTGAAGGTGATGAGATTGTTCTCAATGGCCGTAAATGGTGGTCGTCAGGTCTGGGCGATCCAAATGCCAAAATCATTATTTTTATGGCGCACACTCCAGATGAAACAAAAGACCGTCATCATCAGCATTCCATGGTGCTGGTTCCGGTAGATGCTACCGGCGTTAAAATCGAACGCATGTTGCCAGTATTTGGTGACTATGATGCGCCGCATGGCCACGGCGAAGTCAGTTTTGAAAATGTCCGTGTACCAGTATCGAACTTTATTGGCGGTGCAGGTCAGGGCTTTGAAATTGCCCAAGGCCGTTTAGGGCCAGGCCGTATTCATCATTGCATGCGCTGTATCGGGGCTGCAGAAAAGTCTCTAGAGTTGATGATTGACCGGGGCATGAGCCGCAGCGCATTTGGTAAAGAGATTTTAAAACTCGGCGGCAATCTGGAACGTGTAGCGGAAGCACGGGTTGCGATTGATCAGGCACGACTTTTGACCTTGTATGCAGCCTATAAAATGGATACTTTAGGGAATATGGCTGCATTGACTGAAATTTCTGCAATTAAAGTCGTTGCACCAAGTGTTCTGGAAAAAGTTGTTGATATGGCGATCCAGATCCACGGCGGTGCCGGTGTTTCTCGGGATACGCTACTGACCGGATTCTTTGCTCAGGCACGTGCTTTGCGTTTGGCCGATGGCCCGGATGAAGTGCATAAGGGCATGATTGCCAAACTGGAACTGGCAAAGCGTGGCTATAGTACACGCCACAAAAAATAAGCAGGCTTTAACTAGACGATTGCAACGTATTAGAAGATTTTAAGGAAAAATTATGGCGGTTATTGATGTAGGTGGAGCAGTTCGCCAAGGTGAAGAACTGGATGTACAAGCCATCACGAACTGGTTAATCCAACACCGTGTAAATGTTGAAGGCCCTGTGGAAGTGACCCAATATTCAGGCGGAGCTTCAAACTGGACCTACCGTTTACAGTATGCCAATGCCGATTTAATTTTACGTCGTCCGCCGCAAGGAACCAAAGCAAAATCTGCGCATGACATGGCACGTGAATACAATGTGCAGAAAGCCTTGGCTGAGTATTATCCGGTAGTACCTGAAATGGTCGCACTTTGTCAGGATGAAGCGGTTATTGGTTGTGACTTCTATGTGATGAAACGCATTGAGGGTATTATTCCACGGGCCAAAATGCCACCTGAATTGCAACTCACTGAGTCTGATATCCGGACATTATGTATTAATGTGATTGATAAACTGATCGAACTGCATCAGGTTCCTTATACAGGTACTGAGCTGGAAAAGCTGGGCAAGGGTGAAGGCTATTGCCGACGCCAGGTAGATGGCTGGGATGCACGTTTTGAAAAAGCCAAAACACTAAATGTTCCATCTTTTAAATATGTACGCAACTGGCTTAAAGATAATATTCCTTTCGATTCCAAAACCTGTGTGATTCATAATGACTGGCGTTTTGACAATATCATTCTGGATTCCGAGAATCCGACTGAAGTGATTGGTGTACTGGACTGGGAAATGGCGACCCTCGGCGATCCGCTGATGGACTTGGGTGCAGCCTTGGCTTACTGGGTGGAAGAAACTGACAATGCCATCTTCAAGGCAACACGTCGTCAGCCAACCAATTTAAAAGGCATGTTCACCCGTAAGGAAGTCGTAGATTACTATCTTGAAAAAACCGGCCTGCAACCTGAGAACTGGACATTTTATGAAGTGTTTGGGGTTTTCCGTCTAGCGGTCATTGCCCAGCAGATTTATTATCGCTATTACCACAAACAGACCAATAATCCGGCCTTTAAGGATTTCTGGGTGATAATTCACGCCTTGCATATTCGTGCCTTACAACTGATTGGTAAGCAAAAACTGGAAGCCAATGAGATTGCACAAAAATATATTCTGAAATTTAAAGAGATAACGCCAAAATGACCACCATTTACTTGATCCGGCATGGCCAAGCCTCCTTTGGCGCAGAAAGTTATGACCAGCTTTCGCCCAACGGCGAGTTGCAGTCAAAGCTTTTAGGCCGCTATTTTGATGAAATTCTGAAAGAAGCGCCTTATGTGGTAGCCGGTTCCATGCAGCGCCATCAACAGACAGCAAAATTATCTCTGGAAGAATGTTTTCCGGAAAGCGAGATTTTGACGGATAGCGCCTGGAATGAGTTTAATCATCAGCAGGTATTTGCGCGTTATGAACCACGATTTAATCAGCCTGAATTGCTCAAACAGGATGTATCAGAACATGAAAACCCTCGAGATTATTTGAGCAAGATTTTTACCGGCGCAATTGCGCGCTGGACTGGCGATGATTATCACCATGAATATGATGAATCCTGGCCTAATTTTAAAGATCGGGTTGAAACCGGATTGCAAAATCTGTGTGACCAGCTGGCCAGAATCCGTCCACGCTATGCAGTGGTCTACACCTCGGGTGGGGTAATTTCAGTTGCAGTAGGTAAAATTCTAGGACTGAGTCCAGAGAAAACCTTTGCCTTAAACTGGGCAATTACCAATACCAGTATCACTACACTACGTCTGGTAGGTAACGAGCCGCAACTCCTCAGTTTAAATGAACATCATTTTATTAAAGCTCAACGTCCAGACCTGCTGACCTGGATTTAAAGATTATTAAATATATAAAGCCTTAGAAAAAATAAAGGAATAGGATAAAACACATGGCTAAAACAATTTTAATTACCGGTGCAAGTTCAGGGATTGGTGCCGGTATGGCACGCGAATTTGCCAAAAAAGGCTATAATCTGGCGATTTGTGCACGTCGTCTGGAGCGTCTGGAAAGCTTAAAGCAGGAACTGGAAAGCCAATATGGCATTCAAGTGATTGCTAAAACGCTAGATGTGACCAATTATGATCAGGTTTTTGAGGTATTTCAGGCATTTAAAGAAGATTTTGGCAGCATTGACCGGGTGATTGTCAATGCGGGCGTTGGTCAAGGCCGCCGCATTGGTAAAGGTAATTTTGCGATTAATAAAGCAACAGTCGAAACCAATTTTATTTCGGCCTTGGCACAATGTGAAGCTGCAGTGGAAATTTTCCGTGCACAAAATTCCGGTCATCTGGTCATGATCTCTTCAATGAGTGCGATACGCGGTATGCCAAAACACTTGACCGCTTATGGGGCAAGTAAGGCAGGGGTAGCTCACCTAGCCGAAGGAATACGTGCTGAATTAATTGATACACCAATCAAAGTAACCACAATTTTCCCAGGGTACATCCGCACTGAAATGAATGAAGGCGCGAAAAAGCTGCCTTTTGAAGTAGATGAGAAAACCGGTTCACGTTTGTTGGCAGCAGAAATCGAGAAAGCCCCAGTCAAGGCCTATGTGCCGAAATGGCCTTGGTTACCTCTAGGTCTGGCCATGAAAGTACTACCACTTAAACTGGTAAACAAGTTAGGTTAATGATTATCCTAGATATAAAAAAGAGAGGCTAGAATGCCTCTCTTTTTTATTGTCATAACATTCTGAGAAAGACTTAAATAATTTCTATGCTTATCAATTACCTAAATTCAATTTAAGTTAACTAGCCAAATAAGACTTTCTGAATTTATGGTGATATTTTGAAAAAGATGGGACTTTCTTATCAGAGAAATGAAAGGCATTGAAAATTCTATTATATTGATTATTAAAGTTAATTTTTAAATTATAACAACTAAAATTTTCGACTAACTATCAACTAAATCGACTATTTTTGATTCTCGATTTCATAATAAAGACGATCTTCAATTTTTTATAATTTCCCTCAATTTAAACAACTTTTCTAAACTGTCCAAAACTTAGACATACTCGCTATAAAAGTGGAAAGATAACTTCTTTTTTTTGGAATTTCCTTTAATGTACAAACGTTCAGAAATTAAAGGTTGTCCATATGTCTACATCTGCAGATATGACTGACCAGCAGCGAATCTCCAAGGTCAGAAGTATCGTTACCCAGGCCGGGGAAGAGGTACGTGCTCGTTATCCCATGCTCAAACATCAGAACTTTATCGGTGCGAGTATTTTAGGCTTTGCCTGGGCGGGCATGATTGCATGTGCGGTAGCATATGGAGCAGGTTATCTCTCGGCATGGCTCACCATTCCATTGATTGCGATTTTTGCGTCATTGACCCATGAACTGGAGCATGACCTGATCCACTATATGTATTTCAAAAAGAAACCTTGGGCCCATCATTTGATGCTGGCGCTGGTTTGGTTGGCACGTCCAAACACGATTAGCCCGTGGGCCCGCCGTCGTTTACATTTACATCATCATAAATATTCAGGTACCGAACATGATCTGGAAGAACGCGGAATCAGCAATGGTATGCCATGGGGCATTCGCCGAATTCTGGTGATTAGTGATCAGTTGATGTCAGTGTATCTGCGGCCATTTCAGATGTTTAAAATGATCCACCTGTTTCTGGAAAAGCAGCCTGAAAAAGAACGTAAAATTGCCATGATTTCCCAGTTACTCGGCTTTTTACCACTGAGCATTATTTACTATGGCCTGTGCTACCTGTTTGTAGTCTTTCACGGTTTCAATGTCGTTGTAGCGCTATTCGGTTTTGAAATGCTATGGTCGCAAAGTATTCTAGAAGCTATGCCGATTGTGAATCTAATGGCAGTTATCTGGGTGATTCCGAACTTTATCCGTTCTTTTAGCTTGCAGTTTGTCAGCTCGAATATGCATTACTATGGCGATATCGATCCACGTGATATCACTAAACAAACCCAGGTCCTGAATCCTTGGTGGATGGTACCGTTCCAGTTATTTTGCTGTAATTTTGGTTCGACTCATGCCATTCATCATTTTGTTGTCAAAGAGCCCTTTTATATCCGTCAACTGACTTCCAAAACGGCGCATAAAGTCATGAAAGAAGTGGGGGTACGTTTTAATGATATCGGAACTTTTAAACGTATGAACCGATGGAATGACTATAAAATCTGAAAATTGATCTTTACAAAAAATCCCATTTTCAAGCGGGATTTTTTGTATTTATCTTGTGTTATTTACTGAGCTGTTAGTAGATATAAACCTACATTTTTCAAGAATTATATTTTAATCAAATTTAGGTGAATATTCATTTAAAATGACTGGTGGGGGAATAGTTCAAAAGAATAAACTCAGGTAAAATTAAGCATATCTCTATACAAATTAGTCCACTATGTTGCTGAAAGCCGCCACTATTGCCCTGATTCCTGCACTCGTTATTCAGGGGAATCGTGTCAAGAAAAATACCTTAAAACTTCCAGAACCTGCAGGTGCACGTGAAGGAAAAACCGGAACAGGCAAAAAATTGTCTCTGCTCATCTTGGGAGACTCAGCGGCGGTTGGCGTAGGAGTAGAGCATCAGGATGATGCCTTACTGGGTGCAGTTCTGCGTGAGTTGAAAAATGAATTTGAAATTGAATGGAAATTACAGGCAAAAACAGGCGATACCACCTCAAAAGTGATTCGTACTTTGGATCAGGTAGAAGTACAGCACTATGATGTGGTCGTCACTTCAGTGGGTGTGAATGATGTAACCAAACTGATGTCTGCCGAGATCTGGATTCAGAAACAGGAACAACTTTATAGTAAAATCCAGCAGAAATTTAATCCTAAACTGATTATTGCTGCCGGTGTTCCGCCAATGAATATGTTCCCGGCACTGCCTAATCCTTTAGCCTGGTTATTTGGTCAATACGCCAAGCATATGAATCTGCAACTGGAAAAATTTGTAAATCAGCAAGCAAATATGCAATGGATTGAATACGATATTGAAAAATATCGTGCCATGAATTTACACATGGCTGCAGATGGTTTTCATCCGAGTAAGGAAGTTTATACACTTTGGGGACAAGAAGTGGCTGGCAAGATTCGGAAGACCTTCTAAAATAGTTGAAATCTCTCCATTTAGTTGATCATATGTCTGATATTGAAACCCATCCATTACCGCCATTTCTACCGCCTAATGCGAAATTGCTGATGTTGGGCAGCTTCCCGCCACCTGCCACACGCTGGAAAATGAATTTTTACTATCCAAACTATCAAAATGATATGTGGCGGATTTTTGGACTGATTTTCTTTAAAAATAAAGATTACTTTTTAGATTTGCCCAATAAAAAGTTTAAGGAAAACTTAATCCGGGAATTTTTGACAGAAACGGGGATTGCAATTTTTGACAGTGGCTATCAGATCCGGCGTTTAAAAGACAATGCTTCCGATAAATTTCTGGAAATTGTGGTGCCGACCAATATACAGCAACTGCTCAGCCAAATGCCGCAGTGTAATCATATTATGACCACTGGAGACAAAGCCACAGATACCATGATGCTGTCCATGCCTGAAGGTACGGTCAAACCGAGTATTGGCCATCCGAGCCAAGCTTATTTTGCCGGGCGTGATCTTTATTTATATCGTATGCCTTCTTCTTCGCGGGCATATGCGCTTTCTCTGGAGAAAAAAGCTGAAAGTTACCGAACGATGTTTGAGCATGTCGGTCTGATTTAATACGTGATTTAATATTCAAATGAAAAATGGTTAAATAGATTTAAAAGTTTACATAAGAAACAAACTTACTATTAGTAATTTAGGTTTTTATTTACTCCCATATTGGGATATTCAACCCAACGATAGCTATTAATTTGAATTTCCCGGACATGATGAAAGCTGGACCAGATTAACTGACTGCCTTTAGTCCATTTTAAGACTCGAATACGTGATTCTACCTGCTGTATTTCCTCAGGCGTGGCTGAACGTAAAGGGCCAATTTCTGCATATAAGCGTACCCCAGGATAATGTTTGAATTTTCCTTTAAGCAGTGCATTCAACCAAAACAGTTTGCTACTATTCACGGCCTGTATACAGGCCAGTGGCTGATGCTGTAAATTTTCACTGAAAGTCGTGGAATAAGTATCAAAGAAGAAACCCCTGCGGGTCTTTTGATTTAGAAATACCGTTCCAATCGGGGTAATACTAGGAACACCTTTGGAGTTGACCGTTGCAATAGAGCAATGCATGGCAGTTCGCTGTGCATCGGCAACTACCTGGCGAATCTGTTGCCATTCAACATCAGAAATCATGTCTTGATTCTCTTATTATTTTTTATAAAGCTTATAGCAACTTTGTCCACACAGCATTGCCTGAAAAAAACTGGAACTAGGGCACTTTAACCAATCAAAATACTATTCAGATGATAAAAGAGAGCCACCTGGGCTCTTTTGAAAATGGGAAATTCCACGACTAACCATCGTATTCGACATAATCCCACAAGTTTAACCGTGCTTTAATTTCCTGCCGGATCTCCTGCAACATCGGCAATAAAGTGCCATCAACCCATAAGCTCAGTGCTTGTGCAGAGAGCATTAGCTGCTGTTCATCGACCAGTCGTGCACCTTTTAGCATAATGCCGGTCTCATCAGTTGCTTCAGTTTCTACCCCTTTAAATAAAACCTGCAGGTCATAACCACTATCCTGAATCAGCCATTCCAGCTCGATCTGAATATTTTCACTGGATTTCAAAACAACTTGACCTGCAATAGTATCGGATTCAGACAAACAATCATGTTCAACTCGAATTTTGGCCAAATACCATTCTTGCTGAGATAAATCATGGAGTGTTTTTACAGGCGTTAGAATATCGCTGAATTTAAATTGACGGCTTAAATCAAAAAATTGCATGAGAGTGGAGGGCGAACAATCGCAAAATACGAGAAAAGTGTAATTCTAATGTAAGCACAACCGACTGTAAAAGCATTTAAACCATGATCGAGCCAGATAACTTGAAGCTGCCATTCTCGGAAAATCGATTCTTGTATGGAATGTAATTTTAAAGCCATTCCAATGTCATTACATTAGCCATTCGCCTGGGAATTTTGTCACCATATTCATCATAAAGCGCTGGAATTTTGTCGTATCTGGATCATGTGAATATGTAATAGTACGGCCATTTTTTTGATGTTCTAGCCAAATGATTTCATCTTTTTCATTCAGCTTGAGCTGATAAGCCACGCGCGGTAAATACTGATCCATCGCATTGGTAATTTCCTTCTGGAAATCTTCCGATTTAACGACCAGACCGACTTCGGTATTCAAAAAGGCTGAACGCGGATCAAAATTGAAGGAGCCAATAAAGACCATGCCATCCAGATCAAAAAACTTGGCATGCAAACTGGAACTATTTTTATTTTTTGCTGGAATAATATTCCCGGTCATGACTTCATACCAGGTCCGCTCTGGCCGGACAATATAGGGTTTAAACTCCCATAACTCGATACCATTTTTTAATAATTGCTGACGGTACTGCTGATAGTAAGCATGTACTACAGCCACATCATTGGCCTGAAAAGAATTGGTCAGGATTCTGATTTTCACGCCCTGTTGAGCGCGACGAGTTAAATAGTCAGTTCCTTCTTGTGTAGGAATAAAATAAGAGGACACCAGATCCAGGTTTTTTTTCGGTTCCCCCATCAATTCAAGCATATGGGTATAAATGTAATCGCCATTTTTTGCATGGGGACGTGCTTTAGCGGGAGTATCCGCGACGAAATAAGCAGGTGCCCAGTGCAGCGGCTGTTTTCTTAAACGCTGTTCGATCTGTTTTTCGGCAATGTTTACCCGACGTTTTAATTCGCGTGCATCTACATGTTCACGTTTAAATTCGCCTCTAAGTTTTTTAAGCATTTCCATATTGCCAGTATCATTTAGCACCTGCTGAAGAGTATAACTAAGGTCATCATTCCAGAAGCGGATAAAGGTCTGATTAGCTTTTACTACAGTTTTACCTGTAAAAAATATATCAACATCAGTAAATTGAAAATTGTCACTTGCATCAAAGTACTCACTGCTGATATTACGCCCCCCGGTCACGGCTGCGGTTCCGTCAGCAATGATCAGCTTATTATGCATGCGATGATTAACCTGTTTCATCCGGAAACCATAATCAAGTGCACGCAATTTACGGAATTTATAAGGATTAAAAAGTCTTATCTGAATATTGGGATGCTGGCTGAGAGCCAGCAATTTATCATCCAGCTGCGTACCATTCTGATCATCAATCTGCACCCGTACCTTGACCCCACGATCCGCAGCTTTTAACAGTTGGGCCAACATCATGTGGCCGATATAATCATCTTTCCAGATATAATATTGCAGATCGAGATGGTGTTGGGCCTTATTAATCAGGTACAGGCGTGCCGCCATGCTCATAAAGCCGTCATACAAGGGTAAAAAAGCAGTTTTCCCTTCATGAATCTGCTGTTTAGAAAATTGACCCTCAATCCATTGTGCAGATTGAGCTGGAGTAATCTCTGCGTCTTTAGCAGTGTTGGGCGCCAGTTCGCAGCCAGAAATCATGAGGGTTAAAGTAAAAACGCTTAAACAGATAAACGGTGAAGGTTTAGTCATTGATCTTCCATTGATTATAGGATTTTTTATTCCTTAACTCTCGATGTTAATAGTTGAATCTCCGAATAGAAAGAGGTTACTGTTAGTCATCTGTAAACCAGCAAAAAAAGGATAGTTTTACATGAAATCACGTGCAGCGGTTGCGTTTGGTCCGGGCCAGCCCTTAGAGATTGTTGAGGTAGATGTTGCTCCACCAAAAGCAGGTGAAGTATTGGTGAAAATCAGCCATACAGGTGTATGCCATACCGATGCATTTACCTTGTCTGGTGAAGATCCTGAGGGTGTATTTCCTGCGATCCTGGGTCATGAAGGTGCGGGGGTGGTGGTTGAGGTAGGTGAAGGTGTCACCAGCCTGAAACCAGGTGATCACGTGATTCCACTTTATACTGCTGAGTGTGGCGAATGTTTATTCTGTAAGTCTGGCAAGACCAATCTGTGTGTTGCTGTACGTGCGACCCAAGGTAAAGGCGTCATGCCAGATGGTACAACCCGTTTTTCTTATAATGGCCAGCCGATCTATCACTATATGGGTTGTTCAACCTTTTCTGAATATACCGTGGTTGCTGAAGTTTCCCTGGCTAAAATCAATCCAGAAGCTAACCATGAGCATGTATGTCTGCTGGGCTGTGGCGTAACTACAGGCATTGGTGCTGTCCATAACACTGCCAAAGTACAGGAAGGTGATAGTGTTGCTGTGTTTGGTCTGGGCGGTATTGGTCTAGCTGTGGTACAGGGCGCCCGCCAGGCAAAAGCAGGCCGTATCATTGTGGTAGATACCAATCCAGATAAGTTTGAACTGGCGAAACAGTTTGGAGCGACGGATTTCCTTAATCCAAAAGATTATGATCAGCCAATCCAGCAAGTGATTGTCGAGATGACGGGGTGGGGTGTAGACCATTCATTTGAATGTATCGGTAATGTAGATGTGATGCGTTCAGCACTGGAATGTGCGCATCGCGGCTGGGGTCAGTCGGTGATTATTGGTGTAGCAGGTGCAGGTAAAGAAATTTCAACCCGACCGTTCCAGTTAGTCACAGGCCGTAAATGGATGGGGACTGCTTTTGGTGGGGTAAAAGGCCGTTCGCAATTACCTGGAATGGTAGAGCAATCGATGAAAGGTGAAATTCAGCTTGAACCTTTTGTGACGCATACCATGCCACTAGATCAGATCAATGAAGCTTTTGACCTGATGCATGAAGGCAAGTCTATCCGTACCGTGATTCATTTTGAATAAATTATTTGTGTAGTTTAAAGTAGAAAAAGACCGGTTTAATACCGGTCTTTTTTATGCGGATTTCACTTGATTCAGGATACATTAGTGCATTAAAGCCTCACACAGACTCACCTAAAGAGCACAAGCAAACTAATGTTATTACATTCCAGATGCTTATATTAAATAGGACGTATAGATATACGTGATTAAAACCATTTTAAAAAATAAGGATAAATTTTATGTCGAATGATAATTTTGATCGTGATGTTATTAAGAACTCTCCAGAAGATGTCCGCGATGATTTAAATGCAGATCCGATTACTGGCGAGCCTGGCGCACATCCTGTAGGTACAGGATTGGGTGCAGCTGGTGGTGCAGCTGCAGGTGTAGCAATTGGTGCAGCAGGTGGTCCTGTAGGGGCTGCTGTGGGCGGTATTGTGGGTGCAGTTGTTGGTGGTCTGGCAGGTAAAGGTATAGGCGAAGCTGTAAATCCAACTGAAGAGCAGGCTTACTGGCGTGATAATTCGATCAATACGCCATATTACTCAGATGCCCGTACTACATATAGCGATCTGGATTATGACCGTGATTATGATACGGCTTATCGGGTCGGTTATGAAAACCGTGGCAGCTATGATGCCCATACGCGTTTTGAAGATGTGGAACCTGATCTGAAAGTGAAATGGGAACAAGTAAAAGGTCAATCGCGTTTAAACTGGGAACAGGCTAAATTTGCAGTACGTGATGCCTGGAATCGTGTTTCACGTTAATTATTCATCTTCAGATAAAAAATGAAGTTTCGTGGGCAAAACCTGCAACATATCTGCGGGTTTTGCCACTTTTATTGAGATATTTCTCTGTCTGATGATTCATAAATAAAAGTAGAAAAGTTAATAAATATTTTTTTATACTTAATGCTTGTCAAATGCTTGTCAAATGCTTACAGAGCGCGTATTTTAATTTTAGATTCACATTTATGAAAGACATAACATGTTAAAGCAACCTATGATTTCAAACGCATATTTTTATTTCTGGCAGTTTAGCTAATTGCCTGAATGCGTTTGGGCAATGAAAAGGTTGCCCACCAGTTTATACCTGATCGGCAACCCTGATCAGGTTTTTTTATGCCTTTAATTTTTTTACAATATTTTTGGAGACAGCCATGACAAACTTTAATTATTCATACTTTAACAACTTTTATTGGTCTTATTTTAGTCAGCTAATGACACTCACAACACCTTCGATTAGACCCATAACGCTCAAATAAAAGTTTGGACTGATTTTCAGTCCCAGGATTAAAGTCATGAATATCCCTACTAATACATCACAACAACATCATGCTGAAAGCATTTTAGTTTTACCGCAGCAGCTTAAGCAGCAATTGTCACTGTCTCCGCAATGTGCCAATCAAGTCGCTGAACATCGTCAAACCATTCAAAATATACTAGAAGGCAAGGATCATCGTTTGATGGTGATTACAGGCCCATGTTCCATTCATGAGGAAGCTTCCGCGCTAGAATATGCAGAAAAATTAAAACAACTACAAGCTCAGGTTTCTGATCAGATTTTTCTGGTCATGCGTGCTTATATCGAAAAACCACGCACTACAGTGGGCTGGAAAGGTTTCCTTTACGATCCAAATCTGGACGGTTCGTCGAATATGCAATTGGGATTGGAAAAATCCCGTGACTTATACCTGAAAATTATTGCAATGGGGCTGCCGATTGCCTCTGAAATCCTCAGCCCGATGGCCACCGCTTATTTCGATGATCTGCTGGCTTGGGGGGCGATTGGGGCTCGTACCAGCGAATCACAGATTCACCGTGAAATTTCAAGTCATATGCCATACAGCATTGGCTTCAAAAATGGCACTGACGGTTCTATCCAGATTGCATTGGATGCAATTCAGTCTGCCTCTCATTCACATCAATTCCTGGGAATGAGTCAGTCAGGTTTGCCATGTATTTTACATTCTCAAGGTAATCCTAAAGCACATTTGATTTTACGTGGCTCGAATAGTGGACCTAATTACCAACTGGCTGAAATCGAGAGAATCCGGACTAAACATCAGAAGGAATTGCCAGCATTAGTGATTGACTGTAGTCATGGCAACAGCTCGAAAAATCCGATGTTGCAACCTGAAGTACTGGAACAGATCGTGGCACAACGCTTACAAACCAAGGTTCGCGGTGTAATGCTAGAAAGTCATCTGGTTGATGGGAATCAGAAAATTTCTGAAGAGATGGTTTATGGTCAGTCAGTCACTGACGGATGTCTAGGTTGGACAAAAACCGAAAAACTGTTGTTAAATATGACTGATTCCCTACGACTTGAAGGTTTGAAGCGTAGCGCTTAAAACTGAAGGTCATGTCTTTCCCCAATGACTTGGGAAAGACAGAAGAAGTTAATCAGCACATACACCTTGATGTTTAAAATGGCTCATTAAAGAGTTTAAAAATAAAGATGATGAATAGATACCAAGGTCGAGATTAAGGTGTGCCAAAGTGTATAAAATAGCCTAAATTTTATCCCCAGAAATTGGGGATAGTTTCCGAGCCCAGATCCTTGTGAATTGGGCACAGGTTGCCATTTTGACCGCTTTTTAACCGGTTTTACTGGCGAAATGCTACAGATTTGCTTAAAAACTCACCAACTTATTACAAGAGCCGATTTTTGTGCATTTTATAATCAGTGTTAGGTTTTTAAGTTATTGATATTTAAATTAATATACAAGTGTACTTCGTATAATGCCCATTATATTAAATGAGAATAAATTTAGTTACTTTTTTGAGATGATGGAGCCGAGTTCCATGTGTCTAATAAGTGCCAAATTGCGCTATCAATTTCTTGCCATTTATCCCAATTATTTAAATCAGTTTCCCACTTAAGCCATATTCCACCATATTTATTCAATTTATAAATATTTCCTTGAATTGCATTAATTGATTTGTCACTCCCTCTATTTAAATGTAAGAAAACTCCGCCATTTTTTGTAGGCCCGAAACAGAATAAAAAATCATCAGAAAAACTTCTAATATAACAATCTAAGCCATATTTTTTAAATTTTGAATGACGCTTGACATACTTTGAAGCTAAATTGCTGATAAATACTTTTTCAGTATTAAAATTACCTTCTCTTAAGTCCAAAGGTAATCCTTCTACGCTTACTCTAATTTGATCTTTATGGTCTAGCAGATCACTATCTGTCGCTTGAACATTCGTTCCATTCAATATCAAGTAAAATTCTAATTGCCGATTAGAGTCCGGCATCGGCAATTGATTGGCTTCTTCCTGCGTAATCGGTGGAAATTTTTCAGTTACATAATCAATTGGAAATTGACCTAAGTAGTGTTCACGTGCAGGTCGATAAAATTCAGAATCAAACCGATCGGGAATATGTTCCCGACGCGGCCCAAGTTTCGCTTTTACAATAAGTTGTGGATTTTGTTTCCATGTCACTATTTCCCCCTCTTGAGGAATATCCTTTGATGTACACCCAATAAGTAACAGAGCATACAAGGAAAGAATCCAGCATCCTTTTATTAGCATTATTTGACTCTTATAAATATTACGATTTCAGAAAATTTAAATATTTAAATTTCCCTAAAATTAACATAATACGTGTTATACGAAACATGCTATGTAAGCCCAAAATAGAAATGTCCGGTTTCTCCAAAGTAAAAATGTCCGCTTTTAGAATATATGCTTTTGCGATTATCGAAGCGGACGGTTTGATATGTTGGTGTCTATGTCGGATAAAGAACTTA
>NZ_JAGFXZ010000027.1 GCF_019038395.1 Acinetobacter sp. BY419
AAAGCACGTAGTCTTCATGGATTTCTCAGCGGAATTTATGCTTCGCTATGTGCATATCAATTAACCCATCGAAATAAGCCAAAAATTCAAATTATGAAATCATCGGCTTAAGCAGGATTCAGGTTATTTAGAAAAAAAATAAAGCCAAGCCAGAAAGTATTTGCTGTCGTTACAGGCGCCGGAAGCGGGATTGGCCGCAGCTTTGCACTTGAGCTGGCTAAACGTGGCGGTATGATAGTCTGTTCTGATATTAACTTAGAGGCTGCTGAAGAAACAGTAGCACTGGTTGAAGCGCTGGGCGCTCGAGCTTTTGCAGTAAAATGTGATGTTAGCAATGCCGAACAGGTCAGACAACTGGCAAATCAGGCTGAACAATTGATGCAGCATCCGACCACATTAGTGATTAATAATGCGGGCGTGGGTATGGGCGGTAAATTTGATGAAATGACCCTGGAAGAATGGAAATGGGTTGCTGATGTGAATTTATGGGGAGTGATTCATGGTTGTCATTATTTTGTACCTAAGTTTAAACAGTTAGGGTACGGGGCAATTATTAATGTGGCTTCTGCCGCTTCCTATACGGCTGTCCCAGAAATGGCAGCATATAACGTTACTAAGGCTGGTGTACGTGCTTTATCGGAAACTCTGGCTGCTGAGCTTAGAAAATTTAATATCAAAGTTAATGTTGTCTGTCCGACGCTAGTACCGACCAATATTATTAAAAATGGCAAAGTTCCACATCAAGCGATTTTGGACTATGCCTTGACTAATTTTGCATTTACCACTAGCAATAAAGTCGCTAAATTGACTTTGGACCGTCTGGATAAAGACCAGCTTTACACTATTCCACAACTAGATGCCAAACTGCTTTGGTTAATGAAACGTACCGCTCCGAATTTATATGTAAGATTTCTAGGCAATTTATATCGATTCATACCTAGATAGGAATATGAAATGAGACTAATTGTTGTCTTAATTTTTTCCTGATTACTGTTTTTTACCAACGGTCGACCATTTACAGGAATGATGTGTTTATTTCTACAAGTCGGTGGGTAATCCTCCCATAAATAACCGAAATCTGCAAAAACATTGGGGGTAAGTCAGAAAGTTTTACAGCTATGTTTTCATGAAATTATGGGAACAAGTCCAGCGCAATATTTGAAAGCAGTGCGTTTAAACCGAGTAAAACGCAACCTCAAGAAGGCTGATCCACAAATAAAATCAGTGCAAGATATAGCGTGTGAATGGGGATTTTGGCATCCAAGTAATTTCACTGCCAACTATAAAGCGATGTTTGGTGAGCTACCTTCAGAAACCTTGATGCATTAGTATTGACCAATTTCCTGCTAGCATTTACTCCTATTTAATCAATTGATGGAGGAGAACATTTAAATGGAGGCGATCATCAAGATTTAATTTTTCAAAAATACGGTTCATGTTAATTTTTACAGTCCCCAGGGAAATATTCATACTGTTCGAAATATCTTTATTGGCATACCCCTCCATCACCAATAAACATACTTCAATTTCCCGCCGCGTTAGTTTCATCTCTAATAAAGAATTTTTAATAATCTGTTGTTTGAAATCATCTATTTCTAAAAATACTTGTGCTAAGAATATGTTGTAAGGCCTGTATTGCGGAGTAATCCTGTTTTTTATGCTCATTTGGATTAGTCAAAGCAATACCAGCATAAGCATGATTATTTTTCCAGAACACAATTTCCATAATTTCATTAATCCCACATTGATTTACAAAAATTTTATAAGGTTCCGATTTAGGCTTGGTTTGCAGACTACGACTCAATAAATTTGTACTGTCATGACTTTTTAAAAAATATTCGACATTCAATGGATCATACGCTTGTAGTATTCCATTATATTTATCTACAAATTGCTTAGGGATATTAATATTTGAATTAATTAAAGCATCTTGATTATGTTCATCAACTTTATAAAAAATTGCCCCTTCAGCGTCTAAATAGTGTTTGGCGAGAATTAAGGAACTTTCAATAATCAAGCGTTCTTCAAGCACTGGTTCATCCATTTGTTATTTTATATAGATAAAGCAAAAATCATTCCAACCTTATATGATTTTTTCTATTTTTATATAACTAAGGTTAGATGCTGCCTTTTGAGAAACCGCTTAATTTTATTTCAACGACTTGTAGTTAGTGTGGAGAAATAAGATGGAATTAGTGCGTTTTGCAAATACAGTGAGCAGTGAAGAAATTATTAATGCTGTGAAAGAACATGGTTACTGCATCATTGATAATTTAGTTGATAGTGAGGTCATGGATAAAATTGCCGAAGAAATGGCAGAGTTTATTGATACAAGCCCTTATGGCTGTGACCGTTTTTTGGGACACACGACCAAACGTACAGGTTCACTGGTAGCACGCTCAGAAACGGCACGTGAATTAATTGCCTTACCAGTAATTCTAGATGCTGCCCAAAAGCACTTATCTAAGTCTTCTACGTTCCAGCTGAACTTAACCCAAATTATTAGTGTATACCCCGGCTCTCCTGCACAAGTATTACATCAAGACCAACTGACTTGGGACTTCTTTAATTTTCCTGATGAATTTGAAACTCAATTCAACTTACTTTGGGCGTTGACGGACTATACAGAAGAAAATAGTGCAACTCGTTTAGTTCCTAAAAGTATGTATGCGGGTACACGTCAAAAATTTACACCTGAGCAAACAGTGTGTGCTGAAATGAAAAAGGGGTCAGTTCTGATTTATACCGGTAAGATTTACCATGGCGCAGGTGAAAATAAAACAGATAAAGTTCGCCAATCTATTAACATTACTTATTCTGCAGGCTGGTTACGCCAAGAAGAAAATCAATACTTGGCAACACCGCCTGAGATTGCTGCAACACTTTCAGACGATATGTTGAAGTTAATGGGTTATCAATGTGCTTGCTTCGCACTCGGTTATGTACGTGACTTTGAAGATCCTTTAAATGTTTTCCGTAATAAGCAAAAACGCATCGTACCCGGTTTAAATATCGTAAAAGAGAATGGTCATGACATTGCAAAATCTTATGCTTTAGAAGAAATCTAATATTAGATACTGGCGAAGAATGAACTATGAAAATAGAAATTCTTCGCCACTTTTTTTTGATGGTTTATCAATACTCATTCTTGTATGCAGAGAAGCTGTACACTTAGTATGGTGACAATTGAACCGAAGAAATATTTAAAATAATTTTAATAACTTAAGTAAAAATAAATCTTAATTTATCCCCAATTTTACCCTTCCTTTATAAACTTCCAATAACCTAGGCAATACGCAGACAATGCTGTGGCCACAGGACGCAAGAAACGTCAATTTATAGGCTCAGGAGATGATAACATTTCTCTCTCTGGTTTTATTTATCAGGAGCATGTTTTTGGTAATCGTGCTGAGCTTGATGACTTGGCAGCGATGCCTGATACAGGACAGGGCTTTTTTCTGGTCAATGGCAGCGGTTATTTGTATCGGGTTTATACCATCGACAGCATTGACGAGACTAAGCAAGTTTTATTGTTCAAGGGTGTGCCCAGAAAGATTGATTTTATGATCAAACTTAGCCGTGTTGATTATGAGCGTATCGAACAGCGCCGATACCCAACCATGACCATTTCCCATCGGGCTTTTTAAATCTCAGTTGCCATGATTTAGTGCCATTCGCTTTAACAAAGAAGTAAAGCCCATTACCGTCAAGCTCGCGATAATCTTTATCTTCAGATTCTAAGTTTTCGAGAATGGTATCTGACAGCAGTCGCTTTCTTAATGTCTGACCTTTTCATTTTTGTATCACTTCGGTTTCAATAACTATCGAATGATACAAGATGTGATACACGACAAGCATTACTATAGTTATTGATGATTCGTTATAAATACACGTAAAAAAGCCCTGAATCCTTTACAGGTCAGGGCTTTCCAATTCATAAGTCGTTATGCAACGTCATGTGAATTTATAAATTTGGTGGAGGTGGCGGGAGTTGAACCCGCGTCCGCCAGCATTACGCTCGAGAATACTACATGCTTAGATATCGTCTATTGTTTTAACTCTTTGTGACCCGACGAACAGGGTACAAATCGCGATCCTCTTAGTTTAGTACAAAGCCCCGAGGCTTGGCTTTATACGGCCTTGTGTGCGTGCGCTTCAGTCGGTCTCTCTAACCACAAGTATTCGGAGAGGCGGACAAGCTGCCCTTAGGCAGCTAGAGCGTATGATTCGTCGTTTGCGACTAAAAAATGCAAATTTGATTTACGAGAGAAAATGCGCTCTCGGCATGCATCTATGAGTTTCATCACCAGCGTCGAAGCCAGAAACACCCCCAAAGTACGAAGCCATCATAGCATAACTGTCAAAAATTACGATGCATTTTCTGAACATTTACACAACTTGATGTGCTTAATTACATTATTGCGCTAATATTTTACTTTTCAAGCCGTATAACAGAAAAATTTATGAGCTATTTACTGGCCCTGGATCAGGGAACCACCTCAAGCCGGGCCATTATTTTTAATGAACATGGACAAATCCAGGCAACAGCTCAACGTGAAACGCATATTCAGACCCCGCATTCGGGTTGGGTGGAACAAGATGCGCAAGAAATCTGGAGTTCACAAATTGCGGTGGTACAGCAAGCTCTCGCTACCGCAGGTATTCTGGCGAAGGATATTAAAGCCATTGGCCTGACCAACCAACGAGAAACCACGGTGGTCTGGGATCGCAGAAACGGCAAACCGCTTGCACCGGCAATCGTCTGGCAAGACCGCCGCACATCTGACTGGTGTAACCAGCTGATTGAAAAAGGCTGGATGTCCAAAATTCAGCAAAAAACCGGGTTACGGATTGACCCTTATTTTAGTGCGGGAAAATTGGTCTGGTTTCTGGAGCATGTCGAGGGAGTACGGGCACTGGCTGAACAAGGTCATGTGGCGTTTGGTACCATCGACAGCTGGCTGATCTGGAATCTGACCCAAGGCGCAGAGCATGTGATTGAAGCCAGTAATGCTTCTCGCACCATGTTGATGAATCTGCACCAACAAATCTGGGATGAAGAACTGCTTCAGCTATTTAATATCCCTGCTTCGGTATTGCCGAAAATTATTAGTTCAGACTGTTATGTCGCTGACACAGCCTCAGGTTTACTCGGTGCCAATATTCCCATTACCGGTATTTTGGGTGATCAGCAATCTGCTCTGTTTGGTCAGTCCTGTTTTGAGGTGGGGAGTGCTAAAAACACGTATGGCACAGGCTGTTTTATGCTGTTCAACACCGGTCATGATATTCAGCTCAGTCAGAACAAGCTGCTTTCCACCCTCGCTTGGCAAGCGCATGATCAAACCACCTATGCGCTGGAAGGCAGCGTATTTATGGCCGGCGCTGTAGTGCAATGGTTACGCGACGGCCTCGGGATTATTCAAAAAAGCAGTGATGTAGAAAAGCTAGCCTGTAAGGTCGAACATAGTGACGGCGTGGTATTGGTGCCGGCATTTACCGGACTCGGCGCGCCGCATTGGGATAGTGAAGCGCGTGCCTTGTTATGCGGCATGTCTCGCGGCACCACCAAAGCGCATATCGCCCGTGCCGCATTAGAGTCAATCGCCTTTCAAGTATCGGATGTCCTCAGTGCGATGCAATCCGATATTGCCCATCCTTTAAAAGAATTGCGCGTCGATGGCGGTGCGAGTAGCAATGACATGCTGATGCAATTTCAGGCAGATATTCTGAATGTACCGGTACTACGTCCGAAAATGCTGGAAGCTACTGCCTGGGGCTCGGCCGCCATGGCCGGCTTAAAAGCTGGAGTATTTTCCAACCTGGATGAAATTGCCGAGTCCTGGCAGCTGGAACGTGCTTTTGAACCCAAAATGGAAAATAATGAGAGAGAAGCACATCTAGCCAAATGGCAGAATGCCTTAAAACGGGCTAAATCTGATCTCTAAATCCTCCAGACGCATATTGAATCATGATAAAAAAAAGCACTGTTGAACAGTGCTTTTTCAACTTTCTTATTTCATTAATTTATTAATAGGCATAAGACGCAATTGCGGTTGCAATCGCCTTATCTTCATCGTTTACCATGGTCATGCGCATGGTGCAGCCCTTTCGCCCCAAACGTAAGGTTTCTGCACGCGCAATAAAATATTTGCCACGTCCAGGCGCCAGATAATCAACACGCATATCGACCGTGGCCAAGCGGGACACTTTTTTGATCGTATCTGCAATCGTTTCAGGTTCAGCTTTTTTATACAGTTCGCCCATGGCAACAATCCCGCCAATACTGTCAAGGATCGTGGCCGCAAGCCCCCCATGCAGAATCTGAAAAGCCACATTGCCAATCATGAAATCCTGCATTTCCACATAAGCCTCAATCTGGCCCTCGACCACGCGCATGGTCATGCCATTATGCTTAAAAAAAGGAGAACTATTAAAAGCATGTACCAGCTGATTCAGGACCACATCAATATCCACTTTCGAGCCCAGATGTATATTACCTGTCCAGCTTCTCTCTGTCTTACTCATCACTCTGCTCGAATCCACCACAATAAAAAACCGCTAATTTATGCCCAAAAATTTGAGTTAGGGCTACAATAGAGGCCTAGTTTAATACTGATTACTGAGATTTTTATGACTTATACGTTCAATCGTCCCGCGTTTCCTGCAACTCGCATGCGTCGTATTCGTAAAAATGAACATTTACGTTCGATGGTTCGTGAAACCCATCTCGCGGCAGATCATCTCATTTATCCAGTATTTGTCTTGCCAGGTCAAAACCAGACTCAAGATATTCCCAGTATGCCGAATATCCAGCGCCTGTCAGCTGACTTGTTGTTAAAAAAATCAGAACGCCTGCTAGAACTCGGTGTCAATAAACTGGCGCTATTTCCGGTCACCCCACAAGAAGATAAAAGCCTGACTGCAGAAGCCGCATGGCATGAAGATGGTCTGGTACAAAACACTTTACGTTTATTAAAAAAAGAACTGCCAGAAATGGTGCTGATTACTGACGGCGCATTAGACCCATATACCACCCATGGTCAGGATGGCATTATTGATGAAACTGGTTATGTCTTAAATGATGAAACGGTCGAATGTCTGATTAAACAGGGCTTGAGCCATGCCGAAGCAGGCGCAGATGTGTTTGCCCCAAGTGACATGATGGATGGCCGGATCGGGGCGATTCGTCAGGCTCTTGAGGCGAACGGCTATATTTATACCAGTATCATGGCCTATTCAGCCAAATATGCATCGAGCTTTTATGGCCCCTTCCGTGATGCAGTCGGTTCTGCAAGCAACTTAAAAGGCGGCAATAAATACAATTACCAAATGGATGTTGGTAACCGTGCTGAAGCCCTGCATGAAATTGCGCTGGATATTCAGGAAGGCGCCGACATGGTGATTGTCAAACCGGGCATGCCTTATCTGGATATCGTCCGTGAAGTGAAAGATACGTTCGGTGTGCCAACTTTTGTCTATCAGGTCAGTGGTGAATACGCGATGCTGGCAGCGGCAATTCAAAATGGCTGGTTATCTGACAATGTGATTATTGAATCGCTGATGAGCTGCCGCCGTGCCGGTGCAGACGGCATCTGGACTTATTTTGCCGAAGAAGCTGCGCTTAAACTGAAAGACATGAAGTAAAAGGATTTCGGCGCAATGCATATCGCCATTATCGGCGCTGGCATCACCGGGTTGATGTCGGCGCTGGAACTGCTTGAACAGGGATGTTCTGTTACTCTTTTTGATCAGCAAGCCGCTGGACAGGCTGCATCTTGGGCTGGAGGTGGCATCCTCTCCCCGATGTATCCCTGGCGTTATCCAGTTGCTGTAAATGCCCTTGCTCGCCATGCCAAACCGCTATATCAGGAGTGGAATCAAAAATTGCAGCCAGTGACGGGTATTGATTTCCAGATTCATGCAACAGGCATGCTGATTTTTGATGAAGCCGATTTTAAAATTGGTTTAAGTTATGCCGAAACACATCAAGATCCGCAGCAACAGGCCGAATGGCTAGATCAGCCTCAGCTGCAACAGATCAATCCCCGAATTGATCAGAGCAAGTTCAAACAGGCGATTTATTTCCCCGAGCTGGCCAATATCCGTAATCCACGACTATTACAGTCGATCATTAGCTACTTAAAGCAGCATCCGCGTGTCACCTGGCAAGAAGATTGTAAAATCACTCGGCTCAATATTCAGCAAGGCCAGCTAAAAAATATCTCGGATGAAAAGGGTCACATTTTTCAGGCCGACCAGTTCGTGTTTACCACAGGTGCATGGTCACAGCGCTGGTCAGAGCAACTAGATCTCGAGATTCCGGTACAACCGGTGCAAGGCCAGATGCTGCTGTTTAAAACTCCAGAAAACTGGCTGTCCACCATGTGTATGAACAAGGTCATGTACCTGATTCCACGACAGGACGGGCATGTTTTATGTGGTTCCAGTATGCGTCAGGTCGGTTTTGACACCTCGCCTTCTGCTGACATCCGGCAGGATATTCTGCAAGCCTGTTTAGAGATGGTGCCAGAACTGGCAGATTTTCCGCTGGTCAAGCAATGGGCGGGATTAAGACCCAGCTCTCCCGATGGTATTCCCTATATTGGCAAAATTCCCAAGCTACACAATGCCTGGGCTAATTTTGGACATTTCCGTAATGGTTTATGTATGGGGCCGGCATCAGGCAAACTACTCGCTCAATTAATCCTTGAACAAACGCCAAGCGTTGATCCGCAGCCCTATGATCCGGCCCGTTTATTGGAGCCAGGTCGCTTAGCGTTTTAAGATATTGCTCAGCGCTTCTTTCAGGGTTGGATAATGAAACTGGAATCCAGCCTCCTGCAAAGCTTTGGGCTGTACATACTGACCGTTTAATACCAGTTGTGATTGTTCTCCCAGCATCATTTTCAGGCTGCATGCCGGCAGTGGCAGTAAGGGTTTGCGTTTCAGTAGCTGAGCTGCAGTGCGTGCAAACTGAGCCTGACTACTTTTTTCTGGCGCGGCCACATTAAATATCTGCTCGGTCGTGGTTTCAAGCATCAAGAATTCAATCGCACGTAATACATCTTGCAAATGCACCCAGGTGACTGGCTGACGCCCATGACCAATCCGCCCGAACAGATTCAATTTAATCGGTAACAACATCTGCGGAAGAATCCCGCCGCCTTGACCGAAAACCACAGCAAAGCGAACAATTCTGGTGTTCAGCCCGGTATAGGATAAGGCCAGTTGTTCCCACTTGGCACAGAGCTCAGACATAAAAATATCTTGTGGCGGGCTTTGTTCCGTACAGACCTGTTCCCAGTGCTCTGTCGGATCAATACCATAATAGCCAACGGCCGATGTTGAAATAATCCGTTTTGGTTTAATCTGATTTTTTTCTAAATAATCAAATAACTGTCTGGTGGTATCTAAACGGCTATCCAGCAATTTCTTTTTACGCGCTGCCGTCCAGCGGCCCTGACCAATACTTTCGCCAGCCAGATTCACTACATAATCAATCTGATGTTGTTTTAACTCATCCAGCCGGTTAATCCAGTGAAAATCCGGATGCGGTTCACGTTGATTTTTTCGACGGGTCAGGCCAATCACCCGATAATCGCGCTCTAATAAAAACCGCACGAGATGACTGCCAATAAAACCACTGGCCCCAGTCACCAGCACGACAGGTTTATACATCAGTCACTCGTCACCTTATTATTTTCTTGGTTTAAATTATACGCCACCCACTTTCAGATTTTTAAACAGAAAGAATCTTTGTAGTGGTGTATTTGTATCTTTAGCCATGCGATCAATCTATAAATATCAATCGACACAGCATGCTTCACCTATTAGGATTGCGGTGAATTGCCAAACATTTTATCTGCCATACGCTGTGCCTGCTTGCCATAGAACCAGTAGGTCAATAAATATAGCGGAATCGCGATTATCAGGAACATAATCGCAACGATACTCATAAACTGTGGCTGCTGTAGATACAGCATAAAGTCCTGCCAGGCATTCGGATTAGACCGGGTTGCAATGACAATACCGAGCAAGAGAAATAATAAATTATAACCCCAATAAATCAGGCTAAACCCGAGGGTGATTTTTTTGCGCTCTGCCTGAGTCGGTGCGCGTTTTTGCTGTTTTAAAAATTTAAAGAGCACCCAAATCATGGCTACCAGATAGGGAACAATCGTCAAGACTGCACCCATACCCATTGGCAGCAAGGCCGCCAGTACACCGCAGATACAGGTAAAAATAAAACAGATAAAGAAAAACCAGATAAAATAACGACTTAGCGGCAGCATATGCATGACTCTGTGATCTTCAACTAACTAGTATAAAAAAAATTAGGTTTTTTTTCATTTTATTGTCAACCATCCACTACAAGGTGACGTTATATAGAGTACAAGGTACAAAAATTTGGACTGGCATCCACGAATTTTTGTTGACCTTTAGAGCTAAAGCAATAAGTCTAGTGTACAGGAAAATTTTGAATAGCAGCCAAAATCTTCATGTAACACAAATTTTGACCGACGATTTCATCATCACTCGAATCGTCGGTTTTTATTTTTTAAAAACCATATTTTTTTAAGCCTGACGGATCGCAGGACTTTTCAATATTTAGGATTGATAGGCAATCAGCCGTTTATTTTCGCCTTGATTAAAATAAATTCAGATGGCGATAAACCACAGCCAGATGAAAATTTCTTTTTCAAGTAGATTTTTACCTGCGCTTTTTCCTATAGTAGCAAGGCAGACATCTAAAGGTTCATCTACATGGCAGTTCATTTTCTTCACACTTCCGATTGGCATCTGGGACAATTTTTCCATAACCATGACCGTGAATTTGAACATGCGCAGTTTTTGAATTGGCTGCTGGAGCAAATTAAAGTAAAGCAGCCCCATGCCCTGCTGATTGCCGGTGATATTTTTGATGTGATCAATCCGGCTTCGAGTGCGCAAAGACAGCTGTATCAGTTTCTGGCCGATGCGCATGACCTGGCGCCGCATATGCAGACCCTGATGATTGCAGGCAATCATGATTCCGGCTACCGGATTGAGCAGGTTGAACCTTTGCTGGCTAAATTCAATGCCAAAGCGGTGGGAATTGTAGGCCGAACTGCCGAGAACACCCTGAATCTGGATCGTCTATTAATTCCGATTTATGACCAGAATAAAAATATCATCGCCTGGTGTCTGACCCTGCCCTATTTACGCAGTGCTGAAATTACCGGACTGAATGAACATACCAGCAATAGTCAGAATGCCATCAGCTATCTGCATCAACAGCTGATTGCCGAAGCCAAGGCGCGCAAACAGCCGCACCAGGCACTGATTTTAATGTCACATGCGCATATGCAAGGCGGTGAGACTTCTGACTCTGAGCGTCCGATTATTGTCGGTAATGAAGAAGCCCTGTCGACGGCGCTGTTTGATGACGTGATTGATTATGTCGCACTCGGTCATTTGCATAAACCGCAAAAGGTCGGTCAGCCGCACATTCGTTATAGTGGCTCACCCATTCCCCTGTCATTTAGTGAAATAAATTATCCGCATCAGGTGATTGAAGTCCGGATTGATCCTGAACAAAACCTGGAAAACTGCTTTCAGTATGATGCCTTAACCATTCCGCGTACCGTTGAGCTGTTCCGGATTCGGGAAAAGCTGGAAAATTTAATTACTCAAATTCAGGCGCTACCTGCCGGAGAAATTGAACAGCTATCTGCACGGCATTTTCTGGAAATAGAATACACCACCGATGCTCCGCCTCCGGTAGATTTACGCCAGCAAATTGAGCTGGCTTTGCCCGCCAACCGTTATCGTCTGCTACGCATCAGCCGGATTTATCAGCAACAAGCCGCACATACACCCGGAGATTCGAAGATTGATCTGGCACCACCGACCCCGGAAGCTTTGTTTTTCAATATCTGGAAAAAAATGGGCTATGAGCAGGATCATTCGGTACAACGGGATTTTCAGGAATTATTGATTGAAGCCCAGCACGAACTCGCACAAAAACAACAAGCCTAGGATTGGCCATGAAAATTTTACGTCTAAGCCTGAATAACCTGGCATCTCTCACTGGCACTCATCATATTGATTTTGAATCCAGCCCACTGGTTCATGCCGGATTGATTGCGATTACTGGAAAAACCGGTGCCGGGAAATCCACCCTGCTCGATGCCATGTGTCTGGCACTGTACAATGAAATCCCACGGCTAAAAGGTGCGTCAGGCAGCCTGAAAGATGCCGGTGGTCAGGATGTTTCCATCAAGGATTCCAAGAATATTTTACGCCGTGGCTGTGTGCATGGTTTTGCCGAGCTGGAATTTATTGCGCTCGACAGCAAACGCTATATGGCACGTTGGGAAATTAAACGGGCACGCCAGAAAGTCGATGGTAATTTAAAAGTAGACCGTTACATTAAGTGCATTGATGATGACACGACGCTGACTCAAAAAATATCCGAAGTCACACCCTTGATTGAAAAGCTGGTGGGCTTAAGTTTTGAGCAGTTTACCCGCGCGGTTTTATTGGCACAGTCGGAAGTCGGTGCCTTTCTTAAAGCCAAAGATAATGAACGCGCGGACTTGCTGGAATATCTGACCAATTCGCAAATTTTCAGTCTGGTCAGTCAGAAAGCTGCAGAAAAATTTAGTGAAGTTAAAAACCAGCGCAACGATCTGGAAAAGTTGATCGGGCATATTGAAATTCTGTCTGAAGAAGACATGAGTGCCTTAAAACAGCAACAAAGTTCCTTATCTTTACAGCTTCAGAATCTGCAGCAATCCGAAAAACTGCTTGAAAATGAGAAACAATGGCATCTGGACCGACATAAACTGTATGCAGAAGTCCATGCCAAAAAAGAAGTCTATGAGGTACAGCTGGATGCAGTAAACAAGTCTGCTGGGCAGCAACAGTTACTGGAGCAGCTAGATGAATTCCAGTCGATTCGAGATCAGTTCGTCAGTCGTACTCGTTTAGTCCCTCAAAAAGAGCAGATTCAGCACCAGCACACCCAATTCACGCTGGAATTTGAAAAGCTCAAACAGTGCTTTGTAGCAGAAGAGGCCAAACTTACCGCCTTGCAACAACAGCAGCAACAGTTTCAGCAACATTTGGTAGGCCTGAAGCCACATCTGGAAGCAGGTTTAAAACTGGATCATGCAATTGATACAGTATCGGAGCAGTACAAAAAACTGCATGCAGAACAAAGCCAGTTTAAAACTCTCCGTTTACAGCCTTTAGAAGAGCAGTTGCAACAGCAACAACAGACATTGAATCAGCTTCAGACACGACAGGAAAAAGTCACACAGCAATTGGCGGAATCTGACTTTTTAAATGTGTTTGATCTGGAACCGCAAAGTACCTTACAACGCATACAGGACTATATGCGTCAGCAGCAACAACTTCAGCAGCAGAATCCTGAAAGCTTCAATCAGTCTTTGGCTGAACTGGAAAAAACCGCCACAGCGCTTTCAGTCAATCTAAACCAATGGATACAACAGTATCGTAGTCTGGAACAGCTAGATCAGCAGCTCAAAGCGATTCAGGAAACGCGTCAACAAGGCCAAGCTGAACAGCGTCAGCTCGACCTGCTGCAGCAACGTGTGCAATACGCAGTTCAACAATCACAAGAATTTGAACAACTGCAATCGACTGTACACACTCAACAGCAGCAGCTGAAAGCGCTGCAAGATGCTGAACAGATGCAGCAACAACAGATTCAAGCCGAACAACTGGCCTATGAACAACTCGAACAGATACTTGCCCAGCAACGTTTATTGCATGCACAAAGTGTGCAGGATCTTCGTGTCCGGTTAAAACCCGATGAGCCATGCATGGTTTGTGGGAGTTCCGTCCATCCTTTTGTTGATGCAGCCCATGAACGTCTGGAACACAGCCTGAACCAGTTACAGGAACAACAGTTACAACAGGCGAAACAGCAGCTGGATCAGCACCTGCAATCTCAGCAACAGCAAAGGATTGAAACCTCCAAAGCACAAACGGTGATTGAACAACAGCAACAGCGTTGCCAGGCCTTGGAAAATCAGATTCAGCAACTCTATGCTGAATGTAAATCGCAACTGCTTAAGCTCGAAGTTATCACAGCGCATCACAACGATCTTGCTACATTTACGCAGTTACTGGCAAATCACACCCAGAGTCTGGTCCAGCAGCTAGAGTTGTCGCAACAGCAGGAACAACAGCTCCAGCAACACTTACAACAATGGCGTCAGCAACAACAGCAATTGCACCAGTTACAACTGGCTTTACAGCAACGTCAGCAGCTTGATCAGCTGATACAACCGCTTCTGAGTGCACTGCCCGAGCAGTACCAGTCGCAACCGCCTATGGTATGGCTACCTCAGTTGCAGCAACAATTACAGCAGCGCATGCAGTATGTGTCTGTAAAAAAACAGCTGGACTCCGACCTGCATCAACAGCAGCAAATACTTGAAAAGAGCCAGTATCAACTACAACTGGAACATCAAAGTTTTGCTCAATTGAGCCAGTCTGTAGAGCAGTTAATTCAGCAAGGCAAAGACCTACGTCAACAGTTGGCTGAACTGACCGAGCAGCATGCAGGACAAGTCTACCGTGTCGCTGCGGAATGGCGCGATGCACTGGATCAGCAAGCCAAGACCTTAGAACAGGCTTTAGAACAACAACGACAACGCACAGCGCATGCTGAAAAACAATTGCATCAAGCCAACCTAAAACTGCAAGAGTTTATGACGCAACTTCAGCAAATCGACCGGCAACTGCAGCAATATCAGCAGAATATTCAGGTCTGGCAATCGGCGCATCCGCAGGTAACGGCAGTTCAGATTGAGCAATGGCTCAGCATTGATCTGAGCAGCCATCAACGTATTCGTCAGGATCTGGCCAATCAAAAACAGGCGCTAGAAAATGCCAAAACCGCTTGGCAATTACTGGAAGAACAGTATCAGGCTCATTTAAAATTGCAGCCAGAACATGAATTTGAGGACATTGCACAAAAGCTGAGTACGCTGCATCAGGAAAAAATAACGCAGCAAGAAGCACTCAATGAGACTGATGCCAAACTGCGTATGAATGCCAATAATCAAAGCACATATGCCAAATATCAGCAGCAAATCGAGCAGATCAAAGCCGAAGAATATCGCTGGGGTCGTATCTACGATTTAATCGGACATAAGGAAGGTACCAAGTTCCAGAAAATTGCGCAGGAACATCATCTGGATATCCTGGTGGAATATGCGAATCAGCAATTGCAGCCATTGGCACCGCGTTATCAGTTGCATCGTATTCCGGACAGCCTGAGTCTAGCGATTATCGATCTGGACATGAACAGTGAAGTGCGTCCGGTCTTGTCCTTATCTGGCGGTGAAACTTTCCTGGTGTCGCTGGCCCTGGCACTGGCCATTGCCAATATGGCTTCCGGCTCCATGAAACTGGAATCACTGTTTATTGATGAAGGTTTTGGTACGCTAGATCCGGCTTCGTTACATATGGTGATGAATGCGCTGGATCATTTACAAAGCCAGGGCCGTAAAGTGGTATTGATCTCGCATGTACAGGAAATGCATGAACGGATTCCGGTACAGATTCAGGTCAAACCGGTTGGTGCAGGTGCCAGTACCATTCAGATTATAGGTTAAGGATCATGAACGCTGCCCCGGACAAGCTCTCGCCCTATTTCAGTCTACAGCTCGAGAGCCTGCGGGGCATCAGTGCCATTGTGGTGCTGTTCAGTCATTGCTTTCAGGCATTTATTGCGCCTTTTGATCTAAGCTTATATTCCTGGGTACGCCTGCTTGGTCAGGCTGCGGTCATGATTTTCTTTGCCTTAAGCGGTTATCTGATCGGTTATTCAATCCAGCACAATATTCATCAGCATGGCCAGTTCAATCTGCACCGTTATATCCAACAACGTTATCGCAGGATTTTGCCACCCTTCCTGTTTGCCATGGCCTTGACCCTGCTGCTATATCTACTCGCTCCACTCTTATTTTCCAGCCAGACTCAGGCCTTTCAAAACAGCTTTGGCATGATGATCCGGACTGGCTATAATTTAGATATGCCGGAGTTTATTGGCTCTCTGCTGTTTTTGAATGGCTTTGTCACGCCAACGGTTTCAGCCAATGCTCCGCTCTGGAGTCTCAGCTTTGAAGTCTGGTTTTATGTACTGGCCGGCTTTCTGCCTTTTTTGAAAGATTCAGAGATGGCTAAAATCGGCTTTTTTATTGTTTTGGCTGTACTGTCAGTCCTGAATATCCAGTTTTTTATTTATTTTTTGGTCTGGCTTAGTGCCTTTGCCTGTTCATTTCGATATATCCAGATGCGTTTTTTAAATCGCTTACAGCCGGTCAAGTTGGGCCTATTTGGCTTGGCATTGTTAATCGCCTGTTTTGATGCTTACCAGTTTCAGGTGATCGATGAGACTCAGCAATACCGTGCTGCGAATTTTGTCCCTTTTAATTTCTGTCTGGGTCTGGCATTTAGCTGCTGGCAGGTACAGCTTCAGCATCAACGCAGCCACTATTATCCGGTCTGGGTACAATCCGCTGATTTTTCCTATACCTTGTATGTGACCCATTTCCCTTTGCTGCTGTTTATTCTGGGCTGTATTCCGGCAACCTTGGCTTATGGTCTTGGCGGAGCTGTTTTAGCCTTGCTCGGCAGCATGGGCGGCTTAATTGTCTTTGCCTGGCTCATGGCCAAATGGCTCGAGCCAG
Organism: Acinetobacter sp. BY419; assembly: GCF_019038395.1. Classification (GTDB taxonomy): domain Bacteria; phylum Pseudomonadota; class Gammaproteobacteria; order Pseudomonadales; family Moraxellaceae; genus Acinetobacter. The sequence continues at coordinate 16,713 of NZ_JAGFXZ010000027.1, forward strand.
GCAGACAAAAAACATTATCTACTACGACCTTAAAATAATGCTTTGCTGCAACAAGTAACTGACTGTTGAGGATTAGTCCTCCTTTTTAGGACGTGCACCAAATAATGCTGTGCCCACCCGAACCATGCTGGAACCGGCAGCAATCGCAGCCTGCATATCGGCCGACATCCCCATACTTAAAGTATCCCAGTCTTCAGGATGAGCATGTTGTGCCTTGACCTGTTCAAATAACGCTTTGGCATCACTAAAAGCTTGAGTATTGTCCGGAGCAGGAATCACCATCAGGCCACGCAGGCGTAAATTTGGCAGTTGGCTAATCTGTGTGACCAAATCCGCGACTTCTTCCGGCGGGCACCCATCTTTCGTATCTTGTCCATCAATATTGACCTGAATACAGATATTCAGCGCGGGCTGATCCTCGCTGCGTTGACCGGATAAACGCTCGGCAATAATCAGGCGATCGACTCCATGCACCCAGGCAAAATTTTCTGCCAGATGTTTGGTCTTGTTACGCTGTACATGTCCAATAAAATGCCATTCAATATCCAGCTCTTTTAAAGCCGTCATTTTTTCCAGCGCTTCCTGCAAATAGTTTTCACCAAATGCGCGTTGCCCGGCCTGATACATTTCTGCCAGTACCGCACTTGGCTGGGTCTTTGAAACGGCAAGCAGTTGCACTGACTCTGGCTGACGACCGGCTTCGGCACATGCGCTTTCAATCTGAGCTAAGACCTGATTTCGTGACTGTTGCAACATATTCATTGATGGGTTTCTCATTTCATTCATTTTTTTCCCTTGCCCATAAACTAAGGGTTGGTTAAGCTGTGGGAAAGCCTTATTATTCTATCAAAATAATTAACATTTTAATGAACTCGGGGACCTTATGGATATCACAGAATTGTTGGCATTTTCTGCTAAAAATGGTGCGTCGGATTTACACTTGTCTGCAGGCTTGCCGCCAATGATCCGTGTCGATGGGGAAGTTCGTCGCATCAATCTGCCGGCATTAGAACATAAAGAAGTGCATAAACTCGTTTATGACATCATGAACGATAAACAACGTCGTGATTTTGAAGAAAACCTGGAAACTGACTTCTCTTTTGAAGTACCGGGTGTAGCCCGTTTCCGTGTCAACGCATTTAACCAGAACCGTGGTGCCGGTGCAGTATTCCGTACCATTCCATCTAAAGTCCTCACCCTTGAAGATCTTGGCATGGGACAGATTTTTAAAGATATCTGTGAATATCCGCGTGGTCTGGTATTGGTCACTGGCCCTACCGGTTCGGGTAAGTCAACCACATTGGCAGCGATGCTGGACTATATTAATGACAACCGCTATGACCATATCCTGACCGTTGAAGATCCGATCGAATTTGTGCATCAGTCGAAAAAATGCCTGATCAACCAGCGTGAAGTGCATCGTGATACCCACGGCTTTAATGAAGCGTTGCGTTCAGCACTACGTGAAGACCCGGATATTATTCTGGTCGGTGAGATGCGTGACCTTGAAACCATCCGTTTGGCCCTAACCGCTGCAGAGACTGGTCACCTGGTATTTGGTACCCTGCATACCACCTCAGCGGCCAAAACTATTGACCGTGTGATTGATGTGTTCCCTGCTGAAGAAAAAGATATGGTCCGTGCCATGCTCTCAGAATCCTTACAAGCCGTTGTTTCACAAGCGCTGCTGAAGAAAAATGGCGGTGGACGTGTTGCGGCACATGAGATCATGATTGGTATGCCTGCCATTCGTAACCTGATCCGTGAAAATAAAGTCGCACAAATGTATTCTGCGATTCAAACCGGTGCCAATTATGGCATGGTGACGCTGGATCAGACCCTGAAAACGCTGGTATCCAAAGGCATCATCAGCCCGCAAGTTGCACGTACTGCAGCCAAGCAGCCAGAAGCATTCTTATAAGAAAATTGAATTGTATTAGGATTTATATACATGGATTTTAACGGCTTACTTGATTATATGGTGGAGAAAAAAGCATCGGATCTGTTCATTACTGCCGATGTCGAACCTTCCATCAAAATTAATGGACAGATTTTACCGATTGGCTCGATAAAGTTACCCGGTGCGGCAGTAGGACAACTGCTTAATTCCATCATGACCGAAAAGCAGCGTAAAGAATTTGCTGAGAGCCGTGAATGTAACTTTGCCATCAGCAGGCCGGACAAAAATGCCCGCTTCCGTGTCAGTGCTTTTCAGCAACGTGATCAGCCCGGAATGGTTTTGCGTCGGATTGAAACCGTGATTCCAACCATGGATGAACTCAAGTTACCGCCTATTTTAAAAGAACTGGCGATGACCAAACGAGGCATTATTATTTTTGTCGGGGCAACCGGTACCGGTAAATCAACCTCGTTGGCATCTTTGGTCGGTTATCGCAATGAAAATTCCAAAGGTCATATCATTACCATTGAAGATCCGATCGAGTTTATTCACCAGCATAAGGGCTGTATCATTACCCAGCGTGAAGTTGGCATTGATACGGATTCATTTGAAATTGCCCTGAAAAACACCTTACGTCAGGCACCGGACGTGATCCTGATCGGTGAGATCCGTTCGCGTGAAACCATGGACTATGCCATTGCCTTTGCTGAAACCGGCCATCTGGTTTTTGCCACCCTGCATGCAAACAACGCCAACCAGGCGATTGACCGGATTATTCACTTCTTTGAAGCAGACCGGCATAATCAGCTGTTCATGGACCTCTCCTTGAACATGAAAGCTATTGTGGCGCAGCAACTGATTCCAACCATCGATGGTAATGGTCGCCGCGCAGCCATTGAGATTCTGATTAACTCACCACTAATTGCCGACATGATTCGTAAAGGTGATGTGCATGAGATCAAGGACCTGATGAAGCGTTCCCGTGAACTGGGCATGCAGACCTTCGATCAGGCGCTGTATGAGCTGTATAAAGCCAAACAGATCAGCTATAAAGATGCGCTGAAACACGCGGACTCCCCCAACGATCTGCGTTTGCAAATCAAGCTGGCAGAAGAAGGTAGCGGCCATTTATTGCGTGCACACTCCAATATTACCTTTGATGGTCAGTCCTGATGATCTTGAAGGTATAAAAAAACAGGCTTCCCATGAAGCCTGTTTTTTGTTTTAACCGAAGGTCAAATTATTTCTTACGGAATACTTCCTGGCAGGCAGGCGCATCGCAATAGCCATACAGATTCAGTGAGTGACCGGTCAACTCGAAACCAAATTTTTCGGCAACGTCATGCTGCTCTTTTTCGATGGTATCATTAATAAATTCAACAACTTTGCTGCAATTTAAACAAACCAGGTGATCGTGATGATCTTCCTGCATAATTTCAAAAACTGAATGATTATTTTCAAAATTATGGCGTTCGATGATGCCCGCGGCTTCAAACTGCGTTAACACACGATACACAGTTGCTAAACCTACATCTTCGCCCTGATCGAGTAAAGTCTTGTAAATATCTTCCGCACTTAAATGATGTTGTCTTGAATTTTCTAGTAATTCTAATATTTTAATTCGTGGAAGGGTAACTTTCAGTCCAGCTTTTCGTAAATCTTGGTTTGAAATAGTCATGTAAAAAGGTCTCTCAACAAAATCAAAGTTGGAATATGCAACAAAGTTTAGATGCAGTATGATCTATCCTTGGATCAAATGCATCATAATTAATTTGGGATAGTTTAGCAAAATGCAAAAAATCATGCTGACGTTATTCGTCACTTCATTGCTCGTCGGCTGTTCGACATTAGGTGTTTATAAAGTAGATATTCCACAAGGAACCCCTTTAACCAAAGCACAGGCCGCTAAAATTCAGGTGGGAATGAGCCATCAACAGGTGCGTTTCTTACTGGGCAGTCCAACAGTAAGCGATCCACTTAATCCTTTACGTTGGGACTACATTTATAACTATACCCCAGGAACCTACGCTAAAAAAGCCAAGATCCCGGCAGCGCAAGGCCAGCATTTGAAAATCTACTTTAATCAGTCCGGTATCGTAGAACGTGTTGAAGGTTTGGAGACTATTCCAGAAACTCAACCCGGCTTACCAGGATCAAGAGAAGCAATTTTAAATGCGCCTCCACTATAGTCGGTTTCTCATGAAAAAGCCCCTGAATCATCAGGGGCTTTTTTGATTACGTTGATTGATTGATCAGATAATCAAGGGCACTGCTCATTCAAACAGCTTTCTATTCGGAAGAGGGTTTCAGCTTTCTTAAAAGATTGCCTCTGGCATAACGACCCACCGGATTCTTCTCGGCGCGTTTACGCCTGATATCTTTAGGATTGATGGTCAGTGGTCGATAAATTTCAACCCGGTCACCTGCTACCAGTGGCTGATGATAATCCTGCAAGCGCACGCCAAAGATACCCAAAGATAAGGGTTCAGGTAATGCAACCTGCTCTGCTATATCACTTTGCTGGATAGCGTCCAATGCAGTCATACCAGCCTGAAATGGGACAGCCAGATGCCACTGTTGCTCCGGAGTCGCATAAGCCACCCAGATCATCGGCTTATTCATCAGATTAACTGTCCTAAGACCGCAACCATCGCCAGAATAATCCCAACAGGCAATACCACACGTACTGCAATACGCCACATGTTATAGAAGACTTCAGAGCTGAAATTCATTGATTTACGCAAATGGCTGATCTTCATGATCCAGCCGGCAAATAGCGCGTAGATCAAGCAAATCAATAAACCCCAGAGTAACAGCACCACATTGAAAATTGGCGTCACATTTGGTATTACCCAGATTAGAGTAACAACAGCCACAATCACCCATCGAATCGCAGGATGAAGCTGACGTTGCTGTAACTGTTCACGTGCCATTTGCAAAATTAATGCGGCAGCCGCCACTATCGCTGCGACCAAGGTGAATGCAGGGATTTGTGCCTGCACTGTGAAAAAGGCAAATGTAATGACAGCAACTAACTGTGCAATCCAGATCGGCAAGACTGTCTTGCTGGCAACATCCTGTTGTTTTACCGCGCTCAGGCTAGACTGCCAGTACAGACCCATACCCAGTCCACTGGCAACCAGTGCCAATACCGTCGCATTCCCCCACTCAGAAAACTCGACTGGAGTCACTTGCCATACAGGCAATGCTGTTCCCATGACATTTGCCAAGAGCAGTGAAGCCAGCACCCCCACTGCTGTAATGAGCAGTAGAATTTGACGTGGTAACAAGGACAAGGCCAGAGCCGCCAACGCCAATCCTATAAACAAAAGATTCGGTGCAAGATCAAATGCAGCAAGCGCCAGAATATTGCTGGCATTGTTCAGCATGGCACCTGCCAGAAACGGAATAAAGATCACACTTAACCAGCCGACAATACGCCATTTCTGTGACGCATCCGCTTCACGGGTCAGCGTAGACAGCGCCTGTAATGCGGTAGTTTTAGAGCGCTTGGCCAAAGCAATTTCCAAGTAGCAGACTGGAAGTGCCAGAATCAGCATGGTGGCTAACCAGAGCATCCAGAAATCCAGCTGACGATCAATCTGTATACCGGTTATCGGTGCGAGCGTCGCGATGATAATAAACGATAAACAGAAAGCCATCAGCGGCGATAACCATTTTGACATAGCATTGTCCTGCATGATGCATTCCTATAAAAATCTAGCGCTATTTTGCCTTGTGAAGCGGTGAAAATCAAAAACAAAAAGCAAACCACCATGATGATGATTTGCTGCGCCAAATTTATAATTGAATTGTAATTCTTGTTATCTGCTCAGATCTTTTATTATGAGAAAAACCGGGCGAACCAGTTTTTACCTTTTTTCTGTTCTTTTTCTTTAATGATTCCCATCATATTTACTTTGACTGCACCCACATAATCGGCATCATCGTGCTGAATATGGTTAATGAGCCATTTAGATAATACTTCATGCAGTTCTGATTCAATCGACTGCCCAAGTTCAAAACGGTCACGATAAGACTCGATTTTTTTAATAAACAGGTCATGCACACGTTTATGGGGAACTCGGTATTTATAACCTGCTTCTTCCTGAAGAGATTCTTCGAAGGTAAAATGCGACTGGGTATAATCAATAATATTATCGAGGATCTGTTTAATACGGGCACGGTCGGTGTTTACATTGATCTCCTCAATTTCATTGATATAATCAAGAATTCGTTTGTGCTGATCGTCAATCACATCGATGCCAGTATTATAATCTGGGATCCATTTCATTTTCATTACGACCACCTATATAAATATTAATGACTTATCACATTAAAGGCATCATATAGACTATTGATTCAAATAAAAATGAAGTAAATCAGTCAACTTTGAGCTAATAACCACAAAAACAGCATAAGCATCTGTTTTAAAGACAAATTAAATATTAAACCCAAGCATAAGAGTCAGATATTATTTAATCAATTCACGATTTTAAATATTGTATTTTCCATCTCATTTAAATAAAAAACTCATTAAAAAACGGGAATTAACACCCGCTCTTTAAAATATTAAGTGCTGTTTTTTAATATAAGTCTGCTTTGGTCAAACGTTTTAAGGAAGGATCCAGACGTTCCCGCTCCAACCGCTCAACCTGAGTCAGTTGGGAACGATGCTTGGTACCATCTTTAAACAGGATCATTTCTCCCGGTTGAAAAGCGGTCCATTCTTCATTCTGGGTCAATGGCTCGGTGGTAATGACGGCGACCCGATCTTTCGGGGTGGTCACCTGGCTAAAGTCGACTTCAACATCAATATCAATGAGCTGGGCCGGTCTAAACGGGTATTCACGTACCAGCCAATGTAATTTGGTGATGGCATAACTAAACAGGGCCTGACCATTGGAAAGGCAAAAATTAAAGGTGCCATGTTCTGCAATCGCAGGGCAGACTTCAGTCAGCAAATCAAAAACCTGATCCAGATGCGGTTCATCATAGCCAAAGCGTTTCACCAGTTGATCAAGTAAATAGCAAAACGCACGTTCGCTATCGGTATTGCCGACCGGGGTAAAACGGCCACTCAGCACCGGGAAATAATCATGTAAATCGCCATTATGGGCAAAAATCCATTGCCGGCCCCAAAGTTCACGGCTAAAAGGATGCGAATTTTCCAGATTGATCTTGCCTTGGGTCGCTTTACGGATATGCGCAATCACATTACGCGATTTGATTGGATAATTCCGCACCAGCTCTGCAATTGGTGACTCAACCGCAGACTGATTATCCACAAATAAACGACAGGCTTTATCCTCAAAGAAAGCAATTCCAAAACCATCAGCATGATCCGATGTTATTCCTGCCCGTTGAGAAAACCCGCGAAATGAAAAAGTAATATCCGTCGGGGTGGCACAATTCATTCCAAGCAGTTGGCACATGGTCTGGATTCAGCTCGCTATTGACTTAGAAACTTATTGTGCATGACTACTTCAGTCATTTCAAATATCTGGCGCGAATAAATTAAGATAAAAAAGAGCCTCCATCGAGACTCTTTTTTTCAGCATATGTTGTGCAGCATCACTTATGTACGATGTGGATTCGGGCGGTTGGTAATCAGGGTACCTACACCGTGATCGGTGAAAATTTCCAGCAGGCTCGCATGCGGTACGCGACCATCAACAATATGTGCACTCACCACACCGCCTTTCACCGCATCAAGCGCACAGCCCACTTTTGGAATCATGCCACCATAAATCACGCCAGTCTCGATCAGACGATCGACTTCCTGCGTGGTTAAACCGGTCAGCAAGTTTTTATTTTCATCAAGCACACCGCTGATATTGGTCAGCAAAATCAGCTTCTCTGCACCAAGAGCTTCAGCCACCTTACCCGCTACCAGATCAGCATTGATATTGTAAGTATTACCTTCTTCATCTACCCCAAGCGGTGCAATCACTGGAATAAAATCACTATTGGTAAACATTTCCAGCACATCGGTTTTTATACCGACCACTTCACCGACCAGACCCAAATCAATTTGCTGGACTGAGCCATCTTCGGCAATTTTTTCCATTAACAGCTTTTGAGCGCGAATCAGGTTACCATCTTTACCGGTTAAACCAATCGCACGACCACCATGCTGGTTGATCAGGTTCACAATCGATTTATTGACACTACCACCCAGCACCATCTCGACCACTTCCATGGTCGCAGGATCAGTCACGCGCATCCCGTCAATACGGTCTGACTCACGGCCCAGCTGTTTCAGCATGGAATCCACTTGCGGACCACCGCCATGTACCACGATCGGATTAATGCCGACCGTTTTTAATAATACGATATCGCGTGCAAATGAGCTTTCCAGTTCAGGATCGGTCATTGCATTGCCGCCGTATTTTACCACCAGGGTTTTACCCGCAAAGCGTTGAATATACGGCAAAGCTTCTGTCAAAATCTGTGCTTTGTCGATGCCTGTTTGTTGATTTGGCATTCGCCTCTCCCTATTGAGCATCTAAAATATCTTGAGCGATCTCTGGATAACGGTCACGCAACATGGCCACAAACAGATGACGAATCTCATTCAGACGCTGGGCATCATCGGCATCAAAGCGCACTGTGAAATACTCACCTGTATTGGATGCTCGAATGATGCCAAAACCATCCTCAAAATCAAGACGTATCCCATCAATTTTACTGATTTGCGCGTCAATTGTTGCAGATTGCTGCTCAACAACGTTTAAAAGCTCAACTGGAGACACCTGATGGGTCGAAATATACAGGTCTTCGGTTCCACAGCATTTAGGATAAGCGGCTAAGGCCTGTGACAGCGTTTGGCCCGTTTGGTCCAGATATTCCATGACTCTGAGCGCTGCATACAGGCCATCATCGTAGCCCCAGCCACGACCATCATTAAATACATAATGTCCGGCATATTCACCGCCAAAAATCGCCTGCTGCTGAGATTTTGCCAGATAAGTTCGCAAGAATGAACTGCCCGTACGGATCATCACCGGCTCACCACCCAAGCGTTGCACCGTATCCCGAACCAGGGTCGAACATTTGACATCATAAACAAATTGACGGGGTGCCGAACCGGTTAAACAGATTTCCGCAAAAAGGCACAACAACTGATCCGCAGTGATAATCCGGCCCTGCTCATCAATCAGAACCACACGGTCTCCATCACCATCCAGTGCAATGCCCAGATCGGCCTGCTGCTGCAACACAGTTTGGCGTAAATTATCCAGATGTGCTTCTTGTGAAGGGTCTGGGGCATGATCTGGAAAATGACCATTGGCATTACAACGCAAGGCTGTAACTTCGCATCCCAGCTTATTGAGTACCAGGTTGGCACAACGTCCAGCCGAGCCATTTAGACCATCCAGCACGACTTTGAATGATCGAGTGAACTGGATATCTTGCAAGATTCCCTGCTGATATTGCAGACAAAACTCAGAAATAATCAGATGGGGCTGTTCCGGCAATGTCAGTAACTGATGACTACAATGAGGTTCTGCCAGTTGCGCCACCTGCTGAATCAGATCGGGACATGGCGGCTCACCACAGATTATCCATTTAATTCCGTTATCTTCTTTAGGATTATGGCTAGCAGTGACCATAATGCCGTTGCCATCAAACTGGCGTGCGGTGAAATACAGCATTGGACTGGAGCAACAACCGATAATGGTGGTTTCAAGTGAATAATCTTTAAAAATACGCGCAATAATGTCGGCAAAAGCCGGACTACTGATCCGTGCATCATAACCAATCGCGACACGTGTCTGTCCCGCAACCTGATATTGCTGCGCTAAACCGTGGGCAATTGCTTCAATAATTCCCGTACCCAATACACTGACTTTACCGCGTATATCATAGGCACGAAAAATATGCAGCGGGAGTGGATGACTCATAGATCCCATAAACTATTCTTTTCACTATTCGTTAGTATAAGGAGATATAAAATGATGGTTTCATCATAATGACTTTAAACATTTGTTTTTGTTTTAAGACTCGCTATTTTTAAACGATTTCAATGTAACAATCAATTATAAAAATATAATCCAAAATTTTAGAAGTATAGTATTCTTGTAATTAAATCGCTTTGATTTACTCTTTATTCAAATTTTATTTTCTTAAGATTCAGTCTATTTATTTTGATTGAAGAGCAATTTACTTATCACAGCCAACTACCCTTATTTAAATAAATAATATTTTATTGCCTAAAATATGAGAGTTTTTCCAAACATCATTTTTTAATCACTGATATTCCTCAGGAAGCGGTCCTTTTATGCCCCTTATCCCATTTAGAAGCAGTGCGTCTCATCCCAAAGGAAGAAAGGACTTCCACTCTCTATTTAAATATGAATAGAGCGATCGTGTTCTGATTTATGAAAGATATCTATTATTCAATTATTAAACGAAATGAGTTATTTATTCAAAATGACTTACATCAGCCCAGTAATGTAAGTCATCTTATATTTAGTTTTTACCAGTATGACCAAAACCACCCGCGCCACGCTCGGTTGCTTCGAATTCATCCACCAGATCAAATTCAGCTTGTACTACCGGCACCAGCACATACTGAGCCAAACGCTCACCTGGTTCCAGGCTGAATGGAGTCTGGCTGCGATTCCAGACCGATACCATCAATTCACCCTGATAATCTGAATCGATGAGGCCGACCAGATTACCCAGCACGATCCCATGTTTATGACCCAGGCCTGAACGTGGCAGAATCAGACCCGCAAAGGCCGCATCTTCGATATAAATTGCCAAGCCTGTTTTCACCAAGACAGTTTGGCCCGGCTCAATGATGGTGGTTGCTTCAACACAAGCACGCAAATCCAGCCCTGCTGAACCTGTCGTAGCATAAGTCGGTAATGGCCATTCCTGACCGAGACGCGAGTCAAGGACTTTCACCTGAACTTTCATGTATTCATTCCTGTTGTTTCATTTAAAATAAGAGACAGCGTGCGTATTATCGTTTGATGAGGTTACGCAAATTATCCAGATAATGCTGTGCCTGTAATTTCGGATCGATGTTGCCGGCCAGCTTTTTCTTGCGACCTAACCATTCCAGCTCATCTTCTGGCAATTCATCCAGGAAACGGCTTGGGGTCATTTGCTTCATCTGACCACCCGCCTTGCGCTGTTCTGCCAGAGTTATGGTCAGCCCTTGACGCGCACGGGTAATCCCCACATACATCAGACGGCGCTCCTCTTCGACAGTTTCTGCAGCAATCGAGTTTTTATGTGGCAGAATTTCTTCTTCCAGCCCGATCAGATAGACATAAGGGAACTCAAGACCTTTAGATGCATGCAAGGTCAGCAGGTTGACCTTATCGGTGTCTTCTTCTTCCTGTTGCTGATCCAGCATATCCAGCAGCACCATTTTACGAATCACACTTTCAATATTCTTTTCGTCGACATCTTCAGCACGGTTAATCAGGCTCTGAATGCTGCTGTACAGCACCTCGATATTGTCGAGCTTGGTTTTTTCCTGCGCCGGCGTGGCTGCAGTTTCCTTGATGTAATCGATATAACCGGCTTCAATCATCATCTGACGAATGATCGGCACGGGTTCATCATCATCCAGTAAATTGCGGGTAAAGCCCTCAATAAAATCGGCAAACTCAGCCAATTGGGTAGTGGCCTTTTTCGGAATCACCATGGTCAGACGCTGATCTGCTGCTGCTGCCAGCAAGGACAGGTTATTTTCCTGAGCAAATAATCCAAGTTTTTCTAGTGTTACCGGACCAATCGCCCGTTTTGGCGTATTGATAATTCTCAGAAACGCGCTGTCATCTTCAGGGTTAATGATCAGGCGTAAATAACTCATCATGTCCTTGATTTCGGCACGCGCAAAGAAGGACTGTCCGCCAGAAAGTTTGTACGGAATCTGCATCTGACGTAAATAGGTTTCCAAAATACGCGCCTGAAAATTCCCGCGGTACAACACCGCATAATCTTTCCAGCTTTTACCATTCATCAATTTATGCGTGATCAGGTCTTTGACCACGCGTTCTGCTTCGTCGTCGTCATTGCGGCAGGTAATCACCCGGATCACTTCACCATGGCCTTTGTCTGACCAGAGTTTTTTTTCAAAAATATGCGGATTATTACCAATGACAGTGTTGGCTGCTTTAAGAATACGACTGGTCGAACGATAGTTCTGTTCCAGCTTGATCACTTTTAAATTCGGGAAATCTTGCTGCAGCAGGGCCATATTTTCCGGCTTAGCACCACGCCAGGCATAAATCGACTGGTCATCGTCGCCTACGGCAGTGAACTGCCCCATCACGCCCACCAGTAATTTCACCAGAATATACTGTGCGGTGTTGGTATCCTGATATTCATCGACCAGCAAATAACGCACGCGGTTTTGCCATTTGTCTCGGACTTCGGCATTTTCCTGCAGCAAGCGCGCTGGCATCACAATCAGGTCATCAAAATCTACTGCGTTATAAGCACGCAAATTACGCTCATAGAGCTGATATAAATGCGCAAACTGGACATCTTCGGCAGTTTCACAGGTGGTATGCGCCTGCTCGGGTGGAATCAGATCATTTTTCCAGTCCGAGATCATTTTCATGGCTTTGGCAATCAGTTCTTTGCTTTCCGCACCGGATAAATTATCACGATGCATCAAATCCATCAGAATGCGCTTGCAGTCATCTGCATCCAGAATCGAGAAATTATTTTTAAGTGGGGTATGTTTCAACTCCAGGCGTAGCATATTCAGGCCAAAGGTATGGAAAGTCGAAACTGAAACACCTTTACTTTCTTCACGCGTCAATAACTTGCTGACACGTTCTTTCATCTCACGTGCTGCTTTATTGGTAAAGGTCATAGCGGTAATACGATGCGCAGGAATCCCGCAATGCTTGACTAAATACGCGATTTTTCGCGTGATCACTGAAGTCTTACCTGAACCCGCTCCTGCAAGTACTAACAAGGGTCCTTGAGTGTATTTCATGGCTTCAAGTTGCTTGTCATTTAACTGACTGGCGAGTGACATAGGGCTTCCTCTTCTAGATTCGGCTCCGATTATAGTCATCTCTGTAGCACTTTGCCTAATGCAAATTACGTTTTTAATGGTCATTAATCTGGCATAAAAAAACCACCCGAAGGTGGTTTTTTAATTCAGCATTGAATCCATAAAGAATTATTGGATTGCGTAAATGCTTAGCTCCACACGACGGTTTTGCTCACGGCCTTGTGGTGTCGCATTAGATGCGATTGGATCCGCTGAACCGAGTCCTTGCGCATTAATGCGTGTAGGTGAAATGCCCTGAGCAATCAGGTAGTTTGCAACAGCTTGTGCGCGTGCCTGAGACAGCGGGATATTGATTGAGTCATTACCAGTGCTGTCAGTATAGCCAGTCACCAGGATACCGCTCTTGGTATCTTCAGTCAGTGTCTGTGCAACCTTGTTCAAAGTTGGATAGAAATTTGGTTTGATATTCGATTTATTGGTATCAAATGTAATGTTACCAGGCATGATCAGGCCAACAGAACCATCTGGATTACGGTTAACTTCGACACCAGTACCCGCCATTTGCTGACGCAATTTTTTCTCTTTGTTATCCAGATAAACACCAGTAGCACCACCTAGGACTGCACCGATAGCAGCAGCACGGTTATTTTGACGGCTAGTATTCGCATTGCCTTTAGAAATACCGTATCCTGCTGCAGCACCAATTAAAGTACCTAAAGCAGTTTTGTCATATTCCACGCCACCCAGGTTACTACCAGTTGATTGACAACCTGTAAGTGCTACTGCCCCTGCTACAGCTGCGGAAATTACTAGTGCACGCATTGCATGCCTCCTTTTGTATGCTTTGTTGTATATAAGTGAAATAATGGATGAAACAGAATGGAATCACCATTGAATTTTTGTTAATAATAAATCGTTTAGTAATATTTTGTAATGTTTATATGTAACTAAAATGAAGGAGTTCATCACAATATCTTCATAGTTTCCTGTTCAGGCTTTTTTATTTGCTCAACTGTCTCTATATTACTCAAAATATGAAAAAATTTAAGCGATTAATTTGTGGGGACTGTTTTGATATGTCATCAAATAGCAACAAGCAAAAGACTTTAAAAAAACTGGCACGTGGCCTGACGGTCACTTCAGTCATGACCGGCAGTACGTTTTTTCATGGCCCCCCGGTGTTGGCTTTGGGTTTCACCAAACTTTTTAAAAAATCTGCAAAAGTGGATGAAACCAACATCAAGATCACCAACAGCTGGTTAGGGGTAAATAACTGGCTGATTGATCATGTCCTGAAAAACACGCAATGGCAAATCAGCATAGATGAATCGCTGGATTTAAATATGCAGGGCCGTTATTTGATGACCTGTAATCATCAAAGCTGGGTCGATACCACCGTCAACCAATACTTCGGTTTGACCCGTATGCCCCTGACGCGTTTCTTTACCAAATGGGAACTTATTTTTATTCCTTTTATCGGCCAAGCCTTTAAAATTTTAGGCTTCCCGATGATGAAACGACATAGCAAGGAACAGATTGCCAAAAATCCTGCGCTGAAATACCGGGATATGGAAGAAGCGCGCAAATCCTGTGAACAGCTGATCAGTCAGCCGTTTACCTTGTTAAATTATCTGGAAGGCACCCGCTTTACCCAGGAAAAGCACGATCAGCAGCAATCTCCCTATACATATTTACTGAAACCTAAGGCGGGTGGTCTGGCATTGGCGCTGAGCATCTTGGGCGATAAAATTGATGCACTGGTCGACATGACCATCGTTTATCCTGACGGTATTCCGGGTTATGGTGAATTTTGGTTAGGTGAAGTGCCACGTATTGCGGTAAATTTAAGAAAAATTGATATTCCTGACTGGGTGCTCGGTGGCAATTATGAAGATAATGCTGAATACCGTGCACGTTTCCAGAAATGGATAGATCAAATCTGGACTGAAAAAGATCAACTAATAGCGCAAATGCGGCAGAACTTTGACCAAAGTACTGTCTGATTTTTGCCTGAGTAACCATGAAGAACGACAACCCGGATATTACCTCCAGCTCATTTAAATTTATTCGTAAAGGAACTTGGGGCTGGAAAGTTGCACTGATTTACGACATTTTTATGATGATTTTAATCATCATCAACCTGTTCTGTCTTAGTGCCAATGCCATTTTAATAAGCGATTTTGGTCAGTGGTTGTTTGACTTCATTCGTTTACCCGAAGTCTTGCAGTTTTATAAAAGTGATTTACGCCCTTGGGTCATCATTACCGAGGGCTGGTTTACCACTTTCCTGATCTGTGAATTGCTAGCACGCTGGGGTATTGCAATTGTGCTGTGTCACCATCGACGCTGGTGGTTCTTCCCATTTGTGCACTGGTATGAAATTCTATCGATTCTGCCACAGCTACGTTTTCTGCGCCTGCTGCGTGCAGTGGCGATTGGCTATAACCTGCATAGCCACGGCTATCAGGTCATTCCCAGCCGCTGGTACCGCCAGGGTCATTTTTATTACAACATGCTGATGGAAGAACTTTCCAGCCGGGTGGTGCTGACTGTACTGGATGGCATTAAACGTGAACTAACCACGAGTACTTCACATAAACAGTTGATTGATGATTTAGTCGAACATCACCGTAAGTTACTGGCAATTGCCTTGGCAGATATCTTGCAGGAATCTTTGGGTAAGGAACTGCAGGCGCAACGCTTCATGATTGCTAAAAATGTGGGACAAGTGGTGAATAAGGCCATTGAAGATACACCAGAGTTGACCCAGCTATTACGTCTGATTCCGATTGTTGGTAGTCGAATTGAACAGCAAATTCAAAGTATTGGCCAACGTCTGGGGGAAAATATCACTCAAGGTCTGATCGATCCATTTACCCACACAGGTCAAAAAGAAAATCCGACTTTTACCATGATTTCAGATAAAATCAGCCAGATTCAGGTTGAACATAATCCTCATATTGATAAATTGGTGGAATCGGCTGTTTTTGAAACACTTGAAGCGATACGAAAACAGGTTAAAGTCAAACAGTGGCAACAGATTTTAGAAGAACATGAGCAAAATCAGAGCTCAATAGATAAATAAAGTTTAAAGTACAGAATCAGACCAAACAGTCCGGTTCTGTTCGTATAAAAAAATAACTGAGATCGCTAGAGAATTACTGCGATTTGTTCTAGGATTTGCACTATTTACAACATTGCTTCGACATAAAACCAGCAGGTCAGAAGTATTTAAGGAAGAATTATGGCTGATATACGGATAAAAGGCAGAATGGTCAATGCGATACGCATTAGTCTAGATACCAATGATCATGATGCAATCCGACAGCAACTTAGCCCAAAATTACAAGCAGCATTTCCATCTGGTACTTTGGCAGTCATTGAAAGTTCAGTGGAGCAGGAACTGATTGCCTTGATTCAGTTGTTAATCGACCTGGATATACAACCGATGGCCGTGACTGAAGGCTTACTCGGAGATCAGGCGCGTGCCATCCAGTTTCCGGTACTGCCACCTGATCGCCAGCTTGAAGAAATTAAAGCCACCAAAGAACAGGTGGTAGAAGTCAAACCTGAACCGGCAGTTGCTGCCAGTGATAATCCGGTAGTTGCAGGCCCGATCGTTGCCCATGTAACCTCATATCATGATGAAATTCTACGTACCGGCCAATGTATTGTGCAGCATAATGGCGACATTATTCTCAATGCCGGTCTGAACAGCGGTTCAGAAATCATTGCATCGGGCAATATCCATGTCTATGGCAGTGCCCGCGGCCGCCTGATTGCTGGTGCTGGTGGCAATACTGCAGCACGCATTTTTTGCCATAACCTGGAAGCTGAACTGATCTCGATTGCAGGCACCTATTGTGTGGCGGATGACATTCCACCGCATGTGGTTAAAAAATCTGTGCATATTTACTTAAATGATCAACTAGAGCTTGTATTTGAAGCTCTACAATTTTAATGTATAAATAAACACCAAAAACCCCTTTTTAAACAGGGGATTTGAACCATAACAGGAGTGGATTCGGTGGCGAAAATTGTTGTCGTAACGTCAGGCAAAGGTGGTGTAGGTAAAACTACAACAAGTGCATCTTTTGCAACAGGTTTAGCCCTACGCGGTCACAAAACTGTTGTTATTGATTTTGATGTGGGTTTACGTAACCTTGATTTGATTATGGGCTGTGAACGCCGTGTAGTTTATGATTTTGTGAATGTTTTAAATAACGAAGCACGATTACAACAAGCACTGATTCGCGATAAAGATATTGAAAACTTATATATTTTACCTGCATCACAAACACGTGATAAAGATGCCTTAACCGATGAAGGTGTTGCTCGTGTAATGGATGAGCTTTCGCAGGAATTTGATTATATTATTTGTGATTCACCTGCCGGTATTGAGCGCGGTGCCATTCTGGCCATGTACCACGCAGATGAAGCGATCATCGTAACTAACCCTGAAATTTCTTCAGTGCGTGACTCTGACCGTATCATTGGTATGCTCGACAGTAAAACTAAAAAAGTAGAACAAAACGAAGGTCGCATTCGTAAGCATCTGTGTATTACCCGTTTCAATCCGGAACGTGCCGATAAACAGGAAATGCTGACGATTGACGATATTTCTAAAGATATTTTACGTGTACCAACCTTGGGCGTGATTCCTGAGTGTCCAAGCGTTTTACAAGCATCAAATGAAGGTAAGCCGGTGATTCTTTTCACTGAGGCTTCTGCAGGTCAGGCTTATGATGACCTGGTGGCACGTTTCCTTGGCGAAGAGCGTCCTTACCGTCATATCGAGGTAAAACCTAAGGGCTGGTTAGCACGACTATTTGGAGCGTAGACATGGCAGGATTCTGGAGTAAACTTTTTAGTGGCGAGGATAAACCATCAAGCGCACGTACTGCTAAAGACCGTTTGAAGGTGATCGTTGCATCCGAACAAGGCTTGGGTCGTCGTTTGAGCCAGGACAAAATTGACCAGATGAAGATCGAAATCATGCAAGTGGTCAATCGTTATGTTCGCGGTGTTGATGAACAGCATATTCAAATGTCGGTACGTTCTGAAGCCAATATTGAAATGCTTGAAATGAATATCAATTTACCTGAAGAACGATAATCTGATTTTTGATTGGTCAAGCAAATTGATTCAAGGCAAAATATGAGACTGGATAAGCAAAGCACTGCTTTGCCCAGTCGCAAGACGAGAAGCTATGTGCTTCGAGTGGACTGGATAAGCTAAGTATAACTTTTACCCTACCGCAAGATGAGAAGCTTAGCTTCGAATAGACTGAATCACCAAACTTAAAGTATGACTTTAAGGATTTAGTCAGTCGCAAGACGAAAAGCTGCGCTTCAAGTTGGCAGGGCCAAGCAAAACGGCTTTTTTTATCCTCCAAATTTTGCCTTTTTTCATGCCGAAAAAACTACATTAGATCAAGGAAATTGCGATGGCATTATCTCAACCAGCGACCTTTAACGAAGAATGGTCAGATGAACGTGTATTTGCCTACCTGAACCAGCTTCCTCCTGCAGGCGTTAATGCTGATTTTCACGTGCTCTATCATGCTTTCAAGCATATGCGTCCATTCGATTATGAACGCCTGTTGACAAAATTTGTCGCTGATGGCCGTGATGTCAATGCAACCAATCCAGAAGGACAGCGAATTCATGACGTGATTGCCACCTTCCCACGTCAAAGTGCCGAGTTTTTGGCGGTATTGGCTAAGTTTGCCTGATTTTAAATAGTGTATTAAAAAGCCTGCTATATAAGCAGGCTTTTTTTAGGGCTGAAATTTCTGGAACTAGACCAGAATCTCACGCTTACCATTGGCACCCATGCCGCTGACAATGCCGTTTTCTTCCATCTGGTCGATAATTCGTGCAGCACGGTTATAACCCAGGCTAAACTTACGCTGGAGCGAAGACGTCGATGCCTTGCGGGTTTCTAGAACGAATGCCACACACTGATCATACAGTGCATCGCGATCTGAACCGCCCTCGCCACCATCTTCAAAACCGCGACTCGATGGTTCTTCATCAAATGGTGTCAGGATTTCATCGACATAATTTGGCGAACCACGTTCACGCCATGCATCACAGATCCGGTTCACCTCATCATCGGCAATAAAGGCGCCATGCACACGCTCAGGTTCAATCTTACCTGGGCCCAAGAACAGCATGTCACCATGACCAAGTAGGTCTTCTGCACCACCCGCATCCAGAATGGTGCGCGAGTCGATCTTCGAGTTCACACGCAGCGCGACACGCGTCGGAATGTTGGCTTTAATCAGACCGGTAATCACATCGACCGATGGTCGCTGAGTTGCTAATAGCAAGTGAATACCTGCCGCACGCGATTTTTGTGCCAGACGGGTAATCATCTCTTCAGCTTTTTTACCCACCTGCATGATCATGTCAGCAAATTCATCCGCGACAATCACAATAGATGGCAACGGCGTTAAACGCGGTGCACGCTCACCCACCACTGAATCGCTGGCCTTCCAGGTTGGATCGATCAGGTCTTCGCCATTGGCAATTGCCTCTTCGACCTTGCGGTTATAATCGCTCAGTTTACGGATTTTCAGGAAAGACATCAGCTTATAACGACGTTCCATTTCATTGACACACCAGTTCAATGCACTCACCGCATCTTTCATATCGGTGACTACAGGCGTCAACAAATGGGGAATATCGTTATAGTTGGCCAATTCCAACTGCTTTGGATCAATCAGAATCAAACGCAACTGTTCAGGGCTGTATTTGAGCAACATCGATAGAATCATCGAATTGACTGCGACCGATTTACCTGAACCCGTGGTTCCGGCCACCAGCATATGCGGCGCTTTGCCCAAGTCAGCAATCACCGGATTACCGGAAATATCCTTACCCATTGCCATGGAGAGGATGCTGTTCGGATCAGTGAAGGCTGGAATGGTGAGAAGTTCAATTAAACGCACCATTTCACGGGTACTGTTTGGTACTTCAATACCGATATACGGTTTGCCCGGAATCACTTCAACCACACGAACCGATGCCATCGACATTGAACGTGCCAGATCTCGGGAAATATTCGTCACTTTAGAGGCTTTTACCCCTGGTGCCAGATCCAGTTCAAAACGTGTCACGACTGGGCCCGGCTGTGCTTCTACCACTTTGGCTTTGACATTAAATTCTTGCAGCTTGATTTCAAGCAGTTCAGATAAACGTACCAACTGTTCTTCGGTAAAATTCACTTTTTTATTCGGATCGACTTTATCCAGCAAATCGAGACCCGGAAGAGGCGATAGGTCTTTACGACGCTCAGCCACTTGCATGGCGCGTGACATTGGACGGCCTGAAGCATCGGTTAAAGGTGCGTCAAAATCAAACTCGTCTTCATCTTGTGGCTTACCCGCCGTTTCTTGCCAGGCTTCTACAAATTCTTCTTTAGATAAAGCCTCGCGTACTGATGCATGGGTTGCAGAAGGATGAGATGCCGGCTGCGCTACACCTTGATGCTGAATCGGTGCCTGTACAAAAGCAGAGGATTGCGCGTAGCTAGATGCGCGTACAGGTTGAGTTGGCTCCTCTTCAACCAGTAAATCACCCAGATCATCCAGATCGGCTTGTAATGCGCTATTTTTTACTGCATGTGCGGTTGCTACAGAGGCCATAACAGGCGCAACATTGGCAATATCTTCTGCAAATCTCAGAGACTTTTCAGCAGGCGCAGCATTGAATGGGCTATGCACATCTGTCGCAGTTTTCCCTTGTGGAACAGCAGCCAGCAGTTCATCAAAGATTTCATCATCATCCCAGTCTAGCGCTGTATGTGTAGCAGGCGCTGTTCCGGCTTGTGAATGCGGCTGAGACGGCATAGCTGGGGAATTAGCTAAATGTGAAGCTGGAGCACTGTGCTGCTCTTCTTCGGCAGCTTTGAGTAAGGCATCAATATCCTGTTTATGGCGCTGATCTTCATTGGAATGTAAGGCACGCCATACCTGCCCTGTTGCCACAACACGGTCCGGCTGTTGAGGCACTTGCTGTGCTTGCTTAAATGTTTCGACAGGCTCAGCAGCCTGCTGCACAGTTTCGGGAATATTGTCATCGAACTGCGGCTGTTGTGATTCTTTATCAGCAAAATCATCAAATAAGCGTTCAGCCACCTGATCACGCACCACCGGATCGATATTGACCAGTTGATGCTCCGGTGCAGGCGTGACGGCAACAGCTACTTTTTTCGCATTATTGACTGGCTCTTTTTTTGCGACAGCTGCAGTCCGGTCAAAATCAGACATACCTTCAGGTACATTGCGATAGAACAGATCCTGTAAATAAGCCGGGGTGGCCTTGATGCTGCTCCAGGTTTTATTCCACTTCACCCCAAAGGCCAAGGTAAATAATACCACCCACAGCACCAGCAGAAAGAATGCTGCACCATATACCGTCAGCAGTTGTTCCAGACTTTGGCCCAGTTCATAGCCAATGATACCTCCAGAAGAATTATCCAGCGTATCGCTAGGAACTTGCCAGAATAAAAACAACAATGCTGATGTGGTCAAAAGCAAGAAGAATTGGGCGGCATAGCGGAATGGCCGGTTCAGGAAGCTGCGCGGCCACCAGACCTGAATCGCTTCCATAAACAGATAGGCAGGAATCAGCAGACTTGCCCAACCGAGAAAGCCAAACAAAAGGTCTGCAATCCAGGCACCCGCTACCCCACTGGCATTCGAAACGGTTTGCGTATCGCTAGAGATATGCATCCATCCCGGATCAAATGGCGTATAGGTCACTGTTGCAAGAAACAGATAAATCCCAAACGAGACTAAAAATAATGTCATTATTAAGCGCTGTGCATAGGCACTCGACACCGCTGTCATATACTGTCCTGTAACCAATTCTTCATGAATATTCTTTTGCTTTAATACTTAAAAAAAGCGACGCAATAATATATATATTATGCACCTGTTCTATAAAAAAAGATGCACTATTGTGCAAGCACAATGTGTACTTATGCTATATAGCCCAAATCGATTTCACTGATCAATAATATCAACTTTAATCTCACACCACTGTTATACAGTTTCACGTATAATTCAATAAATTTCTAAATAAAAAAGGATACAGCTGATGAGCGCACGTCACTCACGACTGATTATTTTAGGTTCTGGCCCTGCAGGCTATAGCGCAGCAGTCTATGCAGCGCGTGCAAACTTGAAACCCACCCTGATTGCAGGCTTGCAACTGGGTGGGCAGCTTACTACGACCACTGAAGTAGATAACTGGCCGGGTGACCCTGAAGGCTTAACTGGCCCTGCATTGATGGAGCGTATGCAGGCGCATGCCGAGCGCTTTGGCACTGAAATCGTATATGACCACATCAATGAAGTTGACCTGAGCCAGCGTCCTTTCGTATTAAAAGGCGATATGGAAGAGTTCACTTGTGATGCGTTAATCATCTGTACCGGTGCAACAGCTCAATACCTTGGCCTTGAATCTGAAGCTGCCTTTATGGGTCAGGGGGTGAGTGCCTGTGCCACCTGTGACGGTTTCTTCTATAAAAACCAGAAAGTGATGGTTGTTGGTGGTGGTAATACCGCTGTTGAAGAAGCGTTATACTTATCCAATATTGCTTCGCATGTGACCCTGGTACATCGCCGTGATTCATTACGTTCTGAAAAAATCTTGCAAGATCATTTATTTGCTAAAGAAAAAGAAGGCAAGATCAGCATTATCTGGAACCATCAAGTCGATGAAGTACTCGGGGATGCACAATCTGGTGTGACCTCAGTACGTATTAAGTCAACTCTGGATGGCTCGACTCAAAATGTTGACGTAACTGGTATGTTTGTCGCAATTGGTCACAAACCAAATAGCGGCATGTTTGAAGGCCAGTTAGAGCTTCGTGACGGTTATATCCAGGTACAAAGTGGTACTGCAGGTAATGCAACCCAAACTTCGGTGCCGGGTGTATTTGCAGCCGGTGACATTGCTGACAGCATTTACCGTCAGGCAATTACTTCTGCGGGTTCAGGCTGTATGGCTGCACTGGATGCGGAAAAATATCTTGATGCCATGGGCAAACTAGACTAAGCAGCAAAAATAAAAAAGCCGTCCTGATGGGCGGCTTTTTTATTGCTAGAATTAGATTATGATTTATCTATAGTTTTATTTCAGGTCTGCCATGCATCTACTTCCTCGCTCACAGTTTATTTTTCCTGACCCGATGGCGGTTGATCCTGACGGTGAAGGGCTGATTTGCATTGGCGCAGACCTCTCCCCTTCCACACTTTTTGAAGCCTATACCCATGGCTTATTCCCTTGGTTTTCTGAGGGTGAACCCATTTGCTGGTGGAGTCCTGAACCACGCTGTATTATTCGGCCCCATGATTATCATCCTAGTAAATCCCTGATCCGCAATATGAAAAAATGGGACTATAAAATTACGGTCAATCATGCTTTTGAAAGGGTGATTCGTTCCTGTTCACTGCCGCGTGCTTATGCAGAAGATACCTGGATTAGTGAAGATATTATCGCAGGATACTGTGACATGTTCGATGCCGGATATGGCTATAGTATTGAGGTCTGGGAAGATGATCGCATCGTAGGTGGGCTTTATGGTGTGACGATTGGCCAGGGTTGTTTTGGTGAATCGATGTTTAGTACGCAGACCGATGCTTCTAAAATGGCTTTCTATACTTTAATGTTGATTGGGCAGGAAAATGAACTGCCCTGGATCGACTGCCAGCTGGTGAATGATCACCTGTTAAGCCTGGGTGCCTGCACACTTTCTCGCCAGGCCTATCTTACTTCGTTACAAGATATTGTAAAAAAGCCTGCTATCGATTGGAAAAAGTATCAGGAAGGTGTATTTTCAAGTAAAACAATAGCGCAAAACGCGCGATTAAGTGAATGAAAATAACAGAGGGTAGTTGTTATGAACTCTTATCAGCCAAAGGCCCTACTGAACGATTTACAGTATTATATTACGCCGCCACATGACTGCAGCTATTTGCCCAACAAGTCAGCGCGCATGGTTTTTCTGGATCCTGCGCATCGTATAGATGTGGTGACTTTATCGGAACTGTCACGTACCGGTTTCCGTCGCAGTGGCGATTTTGTCTATCGTCCCGAATGTCACCTGTGCCGTCAATGCCTGTCTTCGCGTGTGCCGGTCGCTGAATTCCGCATGAACAGTTCACAAAAAAAAGCCTGGAAACGCAATCAGGATCTGCTGATGAAACTTACCAGTCCAAAGCAAGCCGGTGACCTGCACTATGCACTGTATGAACGCTACATCAATGAACGCCACGCAGATGGCGACATGTTTCCCCCCACTCGGGACCAGTTCGAAAAATTTTTATTGCAAAGCTGTACCGATAGCTTCTTTCTAGAATTATGGCAGGATGATCGTTTGATCAGCGTTTCCACCTGCGACTTGCTGGATGATGGCATCTCTGCCGTCTATACCTTCTTTGATCCGGATGAAAATCGCCGCTCACTCGGTGCATTTGCCATTCTGAAACAGATTGAACATGCACAAAAGCTTGGCTTACAGTTTATCTATCTGGGTTATTGGGTACCGCATTCCAACAAGATGAATTACAAATCCCAGTATCTGCCACTGGAA
This sequence comes from Acinetobacter sp. BY419, assembly GCF_019038395.1. GTDB lineage: Bacteria > Pseudomonadota > Gammaproteobacteria > Pseudomonadales > Moraxellaceae > Acinetobacter. Next base: position 41,213 of record NZ_JAGFXZ010000027.1, read on the forward strand.
CTCTTGATAGATGGACAATGGCGACGCTTAAATCATGCCCTGAGTGCCACGGAGATTCAGCACCTGGGAAACTCATTGATGACGACCTTACCCAGCGGATGGAATCACCAGATCATTAAATAAGCTCGTCAGCTTCTCTTATTTAAACAGGCTGGCAAAATCATCGGTACATGCTTTCACCATAATGATGGCATGTTCGCGACCTCTGTTGCTGGTCGGATAATAATTCTTGCGCAGATCAATCTGATGAAAGCCTGATTTTTCATAAAGCTTGATTGCGGCCTGATTACTTTCGCGAACTTCAAGAAAAATCTGTACCGGATTATTCTTGAGCATGGCTACTGAAGCCTCCAGTAACTGATAGCCCAAACCACGGCCTTGCTGTGCCGGATCAACTGCCATCAGCAATAAATTAGCTTCATCCAGCACCGGTTGTAAAATACAAAACCCTACCACCTGCCCCTGCACTTCGATTACTGTGCTTTGATAAGCTGTCACAGCATCCTCAAACTGCTTCAAGGTCCAGGGATGTGATTGAACCAATCTCTCAATCTTTGCAACGGCTTCTACATCCGCTGCTTGCATTAAACGAATCATCTTCGTTCATCTTATATAGAATCAACCTTCGCATTATAGAAACTTCATACAAAAAATCGAACAAAAAAAAGAGCGATTTCTGTCGCTCTTCAATATTCAGCTCTGTTACAGACCCAGTTCGGCTTTCCAGGTTGCCAGCAGCCGATCTGTATGAAGATCATTCGGATGGAATCCCGGTTTAAAATACATCAGCATTTCTTTAGCCATACCCGTAATCACGCCTTTAGAAGGACTGTAAGCATAAGTATAAATAGAATTTAAGGATTCAAGATTGAGCTGCCGATCCTGTTTGAGTAAACGGGCAAGGAAATAGCTTTGCACCACAAACAATGTCGCCATCGCGATGACCAAGGATGAGGTACGCAGTGCATATGCTTTTAAGCCTTTTCCAAAAACGCCTTCAAAGACATCATAAGCGACTGCCTTATGTTCATTTTCTTCGATGGCATGCCATAACCACATGGTTTTCATAGTTTCATCTGTCATCAGTTCTTGAATGTGGCTATTGGTTAACAGCTGTGAGGCAATCGTTGCGGTGAAATGCTCAAGTGCCGTCGTTGCAGTCAAATCTATCATTTCTTGGGTTATACCCACAGGCTTAGCCAATTTGGCCATGACTTTACGCGTCATTTGAATGACTTTATCGGTATAACGATCAAGTGTCTCCACATCATGTCCATGCTTTTGTGCAGAAGCATTAAACCCGATATGCTCATGAGTATGCATGGCTTCTTGACCAATAAAAGCGGAAATTTCTTTTTGTAATGCATCGTTATTGGCGATGGCAGGATGTTTACGCACTACACGTACGCTATCGATGAAGTACTTTTCACCCGCTGGAAATAGTGCAGATAATGCGGTCATAAAATGTGTGAGACCTGCTGAACCATTCATCCAGTATTCCGGTACAGCATCAAAATCAAAGTTCATGCGACGAACCGGAAAACTTGCACCCGCACGATTGGTAATATTTACTTTAGCGTTCATCTGACCACTCCATCGGGTCAATTCAGGCCCGAAAATGTAATATTCATATTCTTATTTGTATACTACGTGGTAATTTTTTTTACATAAGTGCAGTTTAGGTCAGGCCAATATCAGATAAGGCCAGCTTTATAAATAATTGTCAGACATTTTTTTTTAGTGTTATACAAATTTAAGTCAAAAAAAGCGCCTCAAAGAGGCGCTTTTTTTTACACAATTAGTGATTATGCAGTTACTTTAGAAACTACACCAGCACCAACTGTACGACCGCCTTCACGGATCGCAAAACGTAGACCTGGGTCCATTGCGATCGGGTGGATTAGCTCTACTGACATCTCAACGTTGTCACCAGGCATAACCATTTCCACGCCTTCTTTAAGCGAGATCGCACCAGTTACGTCCGTAGTACGGAAGTAGAACTGTGGACGGTAGCCGTTAAGGAATGGAGTGTGACGACCACCTTCTTCTTTAGAAAGTACGTATACTTCCGCATCGAATTTAGTATGTGGCT
>NZ_JAGFXZ010000028.1 GCF_019038395.1 Acinetobacter sp. BY419
AAACGTTCAAGATCCTTGCTGAGCGTTATCGAAATAGAGGCAAAAGACTCGGTTTGAGATTCAATTTAATTGCTGGTATCTATAACCTGGAACTGAGTAAAAAATGATTTATGAAAGAAGTCTAATAAATGCTTATAATCTTTTTCCAAGTCTTGATTAACAGTAATAATATTTTTTCCATTAAAAAGTTTAATAAAGTATTTCTTATCTAAATAAGATCTTCGGTATTCTTTGTACCATCTGAAAGGATTATTGGTCTTTTTTCTAGATGATTTGAAAATCTCTCCATGTATCCATAACCATACATTTCCAGTGATAAAATCAGAAAGACAGAATGCAAATGCATGCGATAAAATGATGAGATCTGGCTGTATATCTGAGATTATTGTATTAATCTTTTCTATATCGGATGTTAGTGTTTCTCGTTTTCTGAGTAATTTACCTGAATAAATACTCTGATCAAAATTTTCTTGTATAAAGTTAAGATCTTTGGGAATATCCATTTTAATATCATGATGATTTAATGGTACAACCGTAACTTGATGACCAATCTTTTTAAAATTTATAGCAGTATCGAGAAGAATTTTTTCTGCACCACCACCTTTAAGGTGATCAACTATAAATAATATATGATATTGATTAAATTCTTTTTTCATTAGACTCTGTAAATGTATTAAGTAGAAATTTATTGATGATCTTAGTGACTAAGATTCTTTAATATATCTTGTAAGTTTCTAAACTGATCATATCTCTATAGATACTGCTCTGAAGCGATATTGATCATTTGCTCTATTTTTAATGTATTGAGAGGTAAATGTAAATCTTTCGATAAAATAGCGTCAGAAAGTTGGATTACCATAATATCATGGCCTGCCAAAGCGCTGCGTCTGATGCAACTTAGCTTAATTACTGAACATTCATTTTTTAGATGGCATTTGATGAATATAGACCGTTTTTGTTTTCAAAAGTGCTAAATAACCAGATATCACATGATTTTCAGCGGCTTTATCATTAGCATGTGCAGGTCATGATGGTGTCTATCGATTTCGAAGGCTTGTAGTATTGCTATTTTACATGCCTTGGCATTAAATAAGATAGTCATTAGTACCAATGTCCATCCGACTGAAAGGATGTATTAACTGCAAGAAGTCTGGCTCCTTTACATGATGCCGACGTATTGATTATATAGTTAGCTACATCTGTACAGGGATGCTTACATTTAAAGCCCCCGTTGGAACAAAAATACTTCAGTAAGAAGAAAAATTTCTGATAAAAGCAATTATAAAGGCTTACTTAAATTTGAGTGAAGAAAAAAAATGAGTTCAAGCTATCCTTATGTGTTATCTATTATTATTCCTGTATATGGAGTAGAGGACTATATTGAAGCTTGTATTACATCATTATTACCGCAGCTGAGTTCAGAGGTCGAATGCATTGTTGTCGATGATGGCTGTAAAGACCGTTCAATAGAAATTTTGAAAGCCTATCTTGCTACCCATTCATCTCAGGCCAATATCCGTATTATACATCAGAAAAATCAGGGGCTTAGCATGGCACGTAATAATGGTTATGCGGTGGCTAGGGGGCTGTATATTGCATATCTGGATTCTGATGATTATGTTGAGCCTCATTTTGTAGCGCGTATTTTAGAGGTCATTAGGCAGGCACCAGAGGTGGAATTAATTCACTTTAATGCACTGATGGAAAATAAACAGTATGGGACTAAACCGCTGGTGCTGGCTGACCAGACAGGCCTGGTTTATGCCGATACAGATTATTTAAAACGTGTGTTTCTTAAAAACTATTGGTATACATGGCTAAGAGTGTATAACCGTAAGCTTTTAAAGGACTTTCAGTTTCCACCAGGTCATGTATACGAAGACATGCTGTCGATTCCATTCCTGTATCGTAAAGGCCTCATTATTTATGAAATTGCCGAGCCCTTATTCAGGTATCGGTACAGGGCAGACAGTATTACCAATGGTGAAATTAAGCCGGAACATATCAAGAGTCTGGAATATGGCTTAAGCCTGTATAGAGACAAGCTGGAAAATCCCTATTTCCAAATATTGTATGAGCACCTTATTTTGGCCCTATTTGAACGGAACCTTAAACTGGGTTTTGATATCTACAGCAAATTTTTACATCGTATCAATCACGATCTGGATTATTTACAGGATAAATTACAGCATTTGAACTGGGAAAAGCGACTGATGTTACAACATCCAAAACTGTTTTACTGGTATAAAAACTGGCTCAGTTTGCGACGGTCTATCTTCTGACAATTATCCCATACGGTAAAATTTTAATGAGTCAGTTTATAAAGATTAACACCGCCTGCTAAACGTCTGAATCTCTTGTAACCCCACAAATACTGTTCTGGCGCGACATTAATCATGCGCTCCATTTCTTTATTTAAAGTATCTACAGAAAGCTGTAAATCTTTCGACAAAATATCGTCAGAAAGTTGGGTCACCACAATATCATAGCCGGATAAATCATGACGTCTGAGACAGCTTAAACCTACGACTGAGCATTGTGTTTTAGCTGCCAGCTTGGAAAGCAAGGTTGAGGACAGCGCATTTTGGCCATAAAAATAAGAATAGATTCCACCAGACTCTTTCGGGACATGATCCGGTAAAATTGCAGAAAACCCGCCTTGCTTAAGATGCTTAAACACAGCACGCACACCAGAATCGTCTGTCGGAACCAGTGTCGCATTTAGACGTTGTCTGGCTTCTAGCATAAAACGATCTATATCTTCATTCTTGCTAGGTTTATACATAATCACAGGAGAGGTGTGCTGATTCAACCAGACATTCAACAGCTCCCAAGTGCCAAAATGTGGCACCACGGCCAAACAACCATGAGGATTTTGCAAAGCCTGCAGGAAAATATCTTCGCCATGCACATCTCGAATTAAAGACAGCGCGTATTCAGGAGATGAACCCCAAATCTTGACCGACTCCGCATAAGTCATGCACTGACTTTTAAGACTCCGTTTGGTCAAATCAGCCCGTTCAGCTTCAGACAGTTCCGGATAGGCAGATGCCAGATTAATCTCAGACACCCGGCGTGCAGAAGAATGGCTGAGATACAGAAAAGATCCAGCCAGTTGCGCAAGATTTTGAATGAATCTTAATGGAAGCTTGGAGAAATTTTTGAGTAGGGTGTACATGCGATCCTGACAGTCAGATTATAGGTCTTTATCCGGATTGCCCTTCAGTACCATATAAATCAAACCCACAAAAATCAGCAGGGCACCTAAAATACTACTCAGGCAAAAATATACAATACGTTCATTGGTATCGAGATTGAACAGATTGTTGGCAAGGATATAGCGCATGAACAGCCATTGAACCACTGAAAATACAATAAGCATAATGCTGCGATTAAGAACTGCAGGACGCATAGCCATTGCTAATTACCTTAGATTAAAAACTATGGCTATTATGCCACTGTTCCAGATGCGACTCAATCTTATAAAAAAGCCCTGCGCGAGGCAGGGCTTTTTCACTTAAAACTTCAAGAATTATTCTTGAGATTCAGCTTTTGGTTTTTCACGTAAGCGAATACCAAGGTCACGCAGTTGGTTTGATTCAACGGGTGCTGGTGCTTGAGTCAATGGACATTCAGCTGTTTTGGTTTTCGGGAATGCAATCACGTCACGAATCGAAGATGCACCGGTCATCAACATTACCAGACGGTCAAGACCGAAGGCTAAACCACCATGCGGAGGCGCGCCATAACGTAAGGCATTTAACAGGAAGCTGAATTTCTCTTCTGCTTCTTCTTCAGAAATACCAAGCGCTTCAAAGATTGTTTTTTGCATTTCCAGGTTGAAGATACGCAGTGAACCACCACCGATTTCAGTACCATTCAATACCATATCGTAAGCAACAGACAACGCAGCACCCGGATTGTTCTTCACTTCTTCAACACTTGATTTAGGCAGCGTGAATGGGTGGTGAACAGAGGTCCATTTACCGTCATCAGTTTCTTCAAACATTGGGAAGTCAACCACCCAAAGTGGCGCCCACTCGCAAGTTGCCATCTTCATGTCGTGACCGACTTTAATACGTAAAGCCCCCATCGCATCGTTTACGATTTTGGCTTTGTCCGCACCGAAGAATACGATATCGCCATTTTCAGCACCAACACGTTTCAACAGATCCAGCACGATTGGCTCGATGAACTTCACGATTGGAGATTGAAGACCTTCGATGCCTTTTTCAAGCTCGTTGACTTTGATATAAGCCAAACCTTTCGCGCCATAGATGCCCACGAATTTCGTGTATTCATCAATCTGGCTACGTGGAAGTGAACCTGCACCCGGTACACGAAGCGCAACAATACGACCTTTAGGATCTTTAGCAGGACCAGCAAATACCTTGAACTCAACGTCTTGCATCATGTCTGCAACGTCAACCAGTTTCAAAGGAATACGTAAGTCAGGTTTGTCAGAGGCATAGTCACGCATTGCATCTGCATAGGTCATACGCGGGAATTTTTCGAATTGAACGTCCAGAAGTTCTTTGAACATCTTGATCGTTAATGTTTCCATCAAATCCATAATGTCATCGTCACTCATGAACGATGTTTCAACGTCGATTTGCGTGAATTCAGGCTGACGGTCAGCACGTAAGTCTTCATCACGGAAACATTTAGCGATTTGGTAGTAACGGTCAATACCGCCCACCATCAACAACTGTTTGAACAGCTGTGGAGATTGTGGCAGTGCGTAGAAGCTACCGTTAGAAACACGGCTTGGAACTAGATAGTCACGCGCACCTTCAGGCGTTGCACGGGTCAAGATCGGAGTTTCAACGTCCAGGAAACCATTCTCTTCGAAGTAGTTACGAATCAGGTTAGTCAACTTAGAACGGAAGCGTAAACGATCTAGCATTTCAGGACGACGGACGTCCAGAAAACGGTATTTCAAACGAATTTCTTCAGAAATATTGGTATTTTCGTCATTTAATGGGAATGGCGGAGTTTCTGACGCAGCAAGAACTTCGATTTCTTTACCCAAGACTTCGATTTGACCGCTCACCATATTGGCATTTTCTGTGCCTGCATAACGGCGACGTACACGGCCTGTAATTTTTAATACAAATTCTGAACGTACTTTATCAGCAGTTGCGAATGCTTCAGGAGTATCTGGGTCAATAACCACTTGAACAAGACCATCACGGTCACGCATGTCAAGGAAGATTACACCACCGTGGTCACGGCGACGGTGTACCCAACCGCATAATGTTACGGTTTGGTCAATTTGAGCTTCGGTTAAAGAACCGCAGTAATGAGTTCGCATCATAGCGTTAGAAATCCAACTATATGGGTTAAGGTCAGCGAATACGTAAACAGCGTACCGCTTTGAGTAAAGCTAAGATTATGCCTCTTTGGGCATGTTGTCACAAGAACCTGGGTCAAAAACAATATTATTTTAAAGTGAATAGGCTAAGCCAGTACTTTGTTTAACCCATCCTGCGACCTCTGTCTAAAAATAAAAACAATAAACAGCCCAGACTGAAGGTGATCAGAAAGCCCTGGCTAAATTCATTGATCGAGCGGCCAGTAAAATAGTAGAGATCTGATTGCCAGACGTCTGTAGAGATATAGCGCGCATAATCCCAGACAGAAAATAGGCCGGTCAATATAGAAAGCAGCAATAAGCCCCAGGCAAATGCTTTGATTTTGAGACTGACTGCCAGATATTGATAATGCTTTTTATAGTAATGTACGCTCATCCACAGCATAAAAGGCAAGGCGAGCACTGAAGTACCGATCTGTAAAATCCGATGCAAGGGATAACTTTGTCCAAATAACTGAACCTGTTGCGCTAAAAAATCATGAAAGGCAAAAGTACGAAAGTCGACATGAGTTAATCCATCCCAGATTAAATGGCTTGCTGTGCCGATGATCAGCGCCAGACAAACTGCCAAGGAAAACTTTAATGCTGAAATGATACTGTAAATATTTAACTCGTGCTGAATGCCGATAAAATGGTAAATGGCCGGGCGATACAAACCATACCAGATCATGCAAAAACCCAGTCCAATCCACAGGTCTGGGTGAATCAGCGAGGACCATAAATGCGTAATATTTGAATTACCCGAAGTAAAGAGACGATATAAATCGGGCACCATACAGCCAATCGCCAGTGCAGCAATAGGAAGGCGGTTTCCGCTTAAACGTGAAATGGGTGGAGCAAGCACAGCATGCGACAAGGTAAAGGGCATAAAAATAATGTTTTAAGGTAATAAAAAATATTCAAAAGACAGTTTAATAAAATATTCAGCTAATTATCGTAAAGGATTGCAAAAATAATGAAATGTTATATTATAACATCCATCAAAAATACTGAATCTGAGCTTCGGTCATGTCCTTTCCTAAGAATCTAATAACACTCTCAATTTTTGCTGTAACAGCACCTGCAGTATTTGCAGAACAACCTTTATCTTCAATCCCGGTACAGACCCTGAACACCATTCAGGTACAAGCTCATCCATTGGTGCAAACAGCGGCAGATTTTGCGGTTGCAGATCATGTGGTGGATCAGAAAGCTCTGTCTGAGCGGGCTACGACCATTGGTGACGCCTTGGCAGATGAACTGGGCGTGTATTCCAATCAGTTTGGTAGCGGAGCCAGCCGTCCCGTTATTCGTGGTCAGGATGGGCCACGCGTAAAAGTATTGCAGCATGCTTCTGAAACAGCGGATGTGTCCACTTTATCTCCTGACCATGCTGTCACCGTTGATCCGATTCTAGCCAAGCAGGTCGAAGTGATTCGCGGTCCATCTACGTTGCTTTATGGCGCCGGCACAGTCGGTGGTCTGGTGAATGTCACCGATCAGAAAATCCCGATGCAAATGCCGGAAGATGGTCTGGAAGGTACAGTGGGTCTGCGCTATAACACCGGTAGTGACGAGAAATTGGCAAGTGCAGGCGTAACTGCCGCAGTTGGTGAAAATTTTGCCCTACGCGTAGAAGGTGCAAAGCGTAAGGCCAATGATTATATTGCCCCGGATTATGTAGTCGAAGAGCCTCATGGAGATCACGTACACATTCATAAAGAGCGCCGTGTGGGCAATACCTTTGCTGAAGGGCAAACGGTAAATATTGGCGGTTCATGGATTCATGATCGAGGTTTTGTCGGATTGTCTTATAGCAACCGTCAGGATCAGTATGGCTTGCCGGGGCATAGTCATGAATATCATGGCTGTGAAATCCATGGAGATCATTTTCACTGCCCAAAACCAAGTGAAGCTGAGCACGATCATGAAGAAACAGCTGGACCTTGGGTAGATTTGAAATCTGAGCGTTATGAGGTGCGGACTGAGCTGGAACAACCCTTTGCCGGTTTTGAGAAATTACGTGCCCATGCCAGCTTTACCGACTATGAACATGATGAGCTTGAAGAAAGCGAAGTGATCAGTAACTTTAAAAGTAAGGGCTATGATGCTCGTTTAGAACTGGTGCACGTGCCAGTTGCAGGCTGGGAGGGGGTGATTGGAACCCAGCTTTCACAGCAGAAAATTAATTTATCCGCTCCAGAATCACATGGCCATGACGAGCATGATGATGAAGGGCATGAGCATGTTGACTATGCTGGCCATAATCATGATGTATTAATGGCAGATACCAAAACCCGGAAATACAGCTTATTTGCTTTGGAACATAAACAGTTCGGCGATGTGCATGTCGAGTTGGGCGCACGTGTTGAACATCAAAAAGTGAAAGTGGATTCGGAGCAGAAAGATTATTCAGGCACTGGCGTATCTGCATCTGCTGCAGCCAATTGGGAATTTGCGTCGGACTACAAGCTTTCTGTGGTGGGATCACATCAGCAGCGTTTACCTTTAGCCCAAGAACTGTATGCTGATGGTCTGCATTTTGCGACCAATACTTATGAAATAGGTAACCCTGATCTCGATAAAGAAACATCAAATAATCTTGAATTGGGTCTGCATTATGAAGGCGATCAGCTGGATTACCATGTGCATGTGTATCACAACTGGTTCGATGATTATATATATGGCGAAACGATAGCGCAGAAAGGTAATTTGCGTGGTGTCCAGTATACCCAGGACAAAGCAAGATTCTATGGTACAGAGGCTCAAGCCGGTTATCAGATCAATGATATGTATAAAATCAGTGTCTTTGGGGATTATGTGCGCGGCAAGATCGAGAGCGAAAATGCACCGCGTGTACCCGCAGGTCGTTTAGGTACCAAAGTGGAAGCAGACTTTGCCGATGGCTGGTCAGCTCTGGCTGAGTATTATCATGTCTTTAATCAGGACAAGATCGCCAGCTATGAAGATGAAACCCAGGGCTACAACATGGTTAATGTTGGTTTAAGCTATGCCAATAGCATTGCAGATCACAATGCTTACCGGGTTTATTTCAAAGCCAATAACCTACTCGATGATCAGGTCTATTCACATACTTCATTCCTGTCGAATATTCCGCAGGTGGGCCGCAACTTTACTATCGGCCTGCAGTATGATTTCTAAAGCATTCATGAAATAACAGACCAAATCAAATAGAGATCACTGAAATCTACTTGAAAAATCATCAGATAAAACCTAGCCTGAACATATTGGGTTAGGTTTTTTCTTATGCGTATCTTTCAACGAATTCACAATAAACTGAACTGGTCGACTCGCCGTTATGTGGCGTTAACCATCAGTCTGCTGGCTGTCAGCTATCTGGCATCTGCCATGTATCATACTTATAAGCCTTTGCCGGAAGGCTTGAATTACACTGGCAAGCTGCGTCATGCCGAAGTCAAATTTCTGGCCGATCAGACCTATCTGGATGCCGAAGGAAAACAGCATCTAGATCATCGCATTTTTAATGAAATGCTGAAAATGATTGAAGAGGCCAATTCACTGATTGTGCTGGATATGTTTTTATTTAATCAGCAAACCGGGACATCGAAACAGGAGCATCAGGCATTGAGTCAACAGCTGACTGATGCTTTGATCAGTAAACGTCTGGTGCAGCCTGAGGTGGAAATCAAGTTTATTACCGATCCCATTAATTCGGTTTATGGCGGGATCAAGTCTGAGCAGTATCGGGAATTGCGTCAGCATGGCATAGATGTCATTGAAACCAATCTGATCCCCTTGCGGGCTTCCAATCCGGGTTGGTCAGGTTTCTGGTATTTATGTTGCCAGGGCATGGGCAATAATCCGGAAAAAGGCTGGTTGCCAAATCCATTTGGGCCAGAAAAAATTACCCTGCGCAGTTATTTTGATTTATTTAACTTTAAGGCCAATCATCGCAAAACTTTGGTGGTGGATACCGATCAGGGCTGGAAAGCACTGGTGACGTCCATGAACCCGCATGATGGTAGCTCAAGGCATTCCAATATCGGCTTATTGGTCTGGGGTACCACAGCAGTAGATATTCTGAAAACTGAACAGTCTGTCGGCATGATGTCACAAGCCAATATGCCAGCCATTGTTGCTGGTGATTTTCAGGCAGAAAATACCCAGCCACAGGTGCAGGTCCTTACAGAAAAAGCCATTTATGATGCGATTCTAAACCTGATCCAGACTGCTAAAGCCAATGATCAGATTGATCTGGCCATGTTTTATCTGTCTGAGCGCAAGATTGTCAAAAGCCTGATTGCGGCCCATGATCGCGGTGTCAAGGTTCGGGTTTTGCTTGATCCAAATAAAGACGCTTTTGGCCGTGAGAAGAACGGGATTCCAAACCGCCAGGTGGCTTCGGAACTGCATAAAGCAGGTATTGCTGTGCGTTGGTGTCATACTCAGGGTGAGCAATGTCATAGCAAAATGCTAATAAAGCGCAATGCCCAGCAAGCTGAAATGATTTTGGGCTCGGCCAATTTCACCGCACGGAATCTGAAAAACTATAATCTGGAAACCGATATGCGTGTACTTGGTCAGCCTCAGGCCGAAGTCTTCAGGGAGGCCCAGCAATATTTTGAGGGGGCATGGTCAAATCTGAATGGTCGCTCAATGAGCGTAGACTATAGGCACTATGCAGAAAACTCGTTCTTTAAATATTGGTTATATCGTTTTATGGAATGGAGTGGCTGGTCGACGTTTTGATTTTAAATCCCACCTAACCTCCCTTTTTAAAAGGGAGGAAAGTCCCTCTTTGAAAAAGAGGGATTTAGGGAGATTTTTTATTATCAGCTTTTTGGCTCTGGATTTGGCGGAACCAGCTGATCCAGCTCTTTATCTGTTAATTGATCCAGTTCAGAAATATCGGTTTTAATTTTCCATTGGGTTTCATCATCGACCGGATTGGGTAGACGCGCTTCTAGCCAGTCACAGACCACATCGGGTGGGAAATCTGCATGATTGCACTGGATCACCCAGGACAGGAAATCTTTGGCGACACCATTCATATACGGTGGTGGGGATACGGGAAGGAACTGAGTCGGAAGACGTTCATTTTTAGAAATATAATTCAGAACATGACCTAGCTCTTGCACGGTTTGCCAAGCCAGCGGATGATCTACATTGATCTGAAATTTAAACCACCATGCATGTTTGCCATTTGAGCCATAGCTATCAATCCGTTCTTTCTGAACACTCGGCACTTTAGAAAAAAATTCATATAAACGATCGAAATTTAAATCAGCCACGGTATTCAACTCGAAACATTAAAAAAGCAATTTTAGCATAAAGCAGCAGCCTGCCGGTGCGCCCGTCAGATTGAAAATGCCTAAGCACTTTACAAAAAATTGCAGCTCCAGCGAGCTTATCCATATTTTTTGCATCTATTTTGTATAAAATATAAGCAATCTATTGGGAGGAAGCTCAAATGAAAATAGTATTATCGAGTGCAATATTCACTGCATTGCTATTGGGAGCTTCTGCACAGAGCATGGCTGGTAATGCCTGGATCGGTTATAGTGGTGTAGACCGATCCACACCAAATTATCGCAGCGCACCACGATCCTATGATCCACCACGACAGCATTATCCGCAACGTCCAGTACCACCACGTCCACATCCGCAACGACCACCACATTGGGGTTATCCGCCTGCGCAGAGTCAAAGTGGCCTAAATATTCAGTATCAGGCGCCGACCACCATTTATCAAAATTCTAATAGTTATAGCTGGGTCAATGGTGATCCGAATGTAGCCCGAATTGAAAGTTCAAGATATACCATTATTAGTGACTGGCAGCGTCTGGGTTTACCTGCACCACCGCGTGGAAGCTACTGGATCTATGAGAATGGACGTTATGTGCTGGTACCGAATCGTTAATTTGAGTTTTTTTTATGAAAAGGGCCAACCATAGAGGATTCAAGAGAGAAAGTTAAATGAACTAATAATCTCATCCTTGAGCGACTATTTTTAAAAAACATCTCCCTTGCGCAGCAGTGCTGCTCATCTCCTGGATGGAGAGGGGATTTTAATTCCCTCATAAAAAAGTATTAGGCCAATTCGTCATCTTCTGGACGTGGCGTTTTACCAAGTGGCAATGGCTTTTCACTGTGTTTGTCACGGATCACGGATGGATAGGTCCATGAGGCATAGCGCACCACGAGTATCGCAAAAGCCAGAATCAGAATCGAACCGGTAATAATGACCAGATCCATACTGGCTTTATGGGTGTGTTGAATATCCGCGATCAGTAAACGGGTCAATGCGGTAATGGCGATATAAATCAGGAAGCGTACCGGCATATGATTGGTTTTAAAGTAGATCCCGACCATGGCGCCAAGTTCCAGATAAATAAACAGCAGAAGAATGTCATCAATGGTGGCGAACTGTTTGACGGTCAGAATATCGATGACGGTATGGCCGGCGGACCAGATCACCATACAGCCAATAATAAACAGCGCAATATAATGAAAGCTTTCTACAGCGAGATTACCAAGACGATCGAGGAGGGCTTCAAATTTTTCAACTTTCAAACGGGATTTTGACATATTATCCTCCTGATTTTTCATATGATATAAAAGATACTGAGAGAATAGCGTGCAAAGATCATGCACAGAATGATTGAATGAAAAATAAAGATTAAATTATTTGAACTTTTGCGCTTTTTTTAGACTAAATTGCTATATTGTATAAGTGGTACATTGAATAAATAGGAGAAAAAAAGTGTTAGATAAAATTCAAACAAAAATTAGCCAATTAGAAGCCGGAAAAAAGTTAATCCTCGGCGTAGGCATTAAGGCTGAAGATATGCAAAAGGTGGTGGAACTCTGCGAGTCTTTAGAGTCAGAGGGGAATATCAGAATTGTGAATAAACATCTCAATCCGAAAAGCAATAATCAACCAGATACATTACTGATTCAGAAAGTTTGATTTTTACATCTTTATAAAAAACGCCTGCTGATGCAGGCGTTTTTTATTGCAGTTTTCTGAGCTTAGGCTTGGGTGGTAAAATACTCTTCAGAGAAATTCATGATTACGTCAGAACCTGATTTCACTTTAGTAATGCGTAATGCCAGTTCAGGCAGAATACGTTGCACAAAATAATGTGCCAAAGCGAGTTTATTTTGATAGAACTCACCCTCTTTATTTTTTGCTGCATTCGCAATGCGCGCGAACATATAAGAGAAGCTCAACAGACCTACAGCGTGCAGATAGTCGACTGCGGTCGAGTTCGGGAAGTCATGACTTTCTCTTGCTGCTTCCAGAATGTATTGAGTCACCGATTCCACTTCAGTCGCTGCATCCAGTGTGGCATCTTTGATGAAGTTCAGGTCTGCATCCAAGCTATTGGCAAAGTCACGGATTTCAGAGATATATTCAGAGATATATTCACCGCCACATTTAATGGTTTTACGACCGATCAAGTCTTGTGACTGTATGCCGTTGGTGCCTTCATAAATCTGGGAAATACGCAGGTCACGGATACATTGCTCCACGCCCCATTCGCGGATATAGCCATGACCACCGAAGACCATTTGTGCATCCAATGTTGCCTGAAATGCAGTATCGGTTAAATAAGCTTTTGCGATTGGTGTCAGCAAGGCCACGCGGTCATTGGCTTTTTTCACAGCTTCTGGATCGGTAGAGAACTTGGTGATATCCAGCTGTTGACCCACATACACCGCAAATGCACGCGAAGCTTCATTGTTGGCACGTACATTCAGCAGCATACGGCGCACATCGCCATGAACCAGAATGCTGTCTGCAGGTTTGTCTGGTGATTGAACACCAGTCGCGCTACGACCCTGTAAACGGTCTGTCGCGTATTGTGCAGCGTTTTGATAAGCAAATTCAGAAGCACCTAAGCCTTGGATACCCATGGACAGACGTTCGTAGTTCATCATGACGAACATTGCAGCCAGGCCTTCATTTTCTTTGCCGACCAGGTAGCCTTTAGCACCGTCAAAGTTCATCACACAGGTTGCTGATGCCTTGATGCCCATCTTGTGTTCGATTGAGCCTGGGCTAACCGGGTTGCGCTCCCCTAGAGAACCGTCTTCATTTACCAGGAATTTCGGTACGATGAATAAAGAAATACCGCGTGAGCCAGCAGGTGCATCGGGTGTTTTTGCCAAAACCAGGTGGATGATATTTTCCGCCAGGTCGTGATCACCACCGGTAATGAAAATCTTGGTACCGGTAATGCTATAGCTGCCGTCTTCATTGCGTTCAGCTTTGGTCTTGATAATACCCAGATCAGTACCCGCATGTGGTTCGGTTAAGCACATCGTGCCTGACCATTCACCTGAATAAATTTTAGGTAAATAGGTTTCTTTTTGTGCTTGTGATGCATAGCTGTTGAGTGCCATACCTGCACCGACAGAAAGTAGCGGATACAGCATGAAAGACGGGTTGGTTGCAAACAGCATTTCATCAGAAAGTACGGTCAGCATTTTCGGCATTTCCTGGCCGCCCCATTCCATATCTGCGCCCAGGCCAATCCAGCCGCCTTCAGCATATTGTTTGAAGGCTTCTTTAAAGCCCGCAGGTGTGGTCACATTGCCATTTTCATATTTTGCGCCTTCTTCATCACCTGTACGGTTCAGGGGAAGCGTGACATTTTGTGAAAATTTTGCCATTTCCTCAAGAATTGCTTCTGCGGTTGCAGCATCCAGATGCGCTAAATTTTCATTGGCCTGCCAGAATTGTTCTGCATTGAAGACATCGTTCAGGATGAATTTCATATCGGCAAGTGGCGCGTTATAAATTGGCATAGTGTGTCACCTGTTTATTGTTTGATTAAATGGGTTTTACTCAGTCTAAATGACTCAAAATCTGAATGTTAGACGACTAAAGGTTAATTCTGTAACTCTTTATAAAGAAAAAGGACTGCCTGTTCATTGACCGTCCTTTTTCTGTGATGCGCTTAGTCTGGCACTAACTTAGAATGCGAAATGTTCTGCATCCAAGCTCATCAGTGGATCTACACCTGTCGCAATCACTTCAACGTGTGAACGAACGCGTGGCAGAATTTTCTTGAAGTAGAAGCGTGCTGTAGTCACTTTGGCATTGTAGAAGTCAACTTCAGTGGTGCCAGCAGCCAGCTGCTCTTGAGCAACCAGTGCCATACGTGCCCATAGGTAAGCCAGAGTGACATAACCAGAGAAGTACAGGTAATCGACTGCAGCCGCACCAACTTCTTCAGGGTTTTGCATCGCGCGCATACCAATTTGCATGGTCAGGTCGCCCCATTCCTTGTTTAGGGCAGCCAATGGTTCAACGAATTCTTTCATTGCAGCATTGTCTTTGTGTGCTTCAGTAAATTTGTGGATGATCTTGGTGAAGTCTTTTAACATTGCACCTTGAGTACCCAATACTTTACGGCCTAACAAGTCGAGTGCCTGGATTTCAGTAGTACCTTCGTACAAACAAGCAATACGTGTATCACGTACGATTTGCTCCATGCCATGCTCAGAAATAAAGCCATGACCACCGAATACCTGAACGCCGTGTTTCGCAGCTTCAGAACCGGTTTCAGTCAGGAATGCTTTTGCGATAGGTGTTAGCAATGACAGGATATTATCTGCAAATTTACGGTCGGCTTCTTCTGCAGCATGTTCAACCACGTCAGCATATTGCGCCAACAGGTAAACCAGTGCACGACCTGCTTCAGCATATGCTTTTTGCGTCAACAGCATGTTACGTACTGCTGGATGCACAATAATTGGATCTGCTTCTTTTTCTGGGGTTTTAGGACCACTTAAAGAACGCATTGCCAGACGGTCTTTGGCATAGGCAAGAGCACCCTGGAAAGATGCTTCAGAAGCTGCCAGACCTTGTACTGCCGTACCGATACGTGCTGTGTTCATGAAGGTGAACATGCAGTTCAGGCCGCGGTTTTCAGGCCCAATCAGGAAGCCTTTCGCGTTGTCAAAGTTAATGACACAGGTTGCGTTACCGTGGATCCCCATTTTGTGTTCGATTGAACCACAACGCACACCATTACGTTCGCCAATTGAACCATCAGCATTCAGATTGAACTTCGGTACGATGAATAATGAAATACCTTTGGTGCCTTTTGGTGCACCTGGCAGGCGAGCAAGTACGATATGGATGATGTTTTCAGCCATGTCGTGTTCCCCAGCAGAGATGAAGATTTTCTCGCCAGAAATTGCGTAGCTACCGTCTGCTTGTGGCTCAGCTTTGGTACGGATAATACCCAGGTCAGAACCTGCATGAGATTCAGTCAGGCACATGGTACCAGTCCACTCACCTGAAACCAGTTTAGGTAGGTAAGCATCTTTTTGTTCATCTGAACCATGGTGTTCTAAAGTACGAACTGCACCGTGAGACAGGCCAGGGTACATGCCCCATGCCCAGTTCGCAGTACCGACCATTTCAGAAATAGTAATGCCTAAAGAATTTGGTAAGCCTTGACCGCCGTATTGTTCTTCAGCAGAAAGTGAAGGGAAGCCAAGCTCGATGTATTTTTGATAGGCTTCTTTAAAGCCAGTTGGCGTGGTAACAACGCCGTCATTCCAGGTACAACCTTCACGGTCGCCGACCTGGTTGATAGGAGATAATTCATTTTCACAGAAGTCGGCCGCAGCTTCTAAGTACTGATCTACCAGCTCGCGGCTTACGTTTTCTTGGAATGCAGGGAGATTTGCATAGTGTTGTTCAGCATTTAATAATTCATGCAAAACAAATTGCATATCACGTAAAGGCGCTTTGTATTGTGGCATATCGGTTTCCTCAATACTGGTTGAACCAGCGTTATAATCTTAGATGAACTAAAACCTGTCTTCACTGACACGGTTTGGAATGGTCTAATCGTGCAACAACTTCCCCTGCGGTACAAGCTTTTCGGGGTGATTTCTTGGTGACTGTAAAGTCAAAGATTAATCTGCTTGTAACATTAAATGTCTTGAGTATAAAGACTTTAGCTATATTTTATAGGAAAGGAATAGTCAACCGCATGTGCAAAAGAGAACACAATAAAAAAGCACCCGAAGGTGCTGGTTGTGACGCATTGATTCCTATGAATTAATAGGCAGGCACTTTAGGCTGGAAACGAACAAGGCATTTGCCATTGACTGTTTGTTCACCGATCTTAATCTGTACAGCAGTACCGTCTTTTTTGCCTTGGCAGGCTTGTAGCATCGCTTGTTGCTGTGCCTGACGTTGAGCGAGGCGCTGGTCAAACTGTTGGGTCAATTCTGCACGTTTGGCATCAGTTAAGGCAGCGCCGCGTATCATGCCTCCACGCATATCGGCACGCATTGGATGATGTTCACCTTTCATGCCACGATATTCGCCACGTTGACCTTTCATGTCTTTAGGGTCTGCTTTAAAGACCATCTGACAGGTGCCGTCTATAGTTTTATCACCAGCCTTGACCTGAATGGCTGAACCCACCGCTTTATTGTCACACGCCTGTTGAAGCTGCTTGGCAAACTGCATGCGTTCCGCACGCTTTGCCTTAAACTGCTCACGCTGTTCAGGAGAAAGATGATGTTTTTTGCCTTCATGATGTTTCATCATGTGGGGCTGATCATTGCTTGAAACGTTGCTGGTAGATTGACAGGCAGTCAAAGCGCCCATCGATAAAACACTGGCACTGATTAATGCTATTTTTGTCATGGTTTGCATATGATTTATCCCGTTAAAGGTCTGATTCTTTTGATCGTTAAAGATTAAACAATAAAGATGTAGAAACAATGAAGGGTTTTTTGATGCAGTGTTCGCTACAATAATGAATATAGAAGAAAAATTGAGATTTCTGTTTTGAACATTCGCCGTATTCCCATTGCATTACGTCTGTTTTTGACCGTGCTGTTGACCACGCTGGTCATTACCACAGTGAGTCTGGGTGTATTGCATCTGAATATGCAGCGTAATTTTGCCCGCTATGTCGCCGATGTCGAAATGCAAAAGCTGGATTATGTCATTGAAAATCTGGCGGATGTCTATGCGGTGTATCAGGACTGGGGCAATGCGATTCAGGCCCAAATCCTGCAAATAGAGGGCGAAGCCGCACCGGATGATTATGACCGTTTGTCACGCTGGTGGCTACGCCGTCAGTATGATATTGCCTTGCAGCAGCGTTATTTTCAGGAACAGACCTTGGCTCAGGTAGCGCCGAGTATGGTGGATCCAGCGCTGCCACAACGTCAGGTCAATGCAGAAGAGCTACGTGTGCTGGCGTCTAATTTACCCTCCCAGTTTCAACCTTTTGAAGGCCTCAAATTCCCGCTTAGTTCCAATCAGAATCTGTTTAGAACTGACCGCAAGAATGGTGAGCAAGCAGCACAGCAACCGACCGGCAAGAAACAGTTTATCCAGATGCCGGACCGTCTTGGCCTGAGTTCACGTCTTTCTCTTTATGATGCAAAACGTCGTTTTGTGGTGGGTGAAGCTTCGGATGAGCAGATTTCTTATCGCCCGATTATGGTGAATAACGAGATTATCGGCTATTTGGGCTTAAAACCGGTTCTGGATCAGGATGACGCTTTAAGTATTAATTTCTTCAGTAACCAGAAACGTTATTTATTTCTGGTCTATGGCTTAAGTATTCTAGCCAGTCTGATTGCCTCCCTGTTATTGGCGACTTATTTCAAAAAGCCGATTCAACGTCTGTTAAATGGTACGCGTGCCTTGACCCAAGGGAATTATCAATATCAGGTCAAAGTGAACCGGAATGATGAATTGGGTGACTTGTCCAATGAATTAAATGCCTTGGCTGTGATTCTGGATCAGCACGAGACTTCACGCCGTCAATGGGTAGCAGATACTTCACATGAGTTGAAAACCCCGCTTGCAGTATTGCAGGCGCAGATTGAAGCGATGCAGGACGGGATCCGTAAACCCACTCCTGAACATTTTGCTTCCATGCTGGCGCAGGTCACCAGTCTGAAAAAGCTGACCCAGGATCTGGCCGCGCTGGCACAGGCCGATGCCCAGCAATTGCAATTTTACTTCTCGACGGTGAATCCGTGGGAGGTGGTACAGCAGGAACTTATCAACTTCCAGCCGAACTTTGAACAGGCTGAATTGACGATCACTGCAGAGGGTGAAGGTACTGAGTTAAATCTGGATCTGGACCGTTTTAAACAGATTGTCGCCAACTTGCTGAGTAACAGTATTCGCTATACTGAAGCAGGTGGGCAGGTTCATATTCATACCACACAGGATGATAAAGAATGGACCTTATATGTCGATGACAGTCCGTTTGGTCTGACTGATGAACAGTTGGCGCATATTGGTGAGCGTTTCTACCGTGTCGATGATTCGCGTACCCGGGCGACTGGCGGAACCGGACTTGGTTTGGCATTATCATGTAAAATTACGCAGGCGCTGGGTGGCAGCTTAAGCTTTGCACATTCACCACTCGGTGGTTTACGATGCAAGCTGAGCTTTCCTAAACAAATGAAACCATAAAGGAAATATATTGATGAAACATGTCATGCTGGTTGAAGATGAAATCGAACTTGCACAGTTGGTGCGAGACTATCTGGAAGCTGCTGGGTTTGAGGTCAGTATGTTTCATGATGGGCAGGAAGCATATAACAGCTTTATCCAGCGTAAACCGAGTCTGATGATTCTAGATCTGATGGTACCGCGTATGGACGGTCTGACCATTTGCCGTAAAGTACGTGAACAGTCAGATTTACCAATTATTATGGTGACTGCGCGTACCGAAGAAATTGACCGTGTGCTGGGTCTGAATATGGGTGCAGATGATTACCTGTGTAAACCATTTAGTCCAAAAGAACTGGTAGCACGGGTACAGGCAGTATTACGTCGACTGGATCGCAAATCGGAACCTGAAAGCAATGATCTGTTCCGTATGGACAAATCTCAGCAGCGGATCTGGTATCAACAAAAGGCACTGAACCTGACACCGACTGAATTCCGTTTACTGGAATTATTCCTGGAACATGTCGGGCAGGTTTATTCGCGTGCGCAATTGCTCGATCATATTAACCCGGACAGTTTTGATGTCGCAGACCGTGTCATTGACAGTCATATCAAAAACCTGCGCCGCAAGATTTCAGATGCTGCTGAAACGGGTAACCGTCATGAGTGGATTCAGGCAGTCTATGGTGTCGGCTACCGTTTTGAATATCCTGAAGACTGATTTTTAGTCCGGTTCAAGAAAAGCGAATAGGTGAGTGCCTATTCGCTTTTTTTTATAAATCGTTATTTTTTGATTTTATGAAAATAATAGGTAACTTATATAATGCCTCCTCGATCATTTTTAGATGATTCTGAAACATATGGCTTTGATGGCCTAGAATCTATGCGAGTCTAAATTATTTATTATTTTTTAGATTCTAATTAAGTGCAAAACACTATTGGCTATAAATATTTTTATTTATTTCAATATCATAATGAATACAGTCTCTAGTATCCTCACCGATTAAAGGAAATTTTGCCCAGTTTTTTAAAATGGCTTTTTGGGTGAAACCTGATTTAATCAGGACGTTTTGCGATCTGGTATGTTCTGCATCACAAAAAGTCTCAATTCTTTCAAGAGAGCTGTTGTTTTTTAAGTAAATAATTACGGCTTTTAGTGCTTCTTGCATGAATCCCTGGCCTTGAAATTTTTCCCTAGCCCAAAGTGGATTTCCCCATAATTATCTTTATTAAAAAATAGCACAATCCCCAGAGCTAAACCGGATTTCCGGTTGCTGATGATCCAGGCAAAATCTTTACTGGGGTTCTCCCAGTTGGCCCCGCACCAATTTTCCAACATGTTTTTTGTCTGACTTATATTTTTATGTGGCATTCTCTGAAGGTATTTACTCGATTCCCAGTCTCCAAAATATTCAGTAAAGAGAGAATTTTCATCCCCAGTCTGAAATTTACGTAAATTTAGACGATCAGTTTTTATAGGCGAAGCTAATCCCTTGCGAGTCTTCATAGTTATTTAATTTAAAAATCTAGCTTTAGTTTAAAAATATATGATCAGTTTATTTAAGTACAGCTTAAATGCTTTTAAGTAATTTAATTCTTTGCTGATCTAATTTCTTTAACTTTTCAGTTGATAAAAGTTCATCGCTAAATAGTCGTGCCTTACATCAATAGACATTCGATTGGTGGTCAAATGACATTAGGACAAAATGTTTTTAAAGCAAAAACGTTTAACATCCTTAATTTTACTGAATGTTTTACCTTTTACTGACTTGAATATATTTATATTTTTTAATAATTCTTCTGCCTGAGTGTAGCTCAGTTGATTTTTACGTAATTGATCAATTGTGGCGCTCTGCCTCACTTCAAACATAGATTCAGTCCAGCTTCCATATTCAGGGAGGTAAAAAAGTCGATCTCCATATGTCCAAAAACTCCCATTGATTGGCATTCCTTTATATAGTGGATGCTGAATGAACAGATCTTCCTCTTTTTTCCATTGAGAGAGAGGCATATTGTTTAGCATTCTAATTTCTGAGGTTGTTGAGCATAATTCAGAAAAAAACGTGAATAGAGTGCTTGAGAAGGTTTGATATTTTCTAAAAAAATAAATGTGCTTACCATTACTGAATACACTTGGGGATAATCTGTGAAGTTCTGAGATAAAGGGATTTTTGTTGAGGACTTCGAGTTGAAGCTTTTGAGTATTAAAAAAAGCGATTTGATCATCAGAAGTAAAAATTGGGAAAAAGGTATGATTGTCATCTTTTTTAATTATCTTTAGATTTGGATAATCAATTTTATGTGATTGATAAAAATAACGATCGCTTAATGGGTCATATAAGTAAATTTCGAAGTCAAATGGAATGGATTTTAAAGCGTCATTGTAATTTAAATCTAAAACTTCATGTTTATAAAAAACATTTTTTTGATCTGTGATATAGCTATTTTCTTGCCAGATATTTTCATGGGGTTGAAAGGCGGTTAAATATCTTAAGTGATATGGATCTGTTGATTTTAATTGTTGTCCTTCAACATAGGTCGATTCACCATTCGTCACGATATTTTTAATTATTAGCTTATAGTTTTGCTTACCATTTTTTAACTGGTATAGCGGATAGTGGTGTCCTGATTTTGCAATTTTCCCCCCAAATAACATCGCATCTATTTTTTCAGATAAAGTAGGATCAATCGAATCTGAACTTGCCTTAAAATTCCAATCACAAAAATAAGTATTCTGATGATCAGTCAGATAGCCATCTCCCAGATAAATGAAACGAGAAGGGCTTAGATTGGGAATTTTTTGAAATCCACAATACACATTGTTTTTATCTAGGGCTATATTTTTTCTTCGATTCTGATCTTGATCAAAAGAATCTTTCCAATGGAAATGTTGAGCCAATGTTTTAAACGAGTTTACATCCGCTTCTGGAATGGGAACGCCATATCGAGCGAGTGGAATGGGGAAAAAGTAATAAATTTGATTATTTAATTTTTGAAAATGATACGATTCATTTTTAACAAGAGCGACTCCTGTACGGTCAAAATAATCTGTTATGAGACCTGGAGGAGAGAATTGCGCAAAGCGTTCCTCCTTGCTTAAAGTAGATTTGGTGAGTTGAGGAAATAAATAGATTAATACCAATATGCTTAAAGCAATCCCTGTTATTTTTATATTTAACATGCATCCTCACATGAGCAATGAAATTTTATTCTTGAAGTATTAAGTTATTTACTTTGTAGTTCTTAATAGAGATATTCTCTGCCTTTCAACTTTCTTTAACTTCGATACTACCAGCTCATAAGAATTCAGCACCAAATCTTCGATCAAAGCTTCATCCAGAGTTTCGTCCTCATAAACAGTAATCCAGTGCTGTTTATTCATATGCCAGCCAGTACGAATATAAGGATAAATATCCCGTAACATCACGCCATGATCAGGTTCGACTTTTAAATTAATGGCTGCTTTGCCTTGTAAATGAAAGCTCAACATAAAGACTTTATCAACTACTTTAAATACATCGTAATCCTCACCAAAAGGCTGAGTGATAGTCACCTCAGGGAGTTTTATGGCTGTTTTTGCGGCAAGTTCATGTAAAGGCATAAGCTAATCCTATTGAGACTAAACTGTGGATAATGCTTAAATTATCCACAGTTTTTACTTGGGTCGTGAATAAATTAAGATGAACAACTTACCATCACTTCAGGTACATCACTTGGCAATGGTGCTAAATCTGCAGGTTGTTCTAAATCCTGCTGTTTCAGATAAGGCCGGCCCAATAGTTTAAACAAACGATTCACTTCGGAAAAATCATCACGCTCTGCCAATTCAATGGCTTTCTGTGCCATATGATTACGCAGAATATAATACGGATTGGCCAGTTGCATTGCGGCATCCAACTCTTCAATATCTTGATGCTCACGAATACTTTCATATTGCGTCAGGAATGCTTCAAACTGACGACGATCCAGGCAATCATCTTTGATCGTGTTATAGTCTTTATTTTGCAGACGGATAAAATTCTGGGTGTAATCCAGCTGTTCACTTTGCAAAATTCGCAGAAACGCCATCGCACAGTCAAAACTGTCTTTATGGAAACTTGGCAAGCCCATTTTCTGGTTTAGACCATGTTCGTAATATTCTAGGAATGTTGGTTCATAGTGCTCCAGACATGCGGCTAAATCCTGTTTCCATTGTTCTTTGTCATAGCCTTCAGGGCAGAGCGGAACCAGATTGCCCAGCCACATCCATAAATTCCAGTGCCCAATACTTGGCTGTTGCTGATAAGTATAGCGCCCCTGATAATCCGAGTGGTTATTGATCCAGTTTGGACGAAAGCGTTCCATAAAGCCATAAGGGCCGAAGTCCAAAGTCGAACCGGTAATATTCAGGTTGTCGGTATTCATCACGCCATGCGCAAAACCGACCAGTTGCCATTTTGCAATCATCACGGCAGTACGCTGAATCACTTGGGTGGCAAAGCTCAGAATGGGCTGTTCGGCTTGCAGACATTCCGGATAATGCCACTCGATACATTTCTGGGTAAATTCAGCGAGCAGATCTGGCTGATACTGATTGATCCATTCGAAATGGCCGAAACGGATATGACAGTCTGAGGTGCGCAACATCATCGCACCCGGCTCAAGCTTCTCGCGCTGAATGCCTTGCGTGGACGAAGTGAATCCAACTGCATTACTGGATGCGACACCCAAAGCATTCAAGGCATGACCTGCCAGATACTCACGTATTACTGAACGCAGCACTGCACGGCCATCACCCATACGCGAATAAGGTGTTGCACCCGCACCTTTTAAATGTAGATCAATGGTCTGATTATTTTTATCCAGAATTTGTGCGATCAACAGGCCACGACCATCTCCTAACTGTCCTGCCCATTGTCCAAACTGATGGCCTGCATAGACCATAGCTAAAGGTTCAAACTCAGGAAAAATTTTCTGCCCACTACAAATCTCTACCCATTGTGCCTTGTCTTCATCCGACCATTGCAATTGTTCTGCCAAAGCGGAATTAAAATGCCCGGCTTTTGCGCCTTTTAAAGGAAGCGGCAATTGATGATGATAGAGGCGGGCAGGCAGTGTTGGATAGCGAGAGTTAAAATACATGGCATCAGTACAGGATTGGGATAAATTTACTATATCAAAGATAGTTGTATAAAACTGTTGTATAAGCGAGAGTTCACGTTATCTTTCAGGCATAAAAAAAGCCCCGATCGGGGCTTTGATTTTTAACAGATTTTATTGAGAAACTGTAGATTTTTTCAAATTGCGAACCAGTAGGTTCAAGGTTTCACGGTGATGAGAAAGACGCTGTTCTACCAGCTGGAATTCAACTTTCAGCTTGTCATCCATTTGGTGAATTCTTTCTGCCATAGAGGCTTTTTTCACCTGGATTTCCTGTTCTTTAAGCTTTGCCCAGTCATTCAAGGTTTGGGTAAAAGCATCATATTCCTGTGCAATCTTGGTTTTCACTGTCGAGATATCTTCAGAAACATCATGACCATACACCGCAAGATCCTGTTCAGCATATTTAAACTTCATTGCCAATTCTGCTTTTTTAATATTAAAGCTAGGAATACGGCGCAAGTTTTTGGCTAAACCGAGTTTAGAGCAGGTCCAGATCAACCATTTGGTTGGATCATACTGCCACCATTTCACTCCGTTACGGTAATCGTACTGGAAAATGTGGTGGTAATTATGATAACCCTCACCCCAAGTCGCAATTGCGAGTATGAAGTTGTCACGTGCGGTATTTTCGTCGGTATATGGACGATTGCCCCACATATGGCACAGTGAATTAATGAAGAAGGTCACATGATGGCTCAGGATTAAACGCATTAATCCACCCAGTAACAGGACGCCCCAGACATCGCCCACAGCCCAACCAATCGGCAGCAAAATCGCTGCATGAACGGCAATGACTAACGGAACATAATATTTGTCCTGAAACATCACCACTTTGTCTTTTAACAGGTCTGGCGCATTTTTATAATTTGGTGCACCAGCCGGATAGTCACGCAGCATCCAGCCAATATGGGCATACCAGAAACCTTTATTGATCGAGTACGGGTCTTGATCGACATCATCCACATGACGGTGATGGGTACGGTGGCCAGATGCCCAGAACAGAATACTATTCTGTACAGCAAATGTACCCATAATCATCAGGATGATTTTGAGTGGTAAAGTGGCTTCATAAGCACGATGTGCCCACAGGCGATGGTATCCTGCTGTAATGCCGAGGCTGCTTACGCCCAGTAAAACAAACATACTGATCCAAGCAGCAGCGCTAAAATCATGGTGATACGCATACAACGGAATTGCAATCAGGGCTATGATTGGTAATAGTACCAATGCGAACACAGCAATCCAGTTGATGGGGGCTTTGGGTAAGGGAGCATTCATCTCCAACAGCACTCCTAGAACCTCGTAAGGTTTAACAAAAAGCAGAAACTACTGTTGGTTTTAACAGCAGCCTATTTCGTTCATATTAGCATGTGGTCTAAACCATCACTAGCGTTATTATACGTATGTATTGTACTTGTCAGTAACAGAATAAGTAGGGTAAAAACGACCATTTTTCGAGCTTAAGCAGGTCCTGATTTCCAACTAAGTGACTGAGGATTATCAATCTTTCCTAAAATTGAAATAGGATAATTACGATAAATAATGTTGTTCATAATTTCTACAATATTACCTAGCAATTTGCAGACTGATGCGGAAAATAAACCTAAGTTAACCTATACTTAGCATAAATTTAAGCAGGCTCAATATTTTTAAAAATTGATTATGTTAAAGATATAAACAAGAAGATAACTGCAAATTTATTATGTAAATGAGGCTAACGCCTTAAAGCTGTTGCAGCATCAGTTTTGGATAATCCGTAATTAAGCCCTCGATGCCCCAGTCTCGTAGCTGTTTGGCCCGGTTCACATCATTTACTGTCCAGACACTCACATTCAGTTCAGCTGCCTGGGTAGCCTGAATCAGGTCTTTACTGGCCAGCTCATTCATCCAGCCAATATGACAGCATCCGAGCTCCAGTGCCTGATCAATCGCCTGATGTTTGACATCGGTTTCAATTAATAAACCACGTTTTAACCGGGAGTTTTGCTGTTTGAAGGCATCAAGGATTTTGGCATCAAAGCTGGTAATAATGGCTGCCTGCTCATAGCCTTGCAGTTGTTGTTCTACTTCACAGGCTATTTTTTCGGCTGCTGCTTCGGAGTCAACACTTTTAATTTCGACCTCAATATGCTCAAAATCTCGAATGACATTTAAAGTTTGATCGAGGAGTGGGGTCGCTTCGACTTTGTTCCATTCTGACCAGGCCACAGCATGATTATATTGCGCCAGATCATCACGGTTGCATTCATATAAATGCTTTTGTAAACCGGTGGTACGGACAAAGTTGTCGTCATGCATGATGATCAAGGCATTGTCTTTGAGCTGACGGACATCAAACTCAACAGCGCGAATACCGATCTCCTGAATATACTGAAAACCGCCCAAGGTATTTTCAGGGGCTTCGCCACGTGCACCACGATGACCAATTATGCGCATACAATGCTCATGAGTGGGAAAGTTGAGTTCATTTTGCGGGGACTGCGTGACAAAATTATGACACTCACTATTTTCGTCAGATGCACGGTAAAATCAAGATACATCTGACGTGTATTTTTAGATCTAAAATCACGAAGTCATTTTAGTTTTCGATGCTGTCATTGATGTTTTTTTGCCATAGCACTTCAGAACCGCCTTCAGCGCGTTGCAGGGTACGTGATGCGACAAATAACCAGTCGGACAAACGGTTCAAAAGTTGTAGCGAAGCAGCCTGAATGTTTTGGTCACGGTGATGCACGGACATCACGCTGCGTTCGGCACGGCGGCAGACTGCACGGGCCTGATGAGCGAAACTACAGACCAAAGTGCCAGCAGGCAAAATAAAGTCTTTGAGCATTGGTAAGGCTTCATTCATACGGTCGATATCATTTTCAAGAAATTCAATCGATACCGGTTGCACCAGATTAAAACCCGGAATACACACTTCACCACCCAGATCAAATAGCCAGTGCTGGATCAGGCTCAAAGATTTATCCCAGGCAGCTTTGTCCGTAATAGCACTTGCAGAAATCTGCGCGCGCAATACACCAATCACGGCATTCAGTTCATCGACATCGCCAAGCGCGGTGATACGCAAGTCATCTTTGGCAACGCGTGAACCATCACCCAGTCCGGTAGTGCCTGAATCGCCTGTGCGCGTATAAATTTTACTTAAACGGTGACCCATTTGAATTCCTTAATTTTTTAAATGCTGAATATAAAAAAGAATCATGCCATAGGCATGGCATGATTCTCAAAAGTATTTCTAAAAAGGTTGAACTTAGTATTTAAACGTCACACCCGCAGAAGCTAGGCGGCCACCGTTAACATAGTACTGGTCGCCAGCGCTATGCACAGTTTTGTATTTCACATCACCGACATTTTCAATGTTAGTAAACAGTTTAACTGTTGGATTAATATTCCAATATGCATTTAAGTCAATGCGTGCATAACCTGGAATATCACGACTAAAGTCCTTCGCTTTCGATTTTGCTACCAGTGCAGCACTTAAACCGTAATCGGCATTTTGCAGACCTGTCGATACAGTGAATGACTGACGAGGGCGACGTAATAGCTCTGAGTCTTGTTTAATATCTTCAGTTTTGACATAAGTGTAACCGGCATTAATAAAGAACTGATCTTTTGCCCATTGTGCCGTCAATTCACCGCCACTCATCTTGGCTTGATCAATGTTTTGGTTTTGGTAAATAGTAGTTGGAAGCCATCCTTCTCCACAATCAATAATACATATCGAATTAATTAAATTATCGACTTCCGTATAGAAAGCGGAAGCACTTACCAAAATATTTAATGGAAGCTTTTGATCTATACCAATTTCATACGAAATGCTTTCTTCAGGCTTCAGTTGATCATTGCCGCCAAAAGCATACATATCATTTAGAGTCGGTGCCTTAAATGCTGAACCAATATTGGTATAAATGCTGGTATTAGGGAGCAATTGATAACGGATGCCACCTTGTGCAACAGTATGTGAGCCAAATTTTTCGTTATCTTCGACACGCACACCCACCTGAGTGCTTAAGTTATTTATCTGATACTGATGCTGAATATAATAGCCTGTTGAATTAATGTCTTCATCAAGAGCTTGGTTTTTTGCATCGGTATTACGCTGGGTAATGCCCAGTAAAACATTTTGTGCGGGTGTGAAATTCCATTTGCCATAGATTTCTGCTTCTTGTGTGGTGCTATGTACAAAGCTGCTTGATGTCACTTGATCTAAGTCATCTTTAAACTGAGAGAGACGTGCATTAATTTCAATGGTTTGCGTTGGGTTAATGCGACCTTTTAAGTTTACAATTTCATTTTCAAAATCTTGGCTGGAGAAGGCTCCCCAATTACTGTATTGGACATTTCCTGAATTTTGACTATAATCGAGTGATGTCGCATAACGCTCTTTTTCAATGCCGAATTTTGCGCTATAGCCTTTTTGATCATAACTGTAGTCACGGGTGTCATTGATATTGAATACAGGTGTACCGTCAGTTTCTAAAACTTGACCGCGAATTTGCGCATACACCCCATTTTCTGCCAAGTCGGCACCAATAATTGATTTGTAGGTTTGATTCTCACCAATTTCACCTGTCACAAAGGCACCCGTTTTTTCAGGTGTTTTTGTCACAAACTGCACTACACCACCAATTGCATCTGTACCATAAAGCACAGATGCAGGGCCTTTTAATACTTCAATCTGTTTAAGATCAGTGGTGTCTAAAAATGGAATGGAAGCTGCACCTGTGGTGGCTGTATTTAAACGAACACCATCACGTAGTACTAAAGCTTGATTGGAATTGGTGCCGCGTAAAAAAATAGAAGTTTGCTGGCCATAACCACCCGATTGCACGACATTAATACTTGGATCTGTTTTTAGTAGATCTGGTAGTGCTTTAATAGGTGATTGTTCAAGAATCGCCGGTTCAATAATCGAAATACGCGCAGGTACCTCCTTGATGTTCTGCTCACTACGAGAAGCAGTCACCACAATGGTATCTAATGAAGCTTTTGCGACTTTTTGCTCGGCAGCAAAAACAGATGAAGTGGTACCCAACGCAAGTGCGATCGCACCTACCAAGACAGTAGGTTGAAAGTGAAGTGACATTTTAATGCTCCATACATTCACTTCCCCGTGAATGATTGAGTTAAAGAACACAACAAGCAGGTTTCCGGACTTAAATGTGCAAAGCAGCCGCCTTGCTGTATATCCACCTTCCCACATCAAGATGCAGTGGTGTAAACCCAAAAGTTTAATTTGATAGACGTTTCATTTTTTACCGTTGCGGGGGCAGTGCTGGATTTACACCAGCTTCCCTAAAGCCTGAAGGCTTGGACTTGCTGCAAAGTGAGCGCAGTATAAAGTCAGTATGACTTATACACAATCTGCATCGATAATAATCCGGATGAACTTTACGCAAGTCAGAAAAATTGCATTACAATGATTTGCCCCAATCTTATAGATTGATCAATACATTGGTAGATCTAGAGCCAACATAATATGCGAACCCGTGCCAAAATTTGTGGAATCACCCGAGTCGAAGATGTACATGCCGTAGTCAATGCCGGCTGTGACGCGATAGGATTTGTATTTTATCCCCCGAGTCCACGGCATGTGACTTTGGAGCAGGCTGAAATCCTGATCCGGGCTATTCCGGCGTATGTGCAGGCGGTGGGTTTATTTGTGAATAGTAGCGCAGATGAAATCCAGGCGATTTTAAATAAAGTACCGCTGGATATTTTGCAATTTCATGGCGATGAAACACCTGAACAATGTCAGGCAATCGCCCAGCAGCTCGGACGCCGCTGGTATAAGGCGATTCAGGTTAAACCCGATTTAGACGTGGTTGCAGAAATTCAAAGTTATCAAGATGCGGGCGCAAGCGCAGTACTGTTAGACGCATGGCATCCTGACCTAAAAGGTGGCACAGGGCACAGCTTCGATTGGGACACATTTCCCAAACTCAATATTCCCTTGATCTTGGCAGGGGGCTTAAATCCTGACAATATCGAACAGGCAATTCTCACCACACAGGCGTATGCCGTCGATGTGAGTGGCGGTGTCGAGTCCGCAAAAGGTATTAAAGACCAACAACTCATAGAACGCTTTATGCAAGGAGTCCATCGTGGATCAGCAAAGTACTAGCCAGAACAGTCAGGCAGTTGACTATACCCAATTCCCGGATGAACGCGGGCATTTCGGTATTCATGGCGGACGTTTTGTGTCAGAAACACTCATGGCGGCTTTAGAAGACTTGGAAGAGCTCTATTTCCGTATGAAAGATGATGCGCAATTTTTGGCAGAATTTGACCGTGACATGGCATTTTATGTCGGTCGTCCGAGTCCTTTATATCATGCTGAGCGATGGTCAAGAGAGTTGGGTGGCGCGCAAATTTATTTAAAACGTGAAGACTTAAATCATACCGGTTCGCATAAGATCAATAACACCATTGGTCAGGCATTGCTTGCAAAATTGTCAGGCAAAAAACGCATTATTGCCGAAACGGGTGCCGGTCAGCACGGTGTAGCCACGGCAACGATTGCAGCACGTTTAGGTCTTGAGTGTGTGGTGTTTATGGGCGCAGATGATGTAAAACGTCAAGCCATGAACGTATATCGTATGCGTCTGCTTGGTGCAACGGTTGTGCCTGTACAAAGCGGTTCTAAAACCTTAAAAGATGCCATGAATGAAGCCATGCGTGACTGGGTTACTAACGTTGATTCGACCTATTATGTGATTGGTACCGTGGCAGGTCCGCATCCGTATCCGCAACTGGTTCGTGATTTCCA
Source organism: Acinetobacter sp. BY419 (assembly GCF_019038395.1). GTDB lineage: Bacteria > Pseudomonadota > Gammaproteobacteria > Pseudomonadales > Moraxellaceae > Acinetobacter. Next base: position 30,712 of record NZ_JAGFXZ010000028.1, read on the forward strand.
GTCGATTATTGGCCGTGAAGCGCGCCGCCAGATTCAGGAACAGGCAGGCCGCCTTCCTGATGCCTTAGTTGCTTGTGTCGGTGGTGGCTCAAACGCAATGGGCTTGTTCTATCCGTTCCTGAATGATCAAGATGTAAAAATGTACGGTGTGGAAGCCGCAGGTTTGGGTATTGAAACGGGTAAACACTCAGCGCCATTGAATGCCGGCCATGTCGGTGTATTACACGGCAACCGAACTTACCTGATGTCTGATAAAGAAGGTCAGATTATTGAAACCCATTCAATTTCTGCCGGCCTGGATTATCCGGGTGTGGGGCCAGAGCATAGCTTCCTGAAAGATATGGAACGTGTGAACTATGTGCCAATTACAGATACTGAAGCACTACAGGGTTTCCGTGATTTAACCAAGATTGAAGGCATTATTCCGGCGCTAGAAAGCGCACATGCCATGGCTTATGTGTCTAAACTTGCTCCTACTATGGGCAAGGACCAGATTATTATTGCAACGGTTTCAGGTCGTGGTGATAAGGACTTGATGACTGTGGCGCGCATTGATGGCGTGGAAATGGTAGAGATGTAATATGCCTTTTAGCCCTCTCCTTGCAGGAGAGGGTGGGGTGAGGTTAAATCTCACAAAAGGGTGAATAAAAAAATCGTGCTAAGAAAACTTAGCACGATTTTTTTATTGGATAAGCTTTGAAGGAATAAAACCGTGCTCTCCCGAATGAACCCAATAATTTATAGATCTATTCAGGAGGAGTGTAATCTTTTAAGAAAACTCCCCTAGCGCGCGTTCTTTGGCCCATTCGCGTAAAACAAATTTTTGTAATTTACCGGTCGAAGTTTTTGGAATCTCGGTAATCACGACATCTTTAGGCACTTTAAAGCGGGCCAGATGCTCGCGGCAAAATTCAATAATCTCTTCTTCGGTGGCCTGGGTTCCTTCTTTGAGTTCAATAAAGGCGCAAGGAACTTCCTGCCAGCGTGAATCAGGCTTGGCGACTACTGCTGCAGTCAGTACAGCCGGATGCTGATACAGCACTTCTTCCACCTCTAGCGAGGAAATATTTTCGCCACCGGAAATGATCACGTCTTTGGAACGGTCAGTAATTTTGGCATAGCCATCTGGCTGACATACAGCCAGATCTCCAGTATGGAACCAGCCACCGGCAAAGGCCTCGGCTGTTGCTTCCGGATTTTTTAGATAGCCTTTCATCACGATATTGCCACGGAACATGATTTCGCCCATGGTCTGGCCATCGTGTGGAACTTCCTGCATGGTATCGGGATCAAGCACTTTCATGCCATCTTGTAATGGATATGGTACGCCTTGACGGGAGTGCAACTGGGCCTGTTCCTGAATGGATAAATCACTCCAACCCGCTTGAGATGCGCAGAGTGCAGAAGGACCATAGGTTTCTGTCAAGCCGTAAACATGCGTCACGTTAATACCGATATTTCGCATGCCTTCAATGATGGCTGCAGGAGGTGCAGCACCAGCAACCATGACCTCGACACGGTGCTCAAGCTTGGTCTTTTTCTCTTCAGGTATGTTGATCAGCATCGACAGGACAATCGGTGCACCACAGAAGTAATCGACTTTATGTTCAGTGATCAGTTTAAAGATCAGTTCAGCATCGACTTTACGCAAGCAGACGTTGGTTCCGCCGTTGGCCGCTATGGTCCAGGCAAAGCACCAGCCATTACAGTGGAACAGAGGCAGTGTCCATAAATAGGTAGCGCGTGGTGTCATGCCGCAAGCAATGATATTGCTGGCTGCATTAATGTAGGCACCGCGGTGATGATAGACCACGCCTTTCGGATTTCCGGTAGTGCCGGAGGTATAACTCAAGCTGATCGCATCCCATTCATCTTGGGGTAAATGCCATTCAAAGTTTGCATCGCCTTGGGCAATCCAGTCTTCATATTCGATTTGACCAATACGCTTGTCTTCACCTTCAAATTCTTCATCCGCCACATCAATCACATAAATGTCTTGTGACACCAGGGCGAGGGCTTCTGTCGCAAGTGCAGTAAATTCGGGATCGACCAGTAATACTTTGCTTTCAGCATGTTCCAGCATAAAGGCAAGGGTTTTGGCGTCCAGACGGGTATTTAAAGTATTGAGGACTGCACCCGCCATCGGTACAGCAAAATGTGCTTCAATCATGGCAGGGACGTTAGGCAACAGGACAGACACGGTATCATTTTTACCGATGCCTAATTTTTGGAGCTGGTTGGCAAACTGACGGCAACGGTTATATTTCTCACGCCATGTGATGCGACGCTTTCCGTAGATAATCGCATTTTGATTTGGATAAATATAAGCTGCACGATCAAGATAGCGTAAAGGTGATAAGGCTACAAAATTCGCGGGGGTACGCGGTAATTCATCATATGCGCTAACCATGGTAAAACTCCGTTATATATTTATTTTCATATCCTGCTGAAAAGATATGTATTTCTTATAAATCTTGCATTTATGCTTTAGTCGAGTACGTTTTTTATAATTTTAAGTATTTGAATATTAATAAAAATATTTAACCCTGTTTAAATGTCTTGAACCCATGGGTTCCCATGTTTGATTTTTTAGGTATTTTACTCTAGTTGAGCAATTAAAATAATATGAGCCAAGGACGAATGAAGAAGAATGAAAATACAACAGGTGGATAAAGGATGGCAGAACTGGTCGGGAAGCCAGCAGGCACATCCTGAATTTTTTCAACCTCGCTATATGCATGAATTACAGGATTTGGTGAAGTCACATGCCCAGATTCTTGTGCTAGGTGCAGGGCATTCATTTAGTGCACTGGCCAAAACCAATGATGTGCTGCTTAATCTCGATCAGTTCAAAGGTGTCATTTCCTCTGATGAAGCTAAAACGCAATGCACCGTGCAGGCCGGTACGCGTTTGTATGACTTGGGGAAATATCTGGCTCCGATCAATCAGGCTTTAATCAATCAGGGGGATATTGATCAGCAAAGTCTGGCTGGGGCGATTTCTACGGGAACGCATGGCACCGGAATCGATTTACCTTGTTTATCTGCTTTTGTGGAAGGCTTTGAATTACTGACTGCAGATGGAGAACTGTTGCAGTGTGATCGTCAGCAGAATACCGAGATATTTCAGGCCGGACGTGTGGCATTGGGCAGCTTGGGTATATTGACCAAAATGACCCTGCAAAATCGGCCACGCTATAAATTAAAAGAACAGATTCGGTTATGTTCATTAAAAGAAATATTTGCAAATATCGATCAATGGAAGTATCAGCACCGCCATATTGAGTTTTGGGCTTTTTTGCACACTGAGACAGTCATGCTGAAAATCCTGAATGAAACTGATGATGCAGTTCAGCCAAGACGAGAGAGCTGGCCATCCGAAGATGCTTTATTGACTTTGTGTTCTGAACTGACGCGACTCTTTCCGAAGACCAATCTCTATCTGCAAAAAATGCTCGGCGTGTTTGTCAAACCGACCTGCTATGTGGATTGGTCAAACCGTCTTTTCCCGACTCCACGCAATACCAGATTTAATGAAATGGAATATCAGATTCCGGTCGATTCAGGCTTGCAATGTCTGGACGAGGTTCTGCATGTTTTACGCAAACATCAAGTACCGATGTTCTTTCCGATCGAGTTCCGTTATGTCAAAGGGGACGATATCTGGTTAAGTCCATTTCATGAACGCGATTCGGTTTCAATTTCGATTCACCAGTTTTATAAACAGGATTATCAGCTCATCTTTGATCTGGTCGAGCCGATTTTACAGAAATATCAGGGCAGGCCGCATTGGGGGAAATTGCATTCCATGACTGCTAACTCGCTACGTGATCTCTATCCGAAATGGGAGGATTTTATGAGAGTGCGTCAGCAACTGGATCCGCAGCAAAAATGGCTAAATCCGTATTTAAAACAATTATTTTTGGCTGAATAGCAGGAGCGAGTAATGCAATCGAATTATTTTCAGCAGCTGACTCTAGACTTGCAGCAGCAGGGGACTGGCACACCACAATTGATTCTGAGCCTGGATCAATATCAAAAGAATCTGGAGGCGATACAGTCAAAATTGCCTGCGCAGTTAAAGCCACGTCTGGTGGTGAAATCCTTGGCCAGTATACCGTTGCTTCAACTGGCCAGTGAAAAGCTGACCACCCGGAGATTTATGGTATTTCATTTACCCCATCTTTTAGAAATTATCAGCACATTTGAACAGGTAGATATCTTGCTGGGTAAACCGATGCCGATTCATGCTGTACAGCGCTTTTATCAAAATTTCCCTGATCAAAAGGCACTGAATGATCAAAGCAATATTCAATGGCTGATTGATGATATAGAACGCCTGCAGCAATATCTGCAACTCGCTCAAAACCTGAACATCTGCCTGAACGTAAATATTGAAATTGATGTAGGACTACACCGCGGAGGCATCAGCAGTCAGGAGCAGCTTGTAAACTTGCTCAAACTCATTCAGCAACATCCCGATGCTCTCAGACTTTCGGGGCTGATGGGCTATGATGCGCATGTAGCAAAACTGCCGAAAATTCTGAAAAGTCCCGAAAAAAGTTATCAGGAATCGCAGCAAAATTATCAGCAATATAAAAATATTATTCAGCAGCAATTCCCCGATTTATGGCATGCCGACTTATGTTTTAATGGCGGCGGCAGTCCGACTTTTATGCAGCATTGCCAGCAAAGTGTCTGTAATGATCTGGCTTTTGGTTCCATGCTGCTCAAGCCGAGTGATTTTGATCTGGATAATTTGTCCGCTTTAAGCTGTGCTGTATGGATTGCTGCACCCATTTTAAAAGTATTGCCGTATAGCCAGATTCCAGGTCTGGAAATGCTGAATCATCTACCACATCGATATAAAGCGGTATTTATATACGGGGGATATTGGCAGGCAGATTATATCTATCCTGAAAAAAGTCGGCCGCATATGTTGTATGGCCGCAGTAGTAATCAGGAAATGTTGCAGGTGCCTGCACAGTGCGAAATTCATGTAGATGATTATGTGTTTTTAAGACCGACACAAAGTGAAGCCGTAATTCCGCAATTTGCCCGGCTCTACGTCTATAGCGAGAGAAAATTTATTGAGTGGGATACTTTTCGGGAATAATAAAATTCTAAATTAAAAAAATGAGCTTAAGTTTTTTAAAATCAGATAGGGTTTTGGTTGTAAATCTTATTTTTATTGGGGAAAAGGTTTAATCATGCGGCCAAGCCGTGTAAAATTCGAATCGATTTTTATTTATCCACCGTTTTTATCTTTTGAGGTTCTCCCTCGATCATAATCTCGCGGTGATATGCTCCATGGTACGGGGCATCACTCCTTAAGGATTTTCTTATGCCAATTATTACTTTGCCAAATGGCGATCAAAAACAGTTCGATCACGCCATATCTGTGATGGAAGTTGCTCAAAGCATTGGCCCCGGTCTTGCAAAAAACACAGTTGCGGGTCGTGTTAACGGTCAACTTGTTGATGCCTCTGACTTAATTACCGAAGATGCAACACTGCAAATTATCACGCCAAAAGACGAAGATGGTATTCATATCATTCGTCACTCCTGTGCACACCTTGTGGGTCATGCTGTTAAGCAACTGTTCCCAGAAGCAAAAATGGTGATTGGTCCGGTCATTGAAGAAGGTTTCTACTATGACATCTGGATGCCACGTCCGTTTACCTTAGATGACATGGCAGCGATTGAAGAGCGTATGAAAAAGCTCATCGATCAAGACTATGATGTCATCAAAAAAATGACACCACGTGACGAAGTGATTGCAGAATTCACTAAACGTGGCGAAGAATACAAATTACGCTTGATCGAAGACATGCCTGAAGAAACTCAAATGGGCTTGTACTACCATCAAGACTACCTGGATATGTGCCGTGGTCCGCACGTTCCAAATACTAAATTCTTAAAATCGTTCAAGCTGACTAAAATCTCTGGTGCTTACTGGCGCGGTGATGCGAAGAATGAACAGCTACAACGGATCTACGGTACAGCATGGGCGGACAAGAAACAGCTTGCGGCTTATATAAAGCGTATTGAAGAAGCAGAAAAACGCGATCACCGTAAAATTGGTAAAGCGCTTGATTTGTTCCATATGCAAGAAGAAGCACCGGGTATGGTGTTCTGGCATCCGAACGGCTGGACCATTTATCAAGTGCTTGAACAATACATGCGTAAAGTTCAGCAAGACAATGGCTACGAAGAAATCCGTACCCCGCAAGTGGTTGATTTCTCGCTTTGGGAAAAATCAGGACATGCTGCCAACTATGCAGACAACATGTTCACGACGCATTCTGAAAACCGTAACTATGCGGTAAAACCAATGAACTGTCCTTGTCACGTGCAAGTGTTCAATCAGGGCTTGAAGTCATACCGTGATCTTCCTGTACGTCTGGCAGAGTTCGGTTCATGTCACCGTAACGAACCATCAGGTTCTTTACACGGCATTATGCGTGTACGCGGCTTTACTCAAGATGATGCACATATCTTCTGTACCAAGGAACAGATTGGTTCTGAAGTTGCAGACTTTATCAAATTGACACTGGATGTATACAAAGATTTTGGCTTCGAAGAAGTACAAATGAAATTGTCAACACGTCCTGAAAAACGTGTTGGTGATGACAAGCTTTGGGATATGGCAGAAAAATCGTTGGCAGATGCTTTAGATGCTGCGGGTCTTGAATGGGAGCTGCAACCAGGCGAAGGTGCATTCTACGGTCCGAAAATTGAATTCTCATTGAAAGACTGCTTAGGTCGTGTCTGGCAGTGTGGTACCATTCAGTGTGACTTTAACTTGCCAGAGCGTTTAGATGCTTCTTATGTGACCGAAGATAACGATCGCGATCAGCCAGTAATGTTACATCGTGCAATTCTTGGCAGTTTTGAGCGTTTTATTGGTATACTGATTGAGCACTATGCAGGCTTCATGCCACCTTGGTTGGCACCGGTGCAAGCATGTGTAATGAATATTACCGACTCTCAAGCTGAAGCATGTGAGTCAGTCGTCGCAAAACTTAAAGAAAACGGTATTCGTGCAATTTCTGACTTGAGAAATGAGAAAATCGGCTTTAAGATTCGTGAACGTACATTAGAGCGTATTCCTTACTTACTGGTACTTGGGGACCGTGAAGTAGAGGAAGGTACAGTAAACGTGCGTACCCGCTCAGGAACAAATTTGGGTACTATGTCAATCGATGCTTTCGTTGACCTAGTAAAAGCAGCCGTTGCCGAACGCGGCCGGTACATTGTGGAGTAACAGCGATTAAACAGCCTGACCGTAATCAACAGGGCGGTAACAAATCAAACCGTCCTGCCTTGAATGATGAAATTCGTGCAAAAGAAGTCCGTCTTGTAGACGAAAATGGTGAGCAAAAAGGGATTGTAAGCTTAGCTGAAGCCCTACGCGCAGCAGAAAGTGTTGAGCTTGATCTTGTCGAGATCGTAGCAAACGCTGAGCCACCAGTATGTAAGATCATGGATTTCAACAAGCATTTGTTTGATCTTAAGCAAAAGCAGAAAGAAGCGAAGAAAAAACAACATCAAGTCCAGGTGAAAGAAATCAAGCTACGCCCGGGTACTGATGTTGGTGATTACAACGTAAAATTACGTGCAATCATCAAGTTCCTTGAAGAAGGTGACAAGGTGAAAATCACGCTTCGTTTCCGTGGCCGTGAAATGGCGCACCAACAGTTGGGTCTAGCTCAATTGCAAAAAATTGAAGCTGACGTGGCTGAATTCGGTACTGTTGAACAGATGCCGAAAATGGAAGGTCGTCAAATGGGTATGCTGCTTGGTCCTAAAAAGAAAAAGTAAGCACTCATTAAGCGAAAAAAGCCCTGCATCTGCAGGGCTTTTTTTATGCCTTAAAATTCCAGGCAGTCTGCATGGCATGCATAATCTGCTGAGCTTGTTGACGAGAAAACATGGACAGCTGAATCCGGAAAAACCTGAGGCAAATTTGATTCATCAGACCAGGCTGGCACAATTTAAAATCTAAAGTACTATCGCGGTGACTCATCACATGAGCCGGTATGTTATAGAGCCAGCGTTTGAGTTGTGCTTTGAGAGAATCATAGCGCGGATTCAGAAAGCTATACTGTACCGACTGCCGTTTCAAGCATAGGCTGATCCGTACACCGGCCAAAGTATAGTAAATTGCCTGGGAGGTTATTTTGAGTTTGGTTCCCAGCATGAGCAGCGAAAGACCAAGAAAGCCGCCAATATAAACATAAAATCCAGGCGACTCCTGCCATAAAAATAACAGTCCTTGAAGAAAGCTGGAATTGTTACGCAGACTGCTTAAATAAAAAATGCTGAATATCCCAACCGGATAACAGAGTAGTAAATATCCAATAGCGCGCATGATCGGACTACTCTGATGGAACAGGATATTTTCTGGCGCATGCATGATTTATTTTTATGATCAGAAAGCGTATTGCCTGAATGAGCTTAGATAATCTCTAGTCAAAAAGAAAGGCCCATTCAGGCCTTTCTTTTTGAGTTAAATCAAGCTTATTCCACTGATTTTTCCTCATTTTTAATCAGTAACTTATTGCTAATCGGAATTTGGCGTGGTAATTTTTCTTTTGGAATAATGCGCTGCAAGTCAATGATTAGTAAACCATTTTCATAGTTTGCCTGTTGTACCTCAATATATTCATCCAGACGTAAAGACAATTTAAATGCACGTTGTGTAATACCTTTGTACAGGAATTCGATATTGTCATTGCTCTGGTTTTCAGGCTTACCTAAGATAGTCAGCAACTTATTTTCCAGACGAATGTCGAGTTCTTCCTGACGAAAACCCGAAGGTGCCACCACGATGCGGTAATTATTCTCGCCATGCTTTTCGATGTTATACGGTGGATAATTCGGTGCATCGCTTTGCATAGCGGGGTCAATAAAGTCATTCAGGCGATTGAAACCAATACTACGACGAAACAATGGATGAAGATTTAAGTTACTCATGATTAGAACCTTCTCAATTAAGCAAAGTTATAAAAACAAGAAAATAAGATCTGTCATGTGAGACATCGACAGTGCATAAGGTTGACGTAATCTTTATTCAGGAATAAATATGTGTTTGTGGCTTGAGTTTTCAAGATATAAAATTTAAAAAAATATAAGATTTTAATAAGTTTATGATATTTATTAAAAAATAATTTTAAAATACAGACTTGTTGTTTTTTTCTAAATCCTCTATGTTGAATACATCATCGCACATTACAAGTGCAGGGAGTATTAAAATAAAATGATCGATTTATATTATTGGGGCACCCCCAACGGCCATAAAATCAGTATTGCTTTGGAAGAAATGGGGCTGGAATATAAAATTATTCCCATCAATATTCTAGAAAATGACCAGTTCCAGTCCGATTTTCTGGCCATTTCTCCCAATAATAAAATCCCGGCAATTGTTGATCAGGATGGGCCAAGCGGCCACTCTATTTCAATTTTTGAGTCAGGTGCGATCTTGCAATATCTAGGTCGTAAAACAGGTCTGTTTTATCCAGTCGATGAAGTAAAACGTGTCCAGGTTGAACAATGGCTAATGTGGCAAATGGGGGGCTTGGGCCCGATGCTTGGGCAAAATCATCACTTTAGCCGTTTCGCACCTGAGAGGATTACTTATGCCATAGAGCGCTATGTAAATGAAACCAAACGTTTATATGGGGTATTAAACAAGCAGTTGGTCGGACAGGAGTATGTGGCTGGCGAATACTCGATTGCCGATATGGCGATATTTCCGTGGTTATTGCGATACGACTGGCAGCAGATCAACCTGGAAGATTATCCTGAAGTCTCTAAATATATCGATCGCTTGAATGCACGTCCTGCAGTTCAGAAAGCGTTAGCCATACAGGTCAGTTAAGCTGCAGCCTTTATGCTAAAATAGCCTGAAATAAATAAAGCCACCCTTACGGTGGTTTTTTATTGGATGGATATATGAACGATTTTCTTCTGAACTTTACCAAGATTGTTGAAAGCAATACCCGAATTTACTGGAGTATTCTCTTTGGAATTGCTGCATGTTTAGTGCTTTATATTGCTGAGATTGTGCATATCGATCAAGTCATTGCTGCTCTAAATACCAAAGACCAGCAGATTCTCCGTGCAGCAATTGAACCCATTACTCAGCAGTATAAATGGGGACGGATCATTGCAATGGTGGCAGCAGTAATCTGGTCCAGTTGGGAATATAGCAAAGCCAAGAAAAAGCTGGGTTTGAGCCGTTAATAGCGATATGAGCCTGTTGCTGCTATTTCTGTCGGCCTTTGGTGCAGCGACATTGTTGCCTTTACAGTCGGAAGCGGTGCTACTGGGTCTTTTGATGAAAGGAAATTACAGTGCAGCATTGTTAATTGCGGTCGCCAGTTTGGGAAATATTCTGGGGTCCTGTGTTAACTGGTATCTGGGGCTCAAGATTGAGCATTATAAAAATAAAAAATGGTTTCCGGTTTCAGAAGACAAGATGCTCAAGGCACAAGAGACGTATCAGAAATATGGGTACTGGTCTTTACTGCTGAGCTGGGTGCCTATTATTGGTGATCCGGTTACCCTGATTGCGGGACTGTTAAAAGAAAATTTTGCCCGATTTTTGCTTATGGTTAGCGTAGCTAAAATTGGACGTTATCTGTTTGTCTATGCGGCCTTTGCCATGTTCTAAGCCTGAAGCTATTTTTTGATCCAGTCTTGTGCCCCATTTTCAGAGTGAAATCATAAAATCATTCTTTAAATTCGCTTATTGGGTGAAGATGCTTTTGTTTTAAACAAAGATGCTTTAGAATACTCGCTCCCTTACCTGCAGGTCGTTTTGTAATGGTGCAAACGAGCCGAACAGGTGTTCAAAAGAGGTTGTTATGCCTAAGATGAAAACTCGCCGTGGTGCAGCTAAACGCTTTAAAGCGACTGCTAACGGTTTTAAGCGTAAACAAGCGTTCAAACGCCACATTTTGACCAAAAAATCTGCTAAGCGTATTCGTCAATTGCGCGGCTGTGTAATGGTTCACGTAAGTGACGTTGCTTCAGTTCGTCGTATGTGCCCGTACATCTAAGGAGATTATAAATGGCTCGTGTAAAACGTGGTGTACAGGCTCATCGCCGTCACAAAAAAATTCTTGCTCGCGCTAAAGGTTACTATGGTGCTCGTTCACGCGTTTACCGCGTAGCGTTCCAGGCGGTAATCAAAGCTGGTCAATATGCTTACCGTGACCGTCGTCAGAAGAAACGTCAATTCCGCGCTTTGTGGATTGCACGTATCAATGCTGGTGCTCGTCAAAATGGTTTGTCGTACAGCCGTATGATCGCTGGCTTGAAAAAAGCTCAAGTGATTATCGACCGTCGCGTACTTGCTGACATCGCTATGCATGACGCAGTTGCGTTTGCTGCTATCGCTGAAAAAGCGAAAGAAGCATTGGCTGCATAAGTCTTTATGACTTGAAAAAAGACCGCTTTTAGTGGTCTTTTTTTATGCCTTAGATTCTCAAATGAAGTGCAACAGAGATTAAATTATTGGAAAGAAGCAAGATGAGCTAGCATTTTGCTTCCGACCGACCAAAGTCAAAGTTGCATCATGAACTATACTCACCTTACCCAAGAAG
>NZ_JAGFXZ010000029.1 GCF_019038395.1 Acinetobacter sp. BY419
AAAGCACGTAGTCTTCATGGATTTCTCAGCGGAATTTATGCTTCGCTATGTGCATATCAATTAACCCATCGAAATAAGCCAAAAATTCAAATTATGAAATCATCGGCTTAAGCAGGATTCAGGTTAAATTATAATAATATTATTTAAATTAAATAAAAATCAATGATCTAAGAAACCTTTAGGTTAGATAAAAATTATATGAAAATACTTTTCTGCATTAATTTAAATAGTTCTATCTCTTATCATACGAGCTACCATCTTTATCAAAAATAACAATTAGAAACAATTAATCTTGTTTCTATGTCTTAAAAAATTTTCTATATCTCTACAGCTTGTTCAATCAAGGTTTCACGTCTATTTTCGTCCATCTTTTCGTAGTATTTTTGCTCGGAACTATTAAGTTGACTTAAAAATAGCTATAGACAAGGTATGTGATCTATTATATTTTTTAAACGTTAATCACATAAATCGAATTAAAAAAATTAATAATTATTAATAAATACCAATTCTGAACATATAAAAATAAAGGGGTTTCAAGTGAAGCATAGACACCTTTTAGGTATTTTTACCTTAAGCCTATCTCTAGTTGGATGTGCAGCCATATCCGGCTTTCAAACATATAATTTACCAAAAGAGGGAATCTATCAGACTGAACGAGGAACGCCTGTCAATCTGGTACAGTTGAATCAGAATACCCTGCCGGTATTACAGTCTGCGCAAACCAATAATCTCAGTCATTATGCTACTTTATTTCAGACCGAAGTGCAGGATTACCGCTTGAATCCAGGTGATATTTTATCTTTTCAATTATGGGCCTATCCTGAAATCAGTGCAGCTCCTACAGCAAGTGATAATAACAACGGCTACCAGATTGACCGAAATGGTTATATTCATTTTCCATTCATCGGCCGTTATAAAGCAGCAGGAAAAACCCTTCCACAAGTGAATCAGGAAGTCCGACGCAAATTAACTCCCTACTTAAACCGCCCGGATGTGGTGGTCAGAGTCATTTCCTATCAGGGACAACGCTATTCCGTGGTAGGTAATGTGAAATCGGCAGGGCAATTTTACCTGTCTGATCAACCCATCAGTGTTTATACCGCCTTAGGTTTGGCTGGCGGTATGAATGAGCAAGGCGATTCTACTTCGATCCAACTTGTACGTCAGGGTGTGACCTATGACCTGAATACCATTGCACTGGAAAAGGCGGGTTATTCCTTACACAAGCTCTTGATTCAGCCTAATGACACCCTTTATATCAACCCTCGTGAAAACCAGAAGATCTATGTCATGGGTGAAGCAGGTGTCAATAAACCCTTACCACTACGTGACCAGGGGATGACTCTTGCTGATGTGCTGGGTGAAAGTGAAGGAATTAACCCTTATTCAGCCAGTGCTAGCCGGATTTATATTTTACGTGGCAATCCGGACAGCAAGATGACTGAAATATATCACTTAAGTCTAGAAAACCTTGGAGATTTTGGCCTGGCCAAACAGTTCAAAATGCGGAGCAATGATATTGTCTATGTTGATGCCACAGGTCTGACCCGTTGGGAACGTGTGATTAGCCAGATTCTTCCATTTTCATATGTCGCTGATTCAGCTATACGATAGATTACTCAGCTATGAAAATTAAAAATCTTTTAGGGATCTTTTGGGGGAAATAGAGGTCATCAATTCATGACTGAAAATTTATTAATAAGATCCGCCTGTACGCGTAGATTAAACTTATAAATACAGGCAATTGGAATAATGATTATCCCTGATGACAACAGCCTGTTTTGATATAAACCCATGGACTTCAGCTATAACGCCATGATACTCAAAACTGGAAATACAACAGATTAAATAACATGGTCTTATTCTGATCAGAATAAAAATATCTGGCCTGAGGTAGGCGAGATATTTCAAGAAAGGACAATAGAACCAGAATACTTAAAATCCTTTCTCGCAAAGGCAGCAAGTCTTTGATTAATTTCTATAATTTTATTCAAGAAATATCACTGACTGGAAAAATCACTTTTAAACTTTTAGATAGTTAAAATTATGAACAAAAATAACAATACCGAAAATATGCTTGACCTAAAAGGGGTGTTCTTTTCCCTGCTCGCGCAATGGAAGCTCATCCTTTTATGTGGCTTGCTCAGCATGATTGTCGTGCTGCTGTATATACGTACTGCAGCCCCTAATTATAAGGTAGATGCAATTGTCCAGGTCGAGGAAAGTAGAGGGGCATCAGCTGCTTTATTAGGCAGCCTGTCAAGTATTATCAGTCAGATATCTTCATCGAATGCTGAGATTGAGGTTTTAAAATCACGCACTATTCTTGAATCAGTGATTGATCGTTTAAATCTGGATCTCCACATTGCCAGCCCTGAAGATACCTTTATTAATCGTCTCATTCAGGGAAGAAGTTCTCAAACTGAATATCAACCCGAAACTGTACGCTTTAAAGAAGGTCAGACAAGCTTCAATATTCGTCAGTTTGAAGTTCCTGTAGCCTATCTGGATAAAAATCTCCTGCTGAAATTTCAACCCCAGAGCTTCAGCTTGATCAATCCAGTTACAGAAGAAATTGTCTTTCAGGGTGCACTTAACCGGCCAGTTCAAGGCAAAACAGCACAGGGAGACTGGAAAGTTGCAATCTTTACGCAAGACAATCCAGATAACAGTTATCTGATACAAAAACTCTCGTTGCCAAAAGCAATTGATTCTATTCTAGCCAATTATTCAGTGACGGAAAAAGGCGAACTGAGTGGAGTGCTGCAGCTTCGCTATCAGGGTCAAGATAAACAGCACGTCACTAACGTCCTGAATACGATTTTGGCGATTTATAGCCAGCATAATATTACACGCCGTTCTACAGAAACAGCCCAGACCCTGACATTCCTGGATGAACAATTACCGGATTTAAAGAAACAGCTGGATAATGCAGAATTTGCCTTTAACCGCTTCCGCCAACAGCACAATACTGTTGATATTGCTAAAGAATCTGAATTATATTTAAATCAGAGCGTCACCCTGGAAACCCAAAAAGTCTTACTTGAACAGCGACAGGCCGAAATAGGTGCCAAATATGCAGCACTACATCCGGCCATGCGGGAAATTACAGCTCAACTTCGAGTCATCAATGGCAAGATTCGTGAGCTGAATACCGCACTTAAAAATGTTCCAGAGATACAACGTCAGTTCTTGCAACTGTCACGCGATGTAGAGGTCAAACAGCAACTGTATACCAACCTGGTAAATTCCTATCAACAACTGCGGATTGCCAAAGCGGGTGAAATTGGCAATGTACATATCATTGATACCGCACTTGAACCGATTGACCAGATGCAACAGAAAACGCCACTGATTCTGTTCCTCGCCTTTTGGTTCGGTATTTTCCTGGGAATCCTGGTGGCATTATTCCGCAATATGCTGCGTTCCGGTGTGAAAGAGAGCAGTCAGATAGAATATCAACTGGGACTTCCAGTCTATGCGAATATTGCACACTCCCCGAGTCAGAAACCCGGGCTAAAACTCCTGAAAAAGAAAAATATTCCATTCGTATTAGCCCTTAAACATAGCGATGATATTGCGATCGAAAGCTTGCGAAGCATCCGTACCGCGAGCCATTTCGTCCTTAGCCAGGCCAAGAACAACATCATCATGATTTCAGGTCCCGCACCAAAAGTCGGAAAATCATTTGTTTGTAGCAACCTGGCGGTCATCATGGCCGAAAAAAACAAACGCGTACTGGTGATTGATGCAGACTTGCGTCGTGGTCATATCCACAAATATTTTGATCTGGATCATCAAAATGGATTAACTGAATACCTGAATGAGCAAATTACATTAGAACAGATGATACAAAACACCAATCTTCCGAACTTAAATGTCATCACCTGCGGTAAAAATTCACCCAATCCGTCTGAGCTTCTCAATTCGGTACGCTTTCAGGAATTACTGCAATCTGTGATTCCGCACTATGACCATATCATTATTGATACCCCCCCTGTACTGGCTGTCACGGATGCGATTATCGTATCCCGATATGTCGGACTAAATTTGGTGGTAGCACGCTATGCAAAAACACAAATGAAGGAGCTGGAGCTTACATTGAAGCGTTTTAAACAGGCCGGTTGTATCGTAAATGGCTTTATCCTGAATGATATTCAGCCTTCAGCAGGAGGCAGCTATAGTTATGATTACATTTATAGTTATAAGTCTAGAGTACAAAATAGCTGATGCCATTCAGATAAAAAAACCAGCAATTGCTGGTTTTTTTATCTCTTCTAACGTCAACAGAATTGCGATATTTGCTTGCTAAAAAACCACCCATTCTGCAAGATTTCTCAAAATTTTCTGCTAAGATGGAATGAACCTCCACGATAACATTAGATTGGAATAATACATGAGTAAGGCCTTACCGATTGCTGTCGCTGTTCTTTTAGGCGGTGCCGCGCTAGTACCTGTTTACTATGCAACTCAAAACCCAGCTACTCAAACAACAAAAGCATCTAAAGATGCCTCGGCTGTTTCTAAAATTAGCTATGCACTTGGTTATGAAGTTGCTCATCAAACTCCACCTGAACTGGATATTAACAGCTTTGTGACAGGCGTTCGCGAAGGTCATGCCCGTACTGCACCTGCTTATACTGAAGAAGAATTACAAGCCGCTTATGAGCAGTTCCAGAAAGAAATGCAGCAGAAGCAAGTCGACAGTGCCAAGCAGGCTCAAGCGTCAAGCGATACTTTCCTGACTGAAAATGCCAAAAAAGCAGGGATAAAAACCACCCCATCTGGTTTGCAATATCTAGTGACTAAAGAAGGCACTGGCAAGCAACCTGCCGAATCTTCAATCGTGAAAGTACATTACACAGGAAAACTGGTGGATGGTACCGTGTTTGACAGTTCGGTCGAACGTGGTGAGCCGATTGAGTTCCCGCTTAACCAGGTAATTCCAGGATGGACCGAAGGGGTACAACTGATGAAAGAAGGTGGCAAAGCCACGCTGTATATCCCGGCACAGCTTGCGTATGGTGAACAGGGCGTACCAGGTACGATTCCTCCAAACAGTACTTTGATTTTTGATGTGGAACTTATCGAAGTCAAATAATCCACGAATAAGGAGAGCATTGTGCTCTCCTTTATTTTGAGAATTAATAATGAAAATACAAATAAGCTTGCTGGTTTTACTGCTGGGTTCTGGCAGTCTGTTTGCCAAAGAGATCACTACCAAAAGTCCTGAAGCGGAACAGGTCGGCTACAGCTTTGGTTATCTGATGGGAAAAAGTAATGCAGACTCCTTACAAGGTATTGATCTGGATGCTTTCAGTGCCGGATTAAAAGCAGCTGCAGCCGGAAAACAGGCGACTTTAAGTGAAGAAGACATGGCTCGGGTCTTGACCCAGTTTAAGCGTCAGACTGAAGCCAAAGAGCTGATTCTCCTGAAAAAACAGGCCGATGAAAATGCCAAAATCGGTCAGGCTTTTCTGGCTGAAAATGCCAAAAAACCTGGGGTAAAAACCACCAAATCAGGCCTGCAATACCAGATTCTTCAGGAAGGTAAAGGCAAATCGCCGAGCGCAAACAGTAATGTCCGCGTACATTATGAAGGCCGTTTGATCGATGGTACTGTTTTTGACAGCTCGATTGCCCGCAATCAGCCTGTGGTATTTCGTACCACCCAGGTCATTACCGGCTGGACCGAAGGCTTACAGCTGATGAAAGAAGGTGCCAAATATCGTTTCTTCATTCCGGCTGAACTAGCCTATGGACAAATTGGTTCAGGTGATGTGATTGAACCAAACAGTACTTTAATTTTTGATGTGGAATTACTGGAAATTATTAAATAATAAGTACTATTTTTCTGATCTAAAATTAGAGAGGCTCTATATTCGCCTCTCTTTTTTTATGGGCTTAAGTCGCCATAAATCGCAGGTTTTCATGTCACATTCCGATCAGTTTTGCTATGTTATGTTTTAAGCAAGCGATTCAACAACAATAGAGGATGTCAGCATGGCAGCAATCAAGACCCGCGAAATTCATTACACTGCACAGGATGGCAGCCCATTAGTTGGTTATTTTGCCGCACCAGAAACAGATACGCCGGTTGCCGGTGTACTGGTCGCACCAGAATGGTGGGGTCGTAATGAATATACCGAACAGCGTGCCCGTGAACTTGCAGAACATGGCTATGCGGCCTTGGCTATGGACATGTATGGTGACAAAAAAGTCACGACCAATTCTGATCAGGCTTATCAGTGGATGATGCAGACTTTTGAAGATCCTGACACCATTGTCAACCGTGCCACAGCGGCTTTGAATACCTTGGCAGCGCAGGATGAAGTCAATGCCGACAAACTTGCAGCCATTGGTTTCTGCTACGGTGGCAAAGTCGTACTGGATCTGGCCCGTTCCAATGCACCATTAAAAGCAGTAGCTACCTTCCATGGCAACCTGTCTCCGAAAGCACCGGCTCAGGAAGGTCAGGTACAGGCGGAAATTCTGGTCCTACATGGTGAACTGGACAGCATGGTCACCCTGGATGATGTGGCCAGTTTCCGCGAGGAAATGCATGCTGCCAAAGTCGAGCATGAAGTGATTGTTTTTGAAAATGCCAAACATGGCTTTAGCAACCCGCTCGCGGATGAACGGGCCAAAGCCAATGGCGTGGATCTTGGCTACAATGCAGAAGCTGAACAAAAAAGCTTGGCGGCAATGTATGCCTTGCTAGATCGTCATTTGGCATAAATAGAAACAACTATTCGGCTTGTTCACAGGCTGAATATTCTAGATACTTTATAAAGAAAAGAAGATAAATCCTACCAGAGGAGAATGTGTATGATGGCTGAAACCAACTGCCCCTACTGCAATTTTGACGAATATGATGTCATTGCCAAAAATGATTATGGTGTGGTGTTGCCTGAACCGAATTCATTGTCCGAAGGTCACTGTGTAGTGATTCCATTGCGGCATGTGGACTCATTTTTTGAAGTGACCGATAAAGAACGTAAAAGTCTGATGTCCTTACTGGAACAGGCACGTAATGAACTGAATTTACGTTACCAGCCTGCCGGTTTTCATGTCGGCTTTATTGATGGTGAAGTTTTTCAGGAAAAGGTCGAACATCTGCATATTCATATTATTCCGCGTTATGCAGGCAAGGTCTTGAAGCTGGATGAACGTTGGGGTATTAGCGATTAAATCTGTTCTGCCTGAACCAATAAATGCTCTCCGGAGCATTTATTTTTATGAAATGAATATTCTATTTCTATAGATTCATATCTGATTTTTTATCCTACTTTTCACATTTACCCCCTGCTGGTTCCGCTATACTAGCTGCTGCTTATTCGGTTGCTATGTGTTCATGTTTGTATTTTCAGATGCCCTGTTGGAATGGTTTGATGTGCATGGTCGTCATGACTTGCCTTGGCAGGTGACAGATGATCCCTATAAAGTCTGGGTCTCTGAAATCATGTTACAGCAAACCCAGGTCAAAACTGTGCTGCAATATTTTGAGCGATTTATCCAGCGTTTCCCTACTGTTCAGGACTTGGGGCAAGCTTCATGGGATGAGGTTGCGCCGTACTGGGCAGGACTGGGCTATTATGCCCGGGCCCGTAACCTGCACAAAGCTGCCGGCATCGTGGCTGCTCAGCAGCATTTCCCGCAGACCCTGGAAGAATGGATTGCCTTACCTGGCATTGGCCGTTCTACCGCAGGCGCCCTCATGTCACTGGGTTTACGTCAATATGGCGTGATTATGGATGGCAATGTCAAACGGGTATTGTCACGTTTCTTTGCGATTGAGGATGATCTGTCCAAACCGGTGCATGAACGTGCCCTCTGGCAACTGGCGGAACAGCTGTGCCCAGTCGAACGCAATCATGACTATACCCAGGCAATTATGGATCTGGGTGCAACCGTCTGTACGCCGAAAAAGCCTTTATGTCTGTATTGTCCAATGCAGCAGCATTGCAAAGCCCATCAACAAGGTCTGGAAAATGAATTGCCTTTTAAAAAAGCCAAAAAACCGGTTCCGCTGCGCTCTGCTCAGGTCTTACTGATCCAGTCCGGTGCAGACTGGCTATGGCAACAACGTCCCAATAGCGGTCTTTGGGGCGGTCTCTGGTGTCTGCCTATTATTGAAAATGCACATGAATTTGAACAACAATGTCAGCAGCTTGGCCTGAAAAACATCATCAAAAAGGTCCAGATGAGCCACAGCTTTACCCATTTTACCTGGCAGCTTGAAGCGATTGTTTTTTCGGCAGATCAGGATCAACAGGAACATCTGGCGATTGAACTGAAAGGCAACTGGATGAGCCCAGAAACAGCGATTGCTTGCGGTCTTCCGACAGCGATGAAAAAATTGATCTCTAACGTAAATCTGTGACATAGTCTAAACAAAGCAAAATATCGATCTGCTCAGAATGAGCATTGCCAATATTTAAGGATGAATAAATTGCGCCAATACCTTGCTTTGACGTGGATTGCCTTAATCACTGTGCTGCTGGCAGCCTGTAGCAGTACACCGAAAAAATCCCCCTCTATACAGCTGAATCCCATCTTGGTGAAAAAGCTCAATAGCCTGCAGATGCCTAATTCATTGCCGATCCCGGTTGCACGCGTACATGCAGCTGAATTAAAAGATACCTGGGGGGCTTCGCGCAGTCGTGGACGCTTACATGAAGGTATTGATATCATTGCTCCACGTGGAACCAAAGTCTTTAGTGTGACTGAGGGCCTGATTGCAGATTTACGTAAGAACAATTTGGGTGGTAAAGTAGTCTGGATTCTGGGTCCAGGCGGCTCCTGGCATTATTATGCCCACCTGGACGGACATAAACGCGGCTTAAAAGTGGGCAACTATGTTCAAAAAGGCCAGCTCATCGGATATGTAGGTAACAGTGGCAATGCACGGCATACTGCACCACATCTGCATTATGGAATTTATTTACAGGGCAAGGGTCGCGGTGTGGTCAACCCTTATCCCTATTTACGTTAATTGTAGGATATTTACATGTCAGAAGCGTTGATCAACCGTCTGGTAGAATTTGCTGAATCAGGCAATCAACAAAAAATTGTATTGAACGGTCAAAGCTATCAGGGCTGGGTAATGGAAATTACCGAGGATGCGCTTCTGATCAGTACCGGTTATGCTGACAAGGCGGGTAAAGACACGTGGATTCAATTTAGCGATCTGGATCAGGCTGAACTGTGGTACTGGGATAACCAGCAGGATCAATGGACTATTTTTAAATTATAAAAACATAAAAATCAGGAGTATCACATGACTCTGCAACGCTGTGGCTGGTGCTCCGATAATCCGCTTTATATCGCCTATCATGACCAGGAATGGGGACAGGTCCTGCGGGATGAAAGCCGTCTATTTGAAATGCTGTGTCTGGAAGGACAGCAGGCTGGTCTGGCCTGGATTACCGTGCTCAGAAAACGTGAAGCCTATCGTGAACATTTTTTTCAATATTCCATTGAATCTATTGCTTCACTTACAGATGAACACCTCCAACTGAAACTTGAAGATGCTAGCCTGATACGACATCGCGGCAAGCTCAATGCCATTCGGGAAAATGCCCAAGCATGGCTGAAGCTAAAACAGCAAGGCATCAATCCGGTGGGATGGCTCTGGTCTTTTGCCCAGCAACCGCGGCTGAATAATGATGTTGCGGATTATCGTCAAGCGCCCGCCCAAACAGTTGAAAGCCAGAAGATGTCTAAAGCATTAAAACAGGCCGGTTTTAAATTTGTCGGGCCCACCATTTGCTATGCGTTTATGCAGGCCGTCGGTATGGTCGATGACCATGAAAATCATTGTGACTTTAAAACAATATCCTCCCATTTAAATAAGAGCTGAAATCATGTCCAATAATATTATTCAAGCTTATGCCGCCATGTCGGCAGGTGCTGAACTGCAACCCTATCAGTTCGATGCCGGAGAACTACAGCCGCACCAGGTCGAAGTTAAAGTGGAATACTGCGGCCTCTGTCATTCCGATATTTCAGTCATCAATAATGACTGGGGTTCATCGGTCTATCCGGTCGTGGCTGGACACGAAATTATCGGCACCATTACCCATCTGGGTGCAGAAGCCAAAGGCCTGAAAGTGGGTCAGCGGGTTGGAATCGGCTGGACAGCAGAAAGCTGCCAATATTGCGATCCCTGCATTTCAGGCCAGCAGGTATTGTGTACCGGTGGTCAGGTTGCCACCATTGTCGGACATGCCGGCGGTTTTGCCGACAAGGTGCGTGCCGGCTGGCAATGGGTCATTCCCCTGCCTGAAGATCTGGATCCTGAAAGTGCCGGCCCTCTGCTCTGTGGCGGGATTACCGTATTTGATCCGATCCTGAAGCATCAGATTCAGGCCATTCATCATGTTGGCGTAATTGGTATTGGCGGTTTAGGACACATGGCAATTAAGCTGCTTAAAGCCTGGGGCTGTGAAATTACCGCCTTCACTTCGAATATGGATAAAAGCGATGAGCTGAAAGCCATGGGTGCTGACCATGTGGTCAACAGCCGTGATTCGGCTGCCCTGAAAGCCCAACGAGGCAAGTTTGATTTACTGCTCAGTACGGTCAATGTAACTCTGGACTGGCAGGCTTATCTGGCGACTCTGGCACCGAATGGTACTGTACATATGCTGGGCGTACCCTTGGAACCGATGCAGATTCCGGCTGGCATGCTGATTGGTGGGGCCAAGTCAGTTAGCGGCTCACCGACAGGTTCGCCGGCTGCACTGCGCCAACTGCTTAAATTTGCTGCGCGTAGAAATATTGCCCCGCAAATTGAAGTCTTCCCGATGTCCCAACTGAATCAGGCCATTGAACATCTGCATTCTGGCAAAGCCCGTTACCGGATTGTGCTCAAAGCTGATTTTGAGGCTTAAATTTTGCCTGCTTAACCTGTCAGAAAGACCCAGTGATTGGGTCTTTTTTATTGCAAGGCTTCAGGCAAGACTGCAATATTTGAAGGCTTGGCCAGTTCGGTCTTCATTTTTTGCAGCATCTGATAAGGTTGCTGTTGCACAAACATATTCACAAAGGTCAAAGGAATTGAACCTTCCGGATTGGCATAACCATAGGTTGAAACCTTGACCTTATTATTGGCCAGTTTCTGAAAAGTCCAGTCACCCTGATAATCGGTTAAACGTACATAATCCGGGTTTAAAGGATAACCACTTTGAATGGCTTTATTCTTGATGGTGATTTGGCCATTGGCTTCCTTGATCATCTTGCCCTGAACAATCAGGTCACGGTCTTTTAAGGGAAATGGAAAATCCAGCACCATATAAAGGGTAAAATCGCCTTTTTGATCATCGCGGGACAAGACCTTGATGCTGCCCATATAAGGTACCCATTGCATTGCATGCTCGATGTTCAGAATCAGGGATACAGCATTTTCAATCGGTGCAGTATAGGTGGTTTCAGCTTTATAGAGAAAGACCGGGTTTTGCTCATTCTGGTAAGTCCAGACCTTAATGTTATTTTTATCAATACTGAGTTTGGGCTTCTGCAGCGGCTTTGCCTGCGCAATGGCACCAAGTGCCACTGCACAGAGCAGGAAAATCATTTTTTGCATTGTATTATTCGTCTTATTTTAGTTTTAGATTTTTTTATAAATGATTTTGACTCGATTTTAAACCTGAATATCGTTAAAACCAAGCACGTCTTTCATGTCATATTTGCCAGCTTCACGACCCACGACCCAGGCAGCAGCACGTACGGCACCACTGGCAAAGTTCATGCGATTGGTCGCTTTATGGGTAATTTCCACCCGCTCGCCTTCAGCAATGAACATGGCCGTATGTTCACCGACAATATCGCCACCGCGAATGGTCTGGAAACCGATAGTTTTACGTTCACGAGGGCCCGTATGACCTTCACGACAATATACCGCATCTTCTTTTAGATCACGACCTAAAGCACCCGCAATCGCCTCACCCATCATCAGTGCTGTACCGGATGGCGCATCAACTTTATGGCGGTGATGTGCTTCAATTACTTCAATATCTACCGTATCACCAAAAACTTTAGATGCAAGTTCGAGCAATTTTATTGACACGTTGACCCCGACTGAATAGTTCGCTGCATAGACCACAGGCGTTTCAGCCGCAGATTCATCCAGATAGGCTTTTTGCTCGTCATTCATACCGGTGGTACCGATCACAATCGCGACACCTGCTTCACGGCAGATTTTCAGATGATTGACGGTCGCTGCCGGTGCGGTGAAATCGATCACAACATCACAGTCTTTGACTACATCTGTAAGGCTACCCACGACCTTGACCCCTACTGCGCCAATTCCGGCAAGTTCGCCTGCATCAGCACCTAATAAGGTACTTTCAGGGCGTTCCACCGCAGCCGCCAATTGATAACCCGCTTCATGCACAGCCTGAATAAGGATACGCCCCATACGACCGCCTGCACCTAAGATCCCAATGCGTGGTGTAGCTGACATAACATAGTCCTGATGTTGATCCAAAATTGCTCTTACTATAACAAAACTCCGGAATAACACTAAGATACATTGTATAAATTCAATGAAAATACTTCAGCACTAAAGTCCCTGACCGTGATCATAGCTTCAAGCCTGTCTATAGACACCTACTACAGATCCAGTCTAAATTGTGGCATGATCATAAAGAAATATGCCTCCCCGATAAAAGTATTGAAAATACTCATTGGAGGAAAAAATGGAAGTTTCTAAGCTTCTATCATATTGATCATCTTTATAAATTTAAATATATTATAGAAAAAAGACCGTACGCTAATTTTAGAAAAGATGATTTCTCATATTCGTTATAGGCGTTCCGGGTGTTGTGACAGAAACAATTTATAATATATTGATTTTTATATTTAAAATAAAATTAAGAACTTATTTAACTACATAACAAGATTCATCAATTATATTTGCAATCTGAATATAGTGTTATATAAATAAATGATATTTAGGGTTTAGTTTTGAATAATATAAATTTAATAGGTTTCCATGGTGGTGTATTGGGCTATGACCTAGAGACCAGTTCATTAAAATGCTATAGAGATGGTATTCCTCTGGGTATTTGTGAAGTGCTATTTGATGGAAAAAATATTTTTATTCATCTGAATGAGTCTAAAAAATATATATTTTTTTTAGCAGATAAATTTTCTTTAACAGATCATCCAGAAGAAATAAATCTGGTTGTTTATAATCATGGATTTCACCTTAATATAAAAATAGAAAATAAATATTTATCCTGCAAGTCAGACTTGAATATTGTGAATGGCTCAGACAAACCATTAGGATGGGAAGAGTTTTATTTAAAATTTGATCATTATCAAGATACAACAGAAAAATTTTATTATTCAGATTTATTTGAATACAACAAACTGATTCAACCAAAATCTATTGAAAAAAACATATGGTTATATTGGGATTCGAATACTCCCAAAATGGTTGAAAAAACTGTTAAAAAACTTGAAAATTTAAACCCGGATTATGAAATCATCTTAATTAACAAAGACAATATAAGAAACTATATTGAATATGATTTGTTTAAGAATGATATGAATCCTACTTTTCGTAGTGATTTATTAAGACTTATTCTGCTATATAATTATGGCGGTTTTTGGATCGATGCATCGACGCTTACCAATACATCAATAAACAGTATTACTGGATTAAATCAATATAACCATACCCATTATGAACTCATTGGCTTCTACAGGAAATGTCATTTTATTAATGACCTACCCTGTGTCGAGTCATGGTTTTTAGCTTCTCCCAAAGGGAGCTTTATCATTGGCAAATGGTTAGAAGTTTTGTTAGAAGCATTATATTCCTCACCAGAAGTGCTTTTAGAAGAGCTAAAACAGGATATCAACTTTGAAAAAATTAAAAATACCTATTCAGAGGGTTCACTACTCTACTTTCTACCTTATTTATGCCAGCAGAAAGTCTTTATAGATTATAAGAAATATATGAGTATTCAGGCATTCTGTGCAGATTATTCGGCTTTTTATTTTAAAGACAGGCATGGCTGGTTTAATTCAGATCGATATATCAACCTGTTGTTTAACAGAGAAAATGAAATCATTTTCTTACCTAAAATCATTAAGTTTACTAGAGCCGACCGGGAGCTTTTTGAAAAAATCAGAGCAGAAAAAAGATTTAAAACCTATTCATATTTAGGAAACTATATATAAAAATGGGGGTTTTGCAGGCTATAAAAAAGGGCGCCCAAGCGCCCTTTTCTAGTTTCATTCAATTAATCGAACAAACGGTCAAAGAATGATTTTTTCTTCGGTGATGACTTGCTGCCTTCACCATCCATTGTTTCCTGCAGTTCTTTTAACAGTTCACGCTGACGTGCACTTAAATTGACTGGGGTTTCAACCACAATCCTGCACAGCAAATCGCCTTGCATGCTGCTACGTACCGGCTTAACACCCTTGCCGCGTAAACGGAACAGTTTGCCAGTCTGGGTACCTTCAGGAATTTTCAGGCTAACACGACCGTCTAGGATCGGAATCTGAATTTCCTTACCTAAGGCCGCATCAGCAATCGATACCGGTACATCCATATACAGATCTGCGCCATCACGCTGGAAGATTTCGTGCTCACGCACCACTACTTCAACGTACAAGTCACCGGACTGACCATCACGGATCGCTTCACCTTTACCGCTCAGGCGTACGCGGTCGCCATTGTCCACACCGGCAGGAATGGTAACTTCCAGTGTTTGCTGACGGTCTGCCACACCTGAACCATGACATTTATTACATGGATTCTTGATGATCTTGCCTTGACCGCGACAGGTGCTACAGGTTTGCTGCACCGAGAAGAAACCTTGCTGCATACGCACCTGACCCGCACCATGACAGGTCGGACAGGTTTCCACATCATTTGGATTTTTTGAACCTTTACCATCACAGGCATCACACGGTGCCGGTGCAGTAAAGGTAATGGTTTTCTTGACACCTCTGACCGCTTCTTCCAGGGTCAGTTCCATCACATAGCGTAAGTCTGAACCACGGCGTGCACGTTGCTGGCCACGACCACCGCCACCACCAAAAGCACCACCGAAAATATCACCGAACTGGCTGAAAATGTCTTCTGCGCTGAAACCACCGCCGAAGCCACCACCACCGCCCATGCCACCTTCGAAAGCCTGATGGCCCATACGGTCGTACATGCTACGTTTTTCACTATCACACAGAACTTCATAAGCTTCGGAAGCTTCTTTGAATTTATCTTCAGCTTCAGGATTGTCCGGGTTACGGTCTGGATGATATTTCATCGCCAACTTACGGTAGGCTTTTTTGATTTCATCATCACTAGCGGCTTTAGCGACGCCCAAAACCTCATAATAATCACGTTTAGCCATGTCTGGCGATGCTCCTCACGGAATTTTGTTTAATAATCAATTGAGGTTTAAAATTGGGGGTTAACCCAAGTTTTACAAGGGGAAATTTGAAAAAATTATAAGCTTTAGAACACAGCTTTGTTTTGAGAGAATTTATAGATGCCTTTAAACCAGGCATTGATCAGGAAAATAAAGGCAATAAAACTAAAAATTACCCCGGTCACCACACAGGCTTTCACCCATAACTGGCTGTCCCAGGCAAAGAAAAACAGAGGAATAAACCATAGTGCAGCAAAGATCGCCAAAATTGTATAAATCACGATATTGCGCATGATCCACAGCGCCTGTGCCTGTAGCCAGACTTCTGCATAATCGACGTGGGTAACTTTACGTGCAAACCAGTAGGCCAATAACCCGCTAAACAAGGTAAATAAGGCTAAAAACATGAAGACATAAGCCATCGCTACGGAACGTCGCATCTTGGTAAATGTATTTTTAGTCATGTTTGGTTCAACCTCGTTACTGTATTGGCAGCTCGGCCAATACAGCAATTACTTATTTTTTTAATTTATAAAATCTCAGGTGCTACTATATTGAAAATTTGAAAATTTCGCACCTGAAATTATGACAAATTTAAACAGAATCTAAACTTTTTTCACTTTAAACCATTGTGCATACAGGGCAGGCAGGAAAAAGAGGGTCAGCAATGTTGCTACAATCAAACCGCCCATAATCGCCACCGCCATCGGTCCAAAGAAAATACTGCGAGACAAGGGAATCATCGCCAGAACTGCAGCCAATGCAGTCAATACAATCGGGCGACAACGGCGTACAGTGGCATTGATAATCGCATCCCACTGAGATTCTCCGGCCTGGATATCCTGCTCAATCTGGTCGATCAGAATCAGGGAGTTGCGCATGATCATTCCGGATAAAGCAATCGTTCCGAGCATCGCGACAAAACCGAAAGGTTTATGGAAAAGTAACAGAAATAACACCACCCCGATAATGCCCAAAGGTGCAGTCAGGAACACAATAAAGGCCCGTGACATACTTTTGAGCTGAATCATCAGCAAGGTCATCACCACTGCAAGAAATAAGGGGATGCCGGCATTGACCGAGTTCTGCCCGCGAGCAGATTCTTCGACTGTGCCGCCCACTTGCAGCAGATAGCCATTAGGCAGCTCTGCCCGCAGTTGTTCCAGTGGCTCCTTGATTTGATTGACCACAGTGGCTGGCTGCAATTTACTGCGAATATCGGCACGTACGGTAATCGTCGGTAAACGATTGCGATGCCAGATCAGGCCTTCTTCAAAGCTATATTCAATTTTGGCAAGCTGCGCCAAAGGTACGGACGTTCCAGTTGCGGTTGGCACAGCCAGACTGCCTAAAGATGCCACCTCGACCCGTTCAGCCTGAGCACCACGCAAGCGGATTTCAATCAGTTCACGTTTTTCCCGATACTGATCAATGCCTGCGCCCAAAATCGAGCTGTTCAGCACATTGGCCAGCTCGCTACTACTGACACCCAACTGACGGGCACGATCCTGGTCAATCTGCAGTTTGATGACTTTACTCGGCTCGCCCCAGTCCAGATGCACATTGGTGGTATTCGGATTCTCACTCACTGTGGCAGCAACTTTCTGCGCCCATTCACGGACCAGTCCAAGGTCTTCACCAGATACCCGGAACTGCAGTGGATAACCCACAGGCGGGCCATTTTCCAGCAAAGATACCCGGGTACGGACTTCCGGCAATAACACCCGAATCTGATCACTCAAAGTTTGGCGAATTTCGTTACGATCCTCCAAAGAAGATGCCAGCACCACAAACTGGGCAAAACTGTTTTGCGGCAACTGCTGATCGAGCGGTAAATAGAAACGTGGGGAACCAATCCCGACATAAGCCACATAGTTATCAATCCCTTCTTGTTTCGATAAAAAGGCTTCGACTTTTTTCACTGCAGCTTCAGTAGCTTTGAGGGAAGCACCCTCTTCAAGTTTAAGATCTACTAGAATTTCAGCCCGGTTAGAAGGTGGGAAAAACTGCTGGGGTACAAGCTTAAACATCAGAATGGACAGGATGAAAATCCCGACCGTGGCAGCAATGACTGTTTTACGATAGGTCACACAAGCGTTTACCCAACGGCGAAAGCCCTGATAAAACCGGGTTTGATAGGGGTCATAATGTTCACCGGCATGATGCACGACCGGTTGAGGTTCTGGCTGTTTGCGCAGTCGTGCCCAGAGACGCTGATACCACGGTGCTTTTTGAATTAAATCTTTGTTGAAATCGGGCAGAAGTTTATCACCTAGGTATGGCACAAACAGTACTGCTGCAATCCACGACATCAGCAATGCAATGGTCACCACCTGGAAAATCGAACGGGTATATTCCCCGGTACTCGATGCCGCAGTGGCAATGGGCAGGAAACCGGCAGCGGTAATCAGGGTGCCGGTCAGCATCGGGAAAGCCGTCGTGCGCCAGGCATATCCGGCCGCTTGCAAACGGCTATAGCCCTGCTCCATTTTAATCGCCATCATTTCAATGGCGATAATGGCATCATCGACCAGCAGACCGAGGGCCAGAATCAGGGCACCCAGGGAAATTTTATGTAGCCCGACATCAAACAGCTGCATACCGGCAAAAGTCATCGCCAGCACCAGTGGAATAGAGAAAGCCACCACCAGTCCGGTGCGGAAACCGAGAGAGAGAAAACTGACCAGCAATACAATAATGACTGCTTCGGCCAGTACTTTCATAAATTCGTTAATACTGCGTTTGACCGCCACCGGCTGATCGGACACTTTTTGCAGTTCCATGCCGAGCGGCAAGGTTTTTTGCAGATGGGTAAATTCCTGTTCCAGATGTTTACCCAGTGCCAGAATGTCTCCACCTTTACGCATTGATATGGCAATACCGATCCCGTTTTCGCCCATAAAACGCATCCGGGGCTGCGCCGGATCAGTAAAACCACGATAAATTTCTGCAACATCACCGAGCTGAATGGTCTTGCCATTCACGAGCAGGGGCAGTTGTTGTAATTCCTCGACACTGTTTAAAGCACCACTGATGCGAACCTGAATCCGGTCTGAACCGGTTTCAAAAAAACCGGCATGGGTCATGGCATTTTGCTGCTGCAGGGCCTGCTGAATGGCACTGACTGGAACACCCAGCTGGATGGCTTTGGTGTTAGAAATTTCAATCCAGATTTTCTGGTCTTGCAGACCAATCAGATCCACTTTGGCGACATCTTTGACGCGTTGCAGTTGCAGCTGTAAACGGTCGGCATATTCTTTTAAAGTGGCAT
Organism: Acinetobacter sp. BY419; assembly: GCF_019038395.1. Lineage (GTDB taxonomy): Bacteria > Pseudomonadota > Gammaproteobacteria > Pseudomonadales > Moraxellaceae > Acinetobacter. The sequence continues at coordinate 18,664 of NZ_JAGFXZ010000029.1, forward strand.
AATCGAAGTCTTTGCCTTTAAGCACGTAAATATTGCCAAAGGTATCGCCGAATTCATCATTGAAGAATGGACCTTGTACCCCTTGCGGCAATTCATGCCGGATATCGCTCACTTTCTTGCGTACGTTGTACCAGACATCGGCCACATCTTTAGAGGCCAGGGAATCTTTGGCAATAAAGGTCACCATGGATTCACCCGGACGCGAATAGGCCATGATGCGTTCATACTGGCCTGTGGTCATCAGTTCCTTTTCAATCCGGTCTGTGACCTGTAAGGACACTTCTTTGGCACTGGCACCCGGCCAATAGGTCTGGATCACCATGACTTTAAAGGTGAAAGGCGGATCTTCACTTTGTGACAGCTTGGAATAGGACACGATGCCGACCAGACCCAGCAGGATCATAAAATACAGCACCAAACCTTTATTTTTTAAGGCCCATTCCGACAGGTTAAAGTTCATGCTTAACTCCCTGCCTGAATGGTCACACGACGGTTTTCACGATCAATCGGGTTAATTTTTTGCTGATCACGCAGCAGATGCACGCCACCAATCACCACATAATCTTCCGGCTTAAGACCACTGAGCACAGGAACACTATCCCGGCCATATGCACCGAGCTGGACTGGAACTTTACGTAAGGTATGATCCGGCCTGACGACCATTACATAGGCTTGCTGGTCATTTGCCGACACACTGGACAGCGGCACACTGAGCATATTGGCCCGGTTGTGCTGGAAAAAGACCCGGGCACTTTGTCCAAGCTGGATGCTGCCATTGCCTTCGCGCAGTGCCACTTTTACTCTAAATGTTCTCGACTGGTCTGCTGCTGGCGAAATCTCGCGAACAAAAGCGGCAAATTTTTCTTCAGGTTTGGACCATAACGTCACTGTGGCTGCCTGTCCAACCTTGATCTCCGAAATAGCCTGTTCCGGCACTCCAATGACCACTTCACGCTCACCGGAAATCGCCAGTTCATAAGCCGCCTGCCCCGCAGCAACCACCTGACCTGTTTCAATATTGCGCGCAGTGATCACACCATTTTTAGTGGCAATCAACTGGTTATATACAGTCTGGTTTCTAGCAGCATCATAATTGGATTGCGCCTGTTTCAGACTCGACTGTGCGGCTTTGTATTGATTATCGATGGCATCGTATTGAGAGCGGCTTACGGCATTGAGCGGTAACAGCTGTTTGAAGCGCTGCAGTTCATCCTGAGCAATTTTATTGGCAGACTGTGCACTTTCCAGCTGGGCACGTGCTGCATTTAGCTGTAACTGGGCATCTTTGACATCCAGTGTTGCCAGTACCTGCCCTACTTTGACCTGATCACCGACATCGACAAAACGCTGGGTCACCTGTCCAGCGACCCGAAAGGCCAGCGCCGTTTGCTGGCGCGCCTGCACATCGCCGGCATAACTTTTCAGTTCATGCTGTGAAGGGCTGGGTGTGGCCACCATGACAAAGGGAACTTCCTGTTCTGCTGCGGCAGTTTCTTTGCTGCACCCAGTTAAGGTCACGCTGCAAAGCACCACCATGCCAGCCAATACGCTGTAAATCCTGCTCATCTTATTCGCTCTTATCTGATCGTCTTTTTTAGGGCAAACTATGCTGATATATTGAATTGCTTGTTTTTTAATTAATATACCACCCGGTACACTAATTACAACTCCAGCTTCAAAGCAATGACCGTATTGACTTTTTTTGGAAAAAATTGTGCAAATACCTGTAGGACGACCCAAAGATCTGGAGAAGCGCCAACGCATTCTCAGCGTGGCCAAAGCGCTATTTTTAGCGCATGGTTATCATGCCTCTAGCATGAACCAGATTGCGCGTGAAGCAGGTGTAACCAAACTGACGGTGTATAACCATTTTCAGGACAAGGCGACCCTGTTTAGCTGTGCGATTGAAGATACCTGTGAAGCCATTCTGCATGAACATCCTCAGTCATTGCAGCCGACCAGTGACTTTGCTCAGGAGTTTTACCAGGCCTGTCAGCGCGCATTAAATATTATTAACCTGCCTGAAGCGATCAAGCTGGATCTGCTGCTGATGGAACTGGCCTCGCAGCAAAGCCCTTTGACAGAACAGTTTTATCAGGCCTCGCATAGCAAACTAGATGCGGTCTGGAATGATTTTTTTGCCCGGGCCCAACATTACCGCTTTATTCAGGTCGATCTTCCAGAGAAACAGACTGAACTGATCGTGTCCTTGCTGGCCGGAACACGTCATCAGAAAATCCGGCTCGGCCTCATGCCTCCCCCTTCGAATGCAGAACAGCAACAGATCATTGCACAGGCCATTGAGCTGTTTATGCTGAAATACGCCCTGCCTGACTGAATCCATCTCCCTGGACTGATCGCATGTGGATCAAAATTTGCTAAAAAAACAGCCAACACTCTGCAACTTTTGTCTCTAGGGGACTTGGATTGTCATGCAGTCGCGGTATAGTCAAAGCACGCATGTGAGGGAATAAAAAATGATTCAACAGATTGATGCACCACTACGCGAAGACGTACGCTTACTGGGTAATTTGCTTGGGGAAACCTTAAAATTACATGCCGGGCAGGATCTGTTTAATCAGATCGAGCAGATTCGTGCCCTGTCCAAAGGCGCACGCGATGGACAGGTCGAAGCAGAAAAACAACTGGAACAACTGTTTTTAAGTCTGGAAGATGCCGAAATCCTGCCGCTAACCCGTGCCTTTACCCACTTTTTAAACTTTGCCAATATTGCCGAACAATATCATGTGGTGCGTCGCCGCCGTCAAAGCGAATTTGATGACACGGCAGAATCACCCAATCCTCTGCTGCCCTTATTTGAAAAATTTAAACAGCAGGAAATTTCTGCCGACACGCTGTATCAACAAATCTGTGAATTAAAAATTGAACTGGTACTGACCGCACATCCGACAGAAGTCAGCCGCCGCACCCTGATTCAGAAATATGATGGCATCAATAATGCCCTGTCCAAGTTCGACCAGCAGAAACTCACGCCGCGTGAACGTCAGGCAGTTCTGGCCGACCTGAAACAGCTGATCAGTTCTGCCTGGCAAACCGATGAAATCCGTCAGCATCGCCCGACCCCGATTGATGAAGCAAAATGGGGGTTTACCACGATTGAGCAGACCCTGTGGAATGCGGTCCCGAAGTTTATCCGGGAACTGAATGGCATGGTCGAAGAACAATGCGGCCAGAACTTGCCCTTAAATGTCGCACCGGTACGCTTTGCCTCCTGGATGGGCGGTGACCGTGATGGCAACCCGAATGTCACCCATAATGTGACGCAGGAAGTCCTGTGGCTGTCACGCTGGAAAGCTGCCGACCTTTACCTGCGCGATATTGAAAACCTGCGCTGGGAACTGTCGATTCAGCAATGTAGTGCGGAAATCTCCGAGGCATTGGGTCGAGACCATCCTGAACCCTATCGTGAATATTTACGTGACACCCGTAGCCGCCTGAAAGCGACCCGACACTGGCTGGCAGAGAAATTAAAAGGCAATGATGCGGATGACAGTCTGGTGATTAAAAGCAAAGATGAGTTATTGCAGCCTTTGCTTACCTGTTACCGCTCGCTGATGGCCTGCAATCTGGCGGAAATTGCCAATAGTAGCCTGCTGGACTTTATTTACCGGGTCAACAGTTTTGGTATCGAACTGCTGAAACTGGATATCCGTCAGGAATCCGGACGTCATCGTCAGGCCATCTCGGCAATTACCGAATATTTAGGACTGGGAAATTTTGAAACCTGGACCGAACAGGCTCGCCAAAACTTTTTACTGCAAGAATTGCAAAGCAAACGTCCGTTGCTGCCTAAACATTTAAACGAACCAGCCGGCAGCCTGATTGAACATCCGGATGTACAGGAAGTCTTTGCCACCATGCGGACTCTGGCAGAACAACCAAGTGAGTCTCTGGGTGCCTATATTATTTCCATGGCTGAATATCCAAGTGATGTGCTGGCGGTACTGCTTTTACAAAAAGAAGCCGGGATCGAACATGCGTTACGGGTCGTTCCCCTCTTTGAAACGCTAAATGACCTGGACGGCGCAGCCGATACCATGTCGACCCTGTTTAATATGCACTGGTATAAACAGCATATTCAGGGCAAGCATGAAGTAATGATTGGCTATTCGGATTCAGCCAAGGATGCCGGCTTTATGTCTGCTAACTGGGCACAGTACCGTGCCCAGGAAGAACTGACTGCGATTGCTCAGCAACATGGCGTTCAACTGACCCTGTTCCATGGCCGCGGTGGTTCAATCAGCCGTGGTGGTGCACCGACCCAACAAGCACTATTTTCACAGCCGCCGGGTTCAATTTCTGGTGCAATTCGAGTGACTGAACAAGGTGAAATGATTCGCTTCAAGTTTGGTTTGGAAGAAATTGCCCTGCAAAATCTGGAAATTTATACGGCGGCAACACTGGAAGCGACCTTGCTGCCGCCACCCGAGCCGAAGCAGGAATGGCGCGACTTGATGCATCAAATGACCGAACTGTCGGTCCAGGTCTATCGCCAGACCGTGCGGGAAAATCCGCATTTTGTAAAATACCTGCGCACGGTCACCCCGGAACTTGAACTGCAAATGCTGCCACTGGGTTCACGCCCGGCCAAACGTAAAGTCAGTGGCGGGATTGAGTCCTTGCGGGCGATTCCCTGGGTATTTGCCTGGACCCAGATTCGTCTGATGTTACCCGCCTGGCTAGGTACCGGCGCCGCGCTGAATAAAGTACTGGATCAGGGGCAACGTGCCGTGCTCGATGAGATGCTGGCAGAGTGGCCGTATTTTCAGACCCTGATTGATATGCTGGAAATGGTCCTGTCCAAAGCCGATGCACATGTAGCACTGTATTATGAATCGCATCTGACGCAGGATGAAGATCTGAAAGTCCTGGGCACAGAGCTGCGCCAGCGTTTGCAGGATGCCGTACAAACCCTGTTAACCCTGAAAGGTGAATCAAAACTGCTGAGTAGCAACGGCGTGCTGGATCAATCCATGAAGGTGCGTAAACCGTATTTGTTGCCGCTGCATTTGCTGCAAGCCGAGCTGATGAAACGTCGCCGTTTATATCTTGAACAACAACAGGCTGAAAACACCCCGGTGGATCATGCTCTGATGGTCAGTATTGCCGGGATTGCAGCCGGGTTACGCAATACCGGTTAAGCAAAAATGCCTATTTGAAAGCACATCCTGGGGATGTGCTTTTTTATTGATCAGTCAATAACCAGGAAATATTTTATTTTATATAGTAAATCAGATTTATTTATAGATACCCCTATTTATTCTAAGAAATTAATCTGCTGATTTAATGTTATTTTTAACTTAAAATTCTTTTACCATCCGGTAAAATATCAAATAAAGTCATAGAATTAATTTGAACAAAAATTTTGTTTAAATGATTAAATCTTCTAAAGAACAAGAGTATGATGTGCACAATTTATCTTTTGAGTGCTCATTTTATGTCCAGTTGGTTTCCCAAATGGCGCCCTTATGAGGGCAGCATTGATGCACGACCAGTAGGTACCGCAGAGTATTTGCCACCTGCACAAACGGTAGTTTTGGGTGTACAGCATGCTTTTGCCATGTTTGGCGCGACTGTACTGGCACCTTTTTTAATGGGCTTTGACCCTAACCTGGCAATTTTAATGTCAGGGATCTGTACCATCCTGTTCTTTCTGATTACAGGTGGCCGGGTTCCAAGTTATTTAGGCTCAAGCTTTGCCTTTATTGGTGTGGTCATTGCGGCAACCGGTTATGCCGGTGGTGGCGGACTCAATCCGAATATTGGCGTCGCAGCCGGCGGGATTATTGCCTGTGGGATCTTCTATGCCCTGATGGGTTTTCTGGTCATGGCGACGGGTACCCGCTGGATTGAAAAACTGATGCCGCCGGTGGTAACCGGTGCCGTGGTGATGATCATTGGTCTGAACCTTGCCCCAGTGACTGTAAAAAGCGTGATGGGCAATACCTTTAACATGTGGATGTCTTTGGTCACCGTACTCTGTATGGGCTCAATCGCGGTGTTCACTCGTGGCTTATTACAGCGCCTGTTATTGTTGGTGGGGCTGTTATTGGCCTATCTGATCTACTTTGTCCTTAGTAATGTCATGGGTTATGGTACTGCCATCAATTTCCTGCCAATTCAGCAAGCAGCCTGGTTCGGTTTACCGACTTTCCACGCGCCGACCTTTGAATTAAATGCCATGCTGATCATTGCACCGGTTGCACTGATTCTGGTGGCTGAAAATCTGGGGCATATTAAAGCGGTAGGCGCAATGACCGGTGAAAATCTGGATCCGCATATTGGTAAAGCCTTTGTTGCGGATGGTGTTGCCACAACCTTGGCTGGTAGTGTCGGTGCGCCGGGTATGACCACCTATGGTGAAAATATTGGGGTCATGGCCGTAACACGGGTTTACTCGACGATCATCTTTGCAGTTGCGGGTGTCTTTGCCGTGTTTCTGGGTTTATCGCCTAAATTTGGTGCGATTATTCACACCATTCCGACAGCGATTCTGACCGGGGCTTCGATTGTGGTCTTTGGCTTGATCACTATTGCGGGTGCCAAAATCTGGATTGAGAACAAGGTCGATTTCTCGCAGAACAAGAACCTGATGGTGGCTGCGGTGACCATTATTTTAGGTACTGGTGATTTTGCCCTGACTTTCGGCAGCTTCAATCTGGGTGGTATTGGTACGGCAACTTTTGCTGCACTGATCCTGAACTGGTTCTTTAGCCTGGCCGATAAAAAATAAAACTCGAGATAAAAGTATTGGGCAGCCGCAAGGCTGCTTTTTTTATTGTTGCATTGTTCAAATTTACGTCCAGTAAAATAACAAGAAGCCCCGCAAGGCTTCTGCTAAAGAACGAGTCTGCTTAAGGACGAAACTCTTTCAGTTCACGCTGGATAAAATAATGGAACATTTCACGATAGAGATGTTCAATAAACTCCTGATCTACGCCCTGCTGCTGCGCCAGTGCCCTAACATTTTCTACAATCTGTTCCATACGTTCCGGCGACTGTAAATCGGTTTCGGTTTTTTTGAAACGTGTAGTTTGATCAACATAAAATTGACGCGCAGCGATCAGCTCAACTAAAGCTGTATCAATGGCATCGATCTGTTGACGTGCATGTTCTAATGATTCAGCTTTGATCTTTTCCATGTTTTTTCAGTTCACTTTCAGTTTGATTATTACTCTTATACTTTTCTTCTAACACATTACTGAAAATACTTTCAATCATCCAGACCCGATATAAGCTATTAAATGTATAACTTTGATCATCTATGCGTAATTCCAGCACTGGAAAATTCGGCTGCGACTTCATTTCACAGAGCATATCGTTGTCTCGGAGTTTGGCTAGCACATCATCCTGGGTCAGCTCCAGAATATTGAGCTGCTGCTGCAAATGATTGAAATGGGGCGCATAAGACAGGTCTTTACCACGGGTCCAGACGGCTTGCAAAATCTGGTACATTGCCTCAATGCGCTCCTCTTCAGGACAGCTATAAAATAACTGCGCCATAGGGGCAATCGCCTGCTCGGTCGGTCGGCAGAACGGGGTAAATTCGACTTCAGTCCGTTTGGATAAGCGCGTGGCCAGACTCCAGTCAAAGTTATCCCGGCCGCGATAAGATAAAGGATAAACATTCAGGTGAATATTATAATAATTCGCCAGCTCTTCCTTGATATAGGCCAGCAACAACCAGGAAATCGGATCTTCTAGCGCGAGATATAAGTCAAGTTCCGGATCCATCGACTGGATCTCATTCAGCTCTTCGGCATCACTGATCAGGTGCTCGCGCCATTCAATATGATTGATCAGGAAAATCGGATTTCCGGTGAGGAGTTTCTGCTGCTCCAGACGCCGGGTCAGGCGTAACAGGTCATCCACCGCCTGATACTGGCGTCCGCCTAAATTAAAATAGCTGGCCAGAATCGGGGTCTGATCAAAAATGCGTTCGGGAAAATCCTGTGGCTGATGATGACGGCTGGCCATGGCATATAAGGTCCGCAATTTTCCGGTCTGCTTTTGCCAGAGCATATGGAATACATCTTCCAGCAGATACAGAAAGTCCTGCCCGCGCAAAGGGGTTCGCCGTAAAATCAGTTCCGCCTGTTTCAAGGCTTCAGCGCTCGGTAATTCCGGGGTGTCATGAAAACTGAAACGATGCTGCTTTGACAAGATCTTGGCATCATTAATCGTGTAATGCTGCCATTCATCAAAAGACATCTGATTGGGTGGTTCTGCATGCGCACTGGAAATAATCACTTTCAGCGGCTTCAGTTCCGAACTCAAAATTTCTTCGAGCTGGGGCAGTTGCTGTACCGCCAGATAACTGTACACATCATCCAGTCTTAAATGGATACTCAGCCCATCTTCAATAGATAACACCGTTTGACGGATTGGTTTTTGGTAAAACCAACTCGATCGGATTGGATCAAACCAACGGCGTAACAGGGACATGAGATCGGCCTCGAGAAGAATGACGGTGCACAGCTCGACAAACGAGAATCTGCGCAGAATAATCTATTTTTAAGATCGCAGAACCCAAAGCCCTGCATGGTGTAAAAACTTATATCAAGTCATAAGCAAATGTTCAATGTTTAACAATGGATTAGAGGTCAAGATTCAGGTCAGTGACTGCTCCGGTTTCTGCACCCGAGGTCAGTTTGGCAAATTTGGCCAGTGCTCCATGCGTATAATTCGGTTTTGGTTTGGTCCAGGCCGCTTGACGTGCTGCAATTTCCTGTTCATCCACATGCCAGGTCATTTCCCGGGTTTCCGCATTAATTGAAATCTGGTCACCATTTTGCACCAGACCAATCGGACCACCCTCATAAGCTTCGGGGGTGACATGACCAATCACAAAACCGTGACTACCACCAGAGAAGCGTCCATCGGTAATGAGGGCGACTGATGCTCCCAGGCCTTTACCAATAATCGCAGAAGTCGGCTTCAGCATTTCCGGCATTCCCGGGCCACCTTTAGGGCCAACTCCGCGAATCACCACCACTTCCCCCGGCTGGACTTCGCCATCCAGAATACCGCGCATAGCACCCTGCTCACCTTCAAATACACGAGCCGGCCCGGCAAAATGCAGGCCTTCCTTACCGGTAATTTTTGCTACCGCACCATTCGGTGACAGGTTGCCTTTTAAAATCACCAGATGCGAGTCTTTTTTCACTGGCGCATCAAACGGCAGAATAATCTGCTGGCCTTCCGGATAGTCCGGCACATCGGCCAGGTTTTCCGCCAGGGTTTTACCAGTCACGGTCAGACATGAACCATCCAGCATGCCGGCATCCAGCATGCGCTTCATCAGTGGCTGAATGCCGCCAATGGCAATCAGTTCTGACATTAAATATTTACCTGATGGACGTACATCTGCTACCACCGGAATATCTTTACCAATCCGCACGAAATCATCCAGACTCAATTCCACACCTGCGGTATGCGCCATGGCCAGCAGGTGCAGCACGCCATTGGTAGAACCGCCCAGCGCAATCAATACTTTAATCGAGTTTTCAAAGGCGGCCTTGGTCATGATGTCGCGTGGTTTAATATCCAGTCGCAGCAGGTTCATCACCGCTTCACCGGCCCGGGCACAATCAATTTGCTTGTCTTCTGACACCGCTTCCTGTGCAGAGGAACCCGGCAGGCTCATGCCTAAAGCTTCAATAGCAGAAGCCATGGAATTGGCAGTATACATGCCGCCACAGGAACCCGGACCCGGCAAGGACACCTCTTCAATATGCTTGACCTGAATGGCGTTGATTTCACCTTTGGCATACTGGCCCACCGCTTCAAATACCGAAATCATGTCGGTATGGCCTTCGCCTGGTTTGATGGTGCCGCCATAAATAAACAGACCCGGACGGTTTAGACGAGCTAACCCCATAATACAGCCGGGCATATTTTTATCACAGCCACCAATCGCGATGACTCCATCATAAGCCTGACAGCCCACGACCGTTTCAATCGAGTCTGCGATCACTTCCCGTGACAGCAGTGAATATTTCATGCCTTCCGTGCCATTGGAAATGCCATCTGAAATGGTAATGGTATTAAAGATAATTCCCTTGCCACCCGCAGCACTTACCCCCTGTTCTACGGTTCTAGCCAGACCGTCAATATGCATATTACAAGGCGTGACATTGGCCCAGGTTGAGGCAATACCAATAAATGGACGTTCAAAATCGGCATCTTGAAAACCGGTAGCACGCATCATGGAACGGGCCGGTGCATTTTCAATACCTTCATAAACGGGTGCTGAATGCTCGCGGATATTATCTTTACTCATTATTTTCTTCCTTGGCGTCGACTGATTTAAAACTTCAGTTTTAGCAATTTATTTTAAGATCATTGTATAGAAAGCATTCAGCATGTAAAAGAAATTACCCTACAGAAAAACATTTTGATGAATTTTTAAAAACTTTTAATCACATGGCCAAGCGACAGGGATGTCGCGTGTTCACTGCCTTGCACTAAGTTTAAAGCAATGCTTTAAACTTGTTCAGGACATAGCATCAGGACAACAAGAGGGTTTCGTTACTTTTGTTCTGTCAAAAGTAAAAGTCTGCCTACACAAAAACAATCAGAACCTTCAAAGCTATTCGAAGCAGTGCAATTTTTAATTTTTCAATAAAAATAAAAAAGCACTCCATCTGGAGTGCTTTTTTTAATCTGCAAGCGCTACAAATTAGATATCACGTACCGCACCTTTCGAGGCACTCGTAGTATGCATTGCATAAGCTTTCAGGGCTTTAGACACTTTACGTGGACGCTGTTCTGCAGGCTGCCAGCCTTTGGCTTCTTGCGCTTCACGGCGTACTGCCATGGTTGCTTCGTCTACGGCCAGGTGAATCGTACGGTTTGGAATATCAATTTCGATACGGTCACCATCTTCAACCAGACCAATCGCACCGCCTTCCGCAGCTTCAGGAGATACGTGACCGATTGAAAGGCCAGACGAACCGCCTGAGAAACGGCCATCAGTTAAAAGTGCACAGTCTTTACCTAAACCTTTCGATTTTAGGTAACTGGTGGGGTACAACATTTCTTGCATACCCGGACCACCACGTGGACCTTCGTAGCGAATGACCACCACATCACCTGCGGTGATTTTTCCGCCCAAAATCGCTTCAACCGCCGTATCTTGGCTTTCAAAGACACGCGCGGTGCCGTTGAATTTCAGGATTGAATCATCCACGCCTGCTGTTTTAACAATACAGCCTTCCAGCGCGATATTGCCATACAGCACAGCCAAACCACCATCTTGTGAGAAAGCATTGGCCGCGTTACGGATTACGCCATTATCACGGTCACCATCCAGACGCGCGTAGTAACGATCTTGTGAGAAGGCCGTTTGTGTTGGTACGCCGCCCGGTGCCGATTTGAAGAAGTTATACACCTCTTCATCTTCAGTCCGGATGATGTCCCATTTATCCAGGGCGTCTTTTAAGGTTTTTTCATGCACGGTTGGTACAGAAGTATCCAGCAAGCCCGCGCGATCCAGTTCACCCAGGATCGACATGATGCCACCAGCACGGTGGATGTCTTCCATATGTACGTTTTGCACAGCCGGTGCAACTTTACACAGCACCGGTACGTGACGCGACAAACGGTCAATGTCGGTCATGGTGAAATCAACTTCTGCTTCATGTGCAGCGGCCAACAAATGCAGAACCGTATTGGTCGAACCACCCATGGAAATGTCTAAAGTCATGGCATTTTCAAAGGCTGCTTTGGTGGCGATTGAACGTGGCAACAGGCTGTAATCGTTTTGCTCATAATGACGTTTGGTAATTTCAACAATCAGTTGACCGGCTTTTTCAAATAATTTTTTACGGTTGGCATGGGTTGCCAGCGTAGAACCATTGCCCGGAAGGGATAGACCCAAAGCTTCGGTCAAGCAGTTCATGGAGTTGGCAGTGAACATGCCTGAACATGAACCACAGGTTGGACAGGCTGAACGTTCATAGGCTGCTACTTCTTCATCCGTGAAGCTGTCGTCTGCCGCAACCACCATGGCATCCACCAGGTCAATCGCGTGGTCGTTACCACGAATTTTGACTTTACCCGCTTCCATCGGACCGCCAGAGACAAATACCACTGGAATGTTCAGGCGCATCGCCGCCATCAACATGCCCGGGGTGATCTTGTCACAGTTCGAGATACACACCATCGCATCGGCACAATGCGCATTGACCATGTACTCGACTGAGTCTGCAATCAGGTCACGCGAAGGCAGCGAGTACAGCATGCCGTCATGACCCATCGCGATGCCGTCATCGACTGCAATGGTATTGAATTCTTTTGCTACACCGCCTGACGCTTCAATTTGACGTGCCACCAGCTGACCGAGATCTTTAAGATGCACATGACCTGGAACAAACTGGGTGAACGAGTTCACCACCGCAATAATCGGCTTACCGAAGTCTTCATCTTTCATACCGGTGGCACGCCATAAACCGCGTGCGCCAGCCATATTTCTTCCGTGTGTCGATGTTTTTGAACGATAGTCAGGCATTTTATATTTCCAACAAAGTTTGAGCTTGCAATGAATCGGGCAGATCCACTCTGGCTAAATCATACTGACAAGGAGTTTAAATCAGTTGAATTTTACACCTATCATACTACAAGCCCTTGTTTTACAAGATGACCCTTTGGCTGTAGATGCAGGCAAAAATATATATAGAGAGGTTTGAATGATCTGACGATAAAAATTTTTGGATAAATCTACTATACCGCCATCATCATCAAGACAATACAAAACTTTCATGAATAATTTTTACAATTTGCATGAGTTTTTTTTATATAAAAATTCCACCGAAATTCAAGCACTCACAAAGCTTGTCGTATAAGTTTTTGCAACGATTAGGCTGAAATTTGGCTTTTGGCTTATAATACCCTTTAAGTTTATTTGGAATTTCATGTGTGAAGATCATATTTGCAGGCACACCAGAATTTGCAGCGACTGCATTGGCTGCGCTGCTCAAAACCGAGCATGAAATTGTGGCGGTATATACCCAGCCTGACCGCAAGGCTGGACGCGGACAAAAACTCACGGCATCCGCAGTCAAGCAGTTGGCGCTTGAACACCATCTTCCGGTCTATCAGCCTTTGCATTTCAAGTCATCGACGGAAGAAGGTCTGGCGGCGCAAGCAGAACTTAAAGCCTTAAATGCAGATGTGATGGTGGTAGCGGCGTATGGCCTGATCCTGCCACAAGTGGTTCTGGATACACCAAAATATGGTTGCCTGAACATTCATGGTTCCCTGTTGCCACGCTGGCGTGGTGCAGCCCCGATTCAACGTGCCATCGCCACCGGTGATACCGAGACGGGTGTGACCATTATGAAAATGGCAGCGGGTCTGGATACCGGGGACATGATGTATAAAACCCTGTGCCCGATTACTGCCGAAGATACCTCTGCCAGCCTGCATGATAAACTGGCCTTACAAGGTGCTGAAGCGATTGTGGCCGTACTCGAATCGGAACAGACTTTACAGCATTATCTGGAGACGCGTGAAGTCCAGGATGAAGCCCTGACTGTCTATGCGCATAAGCTGTCCAAAGCGGAAGCGCAAATTGACTGGACCCAGCCTGCAGCAGACATTGACCGTAATATTCGTGCGTTTAATCCCTGGCCGGTAGCATTCACTCCGCTGGATGAGAGCAACAATTTACGTATCTGGAACTCCTCACTTTCTACGCAGCATGCAAGCAGTGCTTTGCCTAGTGAAGTGATTGCCCTGGATAAAGACGGCGTACATGTAATGTGTGGCGACCAAAATGCCATTTGCATCACCAATCTGCAATGGCCAGGCGGCAAAGCCCTGAATGCTGTTCAAATTAATCAAACTCAAAAACTATCGGTAGGATATAAATTCGCATGAGCCAAATTCAATCATCAGCTAAAAACTTGAATTTGCGCGCGCAAGTTGTAAAAACGCTATTGGCCGTACAAAATGGTCAATCACTTGCTTCTGTACTCAATCAACATATCAACATCGTGTCTGAACGTGACCGTGGTCTATATCACGAGTTAACTCTGGGCTGTTTACGTCAGTGGCATGGCCTCAAAGCCATTACCCTGCCGCTGTTAACCAAACCCCTCGATAACCCGGCTTTAGAAAGCTGTCTGTATCTGGGTTTGTACCAGATTCTATGTACCCGTATTCCGGCACATGCTGCGATTTCAGAAACCGTGACTGCTGCCAAACAGCTGGGTTTTGAACCTTTAAGCGGTCTGGTCAATGCGGTACTGCGTCGTGTTTCACGTGAAACAGAAGAATTTGACCTGGCTTTAAACCAGGCCCATGGCCTGCCGAGCTGGCTCTACAAGCGTTTAAAGAAAGACTGGCCGGAACAGCTGGCTGAACTGTCGCATGACTTGAAACAGATTGCACCGCTCACCTTGCGTGTCAATGTCAACCAGGTTAGCCGTGATGAATATCTGGAAATTCTGGAAGAAGAAGGCTATGAAGCACGTGCCTGCACCCTGTCTGAAGTTGGCATCGTTCTGGAACAGAATGTCCATATTCCGAACCTGCCGGGCTATGAAGCCGGCGGTTTCTCGGTTCAGGATGAACATGCCCAGCTGTGTGCGACCTTAGTTCCTGACCTTGAAGGCAAAATCGTGGTAGATGCCTGTGCTGCGCCAGGTGGGAAAACTGCTCACATCCTAGAAAAATATAGCCCGAAAAAGCTCTATGCAATTGACCAGGATGCCAAACGTTTAGTTCGTGTAGCAGAAAATCTGGAACGTTTACTGTTAACTGAATATGCAGAAGTTGAAATTATCACGGCTGATGCGATCACCTGGACAGCACCGGAGCCGGTGGACTGTATTGTGCTAGATGCACCGTGTTCTGCAATTGGTGTCATCCGTCGTCATCCGGATATCCGTTTACTACGTCAGTCTACCGATATTCCGAAAACAGTTGAGCTGCAAAAACAGATTCTGGAAAATATGTGGCAGCAGCTGAAAGTCGGGGGTACTTTGCTCTATATCACCTGTTCAATTCTGAAAGCGGAAAACGAACAGCAGATGGTCGAGTTCTTTGCCCAGCATAGCGATGCCAAAGAAATCAAGATCGAAGCCGACTGGGGCATCGAACAGATTCATGGTCGTCAGTTGTTGCCAAAAGCAGATCAAGGCGATGGCTTCTTCTATTGCCGTATTGAAAAGACCGCATAAGTGATAAGTTTAAAATTAAAGGCAGCCTAAGCTGCCTTTTTTATGCCTTGTGATTTAGTAGGTCTCAGGCTTATTGAATAAACTTAAAAATCACCAGACTAGTAGCCAGAGCAGCCATGCCACTGACCAGCCCATATACCGTTTCATGCCCTTCAGAATAGCGTTTTGCAGTCGGCAATAATTCATCTAGTGCCAGATAAACCATAACGCCACCAATTATCCCAAAGATCAGGCCATAGACCGTTTCACTCATATAAGGCGCCAGAATAAAATAACCTAGCGCCGCCCCCAAGGGTTCAGCCAGTCCCGAGACCAGACTGGCCCCGAGGGCATAATCTTTGCGGCCAGTGGCCATATACACCGGCAAGGCAATCGCGACACCTTCTGGCACGTTATGAATCGCAATCGCGACCGCCAACGGTGCGCCCAAAGCAGGACTTTCCAGCGTGGCAAAAAATGTCGCCAGGCCTTCGGGCAAGTTATGTGCACTAATTGCAAACAGGGTCAGCATGCCGGTACGCAGTAATTGTGATGAGCTGACACCCTGGGCAGAACGGGTTTCAATGGTGTCATGCGGATTTGGCACAAAGCGATCCAGTAATAGCACCAGAATCACTCCCAGTAAAAAGGAAAAAGTGCCAAAGGCAAAACCGGTTTTTTCATCAAAATCCAGACTAAAGGAAGCAATCGACTTGTTCAGGATTTCGGTTAAAGACACATAGATCATGGCACCGGCAGCAAAGGCCAGACCAAAGGCCAGCAGACGGAAATTGGGTTTTTTTAAGAACAGTACAAGTCCCCCACCCACCACGGTAGCCAGACCGGCCAAAAAAGTCACGGCAAAAGCCGTATAAACCTGTGCATCTAACAGTGGGGCCATGTTGACACGTCAAAAATAAAAGTCATTATCATCAAAGATGATAATGACTTCCATTTATGGCAACAGTAGGTTTATGTGAAGATTGTTAGTCTTCTGGTTCTTCCGGATTTTTTGCCAGATGAATTACAGAGAGTAGCAGACCGCCCCATAATAAAACGATGGAGAAAATCATCATGATCAGTGCAGAGGTATTCATATTCGTTCTCCTAGCTACGACGATCTTTGACTAGACTTAACAGAATGGCGCCCAGAATACAGAATGCGATGACGCCTCCTCCAACCATCCACAGGGTAGTCGCAGGATAGTCACCATAACCTTCAGTCATGATCGATTTCAGAGTCAGGCCCAATGCCAGCAATAAAGACAAAGGTGTGATGACCGTTAGCATGAAATTCCAGCTGCTTCCAAGTTTCACGCTGGCAAACTGGTTCACATGTTCTTGCAGCTGCTTCAACAATGGACGGCGGAACCATGACAACAGAATAATCGATAACAGACCGCCACCGACAATACCGATATTGTTGGCAAAGTAGTCAATGATATCAACAAAGGTAACGGCACTATGGGTCGAGAACATCAAGGTAGAAACCACTGCTGAACCACCGGCAATAATCGTGACTGACTTGTTCTTCGACCAGCCCAGTTTGTCCTGGAACGCAGCAATCGGAACTTGCAGGATGCTCACCATCGAGGTAATACCGGCAACCGTCAATGAAGCGAAGAATAGGAAGCCAAACAGGTCACCGCCTGTACCTAAACTTGAAATGATTTTCGGGAAAGCAATAAAGGCCAGACCAATACCGCCAGACACTACATCTTCAACTTTAGCGCCAGAACTGAACGCCATAAAACCAAGCGCTGCAAATACACCAATCCCCGCCAGAATTTCAAAAGACGAGTTAGCCAGTGCCACCACAATACCCGAACCGGTCAGGTTGGTTTTGCGTTTCAAATAAGAGGCATAGGTCAACATAATCCCGAAGCCCACCGACAGTGAGAAGAAGATATGACCAAAAGCTGCCAGCCAGACTTTATAGTTGGTCATGGCCTCCCAGTTCGGCGTGAAGAAAGCATTTAAGCCATCAACTGCACCCGGTAAGCGCACTGCCTGAATGACCAGAATGGAAAATAAAACCACCAGTAATGGCATAAAGATTTTATTCGCCAGCTCTACCCCACGGCGTACCCCACCGTAAAGAATCAGCATGACCGCAGCCCAGACCACCACCAGACCAAAGAACAGTACAGGCACAAAACCTAAGGTTAGGCCTTCACCATTTTGCAGGTAAGTGTTGAAGAAAAAGGCCTGGGTATCTGAGCCCCACTGCTGTCCAAAGGAATAGAACATATAACTGCCGGCCCAGGACAATACGCTGGCATAGTAAATCCCGATCACCAGGGTGACCATGACCTGCCACCAGCCCAGGGATTCGGCATTCATGAGTTTTTTATAGGCCAATGGCGGCGCTTTACGGAACTTGTGTCCGACCGCATAGTCTAAAAACAATAAAGGTAAACCTGCTGCAAAAATCGCAATCAGATAAGGGATCAGGAATGCCCCGCCACCATTTTCATAGGCGACATAAGGGAAACGCCAGATATTCCCCAAGCCAACGGCGGAACCAATCGCTGCAATAATGAATCCTGAGCGTGCGGACCAATTCTCACGAGTTTCTGTCATAGAACACCTAAACTTTTAACCTCTTCAGATGCTGCTTGTTATGGTTATAGCGCAAGCAAAAAAAGAAGCATTTTCAATAATTTTGGGTGTTTGAATTAGAGGGCACCTTGTGGGTGTCGAATTCTAATGTACAAACAGGTCAGCAGGTCTTACAGCTTGCTTAAAGTCTGATCAAAAAACTGACCTTGTAGATGATTTAACAATACTGACTTTTGTAAATTTTTTCTGTAAATTCTGCTCAAAATATTCGTTATTTATAATCTGTTTGAATTAATCGCTCAATAATTCTACTAAAAAGTCTTTATTTTAAAGGTTATATATTGACAAACTTTTTGGAATATATTTTTATTAAGTTTTACTACAGGCTTATGGCCCTTAAAGCTTTTCCTGTCATCAGGATAAATCGCTATTTAATACCCTGTGTTTAAGCGCTACCAATCTCTACGGATGAAGCCTTTTTCTGGTGGAAATATGCGGAGCAGAGTCTTTCCCTGCCCCGGCCTGAAATTTAAGATTATGCAATAGACCCAGATCCCATCACCCTATTTAAAAACCACCCGGCTTGCGATCTGAAGTAATGAACATACTGAACTTAAGCTTTAATGACCAGCATGCGCTCTTCCTGCATGTCGCGAATGGCGGACTGAATCCCTTCACGGCCCAGACCTGAATCTTTTACTCCGCCATAGGGCATGTTATCGACCCGGAAAGACGGAATATCGTTGATGATGACACCACCGACATGCAGATGGTCCCAGGCATACAGCATCTTGTTCAGATTCTGGGTATAGACCCCGGCCTGCAGGCCAAAACGGCTGCGGTTGATACAGGCAATACCGGATTCAAAATCGCTATAAGGTTCAATCATGGCCACAGGACCAAAAACTTCGTCCCGGTAAATTTCCAGATCTTGATCTACATTTTCCAGCAAGGTCGGTGCGAATAGCACCTCGTCCAGTTGGCCGCCTGCCAGAATTTTTGCATCTTTTTTCACGGCTTTATCCAGCCATGTTTCTAGCCGTTTGGCCTCGGCTTTCTTGATCATTGGCCCGACCAAAGTCGTGCTCAGGTTTGGATCATCTGCCTTGAGCGTTTTCAGCTTGGCAACCATCTTCTGTTTCACGTCATTATAAATATCCTGATGCACCAGAATCCGCTGCACACTGATACATACCTGTCCGGCATGACCATAGGCGCCACCGATCAGACGGTTAATCAGTGCATCGGTGATTTCTGTATCCGGCTCGACCATCACTGCAGCATTACCGCCCAGCTCCAGTGTAACTTTTTTGCGGCCGGCACGGGCTTTCATGTCCCAGCCCACAGCATCGGAACCGGTAAAGCTGAGCAGTTTAAAACGGTCATCGGTGACCAGTACATCGGCTAGGTCTCGCGGACATGGCAAGACTGAAAATGCACCTTGAGGCAAATCGGTTTCCGCCAGAATCTCGGCAATTTTCAGGGCAGAAATCGGGGTCAGGCTCGCAGGTTTTAAAACGAAAGGACAGCCGGCCGCGATCGCAGGGGCAATTTTATGTGCCGTCAGGTTCAAGGGAAAATTAAACGGACTAATTAGAGAGACTGCACCAATCGGTACCTGTTTAACCATGCCCTGATAACCCGAAGCTGCTGCAGTGACTGCTAAAGGCAGGATGCGTCCCTGGTCCATCTGAGTCACGGCATCCGCGGCAATCTGAAAAGTATTAATCAGACGTTCGACTTCAGCTTCGGCCGCTTTACGTGGTTTGCCGCCTTCTGCAATCAGGATTTCCGTCAGTTCTTCACGAATTTCGCGAAAACGGCGTACACAGTGCAGCAGAATTTTCTGCTTCTGGAAGGGCTCTAATGCGGCCATTTCGGCTTCAGCATCTACCGCAGACTGAATCGCCTGTTCTAGCGTGTTGGCATCTGCCAGGGCGACACGTGCATATAGCTTCTGGCTATATTTGTGTTTGACCTCCAGCCATTCTCCTGTCTGAACAGCCTGGCCGGCTACATATAGTGAATAATCTTTATGCTGTTTTGCTTCTACAGATACCATCTTCTCGTCCTTCAACATCCAAGGATATACATTTTTAAAATTCTCTATATCATGCACCTGCTGATACATATTAAGAAGATGTTTTTAGGTAACAGACCCACCCAATTTGAAGACAGCTATAGGGAAATAGAGCCATGCGCGCAAAAATACTCACCACACTATTATTCAGTTTTGGACTCAGTACACTCAGTCATGCAGATTTAATCGGGGTAAAAGCTGATTTAAGTTACTGGAATTTTGATGGTTATAGTCAAGATAGCAGCTTCAAGCATGACCTGGATCGACAAGGCACGGCGCAGCTGTCTGTGGCCTTTGAACATCCGCTACCACTTTTACCGAATGCCAAAATTAAATACGTCAATCTGGACAGCAATAGCGAACAGCGTTCTCCTGCCAATGCCTCAGATATCGAGCTGAAGAATATTGACTATATTCTGTATTACGAATTACTGGATACCATTGTGCATGCGGATGTAGGCCTAGGTTTAAGCAGTCTGGATGGTACGGTGAAAAACCTGAATGCCGCTACTTTTAGCCAATACGACCTGGATGAATATAGTCCGCTGCTCTATGCAACAGCAGGTGTGAAATTGCCATTTACCGGTATGAGTGCCAAAGCGGAAGCCATTTACAGTCACGGCAGCGATAGCAAAAAAACCGATGTACAAGCCGAACTACAATACGACTTTATTGATAATCTGCTGGTCGATGTCGGTGCCAAAGTCGGTTATCGCATTATGCAGGTAGATTTTGAACAGAATCAACATCCTGATTTACAGCTGGAATTTAAAGGTCCCTATATCGGCCTCGATATCCATTTTTAAAGGAATATCCTGACCAGGTTTATACAGCTCAATTTCTCTGCTCCCATGTAAGCCAAAACGTACAGTGATAAACGCTATCTGCTGCTAGTGCGAAACATGGTTGTGTATTACTTTAGAGACATACAGAGCAGGATGCGCCGAAGACCTAACAACAAGAAGAACATCGCAACACCAGGATGTGAGGTACGACAGGAGTCATACCTAAATCACGAGATACGAAAAAGCCCCGACAGGATGTTGGGGCTTTTTTTCTGCGTATTCCTTTTAATATACATTGCTTTATTTATCATTGCTTAACAGTTCCGAGTTAAAACTCCAACATTGTAAAAATCTGCTTGTTGTTAAGCTAAAAATCCTCACATTTTTTGGGAACAGCAATCATGGTAAAAAAGGTCCTCTTTATTACATCCAATCAAGGCGTTGAACATGATGAACTGACTGAGCCTTTAAATTTTCTAAAGTCCAAAGGTTTTGAAGTGATTCATGCTGCAGAAAAAAATGAAGATGTAGCCACTGTCAAAGGTGATACCAAAGCTGCTACCCAATATACGCCGGATACCAGTTTCGACCATGTCGATTTGAATGATTATGATTTGTTGGTGATTCCAGGCGGTACAGTCAACGCAGATACTCTAAGAATCAATCAGGATGCGCAGAAAATCATTCAGCATTTTGCCGACAATCACAAACCGATTGCCGCGATCTGTCATGGGCCATGGGCCTTAATTGATGCAGATCGAATTAAAGACAAGAATCTGACCTCATATAAGAGTATCAAGCTGGATCTGGAAAATGCTGGCGCGAAATGGGTCGATGAAGAAGTTCATCGTTGCAATACCGGCGACTGGGTACTGATTACTTCACGTAATCCGGATGATATTCCTGCCTTTAATGAAGCCATTTTGAAAGAACTTGAAGATGAAGCTGCTTAAGCTCCTACAATAAAAAAAGAACCTCACGATTGAGGTTCTTTTTTTATATTTAGATACCACCGGCCAGGCTTTTCAGATAAATCACGACTTCTTTATTGCCTGCCATTTCGGCAAGTTCTAAAGCAGTATTTGGACTGCGATGGGCAATATCCGCGCCCTTGCTGACCAAAAGTTTGACCACATCTAAATGATCATTTTCAGCAGCGGCCTGTAGGGCACTATAGCCTTCTTCATCGGCTGAGTTGACGTCCAGACCTTCTTGTAAAGCCTGCTCGACCTGTTCGACATCGCCTAAAGAAGCCCAGTACACCAGTTCAGGAAGATGCAGTTCGTCATCATCTTCAGGGATTGGGGAGAATGAGTTAAGTTTCATAATATTATGCTCAATCTAAATTACCTGAGCTCTTACTATACATCACTTCTTTGTAAAGACTCTTTCTCAAATTTTAATGCTTCTTTATTTGAACCTAAATATCTACTAATCCCATCCAGAGCAAAAAAACCACCTATCGGTTTTTCATGATGTCCAATGATTAAACCACCAAAACAATTTATAGCACTACAACCTTTAATAATCGTACTATTATTAGCTATCAAAATATTAGTAGGGCGGACTAAAATTTCCACTCCATTACGAAGGAATCTTCCTCTTTTAAATATCACTTTATTAGGAGGGCAAAACTCTATTTCTATCAAAATTTTTCGATGATTTTCCCGTACAGTAAGAGTAGTACCAACTAATTGGATATCCCAAGCAACGGGTTTGAAAATTAATTGGTTATTTTTAATATGAAGAACTGGCGAATTGTACTCATTAAAAATTATTAGATTTAGTAAAAAATGCCCATCAGCTAATATCAATCCAATTAACGGTGTTCCATCTACACTAATAGGCACCATTGCTGTGCCGTATCCTTGGTCCACACAACTAAAAGTATTTCCACCTATTTCGACAATTGCCTCTTCACCGGAGAAATGCAATAGATAAGGTTTAGATACTCCTTCACGTAAATTAAAAGGCTCTTTATTAGCTTTTCTTACAACTTCTTTTGGTAATAATCCATTAGTTTTCTCACGATGATGCTGATCACATAATAAAGTTATTTCATCAGCAACGTGACGTTTAACTAGAGCCCATTCTTCCATATGCTCATATTCATATAAGGGCATTCCACAGATAACACATCCAAACCCGCATCTTTGTCTAACTTCTCTTTGGATAGGCAACGGAATATTTCTACTATTTAGTTGTTCTTCATTCATAGTAATTTTCAAATATAAATTTTTTACATATTAGACTTCTTTCATAAATCATTTTTTACTCAGTTCCAGGTTATAGATACCAGCAATTAAATTGAATCTCAAACCGAGTCTTTTGCCTCTATTTCGATAACGCTCAGCAAGGATCTTGAACGTT
>NZ_JAGFXZ010000003.1 GCF_019038395.1 Acinetobacter sp. BY419
TTATAATCAGCAGAGAATTCAAAAAGGATTAGATTTTAAAACACCAAATCAAATGGCAGCAGACTTTTACAAGTTGGCTGCATAGAATCTACCAAGTGGAAGTATCCTGTTAATTCAGCACACATCAATTTGTTCAGCAATATACCTGCTAATTAAACTTTTACGTTTCAGGTTGCTTAGAGTACTTAAACCTCCTGAAATATGTTTTCTAGCTACAAGTCTATCGTGGACAGATTTATGTGAAATAGGGGATTTATCGTAACCCTCTAATAACATAAGTTGTAATTCATTTTCGATTGCTTGATCCAATTCCTTACCACGTAACATTTTCTAAGCCTTACTTGATTCAATTTTGTGCTGTTCGATAGCAAATAATTCAGATAGTGTATGAGGTAATTTTATATTTTCATCAATATAATCAAATATACGAATAGGTGTTAAGTCATTGCGTTTAGACAAGGCTCTCTCTTTGACTACATTTAAATTTGAGATTTTATTTTTTATCTCACTTAGCATATGGGTATAAGACTTATCATACTGGACTATGGATAGAGTTTTCTGATAATTCACGGTTAAACTATTAATCATAGATTCTAGGTTTTCTAGTTCTCCTTTCCTATGCGTAATAGTGAAATTTCCACATTTATCACCTGATTGACATGCCATACGTTTTGGACAATCGTGTACTGTAACATCACGCATACAACCTCCAAATGGTAAAGGATGTAAGTAAGCATGTCTTTCGACTAACGAATCTGCTTTTGGAAGATCTGAATGACTTAATTCATTAAAAGCTTCAGTAATATCAGAAAATATATCTTCAAAAAAAGACTTTTTAATGTGTTCTGATATGTCATGTTTATTATCAAAAGATTGTAAATTCATTTTTAAATTATTTTCTAAATCTAGGTCTTTTGAAAAATACATAAAACCATCATGCTTAATTGACTCTACAGGATTAGGATGCAGATAATTTTCTTTATGTTCTGAGCGTATCAAATCAAACTTTTCAAACAAACTAGCTGCAATTTTTCTATGTTTAAGTGCTACATGTTGATAATATTGATTTTGCTTAATATCTATTCGCCCCATAAGCAAAGCTTGCAGATGCTCAGATAGTCCGGATAAAGCAAGGAACGTGTTAATGTTATGCCTTGGAATATGTGTAGACAATTTTGAATATTCTGTATCATTTTCTTTGAGATAATATTTCTCAAAGACTGATAAATTCTGACCGCCACCTAAGAAATTATTTATTGTAGTGCAGGTAAATGGAATTATATTAGATTTATGGCTAAACTTTCTACTAAAATTCAACGACTTGTACTCATGTAAAAAAAGTAAATCCTCGTATAGAATTTCCTCATTAACTCCATTACTATTAAGAACATGAACAAATGGTGAGCCAGATGTAAAATTGGGTGTCAAAGACTTTATGTAATTATTAATATCTTTCTTTAGATAATAAGTATTTATTTTGTTACCAATTTTAATTTCCTTTAGTACAGGAATTTTTTTAACTGACGGCAAAAGTATTGCTCTGTAATTAACCCTATAGTTATATTCACTAATTTCTCTTACCTTAAATATTGTATCGATCAAATCTTCTAAAACTATTTCATCTCCTGGGATTTCATCTAACTCTAATGGAAGAAAATCAACAATTTTCTTTGATTTGATATATTGAATTTGTGCACGATATTCTTTCGTAAGTTGTTCTACTGACTCGAAAATTATTTCTGCTAATTTACCAGCAGTAGGCTCTAACCAATGAATACGTTCTCCAACACCTTTAGCACCATGATATCGAATTCCTATTGAATATTGCTGAACACCATCTAAAGTTAAGTGTTCTTGTGTAATAGGATCTATAATTTTCTTTTTTATTAATGCATTTCTTTTTAATAATATAGCTTCAGTTGAACGAAAGCCTGTAATAATCAATAGTAACAGAAAATTCAGTGCTATCTTTTCACTGGTTGTTTGACATAAGCCACTAAGAGCAACAATATTAATAAAAGTTTGAACTGATACCAATTTATTACTTTCTAGATCACTTTCATCTAGTTCAAGTTGATCAATCAAAGCTTTCGTTCTTTTTGCATTTGGTGTCCTATTTTGTCGGTTGATATACTTTAAGTCATGTACAAATTCTAGCTGTGATTCTGTAAAACCATAATGATTTATCATCTTTTGTATACGTATAAAACTTCCTGCATGGTCTGGAAGATTTGTTTTGCTTGAGTTTTCAAATAAACAGTTGAATGCGATATTTAAAACCTCCGTTGTTAATGAACATGCATGGTAATTTTGAGTATGTTGAACTAATGCGCTGTACCAACGTTTAAGAACTAACATTTCTGCATACAATTTTTGTGGCGAAGCCCTCTTATTGGATTGACGATAACTTAAAACAATTACAGATTTCATAAATATTTGAAATTCTTCATCTATTTCAAAATTCTCAATTCCTTTTAGATTTTTTATTACCCCAAAATTTAAATATGTTTTTCCTGATCTTGATATTAACCATCCAGATCCATTAGATCCTCCAACCCATATTGAATCAGTCCAAGTATTTTTAAAAGTCGGTTGAATATTTTCTAAGAAATATTCTTTTTGTTCATTGACAAATTCAAGATAATTTTTAGAAATCACGATCTGACCCCTTACTAACATTACAGCGTAATATCACTGATTCAATTTCAAACTTTGTAGTTTCATGAATCCTAATTACTGGATTCCTTGATAAACCAATCCCATCAGATAATTTAATTAACAAATTAATTTCGTTTTGAATACTATCAAGAACTTTTCCATGATCTGCATCGATGAAAGGATGGAAATACATGCAGCCATAACAATTCCTCACAGGTTGAAATAGACAATGACCTGGATAGGAACAACCGCCAATATCGTAGTGAATATCTGCCCCTATGTTGCCTAATACTTTTTTGGAGGACCAATCTTTGGTATAGACCAATTGACCAGTCAATAGCATGGCAATCATTTGTTTATATAGTGAGTTGCTTCCTAAGGCCTTAGCTCTAATTTGCGCCATTTCAGGTGTAGAGAAAATATAATGTCTAGCCGTTACTACCGATGAATGGCCTAAAATGTAAGCAATTTCTTCTGCACTAGCTCCACTTATTGCTAGGCTGTAACCCACATGATGTCTGAAATCTGAGTAAGAATATTTCTGTTGAATCATTTCACCAGATAGAACTGCTTCTTTATATTGCTTCGGAGAAAACTCAAATAATTGCTTGTTAATCGAGTGTTGACAAAAACGAGATGCATTGTCACCCATGTCGAACATTTTTTGATCGCCATTAAGACTGTATCTTTTAATGTAAGCGATAAGAATGGAAGCAATTTCTTCAGGTAACTTAATAGCAATTTTTTCATGAACATAACGAGATTGCTTTGCATAAGGAATAAGGATGCTATAACGACAAAAATTATCACTCTTACGGATAGTGTCCTGCTTTAAATCACTAACAGATAGCTTAGCCAACTGAACGGGTCTAAGCCCTGATACATAAACTAGAGCTAGCATTGCTGAATTTAAGAGTTGTTCATTAGCTATGTTCTCACCATGAAGTAACAAATCGCTATTAATCTTAGAAAATCCTTGGTGAATCATAGTTTTAAGAGGGTAGTCAATCCGATCCTCATATTCTTGATAATATAATTCTGAGTTGAATGATTTAGGACGTTCCAAAAAATCAAGTTCATACTCTTTATCAATATTAAATCCAGAAAAATTTTCCAAAAAAAGTAATTTAACTAAAAATTTTAAATCATAATAAAAATGATTTTTATCTGTTTTAGATAAATGATTTAATAATATTTTAAAACTATCGAAGTTAAAATTTAATTTATTATTTTTAAAATATCTTATAGCATATTTAAATGAATCCAATTTAGAATTAAGCCTAGAAGGAGTGTTAACCTGTACAAAAAAAACCAAGAAAAATTTCAAAATTTTCTTCTCATATAAGTCAAAACAATCAAAATTTAAATGAATCTTATTTCCAGAATAAAAAAATTCCCAAATATCAGGTTTAGTACTAATAAATTTTGTATCAAATGTAGATGCAAGATTAAATTTTATTAATGGGGGTATCCTTAAATTATCAATAGAATTTAAATCTTCAGATGAGAAAATATTGAAAATATGTTTATCAACAGAAGAATTAAACTCTATATCAAATTGTTTTTTATGTATTTTTTCCAAAAAATGCACTCATTTCAACAATTCTTTCAATATTTGAGATATTTGCTCTTTCTACGATAAACCTCTTGCCGTAGTGGATAGGCATTAAACTCGTAGGAGACCAACCTCCAAGCACACGTAAATCGTCTTGTGCTTTATCCAAAGAATTTTGACCTATATTATTAATCGAATTTCCTAGTTTATCCATGTTCTCATATTTTTTAAATGAATAATTTAACATTAAATATGCCCATGTATGTCTACATACATGCGGTGTAATGCTATTTATTGAATCAAAAGCTTTATTATCAAAGTGATGCGGTATTCTATATTTAATTTCTTTATCTAAGATTGTAAAAATTTTTTTAACACTAGAATAACTCAATGAAGAGTAGGGTGGTTTTAATGATGTGAATAAGATGTCAGAATTAATATCACTGCGAATTTCTTTTATATAAATATTTATAAACTTATAATCTCTTTCTTGTAGTGTTATTACTCGGTATGAAAACTCATTTTTAATTTTAGGTTTTCTACGTCTGTCATCATGTTCATCATCAGTATTGGTAATAATTAAACTATAAGAGTCATTCAATATAGACTTTTTAATAGAATTTACGGTCAGCAACATCAGCTCACCGACTCGAAGTCCATAATTGAGCATTAAATGAATTATTAGGAAATTCCTAAATTGAGTTGGTCTATTTTTAAATGGATTAAAAGCATTAGTATTGTTAGAACTGCTAGGTGCTATAGTCTCATAAAGAACTTTAACCATTTCATTTGTCATACTTTTAAACAGATACTTCTTTTCACCATGTATGGTTTTAGTGGATTTCCTAATAATCTTTTTCTTAATATCGATATGTTTTTTAATATTTGATTTAATTTTTTCTATTTCTTTTCTATCTAGATGAGGGTGTTTCTTTACAGTCAGATAGTCATCCATAAGATAAGTATAAAATTTCAAGAAAGAGCGAATCTTGTTGCTAATATTTATATAACTGACTTTACGATTTCCTCCTAAGTATGTGACATCACTTAAGTCATTATTATTTTCTAGGTAAATGATAAAATTATCAATTTCGTCGTAAACAAGTTCAAAATTATAGTTTGAAGAATAGAAAAATTCGCAGAAAGAAATAGAATATTTTTTATACCAAAATATATACCAATCTTTTAGTGCCATCAAATCAGAATATTGCGTAGATAAGCTTTGAAAACGTATCACTCTCAAGCTAAACAATAATGGGAATAAGCATGGGAATGTCGACTCAGTATCAAACAATAATTTGATTTCATTTTCATTAGATATCTTTTGTTCTAACTGGATACTTTTGACTTCAAACATGGTGAACTTCATGAACTAAAATTTAGGTCAACATATCATATTTGTGATTAGGAGTTTTATTTGTATAAGTTATTGATATGAGGTAAGAGAAGTACAAATATGAAGTTAATGTTAGGTGTATTATATTTAACATAATATACATTATACGAAACGTACTTGTAAGCCCAAAATAGAAATGTCCGGTTTCTCCAAAGTAAAAATGTTTGGTCTGTAACGCGCACCAACATCATATAGACTGAATAGATATCATGTATTGATAACTGTTACCTAACTAGATCAGACTTTCAAAGCACTTCAAACTCTATCCTACGATTTTTCTTGCGGCCTCCAGCTGTTGCATTATCTGCTACAGGTTTGCTTGAACCTAAACCTTCGGTACTCAGCAAATGCGCCGGAATATTTTTTGCAATTAAATAGACTTTCACTGCTTCTGCACGCTGCTGACTTAACACAAGATTTTTATTATCAATGCCTGAACTATCCGTATGGCCAATAATTCGTATCTTTTTGCCACCAACCTTGTTTAAGGCACTGACCATCTCATCCAGAATTTGTGCGCCTGAAGCTGCCAATACCGCACTGCCAGATTCAAATTCAATAATCCGGTTCCTTAATGCAGCATCAATAATCTGCTGTTCTGCCTGATTGACTGAAAGCTGGGCATTTAAACGGTAATTTGTGGGGATTAAACCCTGCAATTTCGCTTTAGTATTATGAATTTCATCAGTATTTAATACTTTACCAGTCAACTGGAAATCAGCACCCTTAACTATTAATTTACCTTGTTTAACCTTTTTAAGATCTTCATTAATCATATGACTGACTGTATTCGACCAATCCGCTGGTGCTACCACTTGACGGATCTGAATACGATTCACCACATTTTCCTGACCGTAGATTGAATACAATTTCGTTAAAATAGCCTGCTTGCTACTGTTATTCGGTACTGCGCCCTCAGCAATAATAGGCTGTGCATGTACATTAAATCCAAACGAAAAACATAATAAGGCTATGATTTTATTATATTTTATTAATTTTAAATATTTAATTTTCATTTTATGCTTCTATAAATGTCTGTTTAAATAGCTCAATACCTTGAATGAGGCTCATCTGACGTTCGCTTAAGGATTGTTCTAGTACTGCCAACCCTGCATTATTCTCTAAATATTGATTAATCCAAATCGCATCAATCAATGGAACCCAATATTCACTATTTAAATTATCAGTCAAAATATCGCTTAAAGCCCGAATATCGGTACCTTTAAAACTAAACAATAGGATTGGTTGCTTTTTATGCAAGATACTAATAAATAGCTTTGTATGATGATGCTGTACAAACTGGTAGATTAAATTGATCCAAAAATCAGCAATTTCATAGCAGTAAGTAGGATTGTGAATGGGTAAAATCAGCACTTTATTTAATCGACTAGTCCCATTCTGAATCACAGGTTGCAATAACAACCCCAAGCCAAGCATGCTTTGAGCCAACTGAAAAGCGTTGAAATTCATTAATTTCGCAAATGAATGAATCGTATGATTTTCATAAAATAACTGTGCTTCTTGAGGACGAGACACCACTATTTGACTACTGAATTGATTGAGTTTATCCAGTAAATTATTGGCATCCCGGATTAAGCGTATTGTAATATTAAGCTGATAAAGCTCAGGCAGCATCGATTTATAACGTAATGGCGAATATAGAATATTTTTAAAAGGCTTCTCATATTCAATCAGATGACCGAGTACCATGGGGAATCTTCGCCCAGAACTATCTTCACTGGCAATCAAGTTCGCCACTAAAAATAATTTATCCTGAGGATTCACAATTAAAAAATCCAGTGTTGGCAATTGTGTATAGGTTTGCTTGAATTCAGATTTTTGCCTGGCATATTCCAATGCCTCACTTATCCAGTGATCAATCAGTTGAATCAACTCATACTGCCCTCGTGACTTTAAGAAATCTCCACGCGCTGGGCACTTGCCGTAATATATAGGTATGGTTTTTACTTCATCCATATCGATTCATCCACCTATCCACTTAGAATTTAATTGATTGATCAATGTCATGGTAGTGGAGTCCCTATATTGATAGCAGATGTGAGAGCTGTTTTTCCTGACATCGTCACATTCTGTGCTGCAACGACTCTTACCGCTTTATTTGAAACAACCTGATCGACTAACTGTAAATTGCTATAACTTGGATTACTTCCAATAGAACTTGCATTATTCCCACTCACCAAACGAAAATTGGTCTTCACAAATAGTTCAGGATTCTCTTTACTGCGCCAGATCAGTTCGAAAATATTACCTTTTTGTATGCGCTGAGCACTATCAATCAAACGATTGATTCCATATTCCCCAGGCTCATCGAAAATAGTATGGGTCTTCCCTTCCAAATCAATCATCGTGATCCTAGCGCCTGGAATTGCACCTGAATTTGGCCAGATAAAATTCACCCATTGTTGAATGCCATTTTCAAATAGCATTCTTTGCCCATCGATATCAATGGTATAAGCCAATAAATGAGCCTGTTCCAGTGGATAAAATTGAAAGTTAGATTGATTGGGTGTCACCGACTGATGACTGTTATTATTTAACTCGCCAGTCGCCATACCATGCACAGGCGCAACATAGTTTTGAAAGTTTTCAACAAATAAAGGATTTAGATTAAGTCCTATGTCTTGCCATGTTTTCGAGCTTAAACTATAGCCGCGACGGATCACTAAAGGATCAAGATACTCTTTGACAAAACGCGCAATACTGCCATTTTCACCAAAAATCTGATTAATTTCTTGAGAGGTTGCCTGTAAACTGCCCTGAGTACTAAACGGATATTTTTGCGATAAATTTCCATTAAATGGTTGATAGGCCTGTATCAGCCAGAGTTTGTTCACTTCAGCTTGTGCCGGAAGTATCAGGCTTTCAAAGGAACGTGTAAGTGGCACACTAAACAACTTTTTAATCAGCTGCTGATCCAGCTCATGGGTTCCTACCGACATTTTTTCATCCACAAACTTCTGGGTGATATTGAAAATAGAATTCTGCTCATCAATGGTTTGTTTAAGTAGTATTATGCTCGCCGGGCCAATATCTCCAGAACTTTTAAGATCATTAAAACGGCTACGTACCTTGGCCAGAGACTGCATATACTCATCCAGCAGTGACCGGTTCTGCAAATCATCTCTGGAACGCACAATCTGATAAAATAGCTGAAAGTCTTTGGCAATCACCCCCTGAGATAAAGTCGACGCAGAATTCTGTGTCAGTTTGGCATCATCAAGTTGTAATATCTTGCGTTTAAACCATGCTATAAAACCTTTTTGTGGAACAGCCAACTCAGCTTGTACCAGTGGATTATCCCAACTGGTTTCTTGCGCTACCCGTTGAATTACCTTACGAATCGGTGAATTTTCTGGTTCGCCAAGAATGTCAATCTGATACATCTGCTGATTAAAGTCGGCTGACTTGGCATAATAAATAGCACCCAAAAATTTACGCCATTCGCGAATATATTCTTTCTTATACATCTCAATCAGCTGGCGCTGGATTTGTTCAGGGCTGCCGCTAAAACTCAGATCATCAGATTGGGATGTGTTGAGTACCCAGTCTTTGCTCTCGGTTGGGCTGTGCGCCGCAGTTTCTATGGCAGGTTGTATATATTCGTTCCAGGCTTGATAACTGTAAAAACCGGGTAAGGCATAACTCCCCAGCATCATTGTTTGACCACTTCCCCCTACTATCTGCTTGATGGTTAAGGCTGGAAACCGTACCGAAGCCCGCATTTTAATTTCGTTATATACACGATCTCTTGCAGAAACACCGGTCGTCATTGCTGTTAAAACCTGACGGGTCTGTTCGACTAAAACAGTATCAGAATCCAGTTGGGGAAATGCACTTGAATCTGTCTGTGTCATGGCATAGCTGAGTAGCTGTTCGGCTTTTTGCAGCATTTCAGCGCGTGGTAGCTGACCACGATGCTGGTCCAGCCAGATCCGCCAGAAACGTGTCAACTGATCACTGAGATGACTTGAATCTATATATTCACGGTTGCTCAACATTAGATAGGTTTTAAGCGCATTGTAAGCATCTTGCGGATTCTGGTCGGATGGTTCTAATCCCAGTTGTTGTACATGTGCAGCCGGATGAATTCGCACATTGATATGATTTTCTTTAAGAACGGCTGCATTGTTTTTTACCCGTTGCAGATATTCTTCAATATTCTGTTGGCTGGGCTGCAAGATTAATTGCTCAATTCCTTGCAAATATTCAGCTTGCAGTTTCTCCCGGATCTGTTGTCCTTGATAAAGACCAAAACTGTACTTGAATGGACGCTTCCGATCAAATTGATCAAACTGTTGCAAATGACCTTGCAAAATTAATAATGCGTCGATTTGTGTGGCTAGCTCAGTTCCTGACTGTTTTTGCATCCGTACGATCTTATTCAGGTCCCCTTGGACTTCGGCCATTAAGTGCTGATTATTTCGATAAGACCACACACAAAGGCTCAATACAATCGATACAGTTAATAAAGCACCGCTAAAAGCCACAAACCGTCGACGTTTTCGTGCTGGATTAATGTGCTGCTTCACCAAATATTTATCTTTAAGGATGACCTCAGAAAATAAATCTTTCAGAAAATAACCATGATTCTGTGATACAGACTGTGTAGGTAGGCTATGATCATGATCCTTGTTACGAATGAGATGAAAATCCTCAGCAATCTGTGCTGTCATTGGACTTTCAATTGAGCCTTCCTGTAAGGCGCTGGTAAAATAAAAGCCACGAAAAATTGGTTTGAACTGATAAGGATTTTCTTGGAACAAAGTTGCAATAAAGGTTCTTAATACCGGCTTTAGACTTTTAAATTCCAGTGGAAAGGTCATCACACTGGGTGAAATATGTTGCGAATGGCGACGAGTTAAGTGAGCTGTACTTACATTTTTCAGTCCCTCATATAATATGCCATAATGCTTTTCAAATAGTTGAACGGCATTTTCACTTGAATCTGGTTTATAAGCTAAGGTTGCCCCCCAAACCTGATCAAATTCTTGTCCATGATAGCCATCAAAAAATTCCGTGAAACCGGCGATTAGATCCATCTTAGAAAAAACTAAATAGACCGGAGCAAAAACTTCTAGACGCTCCGTCAGGTCTTGAATTCGGGCACGCAGGTTTTTAGCCAGTTGTAGGGATTTCTCCGGACTCTGGTTAACCAGCTCGGCCACACTGACAATGACAATGAGGCCATTTACGGGCGCTTTAGAACGATTTTTCTTGAGGATATTTAAAAAATCCAACCATTCAGAATGGTCTTCCGGATAGACTGAATAACGCCCTGCTGTATCCAGTAAAATGCCTTGGGTTGAAAAAAACCAGTCGCAGTTCCGAGTCCCACTGAGTCCGGCAGAAACTAGTTTCTGATGCTTTTCTTCAAAAGGAAACCGCAGACCTGAATGATAAATCGCCGAGCTTTTCCCCGCCGCCGGGTTACCAATGACCATATACCATGGAAGTTCATAAAGTGCCGCATGTCCTTTGCGATCGCCCAACTTAGACTTGCGAATCAGCTGAATAGATTGTTTGACTTGCTGACTAATCAGCTGAAGTTCTTTTTTATTATTATATTTTCTTTCAGCTACAGAACTTTGAGATAAGGCCGTTGCGATTTCTTCACCTTTTTTCGCATGCTGATAACGCTGGATAAGTGCGTAAATTCCCCAGCCTGTTAATAGGACGACATACACGGTCAGCAATATCCAGAAAATATAATCAGAAACTGTATTTTTTATGGAAATAATAACCACTAAAAAGGATAAGGCCATCAACGCTTTAGGGTTACTAATGTACTGCCATACATACCCCAGGACTGTATAAAATAATGTATTCACTTTAATCTCTTTTTTTACTTAATTTTATAGATAGTTAAGCTACTAATGAGATTTCATTCAGTTGCTCATTTTTTTTATTTTTAAAATATAAATAGCTTGATTCTTGTTGTGTACTACAGTTTATTGTAATGACATTGTCTAGTAAATGTGATGATAGCATCGCTGCAAAAGTTGCTGCTAAATGTTGGGTATGACCCAAATACCTTTGAGGGCAAATGACATGCTCTGTTTCAAAATCAATGTTTGCATATTCTTTTAGTATTTTTTTCATCGTTTTGAATTGGGCAGTTTCATCTAATAATACTAAGAAAGGATATGTATGTTTTAGCTGAGAGGACAGATCAACCTGATGTTGATCTAGATATGCATATAGATCAGTGACGTACTTGCTAAGTGTCAGTATCCGTGAAGGTATCAAATCCTCAACATCTAGCTCATGTGCGGATAGACACCAGCTGGCAGTATATTCCGCAGCAATATAGTGTTCATTTTGCCAGAATTGATTATCCAGATACTCCTGATCAATTTCAGAGTCCGCCATAATAATGAGGCTGATCTCATGTGATTCACCTGAAATTTCCTGTACTAAATTCAGAAAATCTGAACAAGCACGATCAGCAGGCAGGAAGTGGCACTCGACATGGATTTGAGTAGAAACCAAGCTATATTGTTGTTCGATTTGATTTATCAGTTGCTCCTGATACAGATCACTCCACTCATGGGTTATATGATCCGCCAGTAAAATATGCAGATTCAGGCAGTTTAATCGACTTACTGCCCCTGGAATGGAGGCAATATTTTCTTCATCTTCACAGTAGTTCTCCTGTATCCACCCCGGATGCATTCGATATTGATAAGCCAGCTCCTGATCATAAAATAGTGCTGAACGTCTTAACTGTTCCGAAATTAAACGTAGGCTTTCTTCATGTTGTTCAAGTTGCTGTTGAATCAACTGTTGAATCCGTTGTCCCCTTAATCTGGGAACGTTTTCTTCCTCATTGCTATTTTCTTCGAGAAATTGGTCCACAGCATGAATACGATATGCCAATATGGGCAGACCAAAACGATTTAGCAGTTCTGAATCTAGCTCAGGACTTCTGCACTGACTCATGTGCTGCCATATTTCTGCATTTTTGCCAAAACTGTGCCAAGCGGCAGCTGAAAATATATTGAGCGTATAATTCTCACTAGCTTTATATAGGTCTTCTTTATTTTCTAACTCTTGCTGCTGTGTTTGAGCAGATTTATGAACCCTATCCTGCTGAGCTTTCTGTCTTTGTTGATAGAGTTTCACCGCTTTATAGATAAAATAAGGTGTCAATAAAGACAAGCAAAGTAACAAAGGTAAAATGCCAAAATATAATAGTAAATCAGTATTTGATGGATCGTAATGGATGTCTCTCCAGTAATAAATGACGAGAGCACTACTTAGAACCAATACAACTAGAAAAGTTTGAATAATACGCTTAATCATGACATTTTTCCTATCAGGCTATAGCAGGTTTCTGCATTGTGTATCGCCTGATTCGGCATTAATAAGGCCCCTCTGGCCAGTCCCATTAAATGGTTCTCTCCAAATTGGACGGGACATAATTCATCTTTATCTAGAATCAACCGCAGATCCACTAACATGGTCGGGCTACACCAGGTTTGAAGTAACTGTTTTAATTTGGCGCTATGGATTCCTTCAGATAAAAAATTTAGATAGTCTTTACGTTTTAATGGACCTATAACGATTTCAATTTTTTCATCAATTTGCTGAATAGTTTCTCCACAGAAGCTATTGATTCCTAATAGAACTGGTTGTGAAGTTCCCAAACTGCTTTGCTGTTGATCATCCAGCTGAAAACTTTCCGGAATAAACTCGTTAATCTCAAATTGATATTTAAAAATACAGGACAATATGCTGCTTAAAGCATAATAGGTATTATTTTGACCCTGCATCAAACCTGAAAATTCAGCAAAATAATCATCTATATGTTGTTGTTCATGTTGCTGAGTGCTATAGCCACTCAAAGCATGAAGCATGTTCAGATAATGATTTTCCTGTTCGACCTCATAGCGTAGTGGTAAGTGATAATTCAGACAGGCATCAACATATTGTGCAGTCAGTTTATGATTAAATAACCCGAGAAAATGTAGACTTTCTTCTCGTTGTGACCGGGCACTCTGTTTAATTTTATGTGTATAGAGATAAGGTAATGCTCCCTGTATACCAGTTAATCCCATAATTAAATTAGTAATTTTCACTTTATGATCTTGGCATTGCAATGATTCAATTTCAGAGGTCGGAAAATTAAGATTGAGCGAACTCATAAACTGAAATCTTTTACTCCATTCTTGATGCTTATTCTGGACTGGAGCATGTCTTAATAATCGTGTGGCTTGAATAAATTCAAAGCTGGTTGGCTGCTGGTAGAGCCGATCAACTACAGAAGCCTCTTGCCACCAACATTCTGTATGCATTGGTATAACTCCTGTTTTGACTTTGAATCTATGACGTGCATATCTACATAACTATTCATCTGAACTTTTAAATTAAAAATATGATTTAAAATCTGTACAAATATATAAAGGCTGGCTCCCCGAAAGATTTCTGTATCAATCTGGATTTCAACTTTGACACCCCGTACAAAAAGTGGAAATGGTTTATGCGCACGTAGCTTCTGCGTCAGAGAAAATTGAATCGAGTGAATTGAATTAATGATTAGCCGATTGTCTTTGGATTGCGGTAGGTTATACAGTTCCAGCAATTCCTTAATGTGACTGACTGCATTGGCTTTCATTAAAGACAAATTATTCAATGATAAATGCGAAATAATCCGCCATTGCTCCTGCCGCTTTTGATCAAAATAATAGGGTAAATTGGGTCTTTTCAATAACAAGGCTTGACGTGCCAAGCTATTGTCATTTAGAGATAAATTATTCTGATCTTTGTGGTAACTTTCATAAGGTAAATCCCCATTGCTGCATAACAGCTGCATACTGATAAAGTCTGATGAAAATTTCTGTGGTGCTAAAGATTTGGAAATAATCGAATATTTCAGTTTTGTTTGATTATTATTCTTCTCTGGCGACAGATGGTAATAAAACTGCATATCCGTCTGATGATAATGACTCATAGCAAAAAAAGGTAATACAGGATAAGTGCTTTGACTTTTTTCGCTTTTCTCTCTTAATAACTTCATTTCAGTGATCGCATATACCTGAAAATACTGAGGATGATGTACATCAGTTATTAATGGATATTCCAAGCGCAGATGATCAATTTTCTGTGGCTCGGCCTGTTTAGGGAATAAGTTCACCACCGGTGTCGCAAATAATTTGAAATTAGCACTATTTAATTCTGAATAATTTCGCACCTGAACTTGATCATTCAGGTTTGTTTTAAAATGAATACATAGCTCAAATTCTGCTGATCCTATATTTATATCTTTTAAAAAATTTAGATTCAGGTTAAGAAAATTAAATTTTTCTGGAAAGCAAAAATACTCTATTAATAAACGATAAGCATGATGAGTATGTTGGTCAACTGGCAGCGTACTTTCAGCTTCAGTAAATCCCATCAACTCAAATGGATTTTTAATATCAATTTCTTCATCTTGTACTATTACAGAAAAAGCAGTCTCCGTTTTAAAAATGCAATCTAGTACTTGCAGTGGAAAGCTGGAGATTGCATCCAGATAGATAGGCAGTTTTTGTTGTTCCAGTAGTCGTTGCTGCTGGTTAAAAATTTCAAAACCAAAGATCAAGGTTGCATTTTGATTTAAATAAACATGGGCTGAAGCATGTGTTTTAAACTGGATGGATTTTAATGCAATTGGTAATAAATCAACTTGATTTACCGTACGATATTCGCACTGTACTCCACGGATACTTTTTGATTTTAATACAGTCTGTTTAGGAATCTTCTGGCTACTTTGAAGGTGGCGGATTTTCTTGCCATCTTCAAAACTGACTATTGAACATCCTGGAAAGGGTTTCAGATACTGGGGAAACATCACCTCAAAAATAGAACGCGTAAATACGTCATAACTATCATGCAGTTTTTTATCAATCCGGGCGGAAATTAAGGAAAATGCCTGAATCAGTCGTTCGATATGCGGATCATCAATCTGCTCTTGATTCAGCGAAAGACGTTGGGCAATTTTTGGATATTTATTGGCAAACTCTCGTGATTGTTGCCCAAATTCCTGTAATTGCTTTTCGTAATAGGGTAATAATTCTTCGATCACAGCACACCCGCTGATATTTTGGACAAAATTTCGTATTGTTGTGTAGTTGGCTTGAGGAAGGCATCAAAAATTACCGGTTCATACAGAGGGTAAATATTTAAGAAAGCCTGAATACTAAGGCACAGACTTCCCTTATTCTGATCATCTATCAGCATCTCGACTTTAACCTGCTTTAAGCGTGGTTCATGCGCATGAATAGAATGTTCAATCGAGCGGCAGATTTTCTCCCGATCTATTGGATTCGCCGTAGAAAGACCTACAAAATCAATAATGCCAAATTGAAGAATTGAATGTTTGATCTGATCATAACCATCAACCATAGCGCCTAGGTTAGCCATGCGGCTATTTAACAGATCTTCCAGATCTGCAGCCACCGATGCTCTTAAAGCATGCAAAGAAAGTCCTTGAGAACTTTGAGTGTCCTGAGACAATAGACAGTCAAATAATGTTGTTCTAAACCCGTAAGGATAAAGCTGATCCAAATTCATATTTTATATTCTAATTTTACTTATTTTTATAAATGTCAGGAGAGAGGCTGATCAAGACCAGCCCCTAAAAGATCAAATTACGCTGCATAAGAGGCGGTATTATTTGATAATGACCATTTCTTGGTCACAGCACCCTTTTGTGTACCATTAATATCTTGCTGATTATACGTCCACTCAACTGCTGCATATTTCAGACCAAACGCTTCTGTTGGAACACCTTCTTGATTCACTGTCGGCGTGACCTGAGAAACCAGCACATGTTTTAATTTAATTTGCAGGTATTTAATGCGTTTATCGCCATTGGCACGATAAAAATCAATCTGTACTTCATCGAAGGTATAACCCGCTGAACAGGCTTCCCAAAGTTTTGGACTAGTTGCATCCAGATCTTTCATGAAAAACATGTCGGAATGTTCAACTCGTTCTGCGGTATGACCACCCACACTTGAAGATGTTGCTGATTTTGGTTGACGAATGTTATGTGACCAAGAGTTTACTTCTAGCCAGCTTTTATGTTCTGAATCACGAGATTCACCATCAACTTTATATTTGCCTCGAAATTGGACGTAAATGTCTTTCATTTTAATAATTTTCCTGTTGTTATAAACGTTATTATAATTTTAGCAGCGGCCTTAATGGCTCGACTGCGGTAGTTCAGTGACTAGTCGCAAAGATACAGATAACTCGTCTAACTGAAAATGGGGTCTCAAAAAGACCACAGATTTGTAGTGTCCAGGCTCAGCTGGATTTTCTACAACTTTGATAGACGCTTCACGTAGTGGATACTGTGCTTTAGCCTCCTGTGAAGCGCCATCATCCAAGAGTACATAATGAGACAGCCAGTCATTTAGAAATGCTTCGACATTTCCTGCGGATGCAAAGCTTCCTACCTTATCTCGCATCATTGCCTTTAAATAATGCGCGATTCGTGAGACTGCCATAATGTACTGAATCTGACAGGATAATGCAGAATTGGTATTGGCAATCTCATTATTATATTTCTTTGGTTTTTGAGTAGATTGGGCACCAAAGAACACCGCATAATCGGTATTTTTACAATGTACTAATGGAATAAAGCCAAGATCGCTGAGTTCCTTTTCACGACGATCCGTAATTGCAATTTCAGTCGGACATTTAAAGATGATTTCCCCATCATTGGTTTTAAAAGTATGCACTGGTAGACCTTCGACCAAACCGCCACCCTCGACCCCACGAATTGCAGCACACCAGCCATGCATATCAAAAGCATTGGTTAAACGGGTACCCAAAGCATAAGCGGCATTCATCCACAGATATTCATTGTGATTTTCACCTGAAACATCTTCCACGTAGTTAAAGCCTGCTGTCGTACTTCCCTCTTTAGGATGATAAGGTAAACGTCCCAATACTCGCGGAATGGTCAATGCCACATAACGAGCATCATCACTTTCCCGGAATGAGCGCCATTGTACATATTCAGCTGTTTCAAAAATTTTGGAAACATCACGTGGTCGATCGATATCGGTAAAAGCTTCCAACCCGAACATAGAAGGACTTGCAGCTGAAAGAAACGGTGCATGGGCCGCTGCCGCTACATGTGAAATTTGCTCAAGTAAATATAGATCTGACGGTGTCCGATCGAACTCAAAGTCACCAATGAGGGTTGCATAAGGCGCGCCACCAAAAGAACCATATTCTTCTTCATAGATTTTTTTGAATAGAGTACTTTGATCAAAGTCGCTTGCACTTTGAAAATCTTTAATCAGTTCTTTTTTAGTCGTATTCAGCATACGAATCTTGATTAAAGAATGTGATGGTGTTTCCTGACAAAAGTAGTACAGCCCTCGCCAGGTGGACTCGACTTTCTGAAACTGCTCATGATGCATGATCTTGCTCAGCTGGGCAGAAATAAGCGCATCAATTTCGGCAATGCGTTTATCTAAAGCAAGGGTAATATTGTCAGAGACAATAACGGTACCGGCCATGACTTCTTTCGCCAATTCACCAATTAGACTTTTGGCACGATCGTGTTCCTCTACTGATCGCGCAATCCGACTACGTTCAACGATAGAATCCAGAACTGAGTATTCTTCAATAGCAATATGTGTGGTAGTTGCAGCATCAGAATGATTCATTTTCTGCCTCCACACTCATTTTACGGATTTGGTCAGTATTCTTTAAAACATCATCCAGTAAATCTTCAAGACGTTCATTATTAGATATTTTATTACGTAAATCAGTTAAACGTTCCCGTGCTTCTACCAATTTTCGTAAAGGCTCTACTTGTTGGACAACCTGTTCCGGCCGGAAATCATTCATAGTATGGAAAACCAAATCCAATGATATTTTTCCACCCTCTTCAGTCAAACTATTTTCCACCTGAAAACTGGCTCGTGGTGCAAGAGACTGCATTACCTCATCAATATTTTCCAGGTCTACATTGATAAATTTTTTATCTTTAAGCTTGGTTTTTTCTAGTTCAGATGCTGCTGAAAAGTCGCCTAACACCCCTACTACAAAAGGTAATTCCTTAACTTCTCGGCCGTCACCTACCTCGACATCGTAGGTCAATTGCACACGGGGCGGTCGAATACGCTGTAATTTTTTTTGTACACTTTCACGCTTAGCCATTATGATTTTCCTTATTAATTATTATTTAATGATCCAAATGGGTTGGTACTGGGACTGTGAGTTCGTGTACTGATACTTTCTGTTTTTTTACTACTGCTAACAGCCGTATTCTTTTTTAGATTACTATTCGATGTTTTATTTTGACTTAGGTTTCGTTTTATTGGACTATTTGGTTTACTTTTAGCTTTTTTTTCTCTTGAATTCATCGCCATTGTTAATGCAGATTCAGAAAATTTTGCTACAGGCTGTGCCAGATAAATATGTTCAGTCAGCAATTTAGCTTGTGGATAGGTAGAGTTATTTAGGGCACGGACTTCTGTACTACGCATTTGTTCCAGGCTTTGAGAAGATATCCCGATTCCTGCCAGGAATTTCAGATCGGTTAAATCCTGATGAGTGTAATTTTGCTGATTTAATTGCTCGATTAAATTCAGGGCTTTCAGATGATTACCTACTTCAATATAACGTTTGGCAATTTGGGTAGACAATTGCTGCTGAAACTGAATACTTTTTTTTGCTGGCTTGTCACATAATCGCTGGTATAAATCAATGACCGTTAAATCAGTATCATTTTTTGCCTGTGGATAGCTCTTTATACATGATTTTTTTAATTCTGCTGCATGAATTTGAGCAAAACATAGCTGTACCATCCCTGAGATGAGCAATACAATAAAACCTAGAATATTTTTCAAAATGAGCCTCAATTTTAGTTATTATTTTATATTTTTATAGTCAAAAGGATTTTTCTATTTTTATAATTTGAAAATCTTGTTACGGATTTAACAAAAAATGATCACAGGAAGTCAATACAAAATTGAGTTTTAGTTAAAAATTTTATGTAATTTCACAAATAATGAGTTTCCGACCAATGAATACAGACTTTTGGGGAATTCTGGTTAGAATATGCCAAAAATATTGAGCTAAAGTATTTTGATAGCTCACAGAGAAATTTGAATAAATAAAAAATAAACCTAATAATAATAAATATATAGATATAAATTCTAAAAATATCAGGCTATATATTCTCAGAGAGAAAAATATGAGTAATTTAAAAATTTTGATTACGAAATTATCTGAACATGCACGCCTATGCCTTGAAAAATCGGCGAACTCCTGCATTAAAAATCAAAATTATGAAATCGAAATTGAGCATTTTTTCTTAGAATTACTACAGCAACCCGCCTTGAATGACCTCAAATTATTGCTTAAAAAATATAAAATTGCGGAAGATGATTTAATCAATGATCTGAATCAGAGCATTCAGCAAATGAATAAAGGCAATTCTCGCACGCCTATCTTTGCCAACTCCATTATTCGTGCATTAGAACATGCCTGGCTTTTAGCT
The DNA here is from genome assembly GCF_019038395.1 of Acinetobacter sp. BY419. GTDB lineage: Bacteria > Pseudomonadota > Gammaproteobacteria > Pseudomonadales > Moraxellaceae > Acinetobacter. The sequence goes on from NZ_JAGFXZ010000003.1 coordinate 20,137, forward strand.
TCTACAGAGCAAAACCCGATGATCCGAAGCGGGCACTTACTGGTTGCCCTGCTCACTGCGCCTGATCTATATCAAATGTCGATCCGTGCTTCCACTTTGTTTGAGCGGCTCCCAATTGATCGTCTAAAACACCAATTTTCTGAGCTCTGTGAGCAGAGTATTGAGAAGCCAAGCCATCCTAGACTCAATGCAATAAAAGAAGATTTATCTAACTCGCAGCCTAAATCAAATAAAACACCTGCCCTTGATCAATACACCATTAATCTGACTGAAAAAGCACGTCAAGGCCAAATAGACCCGGTAATTGGTCGTGAGTTTGAAATCCGTTTAATGCTGGATATCCTGCTGCGCCGTCGCCAGAATAATCCAATACTTACTGGCGAGCCAGGAGTCGGCAAGACTGCAGTGGTAGAGGGACTGGCACTGAAAATTGTAAGCTATCAGGTACCTGATGCACTCAAAAATGTAGAACTCCATGTATTGGATATGGGCTTATTACAAGCAGGTGCCAGTGTAAAGGGTGAATTTGAGAATCGCCTGAAATACATCATTCAAGAAGTTCAGTCCTGCAGTCATCCTATTATCCTGTTTATTGATGAAGCACATACGCTGATTGGTGCAGGTGGTCAGGCCGGTCAAAATGATGCAGCGAATCTGTTAAAACCAGCATTAGCACGGGGTGAACTGCGTACTATCGCTGCGACCACTTGGGCAGAGTATAAGCAATATTTTGAAAAAGATGCTGCACTTAGCCGCCGTTTCCAAGTGATAAAAGTAGAGGAACCGACTGAAGAAGCCGCCATCGATATGTTACGCGCCATGATTCCAGTAATGACTCAACATTTTCAGTTACAGATTGATGACGAAGCAATTACTGCCGCGGTATGTAACTCACATCGTTATATCAGTGGGCGGCAATTACCGGACAAGGCCATTAGTATCATGGATACAGCTGCTGCACGAGTCGTCTTGAGCCAAAGTACACAACCCGCCAAGTTAGACCAGTTACAGGCACAGCTGCATAATTCACGGATAGAACAAGAAATCTTAAGTCTGGAGCATCAAAATTTTCCGATTCATCAACCACGTTTAATTGAATTATCAGAGAATATTTCAAATTTTGAACAAGAGATTGCTCAAGTAGATCAGCAATGGCAACAAGAACTTCAACTGGTTCAGGAAATAAAGTTTTTACAAACTCAATCGGAAAAAATTGAAAATCAGAATCAAATTAAAATATTACGTCAACGTTTAAAAAAAATTCAGGCTAAAAATCCATTTGTATTTGAACGGGTAACTGCCCCTATGATTCATCAAATCATTTCTGACTGGACCGGAATTCCGGTAGGTCAAATGATGAATGATGAAATCCGACAGATATTAACGCTACAAGATAAATTATCGCAGCGTGTTATGGGTCAGGACTTTGCGCTGCATCAATTGGTGAAAGGTATTAAGACATCTAAAGCAAAACTGGATGATCCGAATAAACCGCAAGGTGTGTTTCTGTTGCTCGGCCCAAGCGGTGTGGGGAAAACTGAAACTGCCCTCGCCTTGGCTCAGGAGTTGTATGGAGGCGAGTCGCATCTGATCACGATGAATATGTCGGAATATCAGGAAGCGCATACCGTATCGTCCTTGAAAGGTGCACCTCCAGGTTACATCGGTTATGGTCAGGGAGGTGTTTTGACTGAAGCGGTACGCCGTAATCCTTATAGTGTGGTTTTATTGGACGAAATTGAAAAAGCTCATCGTGATGTGCAAGAATTATTTTATCAGGTCTTTGATAAAGGAATGCTGGAAGATGGCGAAGGCCGTATGATTGATTTTAAAAATACGACTATCCTTTTGACCTCAAATGTCGGCTCTAGTGCCATTATGCAGGCTTGTGTAAATCAGCCAGTCGAAAACTGGCCGGATGCAAATAGCTTAATTGAACAGCTCAAACCCAGTTTATATCAGCAATTTAAACCCGCATTTTTAGGGCGTATGCAGGTTGTGCCTTATTACCCTCTACACGATGATCTATTGATCCAGATCATTCAGCATAAGCTGGAGAAAATCACCCAACGTATTCAGCAGCAATATGCCATACAGGTTACTTATAGTGAGGAATTGCTTGATCTATTACTCAGCCGATGTACAGAAGTAGATAGTGGTGCACGCAATATAGATCATATTTTAAATTCTTCGGTATTGCCTGCTTTGGCCACAGAAATATTGATAGCCATGAGTGAGGAAAAGCTCCCTAAACTGATTCATATCAGTATCAAGAATGATGAGATTTTTTATAGCGTAGATCCAGAAGTGGAAACAGTCAAAAAAGTGCGTTCTAAAAGACATAAAGCAGATGCTGTCTAGTTGCAGAAAAATAAAGCCAAAAACAAATAAAATATAATACTGGGAATAAAAATGAGTCTGGAATTTGAATATTTATTGAAAGGCATTTCAGTCGATCAGCCTTGTGGCGTGGATTGTTCATTTTCGAGTGATTTTCATGTAATTAAAAAGGCAAAAACTCGAGATGATCCTTTATTGGATCAGGGTGATTGGATCTCTGAACCGAAACAGGCCGATTGGCAACTTGTACATGACAAAACAATCGAATTATTAAGTGAAAAAACCAAGGATATTCGATTGTATACCTGGCTCATAGAAGCCTGGAGTCATCTCTATGGTTTTGAAGGGATTGCTCGAGGATTAGAGTTGACCAAGGAAAGTTTAGAACGTTACTGGTTAACATTACATCCTCAAATCGAAGAGGATGATCTTGATCAGCGTTTGGGGTTATTACAAGGCTTAATTGTGCAATTGCCAACTCTGATAAAACAGGTACCTTTAGTCAGCTCTACACCCTTTTATAGTTTAGGCGATTATGAGGCATTCTTACATCAGCGCAATACACAGCTAAAACAGCAGCAAGATGACTACTCTGAAAATAATGCTGTTCAGGACTTGGAGTCTTTTGAACAATCGTTGCTGAAGACTCCAAAAATGATATTAAGCCAGAATGAACATTATCTTCAGGAGATCCATATTCAATGGCAGCACCTTAAAAATACTCTGGATCATTTATTAGGGCTTAATGCACCGAGTTTTTCGAGCACAGATTCTCAGCTTGAATTGATCTTTTTCAGTATCAAATGCATTTATAAAACAGATACTTCTACGACGCTTGAGAGTCAGATAAATACACCCCAACCGCATACTCCCGAAATAATATTGATGAATACCTCGTCTGAAAATATTAAAAAATTTCAGCCTCAAGCCCAAAGCCATCTGGCCAACCGGCAACAGGCTATACAGTTATTACAAGACATTGCTCGATATTTTCAATCTCATGAACCGCATAGTCCGGTGAGCTACATGCTGCAAAAGACAATTAAATGGAGCCAGATGCCACTACATGAATGGCTAGCTCAAGTGATCAAAAATGAGAATCCTGTAGAACATGTACATGAATTACTGGGTGTACATACCAATGATGAAACCAAGACTGATTGGTAAATATTAAAATGTTTAGAGCAGAAAAAGTATTGTGGGGTGAGGGTCTATTTTTAAGACCACAACATTTTCAATTACAGGATGCCTATCACGAGCAACGCTTGAGTCATATGATTCGGGCAACATTTCTTTTTGCTCATGGGATACAGTCTATCCAGTTTGACGAAGCGCAATTCAATATGCAGATATTGGCATTGGGCAAAATTGAAATGATCTGGCAAGATGGTGAAATTTATCAGGCACCTGCACAGGATTTATTACCAGAACCTGTACAACTAGATACTTTAAACCTGCGCGGAGAAATGCAGATTTATTTGGCTTTACCGATGCTACAACCAAATAAGCAAAATGTGAGCCATGCCGACAACACTCACGCTAGCCGCTATCACTCACATTTAATCTCAACGCATGATTTATTCACCGATGCTACGACAGCAGAGATCACCCTGTTACGCCGTCGAGCAGAATTTAAACTTTTTGAAGTTGGTGAAGAACCTCAACAGCATCTGGATGGCTATTTATATCTTCCGGTTGCTCAAATCAAAAGGCAAAGTTCGGGGCATTTTATTTTTGATCATAAGTTCATTCCTCCGATTCTGCATATTCAGGCCTGTGAATATCTGCAAGACAATTTAAAGCGAACCTTAAATATCATTCGAGCCAAGATTAAAACGATTCAGTCTAATAACCGTGAAAATGAACAGAAGCTAATTGAATTTCGTTCGGGGGATATTGTTTCTTTCTGGCTAGTAAATGCCCTAAATACTGCCCATGCGAACTTGAATCATATTTTGCAGTATCCACAAATTCATCCGGAACGGCTATATGCAGAACTTTTAAGACTGAGTGGCTCCTTACTTACATTTTCAACGGCCTATGACATAGATCAATTACCCCAGTATCAGCATCATCATTTATATGACAGTTTCAATCAGCTGGATATTATCCTCAGAAATTTACTCGATACGATCATCTCGAACCGTTATATCAGTGTCAGCTTAAACGAAACACGCCCATCCTACTGGATTGGGAGTCTCGAGAGCGACAAGATCAGCCACAATACCCGGCTATATCTTGCTGTATCAAGTAGCATTATGTCCACACATGACCTCATTGCCTATATTCCAATCCGCTTTAAAGTCGGCAGCACTATAGATGTAGAACAACGTGTGGTTGCAGCCTTGCCTGCTATACCTGTCCAGCATCTCATACAGGTACCTACAGCAATTCCGGTGCGTTCCGGTGTTCATTATTTTGAAATTGAATCAAATAATGAGATGTATCAGCGTATGCTGGACTCGGAATCGATTTGTGTTTATATCCCGAATGGTTTTCAGGATATCGCGATTGAACTCATTGCTGTCATGAATGGATAAAAATACAAATGAATACAATCACTAACCATTCTCCTTCCCTGTTTGATGATGGTCAGATCGGAACCGGTTATACAGCTATGCAATCTGTGGAAGCTCATCCTACCTCTATGAATAGTCTGGTAGAACTGCTGTATGAGGGTTTCTATATTGTTTTTCTGTTAAAGAATCATTATGTTCCAACAGATATAGAAGCCTTCCGTGAAAAAATTCTGGAGATGTTAAAACGCTTTGAATATCAGGCAAGACAGATGCAATTTGCAGCCAAAGATATTCAAGATGCAGAATATGCCTATTGCGCCTTAGTAGATGAAACAATTGTCACGCAGCAGGATGAGAGATTTTTTGATCTGAAAAATTTTTGGATGATAAGCCCCTTACAGTTAAGCCTGTTTGGTTCACAACTTGCCGGTTATCGGTTCTTTGAACACCTAGAAGAAATACAGCATAAAGATAAGCAGCGCATTGCAGTATTAGAGGTATATCATTATTGCCTTTTATTGGGCTTTCATGGAAAGTATCGTATTGAATCTACTGAACATTTCAATAGCCTGATTGCTCGAGTTGGGGAGCAGATTGATTATCTCAAAGGTAAAAAAGCGACCTTTGCTCCTTTCTCGGCGCTTCCGGATCAGATTAAGCATATTATTCATCGAGAATTACCATTTTTCTGGATTCTGATTTTTTTACTGTTATTTGCCGTGATCAGCTTTGTGGCTTTTAAATATGCTTTGTCAACAGAACAGGCTGGCGTTTTTACTCAATATCAAAATCTGATCAGTACGCCTGCTGAACAAGCCTATATTACAATTCATTTACCCTGATTAGAATTTTCCAATAAATATAATGAACCCCGATAAAAATAAAGACTTAAAAATAACGCCGTTGGGTTAAATTGTATTAATAAAAAATTTAGATTGAATCCTCATTAGATCAATAATTTAACTTATGATTTTTATTATATTGAGCAGTTTTATTATATTAAGTTTAGCTCTGCTATCTTACGAGTTGCGGTTCAGGATACAGGATGTATTTCTTGGTTTAATTCCACAAAGTAAACAACAATATACTCACGTAAAACAGTTTGTTCAGAAATTTCATCGGGCAGCATCACCTGAGCATATTCAGTCCGATTGGTATTTACAGCAATGGTGGATTTTGATTGCCAGCTTTACCTTATTTGGCAGTATTATGATGTTCACTTTTACTCAGCCCCTTACTGCGAGTAAGTTTGAATCTGAATATTTAAAGAAAGTTGATCCACAGATTTATGCATTATTAGATGGGCAAATATTAACGGCTCCGACTGAGGTCGATGAGCAGCTCATTATTGAAGCCTTGCAAGAAGAATCTTTAGCAAATCGTCCTGTAATTTCAGCGCAAAGCCTTAATTTAAATAATGAGGACATTCATATACCAGTCACTCATATACATCCAGATATCAGCACAGCAGACCGTAAATGGCATAAGATGAATCCACGCTTTAAACAGCGCCTACTAGTGGTGTTTAAAATTATGCGAGAACAGCATGGTTATGACCTGGTTTTGCTCGAAGGTTATCGAAGTCCGGAAAGACAAAATTCTTTGGCAACAAACAGCAATATAACCAAGGCCAAAGGTTTTCAAAGCTATCATCAGTTTGGGTTGGCTGCAGATATTGCCTTTAAACGGAATGGAAAGGTCGTGATCAGCGAACGTGATCCATGGGCCATGCGTGGTTATGAGTTGTATGGCCAGATTGCTGAATCAGTTGGTTTAACTTGGGGTGGTCGCTGGAAATCCATTAGGGATTTCGGACATACTGAATATCGTATGCCCGGTTTAAAGAAAACAGCTGAAATGGCGCATCAATTGATACATGAAGGTCAATTACAGGCACAGACATTTCAGCCTTAAACATAAAGTAGTGTGTTAATTCAGAAAGGTCTGCATATGTTTAATAACTTCATCTGGTTTTTCACCATGTAACCAGTGTCCTGTATTTTCGATAACTTCAATTTTTGCTTGAGAAAATTGTTCACCAATTGCCTCAAAATGCTCAGGTTTTGAGATATAAAAAGAGTTACCCCCATGCAGGAACAAGGCTGGCTGATTAATTTTTTCGACTTTTCCCCAATCCATAATATCTGGATAATGATCAAATAAAGCCTGAACATTAAAGAGCCATTGGCCTTTATTGAAGGATTTTAATAAAAATTGAATCACCATTTCTTCAAGAATATATTCACGCATAATTTTTGCTGCTTCAAGCCGTGAAGTCACATTTGCTTGCTGTACTGCGAATAAGGCTTTAAAAATTTCACTATGATGATCTTCATGATATTCGATCGGTGTAATATCAAGGACGACTAATTTTTCAGTTTGTTCGCGGGCTAAGTCCGCAATCTTCATGGCAATTTTTCCGCCCATGGAATGCCCTACTACAATGAATTTTTCAATATTTAAACTGGATAAAGTTTCACATACATCTTCAGCCATAAGCTGATAATTTAAGTCTGGGCTATGAGCAGAATGACCATGATTACGTATATCAAGTTGAATCACGGTTCTTTGCTCGGAAAAATGTCGCGCCAACATTCCTAAATTACTGAGACTACCGAATAAACCATGAATAAAGACCATTGGAGACAGTGTAGAAATTTCATGGTGGTGTAGTTGATAATTGAGGATCATTTGAGAATTCCGTGATTTCATACTTTAGATATTAATAGTGGGTTTATATTGGAAATTAATCAATTGCCAAATTTCAAAAGAATAAAAATTACTTAGGCTATTTATATGCATTTTGTTTTGCTTAGGCTAAAAAATTGACCTAAGAATGAAGATGCAGGAGATAAAAAAGAAGTTATTTTATGCAGTTTCAATTTAAAAAATCATTTATTCATGGCTTTATCCCAGTCTTGATGGGATGAGCTTATTATATTTTTATAATTGAAATTTGGTGGTGAAAAATTTGGCTACTATTATTATTGATCATCTTATATCTCCCTATGTCTAATTTCATCATAGAGATTTAATTCAAGAATTCTGAATAGACTAAATTTTTTAGTCATAATTTCTTTCAAGCCAAATAATTATTTAAAAAAACATATTTTGCGGATAGCTCACCCTTTCTTAATCATAGTTGTATGTTTTAATCATCTAGGATGAGGTTTACTAGAATATATAATTTGCTTAGGCTATTTATGGGTGGATAGATAGTTTTACCTCCTGCTTGAAATATAGAACATTGGAACAATAACCCGATCTCCAAAGCTACGCTTAGCTACTTACTCTAAAAAAATTTAAAAATAAATTATTAACTAGGGCGTGTCCTCATTTGAAAAATTGGTTTTAAATACTTAAAATCCTCCTTTAAGCTCTTTTGATTTCTATATTTTTTCAATGGCACGTACTCTTCTCACCGATGATATCTGGCAGCAAATTCAAGATACTATGCGATTACACGGTTGTTACTGTTCAAAGAATAGTAGAAATATCATGGAAGCGATCTTATGGAAACTGCGTACAGGCGCCACATGGCGTGATATTCCCCAAGAATTTTGTCCTTGGCAAACTGCTTACAATCGCTTTAATCGTTGGGCAAGCAAGGGATTGTGGGATAAATTTTTTTTAGATTACGAGGCGTCTTGGATCAAGAATGGGTATTCATTGACGGAAGTTACATACGCGTGCATCAACATGCAAGTGGAGCTCGGCATGGTTTCGAAAGAGCAATTGGACAATCACGTGGTGGACGAACAACAAAAATACATCTTGCAACCGACGCGAATGGATTACCGATTGATTTTAAAATCACTGGGGGTGACGTCCACGACAGTCAAGTTGCAAAACAACTGATTGATACGGTAGACGAGGCAACTTATCTCATTGCTGATAAGGGGTATGATGCTGAGCACATTAGAATATATGCCAAGAACAAGAATATGATTCCCATTATTCCATTGAGATCAAACAGTAAGAGATCGAATAAGGAATTTGATAAATATCTATATAAATTAAGACATTTAGTTGAAAATGCTTTTGCGAGATTAAAACATTTCCGTGCTATTGCAACTCGATTTGATAAACTGGCACGCAATTATAAATCTATGATTCGTATAGCCTGTATATTTATTTGGTGCAAAGCCAAATGAGGACACACCCTAATACTTCTTAATTTTCAATATTCTTGGATATATCTCCGCGATAGTCGATATATATAGGAATTTTACTTTAGTTTAACTCAACAAAAACACAATAATTCAAAGGTAGTTGGTTTCTTTAATATGCGGTTTTTAGATCAGGAAAACCCAAGTTTTAATAAAAATATTATTTCTTGTCTTGTTTAAGAAATATGAGGGATTCAGTATTTAAAAAGTGTGTATGCTCTATTCAACTTCTCTGTTTTTACAAAAAACGGCTGTAGTCATTCCAGATTGATTCAAACTCTGATCCTGCCGCTCAAGAAAACTCCTGGCGATCATGGCCATCGTCGGTGCCATATCCAGACTGCTATTTTCTTCAGAAACTTTTTGAATATCCTGATAGGCTTTCAGTCGGTTACAGAAAGCCTGGCGTTGGGTTTGGGCATCTGCTTTTTTATCATTTTCATCTAAAATATGCTTGGTTTCATTGACGATTTTAGTCTGCGCTGAAATAAACTGGTCATAGGCACTTTGTGAAAACGGCTCTGCGAAGACCACACTATTCAGTCCTGACAATAATCCAGCACAAATGAAAGATGATTTTTTTAGCATTTAGATTCCTTCTTTCCAGACATCTTCATAATCATCGGCATCAATCATGAAACGAAAACCTGTTTCCAGAGCCAGATATGGTAGCACTTCTGGTGCGATATCCTGTAATTCACGTACTGTCATGATTTCAAAAGCATCTTCACTTGAAGGTTCTCCACCATAAATGTACCAGCTGATATTTTCAGCTGTCTCAGGCTTGTTACGAATGCCGACAATCGGATCCTGTTTTAATGTATGTACGGCCACGGCAATAACATCATCACCACTGACTTCAACGTAAGCCGAGCCTACTTCTTCACAGAGTAGCTTTTGTTCTGCAATCAGTTCTTGTAAAGGTGACAGGTTTTGCGTGTTTTTCGACATTCGGTCTTACTCATCAATTTGCATTAGCACGCTATTTTAACTTAATTTTAATAAGGCTGATGTGGATTTCGTCGATATCTAAGAAATATCTGCCCTTAAAAGTGTTAAGGGCAGATATAAATTTCAAGATTATTTGAAGACTTTAAAGCGTTCTTCATTCGCAAGATAATCTTTGGCGCGCGGCTCACCTTCTATCGAACCAAATACCAGCTGCGCACGAAGCTTCCAGTTCGATGGAATGTCCCATTCAGCATGTACCTGTTCATCCACGATCGGATTGTAATGTTGCAATGATGCGCCCAGACCTTCGGTATGCAATGCCGTCCACGTTGCAAATTGCGCGATTGCAGTAGAATGCTCTGCCCATATTGGGAAGTTGTCTGCATAAGATGGGAACTGTTCCTGTAAACCCTGTACGACGGTGTGATCTTCATAAAACAGTACGGTGCCCACGCCTGCTGCAAAACTGGCCATTTTGGCTGTCGTTTTTGCAGCGCTCTCTTCGTCTTTGGCATAGCTTTTTAATTTGTCTGCAACCAAGCCCCAGAACTTCTCATGTTCTGAATTGAATAAAATGACGGCGCGTGAAGACTGGGAATTGAAAGAAGATGGACTTTGCTTGATCGCAGTCTGAATCAGATCAGTTAAATATTCAGGAGATTGTTCAACATTCTTGGCAATGGCATAAATAGTACGGCGTTTAGTAATTAAATCTAAAAACTGATTCGACATTTTTGAAAATCCTGGGATATATCTTCGGTAAAATTTGAACCTTCAGTTATTTTTGTGAAGGATAACTAATCAATGAAGCTTTAACCTTTCAATAAGGTAAAGCCTATATACCTTAAAAAATAATGAAGGTAATTACTAGGCTATTTAATTGATATTTTTATATATTTTTTAGCTAAAAATGATAACTTTCATCTACTTTTGAACAATTGTTAAAATTATTGCCCTATAAGAATGCCCCGGGATAAATAGTAGTGCATCACGCCCTATTGTCGGGCAAAATCCTGGAAAGTATTCAACTTTATGATTCTAATTGGGTGAAGCGGCTTACTAAAGAAAATCATCATTTTGCTTAGGCTATTTTTAGTATTAGTTTTTTAGGGAGGAAATCTTGTTCTCCAGACAAAATTAATCCCCCAAAAATGGAGGACTAATTTGATCAACTAAAACTATAAACTTAAATTAAAATTTCGCGTTCAAGACCTGAATAGATACTTTGCTTTTCCAAAGCTCACGTAGTGTCGGTAAATAGAATTTCTCACCTAGCTCAACCAGTTCAGCATCAATCAGTGCATGCATTTCGTGCATAAACAGATAATCAAGATCAACAGTTGTCAGCTTAACCTGCTGTTTTTGATAGTCTTTACGTTTCTGTTGGGCCTGTTTAACCAAGCGATCAGCAAATGCTTTATCTTTAAACTGGGTAATCGCCTTCAAACGCAGTTCGATAATGCCCCAACCGGTTAACAGCATTTGGAATGTCTCAAAGTCGCCGCTAGTCGATTCCCATGACATTTCTTCCAGATTTTCATCATCTGGGAGTACAGGTAAAAGAAGTTCCATGACACTTGGAAAAATCTTTTTGAAATTCAGAATAAATTTAACAGGATGCTCACCTGGATAATCCTTGAATTGCACCTTTCTTTGAACATCTGTTAAATAAATATCAAGCATAAAACAATCATCAGTGGTTAATCTCATCTAGTGCTATTGTACGCAACTCCGGCCGAGATAAAAACCACCGCTGCCTATTCCATGATAAAACAGGCTTAAAGACTGAAAAATAAAAGCGTTACAAGCCTTATTTGGCACTCGGTGACACCATTTTCTCCGGACGGACGACTTCATCAAACTGTTCAGCTGTGACTAAACCAAGCTCAACTGCCACCTGTTTTAATGTTTTACCCTCTTTATAGGCGGTTTTGGCAACCTTGGCTGCATTCTCATAACCAATCACCGGGTTTAATGCAGTGACCAGCATTAAAGAGTCATACAAGAAATGATCAATTTTGTCACGGTTTGGCTCAATACCTACGGCGCAGTGATCATTGAAACTGTTACAGGCATCACCCAAGAGCTGGATCGATTGCAACAGGTTATGAGCGATAACAGGCATAAACACATTCAGCTCAAAGTTACCTGATGCACCCGCCACATTAATCGTAGTGTCATTTCCAAGCACTTGTGCCACGACCATGGTCATTGCTTCACTTTGCGTCGGATTGACTTTACCTGGCATGATGCTAGAACCCGGCTCATTTTCAGGAATACGCAGTTCACCAAAACCACAACGCGGCCCACTGGCTAGCCAGCGAATATCGTTGGCGATTTTATTCAGGCTAACTGCTAGGGTTTTTAATGCACCTGAAGCAAATACCGCGGCATCACGGCCTGCCAAAGCTTCAAATTTGTTGGGTGCAGTCACAAATGGTAGGCCTGTTAACTTTTCCAGAGTTTCTGCTGCCTGAACTGCATAATCAGGATGGGCATTCAGACCTGTACCGACGGCGGTACCACCCAATGGTAATTCATATAAACCCATTAAGGCCTGTTGTAAGCGAATCAAGCCATGATCAAGCTGTGATACATAACCACTAAACTCCTGACCCAAGGTTAAAGGCGTCGCATCCTGTAAATGAGTCCGGCCAATTTTTATAATATCGGCAAAGGCTAAAGATTTTGCATGTAAGGTATCGCGTAAACGTGTCACCGCTGGAATTAAGAGTTCATTGATCTGCAAACTTGCTGCGACATGGATCGCGGTCGGGAATGAATCATTGGTTGATTGCGCACGGTTAACATGATCGTTCGGATGAACCGGTTTTTGCGCACCTAAATGATTGCCCAGTTTCTGATTCGCAATATTGGCAATTACCTCATTACAGTTCATATTACTTTGCGTACCTGAACCGGTCTGCCAGACCACTAATGGAAATTGGCTATCCCACTGTCCACTAATGACTTCATCTGCGGCATCCACAATATAGCCCGACAATTCTTGAGGAATCTGCTCCAGTTTGGCATTGGTCAAGGCCGCCGATTTTTTGACCAAGCCCATCGCGCGAATCATGGCCCGTGGCAGGCGTTCGTTGCCAATCTTGAAATTTTGCAAGCTGCGCTGAGTCTGAGCGCCCCATAAAGCCTCACTCGGTACAGCAACTTCTCCCATCGTGTCATGTTCAATACGTGTTTGCATGTTAAACCTCAATTTTTATTACATATTGCTGATTTTAAAAACTTCTATATCAATACGTTGCTAGATTTATTTAAAGTAGACTATTGTGCCGAACATGTAAATGATAATTATTATCAAATATATGTTTAATTATCTGACTTACTGCCCTCTCAGCGTGTTTTGATAAAATAACCATTCATCCTCTAACATCTTTCTGATTGAGCGCTGAGGTTGCCAATGCAGGATATTCTGTGCTTTTTCGATGTTTGCCCCCAATTGATCCATTTCGGCATGCGGATATGGCAAAGCATCAATGGTTTTGATAGCAGACTGAGTCACTTCAGCCAGCTGATCCAGTAAATCCTGAATAGAAATGAGTTTTCCGGCAATATTAAAGGCCTCACAGCTAAATTCTTGTTGTTGCGATAGCCATTGCAAAGACTTGATCACGGCATCACAACAGTCTGCCACATGCAGAAAACTACGCTCTACTGTGCCATCTGCAGTATGGGCCTGCCGGCGTAATTCAAGATATTCACGTTGCTGGGCAGCGACCTGCATTGCCAAAGGCACAATATTTTTCGGTAAAGGTGGCACCGCTTCCCCCAAAACACCATGTTCAAAGGCACCGGCAATATTGCACAGACGCAGGATTGCGATCCGCCATTCATTGTCGGTTTTGCCGGTATCCCGAATAATTTCCTCAATCATCTGTTGCGATTTGATATAGGGATTAGGATAAGTATAGTTAAAAGGCAAGTCTTCACTGAGATCTGTGCCGGATTGTCCATATACGGCCAGACTGGATAAATGCACCAGATGACGCACGCCGGTACGTTGCATGGCACGCATCAAACTCATGATACAGCTGACATTGTCATTATAATATTCAAGTGGTTTTAATACTGATTCTTCCAGGGACTTAAAACTTGCAGTATGCACTACAGCCTGAATCGAATGCTGTTCAAAGACTTTGTTCAATGCTGGCGTATTGCGAATATCAATTTTGATAAAAGGCACGTACATGCCAGAGATAAATTCAAGACGCTCCAGAGTCTGTAAGTTGGCATTGGCCAAATTATCGACCACAATGACCTCTAGTCCTTGTGCTAACAGACTTAAAGCAATATGTGAGCCTAAAAAGCCTAATCCACCCGTCACTAAAATCATTTATACTACCTACTTTCTGATGAAGCCAAGATCAATCTGTTGCTATTGATCAAGCCTGTAGTGAATTTCGATGAGTACCTTAATTCTTGTTACCTCCGCACCGACTTCCATTTATGCCTGGCATGCCCTGGGTTTAGCTCAGGCCTTGCAGGATAAACAGGAAGCATTCCGTGTATTTTTCTATCAGGACGGCGTATCGGTCGCAAATGCACTGCAATGGGTACCCGACGATCAACGTCATCTTATACAAGCCTGGCAAGCGCTACAGATTCGCCTCCCGGTCTGTGTAAGTGCAGCATTGGCGCGCGGAATTACAGATCCGGACAATGCTCAACGTCACAATATTCAGCAGCATAATCTGGCAGATGCCTTTGAATTGGTCGGTTTAGGTGAACTTGCCGATGCTGTTCAATCCTCACAACGTCTGATTCAATTCTAGATGTTCCATTTTTTAGAATGTGTTGCTTTTCCAAGGAATCTTGTGTGAAATCTGTACTTGTTATATTAACTCAAGCCAATCTGACCAGCCTGCAGGTGCATGAGAGTCTGTCTGCGACAATGGTTTTGGCGACATTTGGCTCGGAAGTTAAAGTCCTGCTACAGGGTGCTGCCCTTAGTCTTCTGCGTTCAGAACTGCAATTTGATCAGTTACAACATGCCTTTAAACTGGCATCGAATATGGTCGACAGTTTCGAGTTTTATGATCTTACTCCGATTCTGGTTGAACAGAAAAACCAGAACTCTCCGTTTGTGGCTCAGAGCGAACAGGAAATCGAATTTATTGAGCTGAATCCTGAATTTATTCAGAGCTTTGATCATGTGCTGTACTGGTAAGGAATAAGGAGATACAAATGTCAAACCACACACTTTACCTGATCCAGTCCACCTATGCGGCAACTACACAGATCCTCGATCAACTGGCTCAGTTTTATACAACGGGCGATCAGGTCGTGCTGATGGGTGAAGCCGTATTACAGCTAGAACATTCATTCCTGCAAAGCTTGCAGCAAGTCCACATACTGGAAAATGATGCACAGCTCTTGATACAGCCTTTTCCTGAACAGATAAAGCTTTTGAATTATGCGGATTTTGCAGATCTTTGCCTCAAGTTTAATCGCTGCATTTCAATGAAATAATGAATGAGTTAGATATGAATTTAGAATTGGATCAAGATGGTCATCTGGTTGACTATACCCTCTGGAATGAAGAAGTCGCCCAGGTCCTGGCCAATAGCCTGGAACTAAAATTGACCCCATGGCATTTTGAAATTCTGCAAGCGGTGCGTCAGTTCTATCAGCAGTTTGGCCATTCACCGGCAACACGCCCTCTAATTAAATTTTTAATGAAAACTGTCAGTGCCGATATCAACAATGCCATGCTTCAGGAAAAGTTCAATACAGGTCTGGTGGCTCGCCATTTAAGCCGTTTGGCCGGCGTACCCAAGCCTGCGAACTGTTTATAAAACTGTTTATAAAAACACGCTGTTTTCAATACTCTATATCTAAAAGCCTGAAGCCTCATTCGGGCTTTTTAATGAAATTTATTTCTATATCTAGAATAGTAAAGATACTCATGGCTTGAATTGGTCAACTTCGGGTTTGTTCTAGTGTTCGCAAAGCCCGATGCAATTCATGATCCATCTCGGGCAGAACTTTCAGCAGAAACTCAATTTGTGCTTTCGCCTCGTCCCGAGTCACCAGTTGGACCTCTACCAGCTTTTGCTGCTTCATAATTAACAAACTAACCTGTTGAGGATCTGGCCGTTGTCCCGCACTTAAGGCATTAATGATCTGCGTAAAGTCCAGATACAACTGTTCTTGTTGCTTGAACAGTTTACTTTGCTTTGCAGCTGCATCAGTCTGTTCTGTTTTCGTCGTTTGATTATTCGCAGGAGAGCCGACCAACGTAGAAATTGCAGACTTTTCAGCTGGAAGGACTGGATCAGAATAAGCCTGATCATTAAAATTTGTCCGATAGATTTCCTGTCGTATCTGATAGCCTATACCCACTAAAATACCGAACAAGAGCAACCCGATCACTACATATAAAAGAATTGTTTTATGATTCATCTTTGTGTCTCCAGCTCAGCAAAGACAGCCTTTATCAAAAAGCTGTCTTTTCGCTAATCGACTACGGCGTTGACCAGTCTGCTGGCGCATAACCCATCCGAACGCGTTGTGGATGATTCCCTACTGGTACACTCAACACTTTATTACCTGTAGCAAAATCAATCACTGTGACTACATCGGTTTCACTTTCGGAAATTACACAGCTACGACCATCCGGGCTGCGCGTCGCCCAATAGGGTTTACCTGCAGAGATCAGTTTCCCGGCAGTAAGCGTCTTGCGATCTACAATGGTAGCGTAGTTATCCATGGTACCGGCAACACAGAGTTTTTCACCATCAGCACTGATTGACAAACCATGATGACGCGAATCATTGACCCATTTTGTCCGGTCTTTCGGGATACTATCACTGCCCGGAAGCTGTCCGATCCGGCTAATTTTGTTCTGATTCAGATCATATTCAATCAGACCATTAAAAAATGAAACCTGGGCATACAGTTTGGTTTCATCCTTGCTAAACACCATCGGTCGTACTGAATTAGATAAATCTTTGCGGCCAAAAGCATCGAGTGCAGGTCTGAAATCAATTTTTCTGACCACCTGATGCGTATTGGCATCTGCGATAGTGATATAGCGCTTGCCTTTGGTAAAGTCCTGCCATTGTGCATCCATCGACGTTTCGACATTGCCGATGGCTGAGTTCAGAATTTTGTTGCCGCCATCGAAGTAAATATTTTCATGCGGTTTATCGCCTGTGCTGAAACGTCCTAATTCCTTACCCGTATTAATATCCAGTACATGCACCACATTTCCTGAAGAGGCAGATACTGCAACCCGCTGCCCATCTGGTGATACCGCCATATGGTCGGCACGGAAACCTTCTACATGCGTACGCCAGTTAATCTTGCCAGTTTTGATATTGATTGAAACTACATCCGCAAAACTTGGCCGCGATGCGACCACTGATTGACCATCTGGAGTAGAGTACATATCATCTACCAGCTGATCATTGCCCTCACCGGCTGTAGCCTGGATATAAGTATAGGCAATCAGCTTGATTGGATTAAGATGGATTTCTTTCAGACGCTCTTTACGGTCAGGAATCATGTTAATGACGCCAATTTTGCCAAAATCACCCGATGGACGAATCACGGTAACCGTTCCATCCCAATTATTTCCAACAAAGAAAACCTGCTGTGAATTGGCGGGTGCAGCTGAAGGTGCAGAAGCGGCCTGTACACTTGGCAACGCAGATAGCATAGCCATCGCAGACAATGTCAGACAGAACTGTGGCCATTTTTTATTTTGAATTTTCATCCCTTATGCTCCGCATAATAATTTATATTTTTGTTTTTATTCCTTATTGTATACACAGTCAGGCTGTGTTTTCACGTCTCTAATATACAAATGTATAAGATGATTTACTGTTATTTCCGACCAAAAAATCTGAAGCTGGTTTAAATCTATCGCTTCAGATCCTATGAATTAAGTAAGCATTAAGTGAGAGCATCGCGCTTTGATCTTACGTATCCAGCACATCGACAAACTGTGCATTGAGCACTTTGGCAAGATCAGCCGGTTTTAACCCAATATCTAATCCTCTTTTACCACCACTCACATAAATCTTATCTAACTGTTCTGCGCTGGCATCAATCACCGTTTTTAAACATTTCTTTTGGCCAACTGGACTAATTCCCCCCACCAGATAACCGGTCAAGCGTTCGGCATGTTTAGGATCGGCCATCTGGAGTTTTTTACATCCCAAGGCCTGTGCTACTTTTTTCAGGTTAAGCTGATGATGTACCGGCAATACGGCAACAAAATACTGTTTCCCATCCGTGACCAATAAGGTTTTAAAAACTTCTTCCACCGAAAGCCCAAGCCTTTCAGCAGCTTCCAGTCCGAAACTTTTAGCATTGGCATCATGTTCATATTCATGAATGCTGTATTCAATTTTATTGGCTTTTAATAGTTTGCATGCAGGTGTCATAGAAAGTCTTGTTTGAAGCGAATCACATGATGAGATAAATATTAACTCAAGAAGTTAATTTAGATAAGGAACCTATCAAGCAAATTTTGCTTCAAGCCTGTATTTCGCTTCACTCAGACTCATTTTGTTCAATGGTTAGTTCCCTCACTACTTTTAAACTTTTCTGCGAAGAGAATAACGCGCAAAATAGCAGCAAATATATGCGTTTTTGCCACTATCTATAGGCTGAGCTAGTCATCACTGACCTGTCTAGAAGCCTCAAAGATGAACACATTCGTCACTTCATTCATCTCTAAACACCATACATATAACTCAAGCGTTTTATCTTCACCCTGCTGAGTTTCAATCTTGATTCTTGGAAGATTAAGTACATTCTTGTACAACACTTAGCATGGATAACTGAATTTAAAATGGTGTAATTAATTTCCATATCCTGGCAGGATATGCCTATAAAAATTCAAGCAAGAATATAAGAAACATTATTAAATTATTGCTTTATATTGTATTTTCAAGGTTTCACCCTATACTCAACGCCAGATATCAGCTTTTATATAAAGAAAATAACCGAAAAAATCTTAAAGCCTAACACCGCCAATTTCCAACGTCATCAAAATCAAATATGGTAGTCAGATCAGCCAGACAATGAAGTCTAAAAGACTTAAAATATGACGAAATGGAAGAATTTAGCGTTAATATGGAGGTACAGTTACATAAAGGATATTAACTGTTTTTGCCAATTGAGCTTACAATGAAAATAATCCGAACATCCAAGGAATTGTAATTTTTTAACATTGCCAAATCTCTGCAAAGTTTTCATTATAGCGCCACTGTTTGCTATATGCTTTCTACGTCAATTCAAAGAAATTATAAATAGTAATGTAGAAAATCATGCAATAATAAGCAGAGTTTGCAGACATCTTGTAGACAAACCCCGATACTTTTTAATTGGAGCATGCTGGATGAGTTCGACCATTTTGGTTATTCATGGACCGAATTTAAACTTGCTTGGGAAGCGCGAACCAGAAGTTTATGGTTACCTTAGTCTTGACGATATTAATCAGCAACTGATTGCCCAGGCTCAACAGGCTACATTACAACTAGATACTTTCCAGAGCAACTGGGAAGGCGCTATTGTTGACCGAATTCACCAAGCCCAGCAAGACGGCGTTCACTATATCATTATTAATCCGGCAGCATTGACCCATACCTCTGTTGCGGTTCGCGATGCCCTTCTTGGTGTTGCCATTCCTTTTATTGAAGTCCATCTGTCTAATGTTCATGCACGTGAGGCGTTCCGCCATCATTCGTACTTGTCGGATAAAGCAATCGGTGTGATCTGTGGTCTAGGTGCAAAAGGTTATGCTGCTGCCCTCGACTATGTCATTGAAAAAATACAACCTTCTACACAATCTTAATTAGGAATACTGTCTCATGGATATCCGTAAAATCAAGAAACTCATCGACTTGATGATTGAATCTGACTTACAGGCGATCGAAGTTAAAGAAGGCGATCAATCGATTGCATTAACTCGTCGCAATCCAGTGGTTGCAGCAGCTGTTCCTGCAATGCCTGCACCAGCAGCCGAAGCACCAGCAGTAAAATCACCTCGCGGTGCAGTTGAAACATCACCAATGGTCGGCGTGTTCTATGCAGCACCAAGTCCAGGTGAACCAACATTTGTAAAAGTAGGCCAAACCGTTTCTGCAGGCGATACGCTTGGTATTATCGAAGCAATGAAAATCATGAACCCAATTGAAGCAACTCAAAGCGGCGTGATTGAAGAAATTCTGGTGAAAAATGGTGAAGTGATTCAATTCGGTCAACCACTTTTCCGCTACCGCGCTTAATCACCCCGGGGACTTATTATAATGTTGCAAAAAGTTTTAATTGCAAACCGTGGTGAAATTGCATTACGCATCACCCGGGCTTGCAGAACTTTAGGGATCAAAACTGTAGGTGTCTATTCTGACGCAGACAAGGACCTGATGCATTTGCGTTTCTGTGATGAAGCAGTATGTATTGGTCCTGGCGCGAGCAGTGACAGCTACCTGAATATTCCTGCGATTATTACAGCTGCAGAAATTACTGGTGCAGATGCCATCCATCCTGGTTATGGATTTCTCGCTGAAAATGCGGAATTTGCTGAAATTGTAGAAAATTCTGGTTTTATCTTTATTGGTCCACGTCCGGAACATATCCGTTTGATGGGGAACAAGGTTTCTGCGATTACCGCAATGCGTAAAGCAGGTGTACCGACTGTACCCGGCTCTGCCCATGCAGTGACACCGAACAATGCCATGGCTGAAGCAAAAGAGATCGGTTTTCCACTGATTGTCAAAGCTGCTTCTGGTGGTGGGGGGCGTGGTATGCGTATTGTAGAAAATGTCGATACCCTGCTCGAATCTGTTCAGGCTGCACAGCGTGATGCGGAAATGTGGTTTGGTGATGATACGGTCTATATGGAACGTTTCCTGCAAAAGCCACGTCACGTTGAAGTGCAAGTGTTGGCTGATGGTAATGGCCATGCAATTCATCTGTATGATCGTGACTGTTCACTACAGCGCCGCCATCAGAAAGTACTGGAAGAAGCTCCAGCACCGAACTTACCTGAACAAGCACGTGCTGACATTTTAGAAGCCTGTGTAAATGCATGTAAGCTGATGCAATATCGTGGTGCAGGTACATTCGAATTCTTGTTTGAAGATGATGAATTCTTCTTCATTGAAATGAATACGCGTGTTCAGGTTGAACACCCGGTGACTGAAATGGTCACGGGTATCGATATTATCGAACAGCAATTACGTATTGCTGGTGGTTTAGGTCTCGATATTCAGCAAGAAGACGTCAAGGTTCTGGGACATGCGATTGAATGCCGTATTAACGCAGAAGATCCATCGACCTTCTTGCCTTCACCAGGCAAGATTGAAAACTTCTATGCACCAGGTGGTGCAGGTATCCGTTTAGATTCACATGTCTATCCAGGCTATAGCATTCCACCCTATTATGATTCGATGATTGCTAAACTGATTGCGCATGGCAAGGATCGCGAAACCTCTATTTCTCGAATGAGAAATGCTCTGGAAGAAATGATTCTGACTGGCGTGAAAACCAATATTCCTTTGCATAAGGACCTAATCCTTCAGGATAAAAACTTTTGCAAACAGGCAATGGATATCCATTATCTGGAAAAACACTTGTTAAAGCAGCTTGAAGGTGCTGAAGACAAAGCCTGAATCAAAGTTCATAAAAAAACCGCTATCATTAGCGGTTTTTTTATTGTTGACCATTTAAGGCAATATACGTCTAAGTACGGCAAAACATTGTTCGGCCTTGTCATTGGCGCAGAAGTTAATTGTGTAGGGGTTTTGCCAGTTCACAAAATACTGTGAAATTTCTCCAGATTGGTCAACCTGATTGCCTGAGCAGTCTTTTTCATTATTGTCATATTTCACTTGAAGAATCAGTGCTGGAATCTGCTGCGATGGGTCCTGTGCCGGCTGATAGTCATACAACCCTGAGGTCCATTCGTCGCCACTTTTAATCACCACATTATTATTGCCTTTAAAATTATAATATTCGATACATTTTTTATTATTCGGAATTTCCATTCCCCACAATCCGACAATTTCTGGACGGGTTTTCACGGTAAATGTATTTGGGATTGCAGCAGCTTTAGCAGGAGCGCTCACTGGTTTTTTATTTTCTGTCGCCATTAGCCAAGGTGAGCTCATGAGTAAGATAAGGCTAAGACATATTTTTTTCATATTTACCGGCATCTTTTTAACAATTAACTCTAAATTATCATATTTTTTGCGATTATGTCCTGCTCTAACGCAATTTCAATACAGAGTCGAAGTTATTTATCATATTGTTTAAAAACATAGATTTCTTTTCTGGTTTTTTTTGTATATATTTCGTATATAAGATTCTTAACAAATTGTATTAATAACAAATCAATCAAACAATAAAATTATATTTTGGGTCAAACCTAATGGCTGAACAAAGTGATCATTCACACTTAGAAATTTGAATATAGGATTTTAAATTTGCAATTAACTCGAATAACAGAACAACAATTAAATCATGAAACCTATGCTTATTTTGTCATTGTTTTCGCTATTTTAGTGTGTTGTTTTATTGGCATAGCAACCAGACCGCTGGAGTACCTAGCCTTATTATGGCCGGCCAATGCAGCCTTGTTGGCCCTATTTTTGCGCTTTCCACATTTAAACAATCTGGGAGGCTGGCTCGGTGCATTCAGTGCTTTTATGTTTGCAGATCTGGTTACCGGGAATAATCTGCTGCAAAGCCTTTTTCTTACCCTTGCCAATCTGATCAGCACCATTGTTTCGATATTCTTTATCCGTTATTTCAAGATTAATTACAAATATTATAATACCGGTTATACCTTCGTTCATTTATTTGGCATCTTCGCTTTTGCAGGCTGTCTGGCCAGTGCGGCTTTTGCTGTTATCACCTTACCGAACCTACCCCATTCATTCATGAACAAAGAAAAATTATGGATTGATTTTGGTCTGTGGTGGACCGGTGAAATGGTGAATTATATTGTGGTTCTCCCTTTAATCTTGGCATTCCCCAGAATAAAAGACATTCAGTATTTTTTTAAAAACCGTCGTCAAAAACCTAACCATTTTAGCTATTTTTTACCCGCGTCTACGGTGGTGGCCTGTGTCATTCTCACCAATCTTTTCGCAGGTCCGGGTGCTATGCTTTACCCTTTGGCTGCACTAATCTGGGCTGCATTGACCTATCGCCTGTTTACCATGACCGTGATCAATGCCTTTGTGATTATCTTGACCTATTACAGCCTGACGCAGTTTTATGCGACCAATCACACTACCCTGGCAGACTCTACAATTTATATTTCACTGCGGATCGGGCTGTTTATGCTGGCCCTATCTCCGCTCATTCTGTGCATTATCAGCCAGAACCGGAATGAACTGTTTAAACGGGTCTTGTATCTGGCCAATCACGACAGTCTGACCCGTACTATGAATCGTCATTTCTTCTTTCAGAAAGGCGAATATTTACTGCAATATGCCAAGAGGATGGAGTTTTCAGTCATCATGCTGGATATTGACCACTTCAAACGCCTGAATGATCATTTTGGCCATCATGTGGGCGATAAAGTCCTGCAACACTTTGCGCAAATTGTACGTAGCAATTTACGCGCTCAAGACCTGTTTGCACGGATTGGCGGAGAAGAATTTGTACTTTTACTCTGGAATACCGAACCTGCAGAAGCACGCATTATTGCGGAACGGATTCGAGATCTCGTAGAAAAAACCCCGATGCATCAATCGGATGGCTCTCCTCTCTATATTACGGTGAGTGTAGGCATTACCCATCAAAATGCACCACAGTCCCAAGACCTGCAAAATCTGATCAATATTGCAGACCAAGCCTTATATCAGGCCAAGCATCTTGGGCGCAATCAGGTGGTGCTTGCATCTTAAACTAAAATCATCTACAACCTTGAAACAGCGTCAACGCTAGGGAATGGCAATGAAATTTGAAGAATATCTGCAATATGATGGTTTAGGACTGGCCGAACTGGTCGCCAATAAACAAGTACATTCAAGTGAACTATTATCTGTTGCTCTAGAACGCAGCTCAACTGCCAACCCTGAGCTGAATGCGATTATTATCCCGATGCATGAACATGCGTTAAAACGTAGCCAGCAAAATCTGTCCGGGCCTTTTGCCGGCGTGCCTTTTCTGGTCAAGGATCTGTTCCAGGAATATGCAGGTTATCCAACTTCTTATGGCTGTCAGGGCTTAAAACGTATCGGTTATATTGCCGAAACCAATGCAGAGATTGTCAATCGTTGGGAAAAAGCCGGTATCGTGACTTTTGGACGTACCAATACCCCGGAATTTGGCATTAAAGGCATTACCGAGCCGGATGCCTGGGGTAGCTGTAAAAATCCGTGGAATTTACAGCATAATAGTGGTGGCTCTTCAGGTGGTTCAGCTTCTGCCGTAGCTGCTGGAATTGTGCCGATTGCAGGTGCTGGTGATGGTGGGGGCTCAATCCGTATCCCCGCTTCCTATTGCGGCCTGTTTGGCCTAAAACCAAGTCGTGGCCGAACGCCTTGGGGACCACAAATGAGTGAAGCCATGCATGGCGCTGCAATTCAGCATGTATTAACAAAAACAGTGCGAGATAGTGCTGCGATGCTGGATGCCACACATGGTGAAGATCACAGTTCGCTGTTTCAGATCCAGCGTCCTCAGCAACATTATCTGGATGTGATTCAGCAGCCGCTGAAAAAGCTGAAAATTGCGTTTAGCACTGATTCAACTATTGGTACGCCTGTCTCTCAAGATGCGATCAAAGCCATCGAACAAACAGCAAAATTGCTGGAATCTTTGGGCCATGAAGTGGTCGAAGACCGTCCAGCCATTGATGGAATGCAACTGGCCAAGGATTTTATTACCACCTGGTTTAGCCAGTTTTCATTTATGCTGGATGAAATCCAGAAAAGCTACCCGTCCAAATCAAATGATTTTGAACTGGATTCTTTAGCGTTAGCAGCTTTTGGGGCTAAAACCAGCGCGATTGAATATATTCAGAACCTGAATAACTGGGGCCAGTACGTGACCCAAATGAATCATTTCTTTGATGATTATGATCTCTATCTGACGCCGGCAACGGCGACCGTGGCTCCAAAAAATGGTGAGGTCAAAACACCCGCCTGGCAAAAACCAATCCTGAAGGCTTTATTGGGGGTGGGTAAAGCACATTTACTGGCACAAGGAAAACTGGTTGATCAGATCGTGAAAGAAAACCTGAAATGGGTTCCTTTCACCCAACTGGCCAATATTACCGGACTGCCAGCCATGTCTGTACCGTTGTACTGGAATGACAAAAATCTGCCGCTCGGCTCGCAATTTATTGCACCATTTGCCCGTGAAGATCTGCTGCTACAACTGGCAGCTCAATTGGAGCAGGCACAGCCGTGGTTTGGGCAATATTCCAAAATTCGTATTTAATGCTAGGAAGATATTTTCAAGCCTGCTTTTGCAGTTCGACTTTGTTAGGCAATCCGAAAATCAGTAACAAGCCAAACAAGGTCGATGCAGCAGCAGCTATGAAGATATATGTGCCGCCCAATTGATCCCAATAATAACCCGCCAGAATACTGCCACCCGCCACACCAAGTCCCCACATGGTGCTATATAAGGCTTGTCCACGTCCCTGTTGTCCTGCAGAGAAGTTCTGGAAAATAACCTGCATCGCAATAATATGGAATAAACCAAAACTCAAAGCATGAATGGTTTGAGCAAAAAACTGTGCCATGAATGAAGCTGGAAACACACCAACAATCAACCATCTCAATCCGGTCATTAATAAACATAGCGTGACCAGATGACGCCATGACCAGCGTTTCAGAAAGAAAGTCGCGTAGGCAAACATGATGATTTCTGCAATGACTCCGACCGACCAGAGCAGTCCGATCTGACTGGTGCTAAATCCGGCCTGACTCAAATAATTACTATAAAAACTATAAAACGGCGCATGTGAAAACAGCAAAATCAGCTCAATCAGAAAAAAGCTATACACCACCGGGCGTTTGAATATTGGCCATAAGGGTTCGAGCTGTTTCTGTGCGGCAGGCGCCGTCGTGGGTTCCTTAATGGTAAATGACCAGAGAAAGGCCAAAAATGAAATACACAACAACAAGACTGGCAACATGCTGATGCTGATAATTTCAAAGATAGCACCCAAGCCAAATACACCGACAATAAAGCCAACTGATCCCCATTTTCGTACTTTGCCATAGAGTTCTGCTCTTTTTTCTCCGAGCCAGAACAACGTCACCCCTTCAAACTGTGCCAGAATGGCATTTTGAAAGAAACTGAAAATCAGCATCAGTAAAGCCACAGATTGAAAGCTGTTGGGAATGATAAAAATCATGAACCAGATACAGGCTTCCATCCAGGTCGCAATACGTACCAGCAGCATGCGTTTACCGGACTTGTCTGCAATCCAGCCCCAGATCAACGGCGCAAAGAACCGAGTGACAATTGCAATCGAAGATAAAATGCCAATTTCCTGATAATTGAAGCCTTGATCTTCAAGATACAGGCTCCAAAATGGCATGAACGCCCCAACAATGGCATAATAGAAAAAGTAGAATCCACTGAGCCTATGCTGAATTTTAAAAACTGGCATTAATTTTAATATCCCTTTATTTTCAATAACTTAAATCGAAAACAAGTTAGTCTTAGTTGCATTGAATTGGTCTCGGTTGTAGCTTGACAGTTTACAAATATGCAGAAAATATATTGAATAAGAATGTGCAAACTGGAGTTTAAGGCATTTGATTTTCATGAGTTTATGACTAAATGTTACGAAAGTAAAAACTTTGTAGCGGGAAGTAATGCCTTTAATTCAGAATATAGTTCTAGGTGAATACAACATAATATTAGATGATGATAAACAGTGAAAATACAAAGCTAAGGATAAGGAAATACGTAATGAGCGAACCACACATTTACTGCGATAGAAAAATTATCAAGTGTTCTGTTTGTGGAGCACAGGATGACTATAGTTTTAATGATACTCAGCAATTTTCTATTATTGCTGCTGCAGAAGGCAAGCAGACTCATGGGCGCTACTCTATTGAGAGTATCAAGTGTAAGAACTGCAATAAAGTGGCAAAAGACAGCCAAGATCCCTATTTTTATTATTAAGTTAAATTAAAAATAAATACCTACTTTTATATAGAGCACATGATAAAGAATGGATATATTTTTAGAAATGGATCTGGATGGGCTTAAAATTTAAAAGATTGATAATCACCCAAGCATGATCATTGTTTTAGATCTGAAGAGTCCGCAAAGAACTTCAGATCTAAAACTAAAAAATTAAAACTGACTCTAGCGGTATAGCAAGGAGATAAACAATGCCTGACTTTATAAGAGCTGCAGGCTTGGGTCTACTTTCCCTGCCGATGATGGCAATCAGTATTTCTAACACTGCACATGCTAATGCCTCGCCTATAGCAACTGGCTCTCCCACAGATCTTGCTTATCCCAATATAGATCATGGTTTAAATGAAAGTTTTTATCCTGATGAAGCAACCACAGCTAAAAATATTGCAGACATTATTGAGAAATCGATTCGGAAAGAGTATTCCACCGGTATCGCGCTACGTGATGCCCACCCTAAGGCACATGGCTGTGTACGTGCAGAATTCAAGATAGATGAAGCGCTTCCCAAAAACCTGGCCCAAGGTATTTTCCTTCCTGGAAAAACATATCCAGCCTGGATTCGTTTCTCTAGTGGATCTAGTAATGCCAAACAAGCAGATATTAAAAAAGATGCCCGTGGCATGGCAATAAAGCTTTTGGCAGTACCCGGAGAAAAGCTTTTAAATGATGAAATGTCCACTCAAGATTTCATCATGATTAATCATCCGGTCTTTTTTGTGAATGATCCAGCTCGTTATATGGCATTTATGCAGGATATAAATAGCGACAGCTTGCTCAAAAAACTGCATATTCCGTTTGCATTAGGGGCTAAAGGAACCTGGATCGCATTAAATACGAGGAATAAAATCTCTGATCCCCTGCAAACCAGATATTGGTCCATGGTGCCATATCAATTAGGAACAGGCGCTGATCGTCAAGCTATAAAGTATTCAGCCCAAGCATGTTCGACAGTCACAGATCCTATTCCCCATACTCCCCACAATAATTTTCTAAGAGAAAATTTGCGGAATCATTTGCAAAAAAGTGAGGCATGTATGGAGTTTTTGGTACAACCTCGAACATCAAACAGCATGTCGGTCGAAGATTCCATGACCGAATGGCCAGAAAGCGAGGCACCTTTCTACAAGGTAGCGACTATCCGTTTTCCTCAACAGGTTTTTGATACGCCTGAACAAAACAAGTTTTGTGAAAACCTCTCCTTTACGCCATGGCATACGCTACCGGAACACAGGCCCCTGGGAGTAATAAACCGGATGCGAAAGGTGATTTATGAGCGTATCAGTCAGCTTAGACATGAGATGAATTCGACTCAAAGAGTCGAACCACACTGAGATCCAAATACTTATATGAATTATCAATTAAATTGTAAACATAACTAAAGTCATTCTTGCACTGGTTATTAACTTTAACTTAATAACTTTAGTTTACAAACTTCGCTAAGAGTCAATTTAGAAAAATGAATAAAGCTGATACATTAAAAATGAAATTATAAAAATTGAAATGGTAAGTATAATGAAAACAAAAAGTCCTCTCCTGAAAATTATAGTCGGCTGTGCAGGCTTAGGCTCTGCCTTTTTGCTCGCATCTCCTGCTATTTCCCGGAAATGCAAGAATCAGAATTGTGATATTGCTGCAAAGACACCCGGAACTCTACTCGCTATAGAGGAACAAAGTACTGATTTATTTCCCCATGCTGCTCAACGATTTTTAATCACCTATCGCAGCCGTGGCATACAGTCAGAACCCATCGTAGTTTCCGGATTTGTTTTATTGCCACAAGGCAAACCACCTAGAGGTGGCTGGCCTGTTCTGGCTTGGGCACATGGTACTACCGGTGTGGCAGATACCTGTGCACCTTCCGGTGATTATGTCGGTGGGCCCGTACATGCCTATCAAGAGCTTGCATCCAAACCACTTGATGCCTGGCTTGCTCTAGGCTACGCAGTAGTTGCCACAGATTATCAGGGCTTAGGCACACCCGGGAAACATCCCTATATGAATGCACAGAGCCAATTGCATACTGTGGTTGACTCGGTAAGAGCACTCCATTTTTTAAAGCCTTATCAGTTTAATAAGAAATGGTATGTCATGGGACACAGTCAGGGAGGTGCTGCTGCCCTCATGGTCGCTGCGCATGGGCAAAAAGACGCGCCTGAGTTAAAGTTACGTGGAGCAATGGTAGTTGCCCCAGGAGGATATCAATATGAGGGAATTGCTAAATATGCAGCAACACACCCTCAAATTGAAAAAAGTGTGGTTGCATTTCTTCCTATCGTTCTTTTGGGTGCCGAAGCGGCAGATCCTGGCCTGGATATTATGAATTTAGTTAGTGATGAAATGGCTCAAATTGTTAATTATGCACGTAATCATGGTTTATCGGAATTACAAGCCGATGTCAAAGAAGCACCTCAGACAGTTTTCAAAACCAATGCAGATCTTACACCTTTATTAGAGTACTCAAAAAAACAATCCATCGAAAATATGATACCTACTGTCCCTGTAATGATGATTCAGGGTGATAAAGACCAGATTGTAGATTATCAAGGTACACATGCCTATTATCAGCTGATGTGTACAAAGCAAAAGCCGATTGCATTTAAAACTGTTGAAGGTGCAGATCATCATGGCTCTTTAAGGCAAAGTGAGTTTATGGTGGAAGGCTTTATAAACTCAGTCGAACAAGGAAAATTTGTGAGTACGTGTGATCCAAAATAGTTGTATATTTTTGGTCATTCTATATTCATGATAATTGTATGAGAGGTGTAGTCTGTGAGTCAGACCGCACCTCCGCAACTGCTTTAGCTGCTAAGCAGTAATGGACATTAAAAACCTGAGAACTCATCTGTATTTAAGCTAAAGCCTAGCTTTCCACCAGTCGACTGACTTTGATCAATCCAATCTTCATTTCTTGGCAAACGTGACCCTAAAGCAGCCGCTACAACTGTTGATAAAGCTTGAGCGAGCTTCTTGTCTTTTTCCTTTTGGTAGTGAATCGTCTCAACTCTATGAGTTTGGTGAGTTGAACGAGCGAAAGCTTTAAGCACCTGCTGTAGCAAATAAACTGGCTAGCTTTTACATTTAATCATTAACAGCTCAAATATTTTAATTCTCACATTTATATGAATAGTCCTTTAAATGATGGCTATTCTATAAATATGATAAATGATTTTAATCCATATTCTTCCTTCCTCTTAAAATCAAGTTTACGATTTCGAATTGTTTTGAGCTCATCATTTTTATACCTTAATTCTTTAGCAAATAATAATTAGAATGAAAGAGGTTATTTATGTGCTCGAACTATGATTTCCCCTCAAAAAAACGTCTTTCCTTATTAGAGATTCACGAAAAACAACACAAACTGGAAATGAAAACGCATGTTTATCCTTTAGCGCCTGCTCCCATCATTATGCGCGGTGCATACGAGTTTGAGCTGGATATTGCACGCTTCGGACTAATCCCAGCCTGGGCAAAAGAATTAAAATATGGCCGGCATACCTACAATGCGCGGACTGAAACAGTGGCATCTAAACCGAGTTTTCGGCATGCATGGAAAAACAACCAGTTTGCTTTAGTGCCCGTCGACACATTCTATGAGCCTAAATATATAGAGGGAAAACCGCACTGGTTTGGTATTTCACGTGTAGATGGCAATCCTTTTACCATTGCAGCGATTTATGATGATGCGCTCATTGAGGGTGAGAAAATCCGATCATTTTCGATGCTTACCATAAATTCAGATCAGCACCCATTTATGAACCAGTTTCATGATCCGAATGACGAAAAACGCTCGATTATTGTGATTCCTGAAGAATCACGCCATGACTGGTTACACTGCGACCATGAACAAGCTCATGAGTTTTTCTTTGAAATGAAAGATGAATTTATAGCAAAGCCTAGAGAGCAAGGTTTATCAAGACACTAAAAAGCCCTAAACCAAGTTAGGGCTTCGTCAATATGAAAAAACTATTTTTGCTCTCTCAAAGGATTTTCCGGTTCTGCATTGGGTTTTTTCTCTAGCTTTACATGCTTATAAGATGCCTGATTACCTTTATCGTCATTCGATTCTTTTTGCGGATTCGATTCTTTTTGCGGATTCGATTCTTTTTGCGGATTCGATTCTTGCTCTGGCTTATTTGTCATATGTATCTCCTTGATTGATCTCTTAAGAAATAAATATGACATCTGGTTGTAAACATCAATGTTATTTATGTTTCATATTCACTTTTTAGAGAGATTCACTCTGCTGAAAGTGCCCCCCACGACACTTGAAATCTAAATGATCAAATGAGTAGCGCCCACTAATTAGACAGCAGAGTATGGGAATATGAACTTAGCTGCGCATCGATTAAAAGAAAGTATCTGCCGATACATTAAAGCGTTCAGACAAAGCCTTGATGTGACGAATATTCAGCTGACGTTTGCCATTCAATATTTCTGAAATTACCGATTGTGTCGCGACCTCTGACAAGTCCGCTTGACTAAGCCCATGTTGCTCCATCAAGAAGGCCAAGGCAGTTCGTCCATCACCTTCTGGCATGGGTAGATGTTCATGCTCATAAGCCGAGACCAAGTCACCCAACTGATGAATAAGCCCCATTAAAGGATGTGATTCATCATCGCCGACAATATCCAAAAGCTCATCTAAAGCTTCAGTCAGTGTATTAAAGTCGTCTTCATTTTCCGGCTTGCTGAGCAATGGTGCAACATAACGCCAGTGATCAACGGCCTGTTTAATCATTGCATTCATACTAACCTTCCTTCCAATGACCTTTATCATATTCATGGTGAGACAAGACATGGCGAATATAAACGCGTTTTGCCTGATACATCACCACAGCAATCAGCCGAATCTTGTTTCCACCGATATCGAATACATGAAACTTTCCAACTTTATCTACGGCGGGAAAGAGTCTCTTCATTTCAGCAAAATCTTTAGGATGATTGGCCTTTATTAGTCGATACCAACCATCTAATGCCGTTTCAGCCTGTGGCCACTTTTGAGTTGCTTCAAGAATTCGTGCGTGAGTGATCACATGCATATATTTTATCGCATTTTGCTATATTTCTAGTATAAAGAAATTATCGCATTTTGCAATATATTATTATCCGACTATTTCAATTCTAATGTTCTAAAAAGTTATCGCCATGTAATCGTATTTAAATAATTCTCTCATATAGTATGTATTGTGATCAGTTTTGCCTAGATCCAGTCGAGTACATTCATCATTCTGGATTTTTATAATGAAAATTTCATCAGCCAAGAAAAACCCCGCCAACTAATGATTGAACGGGGGACGGCTTTCTACTAATACCTCTGTTGACTTGGAGCATTATTCAATATTTCTCAAGCAATCACGACTCTCTTTCTTTGACCTCATCATAGTCACAGGTGGAATTAATTTCAGTCGCCCCATGAAGGCCAAATAAACAAAATATAAATTGCATCATGTTTTTCTCCTGAGTATAAAAAGCTCGACCCTGGATCGAGCTTTATTGCTTTAAATAAATATGGAATGACTCAATACATAATGATTGGATCAGCTCAGCGAGCTCGGACAGCTTTAGTTCTTAGCTCTGTTTAGTACTGAAGTCATATTGAAGCCTTTAGGGCTAAGTAGTCCGTACAGGATCTTCAGTTGTAGTCGTCTGGTCTTTTTTACAATGATTACTTTTGCAATGATCGCTGCTCATCATCTGACACATTTTTTCTTTGCAAGATTTAAAACAACAACCGACCATCACGCCCATGCCAAATGCGCATATACATCTCATCATAGTTTTGCCCTGTCTTTTAGTGAAAAGAGATATATAAATAACATCTATTCATGTATCTCTCTTGAGAGAATTTTCAGGCTTTATGTTGTGAATGAAAACTTATGTGAAAAGAGCATGGAAAAAATACAATCAGTAAAGAACAAATAAAATTTAGGATGAAAATAAAAAGCCTGTTCAACTCTCCCAAATTGAACAGGCCTTGTAATGTGCTGATTTTAAATTATATTCATTGAGTTTTTAGAATGACGCCAAGATATCACTCGCCAGGTAGTCAGTCTGTGTAGGATATATAGATTCAATGTTTCCAAATGTGAAACATTCATTACTTTCGTTAATTAAATGACTTTATTTTAGGCAAAAAAATATTTGAATGGCAATTCAGATTAATAAATAATCATATTTCAAAGATAAATAACTCAGACAATCCATAAAACAGCATGATTCAAAATTTTAGGAGAAACTTCCTTATTTTATTAAACTATCTCACGCTATAATTTTTAACATCCCATAAAGTTTGTAGATGTCTGCTTTCTTTTTCGCTAATTCTCTCTATAATTTTTCATATGAGGAATAACAATATTTTGGCACCATGAAAAATCGCATACTGATTACTTTACTGATGAGTCTCGCAATAAGCGGCTGCCAAAAACAGCAAGCAGAGAGCTCAGCAGAGCCTGACGCAAATATTAAAGCACAGTTTGAACAGTCAGATAATCAACTCAGTGCTTATCTGGACAAATTAGACTCTTCAACAATTAGTTTAGAAGAAAGAGTGAGTATCCTGTGTGAACAATATCCTAAAGAATATAAAAATAAATATATGCCTGCTCTAATGCAACTTTCACCCGAGGAATATACAGAAAAAGATCTACTCACAGATCTAGACAATGCCTTGAATTTCTACAAGCAAAAAGCCAGTATCCAGTGTTGATATGGTCAGTGTAATAGAGCAATAAATACATAAAAAACCGCCTGAATCAGGCGGTTTTTTATGAAGAGCGTTTATCTTAGACAGAGTTAACGCTGCAGTATTCACTCATCTTGTTGATTTTGTGAATTCTGTTGTTGCGGGTTACTTTTTTGCTGTGGCTGTTGTTGCTGTTGTTGGCCTTGCTGGTTTTGTTGCTGATTGCGCTGCGGCTGCTGTTGTTGCTGCTGATCGCGCTGTTGCTGATTGCTTTGACCCTGCGGCTGTTGTTGCTGCTGGTTGGGTTGTTGCTGATTTGGGTTTTGCTGGTTGTTTTGTTGACGCTGCTGTTCTTGATTGCGTTGTTGATTTTGCTGTTGTTGGTTCTGTTGGTCTTGCTGTTGATTATTAACCATGGTGTTATTCCTTACTATTTGCTTTAAATTAAAAGCCGATAGGTTTCGACTTAATGTCCACTCTACGCATTTTTCAGATTTAGCCAACCTTTAACCTGTTACAGATTAATTCAATGTAAATAATAGTAAGCTAAGTACTTGAAGTAGAGATTAATGCGCAACATAAATTACTTTATATAATGCAACAGAAACATAATGAAAAACTTTATGTTTCAAAAATTATTATCCATTAAAAGGAATAACTTAAGTCATTTTTCATATATATAAAAAATTAAAATATATTAATGAATATAATCAAATATAATCTATATTATTGATTTAAATCAATATATATATAAATTAATCAGAATCTTTTATAAATTTTTAGAGATTGGATTTAATGTTAAAAATCCAGTTGTTTTAGAATATCCCTAAATAATATTCAATACGATACTTAACGTTAGTTCACTAATAACAGGTAAACCGTTTCGATTTTATCTTGACTTTAATTAAAGTATCAGGTGCTTTTAGGTAAATATTAATTTAGATAAAATCATTATTTTTAATTATATTTATTAACTTATTTATAAATAATAAGCCTCTTTAAAAGAGGCTTATTAAATTCATATTTAATTAGATATTGACGACTTTAACAATAATGGTTTGGGTATCTTCCTGTTCTTCAGCCAGATGCAAACGTTTAAGCTCTTTGCTTTTTACTTTGAACTGTAAATTCTGATAAGAAATCGTGCTTGGTATCTGATCAAAATATTGACCATCAGCATCAATTTCTTCCTGAAATAATGTTGTACCCAATTGGTAGTCAAGACTTTTTAAGACTACATATTTTACTGTGGTTTTCATTCCAACACCCTACTTTCACTAAGCACTTTATTTTTATTTTTACCACTGTTCAGCTTGAGAAGAAACCTCTATTTTCAAAAATAGCCCAAGCTTTAATCACTCAGATTAAAGCGATCCAATCAATATGAAATTACACTAATCTATGAAAAAAATTTAACTTTCATAAAAATATAAATATACTGGGAGTTGATCGACAGAAAAAATCTGTCTAAATTGATCTAGAATCACTCTCACAAAGAAAATATAGAGACTATGATAAAGACCTGCTGTAACTTACTCGAAGAGAAAAACATAAAAATTGCCTTTATCGAAAGCGCAAGCTCGGGATATCTGAGTAGCCAGTTCTCCATTTGCAAAGGAGAAGGTGCCGAAATTCTGATTGGTGGTTTGATCTGCTACGATGTAAGTGTAAAGACTTCAGTATTGGGCATTTCAAAGACTTTGATCAATAGCCATACTGCGGAATCTATGCCGGTAACTGTTGCTCTGGCAGAGGCAGGTAAAAAAATGTTCCGTGATGCTGACTGGATTATTGCCTGTACAGGTTTGCTTAAACCGGGTGGTAGTGCGACACCAGAGAAACCGGAAGGGACTTTTTTTGTGGCAATTAATGATGGTACTCAAGTTCATCAGTTTCAGTATTACCTCAAAGGCTCGCCGTTTGAACGTCTCAACAAACTGTCAGCCGCAGTGGCACATGACATGATCAATCTGCTGAACAACAGTTAAGCTTTCAAAGTTACTGTTTAGCCTGAGTAAACTTCATTATTTCTACTGTATTTTAAGATAGAGTGGCGTGATCAGTTGCCAATCTATTTTTTTGAGGGTGGAATGACCATGAATATTAAAACCGCACTGCTTCTGCTCCCTCTTAGCTTGCCCGGTCTGGCTTTTGCTACGGTGGGTGGCCCACAAAATATTGAAGTCTTAGGCTATGAAGTTAAAGAACAAAAACTTTATATCCTGCGTCATTACCTCGATGGTCGTGGACGCTTGCCTCAACTGTATTATTATAATTTTAAATCTAAAACGCCGAATCAACTGATTCAGGTCAACTCCTTATATATCAACCCTAAAACCAATCGCATCGATTATGATCAAGAAAGCCGCAAGTTTGATCAGGACATCGCCAAAATCAAAAAACGTTTGATTCCACTGGGCTCTATTCAAAGTTCCAAGCCGCAACTTAAGGTGTTAAAGACAATCAAAGATAGCGCACCGGCCTGGCATGATCCGAATGAAAAAGTGCCCAAATGGACCTATCAATATCAAGTGAAATTTGGCTCACAAAAAAGTCCGCTTCAGCAAGCAGTCAGTTATCAACAAGGCTTAAAAATCAGTCAGGCCTATAAAGTTCCGAGACACAATAAAACCCTGGTGACGGTGAAGTATCTGGGTATTCCTTTTGAAACCGGTTATAGCATTGAAGATCCGGTCCTGTTAAGTCGATAAAAAAAAAGCCGATTAAAAAAGGTCTCGATTGAGACCTTTTTTATATTCACAACTTTACCGGATTAAGCCGCTGTAGAACGCTGGGCAATCGGTACCACTTTACGTAGTTCAGGACCAGTATAATCCGCACTTGGACGGATAATACGGTTATCTGCGCGTTGTTCCATCACATGTGCTGCCCATCCTGTCACACGCGACATGACAAAAATCGGGGTAAACAGTTGGGTTGGAATACCCATGAAATGATAAGCAGAGGCATGGAAGAAATCGGCATTACAGAATAGTTTCTTCTCACGCCACATCACTTCTTCACAGCGCACCGATACCGGATACAGCACGGTATCGCCTACATCTTTGGCCAAACGCTCAGACCAGACTTTAATAATGCCATTCCGTGGATCATTGTCCTTATAAATCGCATGACCGAAGCCCATGATTTTTTCTTTACGTTCCAACATACCCAACATTTCGCGTTCAGCTTCTTCAGGCGATGTCCAGTTTTCGATCATGTCCATTGCAGCTTCGTTGGCGCCACCATGTAGAGGCCCACGTAAAGACCCGATTGCACCGGTGATACAAGAATGCATATCGGACAGCGTTGATGCACAAACACGAGCCGTAAAGGTCGAAGCATTGAATTCATGTTCTGCATATAGAATCAAGGAGACATTCATCACCTGTTCATGCAGCTCATTTGGCTTTTCACCATGCAGCAGATGCAGGAACTGTGCACCAATCGAATCATCGTCAGTATTTTCTTCAATACGCACGCCGTCATGGCTATAGCGATACCAGTAACAGATAATTGCAGGTAGAGTCGCTAAAATACGGTCCGCGATATCCTGTTGCTGCTCAAAAGATTGCTCAGTTTCAAGATTGCCGAGCATGGAAACGCCAGTACGCATCACATCCATCGGATGAGAATCGGCAGGAATACGCTCCAGCACTTCTTTTAATGCCTGAGGTAAAGTGCGTAAAGATTTCAGTTTGGCTTTGTAGGCAACTAACTGCTCTGAAGTAGGCAATTCTCCAAAGAAAATCAGATAAGCGACTTCTTCAAACTGGCAATGTTCTGCCAGATCCTGCACGTCATAACCGCGATAGGTCAGACCTGCGCCACTTTTACCAACTGTTGAGAGTGAGGTTTTACCTGCCACTTGTCCACGCAATCCTGCGCCGGTGAGTACTTTTCCTTCAGCCATTTTTTTAATTCTCCTGTTTAAACAGTTTATCTAATGTGTCTTCGAAGCTGTGATAATCTAAAAATTCATAGAGTTCTTTGCGTTGCTGCATGAGATCCAGCACATTCACCTGAGTCCCGTGTTCGCGAACCGAACGCATCACTTCAAGGGCTGCTTTTTGCATAGCACGTGTCGCTGACAATGGATATAGCACCATGCCAATGCCCTGCTCCGCCAGTTCATCAACCGTATAATAAGGTGTATCACCAAATTCGGTAATATTCGCCAGAACTGGCACACCTACCGCATCGCAAACTGTACGGTACATAGTGATATCGGTCATCGCCTCAGCAAAAATTGCATCCGCGCCAGCTTCAACACAGGCACAAGCACGGTCGATCACCGCTTGCAGACCTTCTTTTTGTAGCGCATCGGTACGTGCCATCACCACGAAGTTTGAATCGGTTTTCGCATCTACAGCGGCTTTAATACGATCAACCATTTCCTGCTGCGATACGATTTCTTTATTTGGACGATGACCACAACGCTTTTGTGCCACCTGGTCTTCAATATGAACTGCAGCGACTCCTGCTGCTGTCATCTGTTTTATCGTGCGGGCAATGTTTAATGCCCCGCCCCAACCGGTATCGATATCAACCAATAAGGGTGTATCAACACGTTCTGTGATCCTGCGTACATCTTCAAGAACATTATCCAGACTGGTCATACCCAGGTCAGGCAAACCATAAGAATAGTTCGCGACACCTGCACCTGATAAATAAATGGCTTTATAACCGACTTGTTTGGCCATCATGGCAGCATAGGCATTTACCGTACCCATAATTTGCAATGGTTTCTCGACTTCAAGTGCTTGTCTAAATCTTAGACCTGCAGACATTTGTTCTGTCATCTTCCTTTTCCACAGTCTTGGCTATAATTATTGAATTTCGAGTATACTCATTTGGCTTGCTCATTCCATAACCCGATAGAACAAATACTCTAAAACTTTAGTCAAATTTTTAAGTTTTGCTTTACCTAATCCGGCAAATACTGCACTTATGCGGTGCGATTATGAAATATCTACATATATTTGCTATGATGGCGCTTCAATCTTTATTGACATGTTGATGTATTATCTCCTATGCAAGACCTCGCACTAGAACCGCTCGCCAAAGACCTGCCGCAGACCAAACGTGGCCATGAGCGCTGTATTGCACTGCTGAACAGTGCAACCGAGCTGTTTCTGGAACGTGGTTATGATGCTGTTTCTCTCGATGATATCGTTCAGCATGCTGGTGGTTCCAAAGCTTCCATTTATAAGTATTTTGGCAATAAAGAAGGCTTGTTTAAGGCCATCTGTGATTATCGTCGTATCAAGTTTTTCGAAGATATCAGTATTCCAATCGAACTGAGGGCACTGGATTTTCGTAGTTATTTGGTACACACGCTGCTCAATTTTTATCACCAGATCATGCAACCTGAAAATTCGGCCTTTATGCGTCTAGTCCTGGAACAGAGTCAGCGTAATCCAGAGCTCGCCCAGCATATTCACGAGCGTGGCCCGGTGCATGTGCAAAGTGCCATTGCAACGGCTTTAGAACAGGCCAATGCCCAAGGTTTATTGCATTGCGAGAATCCACAATATTCGGCCCAGCTATATTTTGGTATTTTGCGTAATCTGGAATGGCGCATCCTGATGGGAATTCCGGTACAGGAAGATGATCAGGAAATCGACAAATACATTAATTATTGTGTGGATCGCTTTTTAGACGGTCATCAAAAAGTCTAGTTTTTTTGCATTTTTCATTGCTTATAGTATATTAACCGATTCCGTATTTTTCTTAAACTAACCAACAACTGATTGTTGATCGAGTTTTTCGGCAATTATTGTGGAGTAACGAATGGCTCTCCGTCACTTTCTCACCTTACGCGATTTATCAACTTTAGAACTTAACCAGATTTTACAACGCGCAATAGAGCTTAAGCGCAAACAGCATAACAATGAAGTGTTCCAACCATTTGTTGGTAAAGTGATGGGCATGATTTTTGAGAAATCCAGTACCCGTACGCGTGTTTCGTTTGAAGCTGGCATGAGCCAGTTTGGTGGTAGCGCAATTTTCCTGTCTTCACGCGATACCCAGTTAGGTCGTGGTGAACCGATTGAAGATTCTGCACGCGTGATTTCAAGCATGCTGGATATCGTGATGATCCGTACTTTTGGTCATGATATCGTGGAACGTTTTGCATCTTACTCAAAAGTTCCGGTCATTAATGCTTTAACAGATGATCACCACCCTTGTCAGTTACTTGCTGACATGCAGACCTATGTAGAGCAACGTGGCTCAATCGAAGGTAAAACTGTTGCCTGGATTGGTGATGGCAACAATATGTGTAATTCTTATATTGAGGCTGCGCATATGTGGGGCTTTAATCTTAAAATTGCAGCGCCAAAGGGCTATGAGCCACAGGAAAGATTCCTGTCTGAATTTGCGCATTGTGTGGAACTGGTCCCTTCTGCTGAAGATGCAGCCGTGAATGCTGACCTGATCGTCACTGACGTGTGGGCAAGCATGGGCCAGGAAGAAGAACAGAAAATCCGTGAAAAAGCATTTGCAGATTATCAGGTAAACGAACGCCTGATGGATCTTGCGCATCCGGATTGTTTATTCATGCACTGTTTGCCTGCACATCGTGGAGAAGAAATTTCAGAAAATCTGCTTGACCATAAAAATGCCGTGGTTTGGGATGAAGCTGAAAATCGCCTGCACGCGCAAAAGGCCCTGGTTGAATTTCTGCTCAACGAAAACCTGAAAAAAGACTGATAATCTATAAAAAAGCACCTCCCTTGAGGTGCTTTTTTAATTTTCCACTTTTTAAAGATCATCCTTGAGATACGGGGCTTCTTTTGGAAGTTGCCAGCTGCAGAAGAAACATATAATCAGCATCACGGTCACATAGACAAAGAAACTGTTTTCTATTCCTGCTGCCTTAAACTGTAGTGCAATAGAGGGTGCCGAGCCACCAAAGACAGCATTCCCGACCGCATAAGAAAAACCCACCCCAAGAGCACGCACATAAGGCGGAAATAGTTCCGCTTTTACAATCCCGCTAATTGAGGTATATAAACTTAGTATCATCATTAGAAAAATCAGTAGAAGAGCCACAATAAATGGAGAGCTGCTGAAAGCCCGCATACCTAATACCATGACGGGATAAATCGTAATAGCCATCAGACTGCTAAACAGTAACATTGAATTTCTTCGTCCGATACGGTCTGACAGCATGCCAAAAAATGGCTGTGCGATCATGAGAATAAAGATTGATGCTGTCATAATCAGCGCTACAGCTTTGGCATCAATTCCAATATTTGTCAGATAAGTTTTTGAGTAGACAGTGATCACGTAGAAACTCAAAGAACCTGCTGAAGTCAAACCAACGACCAGCAAAAAAGTTTTCCAGTGGTTTCTAAATAGCTCTTTAAGTGTTCCAGATTCCTGCTTTTCACTATCTTTATGCGATAAGGTTTCTTCAAGCCGACTACGTGCAAGTAAAGAAGCAAGTGCAGCTAAACCACCTATAACAAAAGGAATTCGCCAGCCTCCATCTTGTAACTGCTGTTCTGTCATAATATTCAAAAAAATTACGCCTAACAAACTTGCTAAGAGTTGACCACCCGTTAAGGTCACATATTGAAAAGAAGAAAAGAATCCACGCTGGCCCTTGAGGCCGAGTTCACTCATATAGGTTGCGACTGCGCCATATTCCCCGCCTACAGACAAACCCTGTAGCAGACGTACGAGTAATAAGAGAAATGGTGCTATCACTCCGACCACTGCATAGGTAGGTAAGGCTGCAAATAGGAAAGAACTCAATGCCATTAAACAGATTGAAATAATCATAGATTTCTTTCGGCCATACTTATCAGCAATACGCCCAAATAACCAACTACCAATTGGACGCATGAAAAAACTGGCTGCAAATACCCCCCAAACATAAATTGCCTGAACAGAACTGTCCAAGTCGGGGGCAGTTAAGGCATGGGTAAAATACACTGCAAATACAGCATAAATATAGAAATCAAACCATTCGACCAGGTTCCCGGATGCCGCTCCCACGATACCTTTGATTCGTCCAATTTTTTCTTGTCTTGTATAAGTTGGGTTCAAAATATGACATCCTTATTTTAATTATTTGGATTAAAACTTTATAGGTGGTCGGAATACCTCTCCCTACACGCTCTTTCTTAAGAGGATTTGTCCAATCAAGAGTTATTACTTTTTATTGTAAATAAGTTACTCTAAATATAATCTTTGCAAAATTTTCAGACAAAATAATAAGTGTAATTTTTGATAAGTTTTTTGAAGCTAAACTATGAGAATTTTAATACTCATAGGGGAATATTGTTATTGAAACTTATCGCTTAGGTATTCGCTATGAAATTACAGTTGTGTGTTGATTCTATTCATGTCATGTTTCTATTTTCCCCATAAAACTAACGTAATTTCTGTGATTTATATGAAATATTATATTAAGCTACTCGGCATTTTAGGATTCGGTCTCAGTATCTTGGCTACAAATGTAAATGCTTCCGAATTTGACCAATATCTTCAAGAAAAAAATATTCTCGACAGCAAATTTAAAATTCAGAAAAAAGCTGAACTGAATGAGTTGCTCACAGTGCTCAGTGCAGAAGATTCCAGAACTTTACCTTTGCAGATCGATCAGAATACGATTATTGAACAATTACAGTTAAGTGCTAATAAAACCACGCTAAAAGGTATGATCACTACGCCCGATTTCAGCCAATTTGAAAAAGACCTGGGTCGTAAAGAAGTGATGACAGTAATTCGAAATAATCTTTTGAATAATTGTGAAATTTTCTTTGAACATCGCTACCAGATAGAAAACCCATACAAGGTCGAGCTAAATCTGAGCTCGCCAACACAAACCTATAAAACTGATATTTCCCAAAAAGATTGCAAATTGAAATAGTCTAAATACATAAGAAATCGGGTGTGATGCTATTACAGAGTTTTAAAAAAGGTAGCTATAGCTACCTTTTTTTGATGAATGTCGCTCTTATACCCTGTTAGCGCACCAGGCCTTGCGGCTGCAAAATAATAATCAGTGCGCCCAGGATGACCACCATCCCGCCCAGTAAATCCCAACGTGACAACGTCACTTGATCAACGAAGCGCAACCACATCAGTGCCGAAAAGATATAGATCCCGCCATAAGCGGCATAGATCCGTCCTGAAGCAGCCGGATGTAAGGTGAGTAACCAGACGAAAGCCGCCAAAGCCAGAACTGTCGGAATCCACAACCAGTGACTTTTTCCCTGATTTAAAATCAGGTATGGGAAATAACAGCCTAAAATTTCCATCAATGCCGTGACCAAAAACAGGCAAAAAGTGGTGAGCAACTTGGTAATTTGAATATCCATGATTTATCTTTTATATGAATGAGTATGCTTGTTTAAACAACACGATTA
Source organism: Acinetobacter sp. BY419 (assembly GCF_019038395.1). Lineage (GTDB taxonomy): Bacteria > Pseudomonadota > Gammaproteobacteria > Pseudomonadales > Moraxellaceae > Acinetobacter. The sequence continues at coordinate 63,335 of NZ_JAGFXZ010000003.1, forward strand.
CATGAAAAAACCCGTGCAAGCACGGGTTTTATTTTTTTATATAGATTAAGCTGGTTCAGCCGTCTGGTCTTCAAAGACTTCAAGTTTTAAGCCAACCGCTTTACCATTTTCTTTTTTCACCGATACTGAAACGTTACCACCATTTTCAGCCAGTTCTCCAAACAGGATCATTTCTGCCAATGGTTTTTTCAGGTGCTCCTGAATCAGACGCTGCATTGGGCGTGCACCCATTAAACGGTCATAGCCATGCTCGGACATCCATTCACGCGCACTCTGATCCACTTCCAGCATGACTTTTTTGTCATCCAGTTGTGCCTGAAGTTCGGTCAGGAATTTATCCACCACGTTTTCAATGATGCTGCTTGGCAATGCTTTGAACTGAATTACACCATCGAGACGGTTACGGAATTCTGGAGAGAAAGCTTTCTTCATCGCTTCCTGGTTATCATTGCTATTGTCCTGTTCCATAAAGCCAATGCTGACACGTGAAATACTTTCAGCGCCAATATTGGTGGTGAGAACCAGTACCACGTTACGGAAATCAGATTTACGTCCGTTATTATCAGTCAATGAACCATGATCCATAATCTGTAATAACAGGTTAAAGACATCCGGATGGGCTTTTTCGATCTCATCGAGCAACAGCACACAGTGCGGATTTTTGTGGATCGCATCGGTGAGCAAACCACCCTGATCAAAACCGACATAACCTGGAGGGGCACCAATCAGACGAGACACCGCGTGGCGTTCCATGTACTCGGACATATCGAAACGAACCAGCTCCACACCCATCTGTTTAGCGAGCTGCTTGGTCACTTCCGTTTTACCGACACCCGTTGGGCCAGCAAAAACAAAACTGCCCACAGGTTTATCTGGAGATTTCAAACCGGCACGTGACAATTTAATCGCCGATGCCAAGGCTTCAATAGCTTCATCCTGACCAAAAACCACACGTTTCAGATCACGCTCAAGATTTTCCAGCACACTCCTGTCATCTTTAGAGACAGTTTTCGGCGGAATACGGGCAATCTTGGAGACGATGTCTTCAATATTTTCCACAGTAATCAAACTGTCATCTTGTTCAGCTTTCAGGCGGCGCTGCGCACCGGCTTCATCAATAACGTCAATCGCTTTATCTGGCAAGAAACGGTCATTGATAAATTTCGCAGAAAGCTCTACTGCAGACACCAAAGCTTGATCGTCATATTGCACATGATGGAAATCTTCAAACTTCGATTTTAGTCCACGTAAGATATCAATTGTTTCAGAAATAGATGGCTCATTCACATCAATTTTCTGGAAACGGCGTGATAAAGCATGATCTTTCTCAAATACCTGACGGTATTCCTGGAAAGTGGTTGAACCAATGCAACGTAAAGTACCATTCGCCAACGCCGGCTTGATCAGATTTGATGCATCCATGGTACTACCCATACTGGAGCCTGCACCAATAATCATGTGAATTTCATCAATAAATAGCACCGCTTCAGGTTTCTTTTTCAGGGCATTTAAAAGCTGTTTCAAGCGTTTTTCAAAGTCACCACGGTATTTTGTTCCTGCAACCAACGCTCCAATATCCAAGCTGAAAATTTCAGCATTTTCCAATGGTTTTGGTGCTTTACCATTTACGATTAACCAGGCCAGACCTTCAGCAATTGAGGTCTTACCAACACCTGGATCACCTACAAGCAGCGGGTTGTTCTTACGACGGCGGCAAAGAATTTGCGCGGCACGCTCAATTTCTTTTTCACGACCAATCAGCGGATCAGTCTTGCCCTTTTGCGCTTCAATATTCAGGTTGGTCGTATAAAGTTCAAGTGGACCTGAACTTGCTGAAGATGCCGATTCACCATCGAGGTCTTCGATCTCTTCTTCAGATTGTACGTCTTCTTTACGCGTACCATGAGACAGGTACTGGGTCAGAGTCAGACGGTTAATTTGATGACGTTTTAGCAGATAGACTGCAAATGAGTCACGCTCAGAATACATGGCAACCAGAATATCGGCACCTTCTACAGTACGATCACCGCCACTTGATTGCACGTGAAAAATCGCGCGTTGCAAGATCCGGTCAAAGCTTTCTGTCGGGTGTGGTGCCTGATCACTATTTTCACCAAGTTTAGGGGTATGTTGTTCGACGTACTCTTCTAATTCCTTACGCAACACGATGATGTCCGCACCACATGCTTTGAGAGCATTCACGGCGGAATCATTGTCGAGTAAGGCTAACAATAAATGTTCTACGGTCAGGAACTCATGCCTCTTTTGACGAGCCATGCTGACAGCCAAACGTAGTGATACTTCTAATTGACGACTGAGCATGTAACCCCCTTAATCTTTAGGCTCTATTTGGCAAAGTAATGGATGACCTTGTGATCGAGCATAATTATTGACTTGGTTCGCTTTGGTCTCCGCAATGTCTCGAGGATAGACCCCAGCTACACCCTTTCCTTCATAATGTACAGTTAGCATTACTTGTGTAGCTTGGTCAAGATTCATTGCAAAGTATTGTTGTAAAATTTCAATTACAAACTCCATCGGCGTATAGTCGTCGTTCATTAAAACAACAGCATATAGCGGCGGGCGCTTCAGTTCGGGCGGTGCAGTCTGTACAGCCAAATCAGAATCACCCTCTTCAGAGGGTTCATTTGCTAAACGCGGGCTAATATGCCAATCAACAATTCCAGACTCAGAAAAAGAATTTTTGATATCACTTAAACACATTTGACGTTTATTGCTTGGCATAAGATTTATATTTCACACTTAATTTGCATTTGCTTCGGTTTTCGGAATTTCTGACAAAGAAGCAGACTGATTTTCTACTGCTTTGCCCTGTTCCCAGCTAAAACGACGAATCACAGGCTTGGCCCCGGTGAGACGCACTTCAATAAATTCTGGCGTAAAGCCTTTAGGCATGGTCCAGCGACCAGTCAAGCGCTCATAATTTTCAAAATTAAAGTTTTTGTCTTCCAGTGGTACCACCAGAATTTCAGTCCCTTTAATCAAGCGTAATTCCACACTGCCTGAGGCACGACTTTTACCTGGACTCACCTGAACCAGATCAATCTGATATTCAAAGGCATTTTCGGGTAAAGGCTTAATAGACAGGTTTTGAACTGCCAATGCCAAACCGCCACGCTGACGCAAGATCTCGCGATAAATAGTTCCTACACTTTCAGCCTGAACCTGTTCATCACGTGCCTTAATCATGGCCAGATACAGATCATTGGCATTACTGACGGCCAGATCACGCTCCTGAATTGCAGTATTCAAAGTCTTGTTCAATGTTTCCAGACTGGCTTTCTGAGTCTGTACTACATCGACCAGCTGCTCTGCATCTGCATCATAACCCGCCGCAGTCAAACCCTGACGATGTCCTACGGTATATCCAAGTACGCCACTACTTAAGATCAATACAGCCGCACCAATGACCAAGGGCGTATTGCCTTTCATAAATGATTTTTTTGCCCCGGGTTCCTGAGGAAGCGTCGTATTTGACTCGTTATTCAGCATTTTGATCTCTTGTTTGCTTTAATCAAGACACACATTTAAATCCAAATCTAAATGTGTGTGAAGCTCTAATACGTTTTTTATGGTAATAAACCAATATTATTTAAGCCAGCATCTTCAGCAAAACCAAACATCAGGTTCATGTTTTGTACGGCCTGACCTGCGGCACCTTTCACCAGATTGTCTTGTGCAACCAGTACAACCAGTTTCGTAGGCTGTGGCTTGTACAAGGCAATACGCAACTGGTTGGCGCCACGCACTGAACGAGTTTCAGGTGAACTGCCTGCCGGCATGACATCGACAAATGCTTCATTGGCATAGAACTGTTCATACAATGCCTGTAAATCTGCAGCTTGTCCTGTTTCGGTTAAATCGATGTAGATGGTCGACAACATACCACGAATCATTGGCACCAAATGCGGTACAAATAAAATATGATCAAAGACATTTTTTTGACCTGAAATATTTTCCAGTGCTTCGACAATTTCAGGGTGATGGCGATGGCCTGCTACACCATAAGCTTTAAAGTTATCGGCATTTTCAGAATAAATCATGCCCAGGCTGGCTTTACGCCCTGCACCTGATACACCAGATTTGGCATCGATAATAATGCTTTCAGGCTTCACTAATGCTTCAGCAGCTTTTAAAACTGGCGCCAGACCCAACTGAACTGTAGTTGGATAACAGCCCGGGTTCCCGATGACATTGGCTTTTTTAATTTCTTCACGATTCAATTCAGATAAACCGTAAACAGAATCTTTTAACAGTTCTGGACAAGCATGCTGCATGCCATACCATTTTTCAAACTGTTCAAGATCTTGTAAGCGGAAATCTGCAGCCAGATCGATTACTTTGGTATTTGCAGCCACAAGCTCTTCGGCATGTTTCATTGCGACACCGTGCGGAGTTGCAAAAAATACTACATCGCATGATTTCAATAAATCCAGACTTAAATCGGAAAATTTAAGATCGGTATGGCCGCGTAAGCTTGGGAACATGTCGTCGACACGACGCCCTGCTTCTGTACGTGATGTCAGTGCCTTCACTTGTACATTTGGGTGTCGCAGTAAAAGACGCAAAAGTTCAACGCCTGTATAACCTGTACCACCGACAATACCAACTGAAATCACGATCATTACCTCAAATATATGTTTCCTTTATGCTGCCTAGTATGACAGGAAGTTCAGGTTTTCTAAACCATTTCACTGGGGATTGCTGGTTTTTTAGTTGCAAGACTTTCTTAGATCAGCTTTGATTTTAAAATAACCGTATTGCTTAGGCTATTTTAAAAGGATAATCTTGCTATATTGAATACGGTTTTAGACTTACCACCAATACGGCAACGGCGTATTTTTCAGCATTTTACGATGCTGTTGGTAATGCTGATCATGTTTGGCGACTTCTGCCCAAAAGTACGGACTATGATCAAAATGTCGGGTATGTGCCAGTTCGTGCACAGTAACATAACGTGTTACTTCTTCTGGAAATAAAACCAAAGCACTATTCAGCATAATGTCATGTTTGGCAGAGCAACTACCCCATCGGGTTTTAGGCTGTCGAATGCTGCAGTTGTTAAAAGACAGATAACATTGCTGTGCGACAAGATTTAAATATAGCGGAAGCTGTTCTTTTGCGTAGGCGATTACAAAGGCTTTTAAATATTCTTCAGGATGTCGATCGCTGATCCATAACTGTAAATTCTCGCGATCAAAAATAAAGTTGTTTTTTTGGTTTTGATAATGAATATGAATAGGCGCTGTTAAATTAAATAGCTGTAGTTCACTGGGTAGCGTCCGGTCAATATTTTCGACTTTTTCCTGCTGAGATTGCCAAGTTTTGAGCAACCAGCTTTCAGATTGTTCAATAAAATGCTGTATCTGTTTTTTGCTGCAAAAAACTGGCGCTGTCAGGCGAATCTGGGTGGCATCAACGCGTAAACGCAAGCGAGTTGAACGAACATTGCGAGTGATTTGAATTTCGGGTAGGTCGGATAAGGTCATTATAGTTTTTTCAATTTTCCCCCCCTCTTTTTCAAAGAGGGGGTTTTAAAAGTCTCCCTTTAAGAAAGGGAGACTTAGAGGGTTTTTTTCTAGAAAGTTTAATTAAATCGCAGTACGCTCTTCAATTCCGTTATCAGTCGCGACAATTGCGATATCCGCTTTATTGATCGCAAAGATCCCATTACACACCACACCCGGAATGTCATTGATGGTCTTTTCAAGTTCAAGCGCATTCAGGATATTGAGGTTATACACATCTAAAATCACGTTACCGTTATCGGTCACCACACCTTCACGGTACGCAGGATCACCACCTAAAGCGACCAGTTTACGTGCCACGGCAGAACGTGCCATTGGAATGACTTCCACAGGAAGCGGGAAATCACGGCCCAACTGCTCTACCCATTTCGAGTCATCTACGATGCATACAAATTTCTTCGCAATTGAAGCAACGATTTTTTCACGTGTCAGCGCAGCGCCACCGCCTTTAATCATATGCATATGACGGTCGATTTCATCTGCACCGTCAACATAAGCATCTAGACCACCCACACTGTTCATATCTACAACTTCAATGCCCAGTTTTTTCAGGCGCTGTGCAGTCGCTTCAGAACTTGCAACCGCTGCTTCCAGCTGAAGCTCTGGTAAAAGGTCAATTAGAAAATTAACGGTACTACCTGTACCTACGCCTAAAATGCCCCCTTTCGGCAAGTGTTTTAAAGCCGCTTTGGCTGCAGCTTGCTTTTTCTCATCTTGGGTTGCATATAGACTCATGGCTTCACTCAACTATTTTGGACTTTTGCAGTATTTTCGAACCGCAAAGCCGTATGGTTTGTTACAATAAGCCCCTATTTTAAACTGTTAGATGGAAAATTAACATGCTGTCTCGTTTGGTTCGACAAATTTTACAAGCAACGGTCTACGATGTTGCAATCGAAACCCCACTCGAAGCAGCGCCACGAATTAGCGAGCGATTAAATAATAACATTCGCTTTAAACGTGAAGATCTCCAACCTGTCTTTTCCTTCAAATTACGCGGCGCCTATAACCGTATTAGTCAATTACCGAAATCACAAATGGAACGTGGCGTTATTACTGCTTCAGCCGGTAACCATGCACAAGGCGTGGCGCTTTCAGGCAAAAAGCTGGGTATTCGCGCGATTATTGTAATGCCAAAAACCACACCTGATATTAAGGTACAGGCAGTTAAACGTCTCGGTGGTGAAGTGGTTTTACATGGCGACTCATTTGATGTGGCCAATAAATATGCGATTCAACGTGCCCAAGAAGATGGTATGACCTTCATTCCGCCTTATGATGATGAACTGGTGATTGCTGGCCAAGGCACGATTGCCAATGAAATTCTGCGTCAATGGCGCGATGTGGATTATGTCTTTGTGGCTGTCGGCGGTGGTGGCCTGATCGCAGGTGTCGCAGCGTATTTAGGTGATGTTGCCCCACATGTTAAAGTCATTCCGGTAGAATACGACGAATCTGCCTGTTTAAAAGCAGCATTAGAAGCCAATGAACGTGTGATTCTTCTATCTGTTGGTCTATTTGCCGATGGTACAGCGGTGGCGCAAATTGGTGAAAAACCATTTGATGTGATCCGTTTGCAAAAGTCTGACAATTCTGGCCCAATTGTGGAACCGCATGTGGTGCTAGTGAATACTGATGAAGTCTGTGCCGCCATTAAAGATACCTATGATGAATGCCGCAGTATTGTCGAGCCATCTGGCGCCATGGCACTGGCCGGAATTAAAAAATACGTTGAAGAACATAAAATCGAAGGCAAAAATATTGTCTCGATTGTTTGCGGTGCCAACATGAACTTCGACCGCTTGCGTTATATCGCCGAACGTACCGAACTGGGTGAACGCAAAGAAGCGATTTTTGCCGTGACCATTCCGGAACAGAAAGGTTCGTTCCTCAAATTCTGCCGGGCTTTGCAAGGTCGTAATATTACTGAATTTAACTATCGTGCCAGCGACGTTTCTGCGGCTCAGGTCTTTGTCGGGATTAGCCTAAAAAATGGCGAGAAAGAACGTCAGGAAATTTATGAAACTTTAAAATTCCAGTATGACGTTGATGATCTTTCTGATGATGAAGTAGCGAAACTGCATATTCGCTACTTGATCGGTGGTCATGCCGATATTGAAAATGAACGTCTGTTCCGCGTGGAATTCCCCGAGCGTCCAGGTGCCCTATTGATGTTCCTGGAACGTCTTGGTCCAAATCATAACATTACCCTATTCCACTACCGTAACCACGGTGCGGCTGAAGGACGTGTTTTGGTGGGTCTTGAAGCGATCGATGCACAACAGAATCCGGATGGCTTGATTGAAACCCTCGAAACCATTACCTATCCTTATCAGGAAATTACTAATAACCTGGGTTATCAGCGTTTCCTGAAGTAATTTTTACAAATTTGAGACCGCCTTTCGAGGCGGTTTTTTTATGGCCAGATCGAAACAATCATGAGCACAAAATTTATATCATTCTTTCTCGCTGAATATCAGAGCAATCTTTAAGATATTCTCTTACACTAGAATAAATAAGCAATAAAAAAGAGTTAAGGAAATATCCATGGCATTATTTGCAGTCATCGGGCTTGGCAGTTTCGGTGCAACCGTGGCCACGCAGCTGATCAGTCTGAATCATGAAGTGATCGGGATCGATCTGAATAAAAAATATGTAGAAAATATTTCTGATCAACTGACTCATGCCGTCATTGCCGATGCAACCGATGAACATGTACTGGATGAGCTGAATATTCAACGCTGTGATGCTGCGGTCGTTGCAATTGGGGAGGATATTGAAGCCAGTATTCTGTGTGTATTGCATTTAAAAAATATGGGCGTCAAGAAAATTTGGGCAAAAGCCAAGTCCAAATCCCATCACATGATTCTGACCCATCTCAATGTTGAAAAAATCATTCACCCTGAAGAAGATATGGGCGTTCGGGTGGCCCAGTCATTAAGCTATCCGATGGTCAGTCGCTATATGGCGCTTGAGGATGATCACTATATTGTCAAAATTGAAATTCATGCTGAACAGCATGGTATGCCATTAAATCAATTGATGAAGCATGGGCCTGAAATTACTACTTTATTACATAAACGCGGATCTACACTGCAATATCACGTAGATGCCAATCAGATTCTTCAGAAAGGCGATATTCTTGTGGTTGAAGGATTATTAGAGCCTTTACGCCGCCTTTCTAAATACTTTAGACATCTATGAAAAGTTCTGACTTAAAGCAACACAGGACGATTAATCTCAGTCCTCCAAGCTTACTCGCTTTAGGATTTCTCGGATTAATTCTGATCGGTTCGCTGCTATTGATGCTGCCTATTGCACATCATGGGGAAATCAGCTGGCTAGACGCTATTTTTACAGCAACCTCGGCAGTCACCATTACCGGACTATCGGTGGTGAATGTCGGTGAGGCATATACGGTATTCGGACAGATCGTCATTATGTTTTTGTTGCAATGCGGTGGTTTGGGTTTTATGACTTTTGCCATTCTGGCAGTGATGAGTCTGGCACCAAAAATGGGACTAAAACAGCAAGTCATGGCGCAGGAATCCATCGGACAAACCAGTCTAAAAAAAGTCAGCTTTACCATCAAAGCCGTGTTTTTATATTCACTGTTTTTTGAAGCAATCGGCACGCTAATTCTGACCTTGTCCTGGCTCAAAGAATATCAGTTTAGCGATGCATTATTTTACGCGGCCTTTTATAGCGTTTCAGCTTTTAATAATGGTGGGTTTTCACTTTTCCCAAACAGCTTGATGGGTTTTTCCGGACAGTATTTAATTACTTTCACCATCAGCATGTTATATATCATTGGTGGTGTTGGCTTTTTGGTGTTGATGGATGTTAAAAAAAACAAGCGCTGGCGCAAGTTAAGTCCCAATAGCAAGCTGATCCTCTCTACGATTTTAGGTCTGAACCTGATTGCATTTATTGTAATCTGGCTATTAGAGGCGTCTAATCCACAAACTTTGGGTCTGATGAGTTTGGGTGATCAGGCCGTAAATGCCTGGTTTCATGCTACCGTTCCACGCTCTTCCGGCTTTCATAGTCTGCCAATGGAGCAAATGAGCGATGCATCCACTTTAGTGACCATGCTACTCATGTTTATTGGTGGCGGCTCTTTAAGTACGGCGGGCGGAATTAAAGTTGGTACTTTTATTATTGTGGTGATTAGCGTGATCAGTTTTTTAAGGCGCGAAGATGAAATCCGTCTGTTCAATCATTCTATTCCTGAAAAAACCACATTTAAGGCGCTGGCCGTGGTCTGTATTACAGCAGCACTAATCGCAATGGGTTTTATGAGCTTATTAATCCTGGAACCTGAGCATGAATTTCTGGATCTGTTGTTTGAAGCTGTGTCAGCAGCCTGTACCGTCGGCTTGTCTCGCGGTGTAACTGGGGAATTACAACCTGCCAGTTTGATCATTCTGATGTTGTTGATGTTCGCAGGTCGTCTAGGACCACTCACACTTGCTTATTTTATTGCGACTCCGAAAAAGAGCCGAATCAAACATCCGCCTTCGGAAATTCAGATTGGTTGATTTACCTATAAAAAAAACCATGCTTAAGGCATGGTTTTTTTTAGTTTAATTTAAAATGATTAAACTTGAAATCTTAGTACCAGTTCATCAATGAAACACCTAAACCTATATAAGTGGCACGGTGGTTATAATCAATCAGACTTTCTCCGTAGCCATCAAAAAGCTGGAACTGGCCACGCAAACGCCCACTGATCGGGAATGACCAGTCGAACTGTACTGCACCTCGGTTTTCATCTCCGCCTTTCAAGGTATGACGCAGCATCAAGGAAAAATCATGCTCGTTATAACGATAAAATGCGGTCATGTCACCACGGCCCATATAGTTTTTGATCTCGGGATTGTTATCGTCTTCACGTTTCTCTTCAAAGCGATACCAAGGACGAACCATCAAGGCAAAATTGTCTTTTTCAAAACCAAAATTCAGCATCACCCGGTTCCAACTGCGCGACAATGGATCAGAACGGCCATTGGACTGATGATTGAAAGTCAGGCCTAACATGCGCCAGTTCAGACCAAAAAGGTCATAATTGGTACGCAAAACAAAACTTGCTTCGGGTTCATAATTGGTTTCCCGAAACGGACGTGATTCTTCCGAGTTATACACCTGCCAACGTGAAGATTGGGTATAACCGAGCCAGATATCGCCATTATCTCCCAAGATGTTTTCAACGGCCTTAGTTTTTATAGATAACTGGAATTTTGCTTCGGTTGAAGTGAGATTCTGCTTCTCTGTCTCTGTATTATTAGGATTTTCACTGTTGGGTAATTCATTCTTGTTTGACGTCCAGAAACCTGGCATCAAATATACCGGCTGGTAAGCCCGGATGTTCCATGTGCCTAATTTACTGTCTGGTGACAGTTCCCAGCGACTATCCAGCAAGGACTGGTTTGGTGTCAGCTTAGATCCTTCAGAAATATAAATATTGGAAACAGTTTGTCCGATTTTTGCTTTCAAATTATCGGGTTCGGGTGCAAGCTCTACCGCAGCACGACGTTCAGAAACAATTTGAGGCATATCTGCGGGCTGTATTTTAAATAAAGCATCATAACAGGCCAAACGTTCTGCACTAGATTCAACAGCAGCACAAGCTTCAGCCGTTGCCGGGTTGGGGCTGTTTACTACTGTATTTTCTTCCGCATTCACTTGCGTCCCAACTGTACAGCCCAGCAATACGCTCAGCTGCAGAGTTGAGCGCTTAATTAAATTAAGCGCCATTCATTATCCTCATGTTTTTATTTATAGAACTTGTTGAATCACAAAGCCAAGCTGCTCAAGCGTTTCACGCTTTGCTACCGGTGCGACTACGGCCTTGGTCGCCTGCTGCTCGACCAGATAGGTCTGTGCAACACGTTTCAGGTCATCCAGCGTGACATGCAACAAACGTTCCCGAAGCTTTTTACGGAATGCCGGTGTGCGTTGATGCAGATAGGCATAACATGCAGTGATCGCTTCGCCCGCCGGTGAACCCGGTTTGTCCATGCTGGCGATCAGACCCAAGATTGCCTCTTCTAGCTGATGCGGCTGTTGTGGTGCATTGAGCAACCACTCGATACTGGCATCAAAGTCCTGGAAGGTTTCTGCCAGACGTGGATCACGATAGCTATAAAAACGGAATGAACAAGCATTACCGTCATAGCTGGCACCGCCACCATAAGCACCACCTTTTTCACGGATGGCACTGTGCAGGAAACCATTACGTAAATATCCAGCCAGCACCATCAGCGGTGCCGCATCAGGATGCGCCACTTCTACCGCCGGATAAGCCGCAGCACAGAACTGCACATTGGCCTGAACCAGCCAGGCCTCATCTTGATCATGTGTCAGTTTTTCTACTTCAGTCAGTTGCACTGGTGCAGAATCAACCGCAAGCTTGTCCCAGACATTCTGGATTTCTTCGATCAAGCTATCAGATTGCGGCTCTTCACAAACCAATAGGAACTGTTTTGGCGCTTGCAATAAGACACGATGAATCCGTTTTAACTCGTCAATCAGCAGATCATATTCAGCCGGATCTTTTTCAATCTTCGATACCAGTTCGATCAGCCAGTTCAATGCACCCAGACCGGTATTGTGATAATCACGCAATGCCAATGCACTATGCTGACGAGATGCAGACTGCATCGCATAACTATGTCCAGAACCGGAAACACGTGACTGCCAGCGTGTTTTACGCTGTTGCAACAGCTCAATGATTCGATCTTTCTCATCAAATCGCAGCTGTTCAAAGCCGATCTTTAACAGACGGATCGCATCGAGATGATTCACCAGTGATTTGGTGGTCAGTGTCAGCCAGGCAGTGATCTTGTTTTTGTCATCGACTTTAGAACGCATCGATGCGCCCATGCCCAGACCGCCACTCACCGCAGTTTGCAGTTGCTGGAACTCCAGATAGTCATATTCACCGGCACCCACTTCACCCATCAGGATTGAAAGCAGGTTGAAGTAGGGTGATTGCACCACTTCATCCGGAATACTGACTAGAACCTGTTGATAATAAATACCGTTGGTACCGGCATGATACAAATTCAACGGCGTATCGGTTTGATTCGAGATAATTTCACGCAACTGACCCTGCACAATCTGTAATTCCGCGGGTACATCTTCCAGACCAACTTTTGGCAATAAGTTTAAGTCATCAGGCGTATCCTGACGCACATTCAATGCTTCAGTCTGCGCAATAATTTCAGCTTTTTGCTCTTCAGTTAAATTCTTGCCAATTTCAGCCAGACGGGCTTTTTCATCGGCAGCTTCTTGTGCAGATTTGCTCGCATCTGGAACCAGCGTCAATTGCACACGATGTGGATTATCCAGCAAATACTCTTGAATGAGATTCGACAGCCACATTGGGTCTTGCAGTTCCTCTTTGACTGAAGCAATGGCAGAGTCTACATCCCAAACTTCGACCGGATCACGGTGATGAATCGCACTGCCCAAACCACTCAGGATCAGGCTCAGACCATACGGTGTACCATCGCCATTGATTTCACGCTGATGCAATTCAATTTGATGCAGAATCGCATCGACCATGTTCTGATCGACGGGTTTAGATGCTACATCTTCCAGAACCTTAAACACGCCATTTTTAAATTCTTCTGCATGTTCAGGATTTGAACCCTGCACTGCACAGTAGAAGGTCATTTCAAAATTAGTATCATCCACGCCCATAAATGGACCGGTCGACTGGGCATAGCCACAAGTTTCCAGATAATGACGCAGTGGCGATGCTGAGTCTTCTAGCAGAATTCCTTCGACCAAACGCATGCCTAAACGCAGTTTAATGTCGCTGGCTTCCGGCAATAACCATGACAGTACATGATAGGTTTTGTCCTGCAAATCTTCAGCATCCACCGCATAGCTGTCTGTAACAGTCAATGGTGCGGTCAAACGGGTTTCAGGTGTTGGATATAGCGTCTGACCTTTTTCAAATTTGGACAATGCCAGATTTTCAAACTGTTCTTGCAATTCAAATGCAGATTTATTACCAAAAGTCATGAAGACTGCATTGCTTGGATGATAATGTGACTTATAGAAATCAACTAACTCTTGGTAAGTCAGATCAGGAATATCTTTAGGATCACCACCAGAATTATAATGATAAGTCGTATGCGGATATAAATGATGCGCCAGCGTATGATACAGCTGGTCAGAAGGCGAACTCATCGCGCCTTTCATTTCATTAAAGACCACGCCTTTATAGACCGGCTCGCCATTTTCCAGCTCAATGCGAATGCCTTCCTGGGCAAAATCCAGCGGATTCAAATTGGCAGCGAATGCCGCGTCCATATAAACTTCGAGCAAGTTCTGGAAATCCTTGCTGTTTTGAGTCGCGAATGGATACGCAGTCCAGTCCGCCGCAGTAAAGGCATTCATGAAGGTATTCAGTGAACGGCGAATCATCAGGAAGAATGGATCGCGCACCGGGAACTTTTCTGAACCGCATAATGCGGTATGTTCCAGAATATGCGCTTCGCCTTTAGAGTCCATCGGCTGGGTACGAAACGCCACCAGAAAGACATTTTCATCGTGATTGGTCGCCAGGTGATAATGGGTGGCGCCAGTCACTTTATGTTTATATTCAGACACGAAAATGTCCAAAGCTTCAACATGTTGTTGACGTAACAACTGAAACGCAGGATGTACAGTTTGAGAAATGGTTTCAGTGACATCTACAGTCATGCGATCTCCTAATGCTTTAATTAAAATAACTAAGAGCATTATAGCTTTAGTTATTTGAATTATTCACGTTGAAAACCGAGGATTTTGATCGAATTAAGTAAACTTGGTCATTTGAAAATTAGATCATCAAATTTATGACCTGGATTCAGCTTAAGCCCTACAAGCTTAAGAGATCAGATATTTAAAATAGTTATAGCTTGGATTGTTTTCCACAAATACATAGTTCTGTTTTTGATAAAAGCTGGCTGCCAGCCGGGTATCGGTTTGCAAGCATAAAGCGGAATAGTGCGGACGTGCCAGTTGCTCCAGATAAGCCAGAAGCTGTTTACCCACCCCATGTAGCCGATATTTTGGATGTACATAGAAACGGCGCACACGACCAATCCGGTCTTCAATCCCATTGTCGCCCCATTGCTGGTTTAGGCCACCACAGGCAATCAGTTTTTTGCCATCATGCGCGACCAGTAAATGTTCATTGGCTTGGGAAAAACAGTTTTTACCAGTGCGATATTCTTCAATTAACTTATCCATCACATCCAAGCCTTCTTTACGCGCAAGTGTAGCCAGCGTTTCGACCTGATCAGGAAGCTGTTCGACTTTTACAATTTTAATATCCATATACGCACACTATATTTGAAATGGTTGGGAAGAATGATGTTCGCAGAGCGACTTTAAAGTATCATGCCGAGCGCGATATATCCTTATAAATAAAATTTGATACTTAAATCAATGCCACAGCACCATAGTGTATAAAAATAAGTCAAATCTTAGACCAAAGATAGTAACTGAACAAAATACAGCATTTTTGAAAAATATTTGAAAATGATTCAGCAAACTACAGCATTTCCGAGTGATAGTGTAAACTTGGTACTTTCATTTTTAATGTGATATTTGAACATGGCAAATGTTGATCTTTTTGCAATTGGTAATGCGCTGATTGACCAAGAATTTAAAGTTTCTGATGACTTTTTAACTGCACATCACTTGCAAAAAGGCACCATGCAACTTGCAGATGGTGAAACTCAGGCCACTCTTTATCAAAATCTCCAAGCGACTCAAGTTTACAAAGGCCAAGCTTCTGGGGGTTCAGCAGCCAACACTACCGTGGCATTTTCAGCATTGGGTGGTTCTGCATTTTATGGTTGCCGTGTCGGCAATGACAAACTGGGCCAAATCTATCTGAAAGGTTTAAATGATGCCGGTATTCAGACCACAACCCAATCGATCAGTGAAGGCGTAACAGGTACCTGTATGGTGCTGGTTAGCCCGGATTCTGAACGTACCAT
The DNA here is from genome assembly GCF_019038395.1 of Acinetobacter sp. BY419. GTDB lineage: Bacteria > Pseudomonadota > Gammaproteobacteria > Pseudomonadales > Moraxellaceae > Acinetobacter. Next base: position 78,888 of record NZ_JAGFXZ010000003.1, read on the forward strand.
GCATACCTATTTGGGTATTACCGCTGAACTGACTGACCAACAAATTGATTTTAGTGCCCTAAATACCGCAAAATGGCTGTATATCGAAGGATATTTATCGACTTCGGATACTGCGCGTCAAGCCGTAAAACAGGCACGTGAAATTGCCCGCGCCAACGGAGTTAAAATTGCGTTAACTTTATCTGACCCGGCGATGGTGCAATATGCACGTGCTGGTCTGGATGAAATGATCGCCGATGGCGTTGATCTGCTGTTGTGTAACCAGCAAGAAGCCTTGATGTACACTGAAACTGACAACCTTGATGCCGCTTTGCTTAAACTGAAAACCTTAAGTCAGCACATTGTCATTACATTGTCAGCCGAAGGTGCACTGATTTCAGATCACGAAAACACCTTTAAGGTTCCTGGTCGCAAAGTAACTGCAGTCGACGCTAACGGTGCAGGTGATGCTTTTGCCGGGGCTTTCCTGTACGGAATGAATGCTAATTTAGGTCTTCAGGCTGCTGCCGAGCTGGCAATTCTTATTTCAAGCCAGGTGGTGTCACAATTTGGTCCACGCCTAATAGTTGAAGACTATGTGACATTATTACAAGACTTTCGAAAGGAATGTGTTTAATGTTTAAAATTTGCATGACCGAAGACATTCCAGAGCGCGAAGCACGCTCTTTTGAGCTTCCAGATGGAGATACTATCTTTATCACCCAGCGTGATGGCGCATTCTATGCCTATCAGAACCTGTGCCCACATTTACAGGTTGAACTGGAATTTCTGGAAAACCAGTTCCTGGATCGCGATCAGGAATTTATTGAATGTTCAACGCATGGTGCGCTGTTTCTGGTAGAAAGTGGTGAATGTATTTCTGGACCTTGCCAAGGTCAATCACTTGAAAAAGTAGAGATTACCGTGCATTCTGATGGCGGAATTTACCTCTCAGAATAAGACTAAAAACGGACTTCACCATGCCTACATTTTTTCTAGACTATAACCTGATGCCTTTTCATCTCAGTTTATTGGCGATTATTCTGTTCGGCGTGGTGAAAACCATTAGTTTCTATTTTGACTTGAGACCCAGCAAAATTTTACAAAAAATTTCACCTTATGATTTTCAGCAATTAGACCTATTGAATGTCAAATTCTCAAAAACCTTGATTGTGTTTTTCTTTTTAATGAACTTCAGCTTTGCTGGTTATGTTTTACAATTCCTGATCTATTCTCAGGAGTTTAAGTTTCTGCCCGCTTATTACCTCATTATTCCTGCTTTAATTATTGCGACTTTTTTTACGATTTTTATGATTCACTGTTTGGATCAGGTCATTCCACCCAAATATAAAAAGAACAATGTCAATTTGCTCGGCCGGCTGGCAACGATTTCAAGCGGCAATGCCCGCCCCGGTTTTTCGGCTCAGGCACGGGTTCGGGATGAGTATGGTCAACTGCATTATGTACAGGTAGAGCCTGAGTTTGGCGAACTGGGTTTTCAGTCGCAAATTATCCTGATTCGTATAAGAAAATCTCATTATATTGCCAAGAAAATCTGTAAATCTAATCAGCTATTTAGTCTGAATCTAGATTAAATTTCATATTATTTTTAGCATTAAAAATCCCGACAGATATCAGGATTTCTAATTTTTAGATTTATTTTTTGAGCAGCCCAGAAACCATATTTAATACATTTTGAATATCATTATTGGCTTCCTGCTTACTGGTCTGTTCACCTTGCGGGGTGAGAGAGTCAATAATCTGTGGCAATACCTGTGAAATCGCACTATATACATCCTGCTTAGGTGCATGAGTTTGCTGCGCTACTTCTTCAATTTCCTGTTCATCAAACAGGTTTTGCACCTGCTTCGGATCAACATTGGCATTTTCACCGGGACCGGTCGATACCCAATCATCAACCTGACTAGTAAGGCCCTGGCCTTTTAACTTGTCTAACGCACCCTGTAAACCGCCCTGTTTTTGAATCCAGGCCAGCACTAAAGGCAGCACAGCAATTAACAAGGTTTTGCCGGTAGAACCGCCCCCGAACCCTGAACGGGGTTGAGAAGTTCTTTGTCGAGTTGCACCACCGAGCTGACTCAAAACTGAACCTAAAATTGCACTCAGCCCATTTTGGCGTGTCTGCTGACTTGATTGATTTTGCTGACTTTGATTTTGCTGACTTTGATTTTGTTTATTCTGAGATTTATTCAAATGACCCAGTACAGATCCAAGAATATCTGCCAAGCCGCCTTGTTGTGAGGATTTCGGCTGAGACTGTCCGCCACCCAGTGCCTGCTTTGCTAATATGTCCACAATATTACTCAGGTTTGTCATGTCCTATATCCTATGTGCATCTTAGCTACAGGATACGGCCTGTCCTCACATTGTCTAGGCAGGATTGTGTTAATATTTGCAATCCAAGTTAAGTAGGTTTTTGGCTTACCAGCGAAATTTATTCCAGTTTTCCGGATTGGCCCAAAACTTGGAGTTAAACCAGTCTGGCACATGCTTATAGGTTAAAATATTAAATTGCCACAGCGCAAAATCCGCCTCATGTGTGCTCTTGTCAATCAGCTGCGTAAAGCCTAAAGCTCTCAATAATTTCTCGTTTTGCAGGCGACTGACTACCACCAAGCGTTTAGCAAACAAATCACGTAATTTCACCAGAATTTGACTCATCATCTGTTCAGACAAATATTCAGTTTCTGCGGTATCCAACATCACGACAGCCACGTCATAACGTTGCTGAAAAGGCAGATTTAAAAAGTCAGATACGCTAAAATAGTACCATTGAATAGATGGCTGAAACTGGACTTGGCTCAAGTCCTGCCCAATACAAATAGCAGTATGAATTGGCTGTTCCTGTGCGAAATCGTCTAGCATCGAAGTAATGACATTCTGCTCAGCCATAACTGCATCCTTATGATTTAAGTGAGTAATTTTTATGGAACTTCAGGGCATTTGTCATAAAATGCACGTCGGCCTCAAGGACCTTAGTGTAACTGATCAACAGATACAGCGGGCAAATGTTGAATATAAATTAATTTTAGATCGTGCAGAAATTGATCTTCCATTTAATTTAGGCCAAGAAATCGAGATTGAATGGACAGGTAATATTTACTGCGTGTCCTGTGGTAACAAAACCTCAAAATCATTCTCGCAAGGTCACTGTTTTAAATGTTTTAAAACTAATGCTTCATGTGATATGTGTATCATGAAGCCAGAGACTTGCCACTATCATTTAGGCACTTGCCGCGAAGATGAGTTTGCACAGAATGTCTGCTTTCAGCCGCACATTGTCTATTTGGCCAACTCCAGTGCATTAAAAGTCGGTATTACCCGTACCAGCCAAATGCCAACCCGCTGGCTTGATCAGGGTGCCACCCAAGCCCTGCCGATTATGAAAGTTGGCTCACGTCGTCTTTCTGGAAAGCTCGAGGTCATGTTTGGTACGCAGGTTGCCGATAAAACTGACTGGCGCAAGCTGCTCAAAGGTGAAGCAGAACCTCTCAATCTGATTGAAGTACGTGAGCAGTTGCTAGAAGAGTTTGCACCCAAAATTCAAAGCATTCGGGAAGAATTTAATCAGAATCTTGAATTTAATGAAAATATTGAAGTGCTTGATGAAGAATTGGCACGGGAGTTCATTTATCCGGTAGAACAATATCCGGAAAAGATTAAATCGCATAATCTGGATAAAACTCCCGTGATTCGTGGCAAATTACAGGGAATTAAAGGCCAGTATTTAATTCTAGATACCGGTGTGATCAATATGCGTAAATATACCGGTTATGAACTGATTATTCGTGCTTAAAACCTCATTTATCTAGAACATAAAAAACCAGCCCAAGGCTGGTTTTTTATTTAAGACTGTCTTATTTGATTTTTGCCTGAGATTTCAGGTAACGCGTATAGTCATCGAATTCTTGCTGACCACGAAGTTGCTGATATAACTTCACCAACTCACTACGTTGCTCTGCACTCAATACATCTACCGGGTTTTTCTTCACGTCTGATACCGCAACCACAACCAGCTCATTTGGCATTTTCGTTGTTGTCACTGACCAATGGCCTGCTTTTGGTGTCGGAAGACTAAACGCCGCACGCTGTACATCACGCTTTAGCAAACCTTCAGCACGTGTGTAGACACCCGCATCTTCAAAGATCAAATTACCTTTCGCCACTGCTGCAGCCGGTTTGGTTTTGTACTCATCCAAAGCTTTCTGAATTTTTGCTTTTGCCAAAGCCGCTGCTTTTTCTTCAATCAGCTGAGCCTTAACACGCGGTTTGGCTTCTGCCAGTGTTTGTTCGCCAGCTGCATGATAATTACGTACCTTGATCCAGGCTACATCACCATTGGCCAACTGAATGCTTGATGAAGCATTACGATCGCCATTTTTGACATCGTCATTAAACAGTTTGACTTTGAGGTTAGCATCGCTCAGCACCGGATCACGGGTCGAAAGTTTTACCCCTTGGGCTTTCTGGACTTGTACACCTTTGACTTCCTGTGTAACCACATCCAGAGAATCACTTCCTACCACCATATCATTCAGTGTATTGACCGTATCAGAGAATGCATTGGATTTTTTAGCAGCCAAGATTTCTTCAGACAAACGCGCTTTTTGTGATTCAAAAGAAGGAACCGCAACATCTGGCTTTTGTACAGAAATAATGTGGTATCCATAATCTGTTTTCACCGGTGCAGACACCTGCCCCGATTTTAAAGAACTAACAGCCTGGTCAAATGCAGCACCAAAGACACCTTCTTCATAGATGGCAAGTTCGCCACCTTTAGATTTGGATTCAGGATCTTCAGAATATTGTGCTGCAGCCTGAGCAAAAGTAGTGCCAGCTTTAATCTTTGCTTCAATGTCTGCCGCCAGTTTTTTTGCTTCAGCATCACTACGACTGTCCGCCGTAATTAAAATATGCTTCACCTCTGGTTTAACTGCCTGTTTTTGTGCCGCAACAAAGGCTGTATATGCTTCCTGAAGTTCAGCATCTGTAACCTCCAAACTCTGTGCTTGAATATCACTTGGCTTTAACACCACATAGTCGACATCCACGCTGGTCGGCTGTTTAAACAGGGTTTTGTGTTTTTCATAATACGCAGCAATTTCTGCATCAGTCACTTTGACATCTTTTTTATAGCTATCCAGATTAATGCTAGAAATATGAATATGACGTTGTTCAGTTTGCAAATCGGCAATCTGCTGCATTTCAACTGGGCTCACCAGTGGATAATCCAGGAATGTTGAAGACAGCATCTTCAACGCATGATCTGTACGTAAACTTTCGATCAAAGCGCGATTGGTCATGCCAATTGATTTCAGATAGTTTTCATATAAAGCATTAGAGAACTTGCCATCTTGCTGGAAAGTGGGCTGCTGGGCAATCATCTGTTCAATCTGCTCGTCACTCAGACTGATCCCTAAATTTTCAGCCTGTTGCAGCAATAACGTACGCGCAACCAGAGTATCCATGGCTTTTTGGTCAATGAAGCTTTGATTCAGTAAAGTTTCATCCCCATTGGCATAACTGAGATATTGTTCTTTAAATGATTTCGTCAGTGACTCTAATTCTTTTTGAGATATTTCAGTCCCGTTTACTGATTTTGCTGCATCAGAACTTCCACCGCTAAAATATCCTTCAATACCTACAAGTGCTAACGGGGTCAAAAACAGAATGAGCAAGACTTTGCCCAACCAACCCTTAATAACTTTACGAAAAGCTTCCATAAGTATTCCAATATTTTATTTGCAAAGGATTTTAACCGAAAATACCCATCGAATGAATGTGTTAATCATCACAATTAATTTTATCAATAAAAAACGCGCCCAATTAGGCGCGTTTCGTCGCTGGGTAAGCTTAAGCTACAGCGTCTTTTAAGCCTTTACCTGCTTTGAAACTAGGTACTTTGCTTGCTTTGATCTCAAGAGTAGCACCAGTTTGTGGGTTGCGGCCAGTACGTGCAGCGCGCTCTTTCACACCAAAAGTACCAAAACCCACTAAAGTTACTGTATCACCCGCTTTCAAAGCTTCAGTAACAGAAGCAATTGTAGCATCTAAAGCTTTACCTGCGTCAGCTTTAGATAATCCCCCTTTCTCTGCAATTGCATCAATTAATTCTGATTTATTCATGAAGATTACGTCCTCTTAATATCGTTTATTTAAGGTTCAAGAATTGGTTTAACATGCCATAACGCCTTTATAGCAATGCTTTAGGTATAAACGCAATACTTAAGAACCTCTTTTTTTTGAAAAAATATGCGAAAAAAACATTGAATAATAATTAAAGTCATTTTATTTGTGTTTTTTTCGACAATTCTTCTTTCATTTTTTCTTGTTCCGCGGTCAACTGATCAACTTTGGCATGCAACTGAAGGATTAAACGTTCCAAATATTGTACATCCTTCAGTGTGACTAATCCTATACGATTCAATGAGTGATGAACAGAGTTGTCAATTAATTTTTCCACTTTATCTTTGGTATCTGTGACCGACTCTTTGGCCTTTTCCGAAACCTTCTCTACAGTATGATCCGCAATATCTGCAGTTTTAGATTCCAGTTCTTCCCCCACTTTGACCAGCGAGTCAAACAGTTTATTGCCTTCTTCTTCTGCACGTGAAAATGCCCCCAGTCCAGCCAGCCAGATCTGTTTGGTGTATTTACGAAAATCAAGAACCGATTTGCGCTCCGAGGCGGATTTGGACTTGGCTTTCAGAGTTTTCTCATTCACAGCTTCAGCTGAGTCTTGTGCTGTTTGTGACTTGTCCATATGCACGGCTCCTGATTATTTTCTGCGCAATTATTATAAATTATTCTACAAAACCACTGCATAATAGCAAATTTAGTACTTGATAGATTTGGTAAACTGTTCTACAAAGCAATTTATTTCAAGTCTAATTTGATTTAACCCTGAAATCTCTTCACAGGCAGGAAGCTTTTTCACTTTATATTTCAGGTAAGGATTGGTTGTATATGAGCGAATCGCAACAAAGTCAAAATCAACCGCATTTGTTGCTTACGATGACGTTAATTGTTTTAGAAACAATATTTACCTTCATTCTCCAGCATGATCGTGTCGTTGCATTACAAGCCAAAAAGTTTGTAGATGAAAATATCTCTATTAAAATCAATAGCTATATTCCATATTTCGACTTTTATGTGCAATTCACCCCGAATGGACTGTTATTCGATCATAAAGCACCGGGCCGCATTGTAGACCTCGATGTACGCACAACACTCCCCGATCTGATTAAAATTTTTATTTTTGGCAACCGTCGTAGCATTCGCAGTATGCGTATTGATGGTCATCAGGTTTTGAAAGAGGAGTTTCGTGATCTATTAACCGTATTCAGCTTGCCAAAAGTATTAGCCGACTGGAGACACTTGCTATCCGATGCGCCGACAGATGAAGCAGAAATTATTGCCTCTAAAAAGCGTATTGCGCCACTTCTAAAGAAAATTGAAGAGCAGCGCTCGAAGATCAATACCTTGCAGGTAGAAGTCAAACAGTATAAAAACCGCCTGAAACGGATTGAGCGCCGTCAAAAGCGCATTAATATTGTTTTTGGAGTGAGTAGCATACTTTTGATTACGTTATTAGTGTATAATTGGCTGAGTATGTAAATCTTTCATTATGAAAAAATTAAATCCCACTAAGGTCTACTAAAAATAACTTGACTAATTTAGTCGGGATTCTTAAAATCGACACATCTAGTCTAACCATGTGTATCGAATCATGCGCTTAACCACTCGCGGTCGCTACGCTGTGACTGCTCTACTTGATCTAGCTTTGCAGCCTTCTGAAAAAACGATTACGCTCGCTGAAATTGCAGCACGTCAAACTATTTCTGTTGCTTATCTTGAGCAGTTATTTGCGAAACTCAAGCGCCATGGCTTAGTTTCAAGTGTTCGCGGAGCAAATGGTGGTTACCATTTAGCACGTAATGCAGATGAAATTACTGTGTTAGCAATTATTGAAGCCGTAAACGAAACCGTTGATGCGACTCGCTGTGACCATAAAGGCAACTGCCAAAATGGCGCGATGTGCTTGACTCATGATTTATGGCAGGAACTCTCCCACCACATTGCCGATTATTTAGCAAAAATCTCGCTTGCTGACCTGGTTGCACGTGACAATGTCCAAACCGTGTCATTACGCCAACATTCAGCACCCTTTGATTCAGCCCTTTTATCGGTTACAGGTATTTGACATGAAACGTCCGATTTATCTTGATTATGCAGCTACAACTCCGGTAGATCCCCAGGTTGCTGAACGTATGATGGAATGTTTAACATTCGAAGGTACCTTTGGTAATGCTGCATCTCGTTCACACGCATATGGTTGGCAAGCAGAAGAAAAAGTTGAATATGCACGTGAACAGGTTGCCAATTTAGTAAAAGCTGATCCACGTGAAATCGTATGGACTTCAGGTGCAACCGAGTCAGACAACCTTGCACTTAAAGGTGTGGCTCATTTCTATGCCTCTAAAGGCAAACATATCGTTACCTCTAAAATTGAACATAAAGCAGTTTTAGACACCTGTCGTGAGCTTGAATCTGAAGGTTTTGAAATTACCTATATTGAGCCACAGCCTCAGACCGGTTTAATTACCCCTGAAATGGTACAGGCAGCGATCCGTCCAGATACGATTCTTGTTTCCCTGATGATGGTAAACAATGAAATTGGCACTGTGACTGATGTTGCAGCGATTGGTGAAATCACTCGCGCTAACAAGATTTTCTTCCATGTCGATGCAGCTCAGGCGGCTGGTAAAGTTGAAATTGATCTTTCAACCTTAAAAGTAGACTTGATGAGCTTCTCTGCGCACAAAATCTATGGCCCTAAAGGTATTGGTGCCCTGTTTGTACGTCGTAGCCCGCGTGTACGCCTTAAAGCTGAAATGCATGGTGGTGGCCATGAACGTGGTATGCGTTCAGGTACCCTTGCGACGCATCAGATCGTGGGTATGGGTGAAGCTTTCGAACTTGCAGGTAAAAACCTGGAAGCTGAACAGGCCCGCTTACGTGTACTTCGCGACAAGCTGTGGAACGGTTTTCAAGACCTTGAACAAGTGTTCCTGAACGGCCATCCGACACAAAACGTAGCAAATTACCTAAACGTCAGTTTCAACTTCGTTGAAGGCGAATCACTGATGATGGCATTAAAAGATGCTGCAGTATCTTCAGGTTCGGCATGTACCTCTGCAACCCTGGAACCATCTTATGTACTTCGTGCATTGGGTCTTTCAGATGAGCTTGCACACAGTTCGATCCGCTTCAGCTTTGGTAAATACACCACTGAAGAAGATATCGATCACGTATTGACTATCACTAAAGCTGCTGTTGAGAAGTTACGTGAACTTTCTCCGCTTTGGGATATGTACAAGGAAGGTATCGACCTTTCTAAAGTTGAATGGGCTGAGCACTAATTTTTATCCTGAGATAGTGACGAATCAGTTGCTATCTCATTGAGAAAAGTTTTTCTACCCCCATATTTAATACTGAGGCTGACCCCGAGGTTTGGAGAAGCAACATGGCTTATAGCGAAAAAGTAATTGATCATTACGAAAACCCTCGTAATGTTGGCATTTTAGACAAAAATGCTGAAAACGTTGGTACTGGTATGGTTGGTGCGCCAGCATGTGGTGACGTGATGCGTTTACAGATTCAGGTAAACGATGAAGGCGTGATTGAAGAAGCACGTTTTAAAACTTATGGTTGTGGTTCAGCAATCGCGTCAAGTTCACTGGTGACTGAATGGCTCAAAGGTAAAACTTTGGATCAAGCACAAGCGATCAAGAACATTGATATTGCAACTGAACTTGCACTTCCACCAGTAAAAGTACACTGCTCTGTTCTTGCTGAAGATGCAATTAAAGCAGCTGTAGAAGACTACCGTAGCAAGAAAGTTAAAGCTTAATTGTTCCACGTTTTGAAATATTAACGGAGTTTTCATGATCCATTTAACTGAAAATGCTGCAACTCATATCAGCAATTATTTAAAAAATCGCGGTAAGGGTGAAGGCATTCGCGTTGGTGTGAAAACTTCAGGCTGTTCTGGTCTGGCTTATGTGCTTGAGTTCGTAGATGAAGTCGATGCACACGACCAAGCGTTTGAACAGTTTGGGGTGAAAGTATTCGTTGACCCGAAAAGTCTGGTTTATCTTGAAGGTATGGAGATGGACTATGTTAAAAACGGCTTGAATGAAGGCTTCGAATTTAACAACCCCAACAAAAAAGGCGAATGCGGTTGTGGTGAATCTTTCACTGTATAAACCCGAAAGTTATTCTCTTTTGACATTAAAACAGTGTGTTTCACACTGTTTTAATTGCATTTATACAGTTATTTTTGCCCATTAATTGCGGATCCCATCTCCCATGAATCATTTTGAGTTGTTCAATCTTCCTGTAGCACTCGATATTGATTTGGCGGCTTTAAAGAATGAATTCTTAAAGTTGCAGCAACAATATCACCCAGATAAAGCTGAAGACAAAGATCAGGCTCTGATTAAATCAAGTGATATCAATCAGGCATTTAAAGTTTTGTCAGCGGTCGATAGCCGTGCAGCGTATTTAATGTCTCTCAAGAAACAGGATTATCACTTAGATCAGTCGATCAGTGATTTTGAATTCTTGCAGGACGCTCTGGAAATTCGTGAACAACTTGATGATGCGACCTCTGCAGATGATTTGACTTCACTCAAAGTCGAAGTCCAGCAATGGATTGACGGCTTGGTTCGCGAGTTCAAAATTGATTATGCAGATGAAGACTGGGCTGAAGCACGCGATACAGTGCGTAAACTACGCTTCTTTGTTAAAGTCATGGCCGATATCGACAAAGTGGAAGACCGCTTCTTGGACGATGATAGCTTTGACCTTGATGATGATTTTTAATTTCCAATATTTAATATTTAACGTGCAAAGGATGTAACACTATGGCTCTCTTGCAAATTGCAGAACCAGGTCAATCAAGTGCACCACATGAACACCGCATTGCGATTGGTATCGATTTAGGCACCACCCACTCTTTGGTTGCCACGGTTCTTTCAGGTAAAGCCAAAGTACTTAATGACGAACAAGGTCGTGTGCTACTTCCTTCTATCGTGCATTATGCAGAACAACAGACTCAATACGGCAATGAAGCAGCACCTTTCATTATTACTGACCCAAAAAATACCATCGTTTCCGTAAAACGTTTTATGGGTCGTTCGAAAGCCGATATCAAATTCCAGCATCCCTATACATTGGTCGGTGAAGCCAATGAAATGCCGGCTTTTGAAACTGCACAAGGCCGTAAGACTCCGGTTGAGATTTCTGCAGAAATTTTAAAGCAGTTGAAAGACCGCGCTGAAGCAAGCCTGCAAAACCCGGTCAATGATGCAGTCATTACTGTTCCAGCGTATTTCGATGAAGCGCAGCGTCAGGCAACCCGTGATGCTGCCCAGCTTGCCGGCTTAAATGTTTTACGTTTATTGAATGAACCTACTGCAGCGGCTGTAGCCTACGGTCTCGATCAAGAAAGCAATTTGAGCACAGATCATAACTATGTGATCTATGATTTGGGTGGCGGCACTTTTGACGTTTCTATTTTGCGTTTCTCTCAAGGCGTATTTGAAGTTCTGGCAACCGGCGGCCACACTGCGCTCGGGGGTGATGACCTGGACCGCTTAATCCTGAAATGGGCCAAGAAACAGCTAAATATTGACACTTTGAATGATACTGAATATGCACATTTCATTGTCGCTGCGCGTAAAGCCAAAGAAGCTTTGTCTGATGCAGATTCGGTTCAACTCCAATTGCTCGATCAGGTGTTGACCCTTGACCGCCCGACTTTTGAAGAGATTATTAAAGTTGCTTTAGACAAAACCATCAGCGTCTGCAAACGTGTGATGCGTGATGCCAAGCTTGAACTGGATGACATTCAAAATGTAGTTCTGGTTGGTGGTTCAACCCGTTCTTATGCGGTACAAAAAGCAGTGCGTGAAGTGTTCAATCAAGAACCGCTATGCACCATTAACCCGGATGAAGTGGTGGCGATTGGCGCATCGATTACTGCGAACCAATTGATTGGCAACTCGACCGATGGTTCATTGTTATTGGACGTGACACCATTGTCTCTTGGTCTTGAAACCATGGGCGGACTGGTTGAGCGTTTAATTTCGCGCAATACTGCAATTCCAGTAGCTCGTCGTCAGGAATTTACTACTTATCAAGATGGCCAGACTGCCATGTTGATTCATGTCGTTCAAGGTGAACGAGATCTGGTTGAACATTGCCGTAGCTTGGGCCGTTTTGTGCTGCATGGTATCCCGCCAATGACTGCCGGTCAGGCGCGTATCGAAGTGACTTTCCAGGTCGATGCTGATGGCTTGCTGACTGTATCTGCAAAAGAAACCACCTCTGGTGTGACTGCACAAATCGATATCAAGCCATCTTATGGTTTATCTGGTGAAGATACTGAACGTCTGCTGCTAGACGCTTATAAGTTCGCTGAAGAAGACAAAAACCTTCGTCATTTGAATGAAACTAAAGTTGAAGCACAACGTGAGCTGGAAGCACTGGTTCAGGCACTCAAAGTGGATGCCGGTCTATTGACTGAAGATCAGCTTGCAGCACTGCAAACTGCGCAAGCACAACTGGGAACCGAACTTCAGGGTTCAGATATCAAAGCGATTGAATCCGCCGTTGAACAGCTTAAAATACACAGTGATGCTTTTGCAGCAGCACGCATGAACCAACATATTGATGCCGCTCTTAAGGGCACTAAACTCGACGACTGGTCAAACTCAAACTAATTTAAGGTAACGCGACTATGCCACGTATTAAAGTTCTTCCACATGCGCAGATTTGCCCCGAAGGTGCTGAGTTTGAAGTCGAACCAAATGCCAATCTTTGCGAAAGCTTGCTAAAAAATGGCATTAAAATTGAACATGCCTGCGATATGTCAGCAGCATGTACCACCTGTCATGTAGTGGTGCGCAAAGGTTTTGACAGCCTGGAAGAAATGGATGATGTTGAAGCCGACTTACTCGATCGTGCCTGGGGTCTAGAACCTGACTCACGTCTGTCTTGTCAGGTTAAACTGGATGGTGAAGATCTGGAAATTGAAATTCCAAAATACACGATTAACCATGCGTCAGAAAATCACTAAGATGTTCGTTGTACGCTAAATGAAAAACCACGCTCAGGCGTGGTTTTTTCTATTTGCATATAAACTTTTTAAAATAAATTCAGCTCAATTCTAAATATGTTCAATCACTTCATCTTCAAGCTTCAGTTTAACGATGCCCTGTGAGTTGGTCATTTTCTGCTGTGTTTCAATGCGTTTAATCATTTTTTCCAGCACCTGAATCAATTCAGGATATTCAAAGTTTTGCACTTCATCCATATTCAGCAATAAATGAAAGCCCTTATATTCATAATCGAACCAGCGCTGATACTCAATTTTCTGAGATGCATATTTTTCCATCACCTGCCAGGTTCGTACTGGTGTTTTAATGCCTTTCAGGAAAATCGGCTTTTTCGGCGCGCAAAGATAATCATCTTTGATCAAATTATGCGTATCTTCCGAAATCAGGATTTCATCGACTTCCGCTGCACTTTGCAAGCGCGCTGCCAGATTGGCATCACGTCCTACAATGGTATAGGCCATGCGATGTGTTGCCCCATAATTCCCTACGTGGCAATAACCGGTCGAAATCCCCATACGTATATGGAGTGGCGGATAACCCATTTTAATCCAGCGTTCACGCAGCAACTTCATTTGCTGACGCATTGCCAATGCCATTTCCATACAGTTCTTGGCATCCTGTTCCACGCCTTCAGAGTTCGGATCACCAAAGAAAATCAGGATCGCATCACCCATGAATTTATCGACAGTCGCTTCATAGTTTTTTGCGATTTCGGTCATATGCCGAAGATAATCATTCAACAGGAATGCCAAATCATCTGGAATCAGGGTTTCAGATAATTCTGTAAAACCCTGAATATCCGAGAAAAAAATCGTCAGCTTTTTACGTTTATATTCAATTTTGGCTTCAGATTCACCTTTCATAATGGATTGCCATAACTGCACGGGCGCATAGCGACTCAGTTGATTGGCAAATTCCATATAACGGTTCATCTGTTCGAAATAATGATCTTTCTTCTGGGTCATGTATTGCACACGACCACTTTGATAAAAACTACCGACACCGAAATAGGTAATCAGGCAGATAAAGCCTAAAACGGTCAGCTCACTGCTGGTCGGTTCAAAATAACTGTTAAAACCAAAGACCAGAATATTGGCCAGATAGAACAGCGTAATACCGATCAGGCTGGCCAGAGAAGCCATCATAAAGGAAATTTTATTACTGATTGCGGTATAGAGTACTGCGACCAAACCGAGTAAGGACAATACCAAGTCCAGATGTACCGCCGCTAAAACCACTGAAATGACAGTTACATCAATCAGAAACAGGACATTACGCCGGATGTGATAATCATGACGATAGATCAGCCAGCGAGACAGCTTGGGTATAATCAGCAAAACCAGCAACAAAAAAAATGGAACAAAAATCTGATACTGGGTATCCGGCTCAGTGTAATGAAAGACGACCAGAACCAAAGACAGCATGATATATCCCATCAGGCGATGGAAATACTCAAACTGATGGGGTTCTTTTTGAATCCAGTCGTCTAATTGCATTCACTCACTCCCTGAAGTCCGCAACTGTCCATGATTCTTGCAATGCCTTGTTAGCTGATTAGTCCATGCGCCAGTCAAATGGCATATCGCCCTGGCCACGTAAAGCCAGCATTAAGGTTTGACGCATATGTGCCAACACTTCACTGCTATAAGGAATAGCAGGTGTGCCCCAAACAGGCTTCGGCCATGCTACATCGTTCTGATAGCGGACCACATGATGAAAATGCAGTTGCGGCACCATATTCCCTAGCGCTGCTACGTTCATTTTATCTGCACGGAAAACACGTGCCAGCTGGCTTGATAACCAGCTCGACTCTCTTAAAAACTGCTCTTGGTCAGCTTGGCTCAATTCATATAATTCAGAGACACCCGGCACACGTGGAATCAGAATAAGCCAGGGAAATTGCATATCATTCATCAAACGACATGTTGACAAAGGAAAGTCGCCTACAAAAAAAGTATCTTGAGCAAGTTGTGGATGCAAACTAAACATATCTTTATAAATGATGCAAAATTAGAATGATGGCTAATACTACCATATCCAACTGAAGCTGAATATTGGAAGCAATGTGTTTAAAGACAAATTCTCATGATTTGTTGCAAAGCACATCACTACAATCACTCTAAACAATTCATTAAAAAAATCAAGCCTGTTATTCCTGCAATTTTCATCCGGAAATACCCTCCTAGCAGAATCTTCAGGCTGATTTAATCGAATAAAATCAGTGTAACTCTTTAAGCAGGCTGTCCAGTAAATCCAGAATAAACTGAATCCGTTTTTGATAATCTTCCAGCATGACCATCACTTTCAGACGTTGCCCCCCCTCCATACGGAAATAAGTCGGATGTTTCTGCATCATCTGGATAATCGTCATGGCCTGAACCGGGGTATCCGGGGCAAATTCAATATGTCCGCCCTGGCTACTGATATCAATTTTAGTAATGCCAAGCTGTTCGGCTTTCAGTCGAATCTGATGGACAGTAAATAACTGCTTGACGGGTTGTGGCGGTATGCCAAAACGGTCGATCAATTCCATCCGGATATTATCCAGTTTTTCCTGGGTATCGGTATTACTGATGCGTTTATAGAACAACAGACGCTGATGGACATCACCAAGATATTCGTCCGGAATTAATGCAGGCATATGCAGGGTAATTTCGGCAGTCAATGACAATGGTGCATCAAAGTTTGGCGTTTTGCCTTTTTGAATCGCTTTGGTGGCTTTTTCTAGCATTTCCATATACAGGCTATAACCAATCGCCTGCATCGAACCACTCTGCTGCTCACCCAGTAACTCACCTGCACCGCGAATTTCCAGATCTTCGGTTGCCAGCATAAAGCCGGCACCCAAGGTTGAGGCACGCTGAATTGCATCCAGACGTTTTTCTGCATCACCTTTTAAGGCTTTTAGAGACGGTACCATTAAATAGGCATAAGCTTGATGGTGTGAGCGTCCTACACGTCCGCGCAGCTGATGTAATTGTGCCAGTCCCAACTTGTCGGCACGTTCAATCAGAATGGTATTGGCATTCGGGACATCAATCCCGGTTTCAATAATGGTCGAACACACCAGAACATTGTATTCCTTGTGATAGAACTGCTGCATCACTTGTTCCAGTTCACGTTCACGCATCTGGCCATGCGCCACGATTACCCGGGCTTCCGGCACCAATGTCCGGATATGCTCTGCAGCACGATCAATCGTATCGACTTCATTATGCAGAAAATATACCTGACCACCACGCAGAAGTTCACGCAGAATCGCTTCTTTAATGGTGTCATCGCTATGTTCCTGCACAAAAGTTTTCACTGCAAGACGGCGTGCCGGCGGCGTGGCGATAATGGACAGATCACGCATGCTACTAAAGGCCATATTCAGCGTACGCGGAATTGGAGTAGCTGTCAGTGTCAGCATGTCGACATCGGCACGCATGGCCTTGATTCGTTCCTTGTCGCGCACACCAAAACGATGCTCTTCGTCGACAATCATCAGACCAAGATTTTTAAACTGGACATTTTCCTGCAAAATTTTATGCGTACCAATCACAATATCGACTTTTCCTTCAATCAGGTCGTCAATGGTCTTGGTATGTGCTTTGGAAGAACCAAAACGTGACAGGACTTCAATTCGAACCGGCCAGTCGGCAAAGCGGTCTTTGAATGAATCATAATGCTGTTGTGCCAACAAAGTGGTGGGTACCAGAATCGCGACCTGCCGGTTATTCTGTACCGCAACAAATGCAGCGCGCATCGCGACTTCTGTCTTCCCAAAGCCGACATCACCACACACCAGACGATCCATCGGTTTGGCCAACTGCATATCCTGCAGCGTAGCTTCAATGGCATTGGCCTGATCCGGTGTTTCTTCATAGGCAAAGCCACTGACAAATTGCATATACAGGCTTTGATCAACTTCAAAACTGATTCCCGGCTTGGAAAAACGCCGTGCCTGAATATGCAGCAACTCGGCGGCAACATCGTGAATCTGCTCCAGCGCTTTACGTTTGGCTTTATTCCAGGCATCTGTACCGAGTTTATGCAAGGGTGCCAGATCTGGATCACCACCACTATACCGGCTGATTAAGTGCAGATTGGTCACCGGCACATAGACTTTGGCGGCATCCGCATAATCCAATTGCAAGAATTCGTGATCCTGATCATCAATACTTAAGGTGACCAGACCGGCATAACGCCCAACCCCATAATCGATATGCACCACAGGCGCACCCATGGTCAGTTCAGTCAAACTGCGGATCAGAAACTCTTCTGAAACTTCCTGTTGACGCTTGCGACGGCGCTGTACCACCCGGTGTTCATACAGCTGATTTTCAGAAATGACGCTGATACGATCAGTCAATACCAGACCGCGCTCTAAAGGCGCATTGGTAATTGCAATCGCGTGCAGGGACTGGACAAAACTATCAAAATTTTCAACCGTTGGGATATCACCCAGACTTGGCCTTAATGCATCTTTGAGGCTTTCTCGGCGCCCAGCACTTTCAGCCACCAGCAGTACCGGATGATTGGCCTGATCAATATATTTTTTGACCTCATGAAACGGTTTTTCACGTTTTGGATCGACTGGCAGACGCGGTGGCAACTGGGTATCGAGGTTCAATACCCCGGCTTTTTGGTCAAAAGGCGTTTGTGCAGCAATAATCCGCGCAAACTGATTTAGCTGCTCCAGCACCTGATTGGTCTGAAAGAACAGGCTTTCTGGCGGCAGAATCGGCTGATCAATATTGTGGCGACGATCTTCATAACGGCGCACCACATCTTGCCAGAACTGGCTCAGACTCTCTTCCAGGGCCTTGTCTGTAATGACAATGCCATTCTTGGGTAAGTACGAAATGAGTGAAATTTGGCCTTTCATCGCCTCAGCGCTGAAAAACAACGGCAAATAAAATTCGATTCCCGGCGAAACGATACCATCCATCACATCCTGATAGATCGGGTTCTTCTTTGGATTAGCAGTCGGGAAAAATTCAGCATAACGGTCACGGAAGGTGGCACGGCCTTCCTTGAGCGGAAATTCCTGTGCAGGCAACACGGTAAACTGCTGCAAACTTTGCGTGGTGCGCTGAGTTTCAGAATCGAAAAATTTCAGGGTTTCAATTTCATCATCAAACAGGTCGATCCGAATCGGCGCTTCCTGCCCCGATGCATAAATATCCATGATGCTGCCGCGTACCGCAAATTCACCCGGATCATAAACGGTATCGACCAAATGATAACCGGCCTGAATCAGCTTTTTCTTTTGCTGTTCCAGGTCAAATTTCTGCCCTACACGAATATCGAAATGCTCCCCCAGAATCCACGAGGTAGGTGCCACACGCTGCGCCAAGGTTGAAGCGGACAGCAACAGCACGCCAGTTTTTGGCATATTTGATAAAATGGCCAGACGTTCCGAGACAATATCCTGATGTGGGGAGAGACGGTCATAAGGCAAGATTTCCCAATCTGGAAAAATCGTGGGTTTAATCCCGTAAAATTCCAGTTCACTTTCCAGTTGACCCAAATGCTGGTTATTACGTGCAATCACAATAAGCAAGCGCGATTGCTGCTGCACGATTTCTTTGAGTAATAATGCTGTTGAGGAACCTTGCAGATTGCCTAACCAGCGTTTCTCGCCTGCTTTGAGCTGTGGTAAATTGAGTTGGGAAATTTCTTGCTGGAACATGGATATAGCTTTAAAGTCTAAATAACCTGAGGCTTATACTAGCACGATGATCTCAGGATATTTTGTTATTTTTATGCAGTCTTGCTACATCCATATGCTTCAATTTCAAGCCACTTTTTCAGCTCATTTTTGATCACGCAGAAAGTTACGATAATAATCATTTAACTTCTTGAGGATCATTTTAAATTGCAGCAGGTTCTCTTCGGTATTTCCTAAAGTCGCATTAAACCGCTGATGGGCAATTTCCAGATCAATTTTTTCATTGATCAGCATCGCAGTGTCGTATAAGGCTTTTAAATCATCAAACTGTTTTAACCGGCGATTCGACAAGTACTCTAACCGTGCACTCAACTCCTGATTCAGATAAATACCATCGATAATATAACCTGTATCTTCTGCATACTGGATATTCTGCTCCTCTAGATATAGCTGTGCAGCAGTCGGTTTATTACTTTTAAATAATGCGCTAATTTTATCAAACATCGCGATTTACCCAGCCAAATGTAATTCAGGCTCTAGTCTAGAGTAAAATACCTTAGATCCACATATCGAACCTGAGGCAAATTATCAAAATAGCAGCGATTCGCTGTGTCAGACGTTTTAACAGTTAGGGTGACTTAAGAAACCTGTTCGAGCTGACTCTCTGCTGCAGGAATTTCAGACACCAGATTTTCAAAAGCAAAGATTGCTTCTAATTGTATTGCAGTCAATAAGCCCAGCTCCAACACTACTTCTGGCACGGTTTTATTTTCACGCATACATTGTTTGCCGATTTCATCACATTTGGCATGTCCCAGAATCGGTTCAAGTAAAGTCACGATGCCCACACTGCGCATGACCGAACTTAAACAAACCTGCTCGTTGGCTTGAATGCCAGCAATACATTTTTGATTCAGGGTTTGCATGCCTTGGGTCAACAACTGAATGGATTCATTCATCGCAACGGCAATTACAGGTTCCATGACATTCAGTTGTAACTGCCCGGCTTCCGCAGCCATGGTGATGGTTAAATCATTACCGATCACACGGAAGGCAATCTGATTCACAACTTCCGGAATCACCGGATTGACTTTTGCCGGCATGATCGAAGAACCTGCCTGTAATTCGGGCAAGCGAATTTCAGCCAGGCCTGTACGCGGACCCGAACTAAGCAAGCGCAAGTCATTACAGATTTTGGACAGTTTTACCGCCAGACGCTTTAAACTGCTCGACAAGATAATAAAGACACCACAATCGCTGGTGGCCTCGACATAATCTTCTGCACCTTTTAAAGGCAGACCCGTTAGCCGTGCCAAGGTTTCAACCACCCGCTTGGCATAGCCCGGTGGCGTATTTACACCGGTACCAATAGCTGTTGCCCCCAAATTGACTTCCAGCAATAACCGTCGCATCTGCCCAATCAGCTTCAGGTCTTCTTTTAATAAGGTCGCAAAAGCCCGGAATTCCTGTTCCATGGTCATCGGAACCGCATCTTGTAGCTGGGTACGCCCCATCTTGATGACATATTTAAATTCAGCAGCTTTATAATCTATACAGTCAATCAATGCTTTAAGCACGCCCAGTAATTCGTCCAGACTGTTATAGGTGGCCAGACGTAAAGCCGTGGGATAGACATCATTGGTCGATTGTGATGTATTGACATGATCATTCGGATGCAGAATGTGATAATCACCTTTCTGATAGCCTGACAGTTCAAGGGCAATATTGGCGATCACCTCATTGGCATTCATATTGATTGATGTTCCTGCACCGCCCTGATAAGGATCCAGTGGAAATGCGGCTTGCCAGTCTTGAGGATGTTGAATCAATTCATCACAGGCTTTTTGAATGGCATCACTGCTCTGCTCTGATATTTTTTGAAAATGCAGATTGGCCTGTGCCGAGGCCTTTTTTACCTGAGCCAAAGCACGAATAAAATGCTGTTGTTGCCCCACAGCCAATCCGGAAATCTTAAAATTTTCTATGGCACGTAAAGTATGAATCCCATAATAGCTATGCAACGGGATTTGTTTCTCCCCCAATAAATCACGTTCAATGCGGGTCGGTTCGATTTGAAGCATATTGTTCACTAAAAATACTCTTGGCGATGCACCGGATTTGGTGTGATCTCAATATGAGCAAATAAATACGGGGCGAATAGGAAGACTTTAACCTAGAATTGCTACGTTTTATTACCAGTACAGTAAAGTTGTGAGTTTTGTAAGACTGTGTAAATAAAAAGCTAAAATTCAGATATTTTAATTAATTTATTTAGAATTTCATTTTTTTCCTTTAATCCGACGCCATTTCATCTTTTGTCCGCTCACCTTATTTATGGTTCAGTTTCAGTGAACTGGCACGCTATTTACAATAGGCACACATAATAGCTGTGTAATTATTACAGAGTGTAATTTTTAAACCCTGCTTGAATCACTGCCTTGCGAGCTCAGCACAAAAAATTATCTTGGACGATGATTTCCATATTTACAGGATGCCCCGCCTATGACTTATTTAAATCCCACCCTGATTACCTTCATGTTTTATATTATCGCCATGATTGCAATCGGTTTATATGCTTACCGTGCAACCTCCAATTTTGACGAATATATTCTAGGTGGACGGAGTCTAGGCAGTGGGGTAACTGCATTTCGGCTGGTGCATCCGACATGAGTGGCTGGCTGCTAATGGGCCTTTCTGGCGCCATTTACCTGTCTGGCCTATCAGAAGCCTGGATTGCCATCGGTTTAATTATCGGAGCCTGGCTAAACTGGTTACTGGTGGTAGGCCGACTGCGTGCCCATACCGGATATCAGAACAATGCCCTGACCTTGCCTGATTATTTCACCAGCCGTTTTTTGTGACCGTAAACGCATTTTACGAGTCTTGTCTGCCTTGGTGATTCTGGTGTTCTTTGCGATTTATTGTGCTTCAGGCATCGTCGCAGGAGCACGTCTGTTTGAAAACCTATGATGATTTTGTGTCTGGCGGCGCAGTGGCTACCGATGGCGCATATTCAGCAACAGCATGAAGAATTGGAGAAACAGAATAAACGTTCCCGGGCCAAGAAAAGTATGCTGAGTCGTAAAGCTCAAAAGACCATTATTGAGCAAAGGAATTTAAATCCTGTGCTTGACTCTTGTGGTTAAAAACAGGACATTTTAAATGGTTTATCGCATAGACATTTAAATTGGTGAATAACCACTATTGTAAGCCCAAAATAAAACCTTCTTGGGTCAGCTTTTGTACACGTGCCAAGGCAGCTGTAGGCGACAGATTGACCAGTTCAGCCAGTTTGATATTGGACAACTTGGCACCGGATTGAAATAAATCCAGGATACGAATATCTATACGATCAAGGTTCAAATAAGGGCTCTGCATTAGAATTATTCTCTAAAAAAAGCAAAAACTATAGTGAGATATTCGTCAAATATTCTGAGAATATAGATTAAAACTCATTTACCTTAAAGAACTGATTGACGCAGTACAGGAAGTCACTATGCCAACCACTCCCCACCCAGATTCATCTTTATATGCGGTCAAGCAAGCAAATTATATTGCTGACTTTAAAAATAAAAACCAGTATGAAGAAC
This sequence comes from Acinetobacter sp. BY419, assembly GCF_019038395.1. Lineage (GTDB taxonomy): Bacteria > Pseudomonadota > Gammaproteobacteria > Pseudomonadales > Moraxellaceae > Acinetobacter. The sequence goes on from NZ_JAGFXZ010000003.1 coordinate 101,318, forward strand.
GTATCAATACCGCATGGCATCGCGCTGAAACTGAATGCATCGAAGAGTTATTGGCTCATAGTGAAATTTCTTCCAAGATGACTGACAAAATTCAAGCGCTTGCCTTTGATCTTGCGCATTCCTTACGCGAACGAAAAAGCTCAAGTGGTAAGGCCGGCATCGTACAGGGTTTATTGCAGGAATTTTCCTTATCCTCTCAGGAAGGCATTGCCCTGATGTGTCTGGCAGAAGCCTTACTGCGAATTCCGGACAAGGCCACACGTGACCTGCTCATTCGTGACAAAATCAATCAAGGCAACTGGAAAGAACACTTGGGGCAGAGCCAGCTGATGTTTGTGAATGCTGCAGCCTGGGGACTGATGCTGACCGGCAAGCTGATGGAAACCCCGCAGCAAAAAAGCCTGTCTAGCCTGTTGACTGGTCTTTTGGCACGCAGTGGCCGTGGGATTATCCGTAAAGCCGTCGATGTTGCCATGCGCATGATGGGCGAGCAGTTTGTCACAGGTAAAACCATTGATGAAGCGCTAAAAAATGCGGAACCACTGGAAGAAAAAGGCTTCCGTTATTCCTATGACATGCTGGGTGAAGCAGCCCTGACCGATCCGGATGCTGAACGCTATTATCAGGACTATCAGCAGGCGATTCATGCCATTGGCCAAGCCTCGCAGGATAAAAACGTCTATGACGGCCCTGGAATTTCAATCAAACTGTCTGCGCTGCATCCACGTTATCAGCGTTCACAAATGGATCGTGTACATAATCAACTCTATGCAAAAATACTGAAACTCGCGGTCTTGGCCAAGCAATACAATATGGGTTTAAATATTGATGCTGAAGAAAGCGATCGCCTTGAAATTTCACTGGAACTGTTAGAACGTCTCTGCTTTGAGCCACAATTGCAGGGCTGGAAAGGCATTGGCTTTGTGATTCAGGCCTATCAAAAACGCTGCTTCTATGTAGTGGATTACATCATTGATCTGGCGAAACGCAGTCAGAAACGTCTGATGATTCGGCTGGTCAAAGGCGCGTATTGGGACAGTGAAATCAAAAAAGCCCAAATTGACGGAATGTCGGATTATCCAGTATTTACCCGTAAGGTACACACCGATCTGTCCTATATCGCTTGTGCCCGTAAGCTGTTAGCTGAACCGGATTACATTTACCCGCAATTTGCCACGCATAATGCGCAAACGGTGGCCACGATTTATCAACTGGCGCAACCTGAACAGTATTATACCGGACAATATGAGTTCCAATGCCTGCATGGCATGGGTGAACCGCTGTATGAAAATGTGGTTGGCGACTCTTCGCAAAATAGACTGGGTGTGCCCTGCCGGATCTATGCCCCAGTCGGCAATCATGAAACTTTGCTGGCTTATCTGGTGCGGCGTTTACTGGAAAATGGTGCCAATACATCATTTGTAAATCGCATTGCCGACAAAACCCTGAAAACTGAAGATCTGATTGAGAATCCACAGCAAACAATTTTAAAGGCTTCAAAACAGGAAGGTGTGATGGGTGCCAAACATCCTCATATTCCTTATCCTAAATATCTCTATGCTGATATACGACTGAACTCATCCGGACTCGATCTGGCCAATGATGCTGAACTCGGTATTTTAAATGAAGTCGCATCTCGTCTGGCGACGACCCAATTTCAGGCAGCTGCCATGGGAACAGCGTTTACAGTTACCGATACAAGCAACGCAGTACAAATTATTAATCCGGCACAACATCAGGATATAGTCGGTACTGTTTATGAAGCGACGAAGGAACAGGCTGAAACTGCCTTAACCCAAGCGGTTAATGCACACAGTTTCTGGATCAATCTGTCTAAAAATGAACGGGCAGCCTGTCTGAATAAAGCCGCGGAGCTGATGGAGCAGCGCTTACTGACACTGATGGTGATTCTGTCTCGTGAGGCCGGTAAAACTTATGCCAATGCCATTGCTGAGGTGCGTGAAGCGGTTGATTTCCTGCGCTATTATGCAGCTCAAATTTTGGATCTACCTGATGATGTACAAATTCAGCCTTTGGGTACCGTGCTGTGTATCAGTCCATGGAACTTTCCGTTGGCGATTTTTACCGGTCAGATTTCAGCAGCGCTGGTCGCGGGCAATACCGTAATTGCGAAACCGGCTGAACAAACGCCGCTTATTGCAGCACAAGCCGTCCAGATTTTATGGGAAGCAGGCATTCCGCAAGATGTATTACAGCTCTTGCCGGGCCGTGGTGAAACTATTGGTGCACAACTCAGTGCGGATTCGCGCATTCAGGGCATCATCTTTACCGGTTCAACCGAGGTCGCTCAGATTCTGCAAAAAACGGTAGCGGAACGTCTGAACCAATTTGGAAAAAGCGTCACCCTGATTGCTGAAACCGGCGGTCAAAATGCCATGATCGTGGATTCATCAGCTCTGACCGAACAGGTGGTACTCGATGTCATGAACTCCGCTTATGACAGTGCCGGTCAACGCTGTTCTGCCCTGCGTGTGCTCTGTGTGCAAGAAGATAATCTTGACGCAGTCCGTACTATGCTCAAAGGTGCCATGCAGCAGTTACGTGTCGGCAATCCGGCCCTACTTAAAACTGATATTGGTCCAGTGATTGATGCGGAGGCCCAGCAAAACATTCAAAAGCATATTGAGCAGATGCGCAGCAAGGGTCATAAAGTCCATCAGTTAATGTTTAATCAAGATGGGACCGAGTTAGCGCAAGGAACCTTCATTCCTCCAACCCTCATTGAACTACCGAATCTAGATGATCTACAGCGTGAAGTCTTTGGCCCGGTACTGCATCTGAGCAGCTATAGATATGGCGAACTGGAACAGTTATTAGAGCAGATCAACAGCAAAGGTTATGGCCTGACCATGGGCTTACATACACGTATTGACGAAACCATGCAAACCGTAATTTCACGAGCAGAAGTCGGCAACCTGTATATCAACCGCAATATTGTCGGTGCTGTGGTTGGTGTACAGCCATTTGGTGGTGAAGGCCTGTCTGGTACTGGCCCGAAAGCCGGGGGGCCGCTTTATATCTACCGCTTAATGCATCAGGTTTCCGAGAAGAAACTGGCTCAACCTTATGCAGCTCAAGCAGGTCAAGTCGCTGCTAAAAACCCGGTGATGCAGGAATTTGAAGGTTGGGTAACTAAAACCTTTCCAGCATTAACTTTAAAAGCACCTCTCCAGATTGCGACTGGTCAAAGCTTTAACTTGCAAGGCCCAACCGGTGAAGAAAACCAGTACATGATCTTGCCACGTGAATACGTTCTATCTTTAGCGCACACGGAGCAAGACCAGATTCAGCAAATCCAAGCCATTTTATCGGTCGGCAGTCGTCCTGCGGTACTGGCAGACAATCGCTTTATTCTAAAATATCTACCAACGATGCCGGTCGCTGTCAGCAAGCAGTTCAACGTGATCCGGGATATTGAAACAGGTGCGTTTGATGCTGTACTACATCATGGTGATACTGCTGAACTGATTGATTTGCAAAAACGCATCGCGGCCCGAAAAGGTCCCATTGTAGGAATTATGCATCTAAATTCGGGCAATGACGATATTCCGGTGGAACGATTGGTGATTGAACGTGCCATCAGTATCAATACGGCGGCAGCCGGTGGTAATGCCAGTCTAATGACGATGAGTAATCTATAAATTAATACAATCACCCCAGCATTTATCTATTAATTATTTCCTCTTTATGGCCAAATTTTTCTCCTCAGAGGGTTTAGTCTTTTTTATGCAGTTTTTAAAGCCGTTCAGCCACAATAGGCTTAGGCAGATCAGCAATTTTTTGCTACCATTTGCGCTTTAAAATATTTGCGATTTCTTACTGCATATGACTTCATCTTATCAGCAACAATTAGATGCCAAAATTGAACGCATCAGCGCTCAGTTTGCCGAATATCAACCACCTGCCTTAGAAGTATTCCAGTCTCCTGAAAAATATTTCCGCATGCGTGCTGAATTTCGGATCTGGCATACTGATGATGATCTATTTTATGCCATGTTCGAACGTGATGAGAACAACAATAAAAAAGTCATTCGTATTGATGAATTTCCAATTGCGGACCGCAGTATTAATGTCTTGATGCCCCAATTGCTTGCAGCATTCAAGACAGATGCCAATCTGGGTCATCGCCTGTTTGAAGTACATTTTCTGGCGACCTTAAGTGGTCAGGTTCTGGTTTCCCTTATTTATCACCGTAAACTCGATGAAAGCTGGGAACCTGCGGCAAAAGCTCTAGCGGAAAAACTCAACATCAAACTGATTGGCCGCAGCCGTGGCCAGAAATTTGTGCTGTCTGATGAATATGTGGTGGAAGAGCTGTCTGTATTCGATCGTCGCTATAAATATAAGCAGATTGAAAGCAGCTTTACCCAGCCAAATGCACAAGTCTGTCAAAAAATGCTGGAATGGGCATGCGATGCAGCGGAACAATCAGATAAAGATTTGCTTGAATTGTACTGTGGTAACGGCAACTTCACCCTGCCGCTTTCAACCAAATTCCGCCGTGTTTTGGCCACTGAATTAGCCAAATCTTCAGTCTATGCAGCTGAGTGGAATATTGAACAGAACCAGATTGAAAATATTCAAGTTGCGCGCCTGTCTGCTGAAGAGTTTACCCAAGCTTATAATGGCGAACGTGTTTTCCGTCGTCTGCAAGAAGCCAAGATCGATATTGCGACTTATGATTTTGACACGGTATTTGTTGATCCACCACGTGCCGGAATTGATAGTGAAACACTGAAACTGTTGCAGCGCTTCCAGCGTATTATTTACATTTCTTGTAATCCAGATACTTTATATGACAATCTGAAACAGTTATCTCAAACCCATAAAATCAGCAAATTCGCCATGTTTGACCAATTTCCGTATACGCACCATGTTGAGACCGGTGTCTTGCTGGAAAAAGTATAAAGAATTTGTTTCAATTTATTATATTGTTACAATAATTGAGCTTTTTAAAGTTCCATTATTTATATTAAATATCATTGATTTATCAATGATATTTAACTTGTACAGCAAGAAATATCGTTAGACCTCGGGGCTTCAATCGGAAATTTTCAAGACCAACTGCTGCTTTTATCACATAGGCCCTATTGCTTTATTTATTTAATTGGCTATATTTCATTCTATGTTAGGTTGTTGTATGAAGGCTCTATGAGTTTTTGGCAAAAGTTGTTTTCTAATGAACAGCACAATGAACACAAGAATCAGATTGCTTGTGTTGAAAATGATTTCTCTTGCAAGACAAATGAACAGCTTCTTGAAGCTTTGTCTAAAGCGACTGATGAGGAGTTTATTATCGGAATCAAGAAAGTTCTTGTATCACGCGGTTACAGCCGTAAAGAATTGAATGAACTTCAACACCTACCGCTGCAGTAATCAGCCAAGGTTCTAGCCTAGTAAAAAAAGCACTTGTATCCACAAGTGCTTTTTTTATGTCTATAGAATTGCAGTCATTAAACAGTCTATTTAATTTTATGAGTCCATCTCTTTACAGATCTAGAAAGAGAAATCCGCTCAAAGCTAGAGACAATCCATACAACAATAAAAATCGATCCAACTCCTATCAGGGTAGTCTAAAAAATCAGATATATAGCTTAGGCTATTTGTATTGCTTTAAGACCCTTCTACTCTTTTCGTCTTCATAAATTTTTATGCAGTGAACATAACTCAGTAGACCACCTTCATCTTTAGGCCAACTCAAGCAAAGCATCGATTAATTTACGAAAACACAGTACACTTCATATTAAAATACAACGGTTTTTAAATGGCTTTATCTTTATATGCAACACACTAAACGGTTTCCCATAGGTGCCCATCTTATGGTTAAACATTTCGGCTACACCCATCACGGAATTTATGCTGGACGCGGTCGTGTGATTCATTATTCTGGCTTTGCGCATTTATTCAAGAAACGCCCCATTGAAATAACGTCTATTGAAAAATTTAGTCATGGCAAACCGCTTCATGTGCAACATTATGAATCGCCAAAATATCAAGGTCGCAAAGTGGTACGTCGTATGCGTTCCAGAATGCATGAAAATAACTATCATCTGATTATTAATAATTGCGAGCATCTATGTACTTGGGCGATTACCGGAGTGGAAAGCAGCCCGCAAGTGATTTATATGATGAATCGCCTGACCACGATTGGTTATATCAGCTCGATGATCAGTGTCATGAACAGCATGTTCCTGACACTGACCACGACCAGTTTTGCATTGGCGCTATACATCAAGAAAAAGCTAAGAGATAAAGCCAATCAGCGTTTGCAACAATACCGTGAGTTGCAAGATCAGGCTAAAACTAAAGTGTCAGACCTGAGCAACCTCAAACCTCGTTAATTGAACAACCAATATGACGATGATTTTTTATTATTCAGAAATTTTGAGTCTGTGTTTAAATTTTTATGCTGTAAATAGCAGATCAGGTTAAATAGCCTTTTCTGGCTTGAATCGCCTCAGGTAGTGCTTTACCTAAAGAGCTTAGAGTTTCCCGCTCTACCAGTCGCACAATTGAATCTAGCGGCAGGTCGTTGTCTTGCAGACCAAAAGGCTCCTCTAGCTCCGCACTGAGCTCATCCAGACCTAAGAGCATATAAGCAATCAACCCAACCAGAATCGGCGTCCACAGGCCTAAATTCGCTTGCAAACTAAAAGGCAGGATAAAGCAAAAAGAATAGACTGCACGATGCAATAGCACCGAATAAGAAAATGGCAATGGCGTAGACAGGATTCGGTCACAGCCGGCCTGAATATCGCCCAAGGCTACCGTATGCTGATTCAGACTATTATAAATAATATCGCTGATCTTGCCCTGCTTATACTGTTGTACCAGCTCTTTTTGCATCTGTTCCAGCACCCATTGTGAGGAATTGATTTGCCCGGGTAATTGGTCAAATGACTGGGGCTCAAAACCGGTAGTGGCTCTATAAACCTGAATGCTGGATGCTTGCTGTCTGAGCCGATCACGTAATAAATGGGTAAACAGCATCATGCGATACAGCAAAATTTCACGTGTTTTCGCATCCAGCACATGGCTGTCCCGGCATAAATGGCGCGTAGTGGCAATCAGCGCACCCCAGAGCTTACGCCCTTCCCACCAGCGATCATAGCAGGCCGTATTTCTAAAACTCAGAAAGATCGAAAGGATTACCCCGAAGATGGTAAAGCCAATTGCGGGAACAGCAGGAAAGCTAACAAAATGTGCCCGGCTCAAATAAACCAGCAAACTGGAAATGAAGACCACTAATACCAATGCTGGCAGTACCTTAGGCAGAATCGTTCCCTGCCAAGCAAACAGTAAACCCAAACTATTATTCTTATCACGCACAATCATAGAATTTTCCCTGCTGTATTGAAAAAGCCCAACCAGAGTTGGGCTTTTAACATTCTGAACTACATCAGCTTATTTACCTGGCTTAAAGCTGTCCTTAAGATCCAGGATACGGTTGAATACCGGTTTTTCGCTCGAATGATCGTATTGATCTGCTACAAAATAGCCTTCACGCTCAAACTGGAAACGATCTTCCGGCCGAGCTTGTGCCAATGCAGGCTCAATTACGGCCTGAACTACCTTTAATGATTCAGGGTTCAGGTTGGCCAGGAAGTCATCGCCCACTTCAGGGTCAGACTCAGTAAACAGACGGTCGTAAATACGTACTTCGGCAGGAACGCCCTTAGTCGCAGATACCCAGTGAATCACGCCTTTCACCTTACGGCCTTCCGGATTTTTGCCTAAAGTTTCAGGATCAATCGAACATTTCAGTTCTATCACTTCGCCATTTTTATCTTTAATGACTTCGTCGCATTTGATCACATAGGCATGACGCAAACGCACTTCACCGCCTGGAATCAAGCGTTTAAAGCCTTTTGGCGGCTCTTCTTCAAAGTCTTTACGGTCAATATACAGCTCGGTCGTTAATGGAATCACACGCTCGCCCATATCCACATTTGGATGACGCGAATGAGTCAGGTCCATATCGGCTGGCAAATTGGTTAAAGTCACTTTGAGTGGATTTAACACGGCCATACCACGCGCTGCAGTATTTTCCAAAGACTGGCGAATACAGTATTCCAGCATGGCGACATCAACAATACTGCCATCAACCTTCGACACACCGACACGCTGACAGAAATCACGCAGACCTTCAGGGGTGAAACCACGGCGACGCATACCGACTACAGTTGGCATACGCGGATCATCCCAACCCTGAACATAGCCACCTTCAACCAGTTTACGCAGTTTACGTTTTGAGGTGATGGTGTAATCCACGTTCAAACGGCTAGATTCGTACTGACGTGGCACTGATGGCGATTTAACTTTTGCTATTACCCAGTCATAGAACGGACGATGATCCTGAAATTCCAAGGTACACAGTGAATGCGTAACGCCTTCAATCGCATCAGATAATGGATGCGCATAGTCATACATTGGATAAATTTTCCATTTATCACCAGTCTGATGATGTTCAGAATGCAAAATACGATACAGAATCGGATCACGCATATGTACGTTTGGTGACGTCATATCGATCTTGGCACGTAGAACCGCCTGACCTTCCGCATATTCACCGCTACGCATTTTCTCAAAACGTTCGAGGTTTTCCGCAACCGTTGCATCACGTTGTGGCGAGTTTTTACCCGGCTCAACAAAATTACCGCGATTTAAACGGATTTCTTCAGGTGTTTGCAAATCCACATAGGCATCACCCTGTTCAATCAGCTGAACAGCCCATATATAGAGTTGATCAAAATAGCCTGATGCATAACGAGGCTCACCATTCCAGTGAAAACCTAACCATTTCACATCATTGGCAATACCATCCACATATTCCTGCTCTTCAGCATCCGGATTGGTATCGTCAAAACGCAGGTTACACAAACCTTTAAATTCTTCAGCAATACCGAAGTTCAAGCAGATTGCTTTTACATGGCCAATATGTAAATAGCCATTCGGCTCAGGCGGAAAACGTGTCACCACCTGTTGAGTACGACCAGCAGCTAAATCATCGGTAATGACCTGACGTACAAAGTCCAAGCCAGGTTGTTGTTCTTGCTGCTGCACTGAGTCGACTGCATTGTTCTTTTGGGTCGGGTTCTCGGGCAGAGATGTCACAACATCATTTGGCTTCATGATCAATCATTCACTTCTAAAGTTAAAAAGGGATTAACAAATATTCAATCGCACAAGTTGCACGTATATTCATTATCAAAGTTCCTTAGTTTAACTATAGGTGATTAATCTCTCAACCGCTAACTTACGGTATTTGATTTCAATTCACTCACTTTAAAAATTGAAAATACAATATGCTGCCCAAAACCAAAATATCAACGCGTTACTCAGCCATAAATTATTAGATTCATGTCTATCCAAAATATAATGCTCTGTCTGGCAGCATTTGAAATGCCTTAATAAATCAACGTATAAATAAGGTATTATTTTTATGCTTTTAACAAAGAAAATAATGTTTTTACTTGCCTAGTCGATTGTAGTTTGCTTATGCTTCACTCATTCAGAAAAAACCATGGCACTCGTCCATGATCAGGAGATTACACAATGAGTTTTCCTCAAGTCGAATTAAACACCAATAAAGGTCGTATAGTTCTTGAACTCAATGCTGAAAAAGCACCTAAAACTGTAGCTAACTTTTTAGAATATGTACGTGACGGTTTTTATGACGGCGTAATTTTCCACCGTGTGATCGATGGTTTCATGATCCAAGGTGGCGGTATGGATGAAAACTTCAAAGAAAAAGCAACACGTGATGCGATCGAAAACGAAGCAGACAACGGCTTGACCAATGAAGAAGGCACGATTGCAATGGCGCGTACCCAAGCACCACATTCTGCTTCTGCTCAGTTCTTCATTAACGTGAAAAACAACGCATTCCTGAACCATACAGGTAAAACAGCTCAGGGTTGGGGCTATGCTGTATTTGGTAAAGTGGTTGAAGGTATGGACGTTGTGAACGAAATCAAAAACGTGCGTACGGGCAATCGTGGCTACCACTCTGACGTTCCACTAGAGAACGTTGTAATTGAATCTGCAAAAATCATTTCTGAGTAATTAATCTCCCTAAATTCCTCTTTACAAAAGAGGGACTTTCCTCCCTTTGTTAAAGGGAGGTTAGGAGGGATTTAAAAAAGGAAAAATTTGTGACCTATCTGTTTATCTCAGATTTACATTTGTCACCTGATCACCCTCGACTTGTTCGGGGGTTTTTAGATTTATTAAGTGAATATCAGGATCAAAATACCCGATTGTATATTCTGGGTGACTGGTTCAATGCCTGGCTCGGCGATGACTATACAGCTCCGTGGCTGGACGAAATTGTCGCTGCTTTAAAACAGTTTACTCAGGCTGGCAATCAGATCTATTTTCAGGCTGGCAATAGGGATTTTGTTCTCGGAAGTAAATTTTTAGCTCAATTTGGCGGCCAGCTTCTGCCGGATATAGATCAACTGACTATTGCTGGAACAAATTATCGCCTCGAACATGGCGATGCACTCTGTACAGATGACATCTCTTATCAACGCTTTAAAAAAATTATTCGTCATCCGTGGCTTTTAGGCTTCTTAAGAAAAACCCCACTTTCATTTCGCACTCGCTTGGCCGATCATTTTCGTCAGCAAAGTCATCAAGCGCAACAGTTTAAAAGTTATGAAATCATGGACGTCAATTCGCAGGCAGTTGAGCTAGCATTAACAGACGTAGATGTGCTGATCCACGGCCATACGCATCGTGCTGCCATACATCAGTTAGGTCAGAAGAAAAGAATTGTACTAGGGGATTGGAAAGAAGACAGCGCAGAGATTTTAGAAATTCAGCAAGATCAAGATCTTGAAACCCTAAAACTAAAAAAGTGGCGATATTAATCAGCCACTTTTTTACTAAATCTTTATACTTAACATAAACGATAAAGCTGGTTTACACCGGTATAGAAACTTCTACCATCAAGATTAAACAGGATTTCTTCACCAGTTTGTAGCTGGATCATTTTTCCAACTTCCACCCAAATAAAACCATCATGGGTGTTTTGTTTGCGTTTTAACGGTACCAATTTAACATTAATTTCACCACCATTTACTGCAGTGGCGACTTTCCATTCATTTAATATATTCAAAATATTTACTCATAATATGAGCTTTTTGTGACAGTTACAAAGAGATTAATAAAACCAAATTTGTATAATAATTCTGTAGTTACTAGATGTTATTCAAGCTAAAATGCTTGAACCAAAAGTGAATCACAATTAGCTAAAAATAATAAAAGCGAGAACTATACTCGCTCGAAGTGTTCCCACTATACACTCTATTTCCGAGGAAAGCAAATATACATTGTCATTACAAACAACAATGTGACTTATTTTTTAAACCATTATTTTGCAAGTTTTATAAGCGTGACTATCTACGATAGATATAACCCGATTTTAAATATTTTACAATAAAGATCATAGACATTAAGCTTAGCACCAAGAATAGAAAGTTCCATTCTCCTGTTTTCTGATAATTCACAATAAAAACAACACTAGTTAAAACTGCAAATAGAATATGAATAATGAAAAAAGCCTTCTGTGCTCGTTGCTGTCTTTGCTGGCGCTTATTCTCTAAAATGCTTTGCTTTTCTTGTAAAAATTGTTCCGCTTCCTGGAGGTTCATTATCGTCTTCTTATGTCTGAATGAATACATTATCCTAAAACCTCCCTGATTAAAAATAAACCAGAAAAGTCTATTTAACCTATTCATTCAGATCTACTTTATGATTAATAGCCGCCTGGCGAGTCAATAACATTTACATCCGTTTTATATTTTCCTAGCAGCTCACGTAATGAGTTCATCAAAACGCTGGTATCGACTCCCACTGCGACAAATTCAGTGCCGAGTTCCAGATATTTTTGAGTCACGTCATATTGGGTCGATAGAATTCCGGCAGCCTTACCTGAAGCACGAATCCGTTGAATCGCATCTACGACTGCTGCTTGTACTTGCGGATGATTTGGATCACCTTGAAAGCCCATGGTAGCAGACAAATCTACAGCACCAATAAATACCCCATCAATCCCGTCGATTTGGAGAATAGCGTCTAGATTTTTCAGCCCCGTCACTGATTCAATCTGGATGAGCAAACAGATTTCCTCATGTGCCGTCTGATAATAATTCGGAATGCTGTTCCAGCGAGTAGCACGTGCCAGCGCAGCGCCCACGCCACGAATCCCTTCAGGTGGATAACGCACTGCTTTAACCATCAATTCGGCCTGTTCGACGGTTTCTATCATCGGAATCAGCAGTGTTTGTGCACCAATATCAAGGAGCTGCTTGATCAGTTGCACACTGCCAATTGGCGGACGCACCACAGCCTGCGAGGGATATGCAGCAATACTTTGCAGTTGCGACAAGGTGGTTCTCAAATCACTCGGCGCATGTTCACCGTCAATCAGCAACCAGTCATATCCGGCATTTGCTGCAATCTCGGTGCCGTACGCATCCGCCAGTCCAATCCATAAGCCAATTTGCTGCTGGGTTTTAAGTTTGTGTTTAAAATAGTTGGTAACTTGCATCCGCTAACCTATTTGCACGTTGCTGGCGATGCCTCTTATTAAACGCTTCTCGCTTAAAAGTGCCAATAGACAAAAACTGGATTTTAATATGATTTAACTCTAAGTTTTGCCTGAATCTGGCTCAGGCTCATTTTAGAACAGGTTTTGCCTGATACTTTTTTTCTTGTAATAATCTGTGGATATGAAAAATGTATATATTTAAAACCTCTACCCGCTGTTTATTTATAAAGATTGGAGTCCATTAATGGATTTACTCAAGATCACCCAGACCCGCTATACCACTAAAGCCTATGATCCTAGCAAGAAAATCCCCGCAGATCAGTTTGAACGCCTATTGGAAATTTTGCGTCTTGCACCCTCTTCGATCAATATTCAGCCCTGGCATTTTTTTATTGCCGATCATGATGCAGCCAAACAGCGTCTTGCCAAAGCTTTGGTCGGTACTTATGCCTACAATGCCCCCAAAGTTCTGGATTCTTCACATACTATTCTATTCTGTACCAAAGCCGATATTAATGAGTTACATCTGGAAAAATTATTGAACCGCGATGATCTCAGTGGCCGTTTTAAAGATGAATCAGCCAAAGAAGGTCAGAAAAACACCCGTGCAGGTTATATTCATTATTATCGGAATGAAAAAGGTGATATTCAGCGCTGGGCTGAAAACCAGACCTTTATAGCACTTGGCCAGATGCTCCTGGCTGCCGGAATTGAAGGTATAGATGCCACACCGATTGGCGGTTTTGATGAAGATATTATCCGTGAAGAATTACAGCTTGCAGAACAGGGTTTGATCCCTTCTGTATTGCTGACTTTAGGCTATCGCAGTGAAAATGACTTCAATGCCAAACTGCCTAAATCCCGCCTTTCCGCCGAAGATATTTTCACCAAACTGTAAGGATTTTATGCTATAAAAGGGGCCAAGCGCCCTTTCCATATCAATTCGGGCCTATTTTTTCTTTATTTAATTACCACCCACTAAAATAATAATAGAGGCTATCTATGTCGCTCCTTACATCCAAATCCCTGAAATTTGAATGCCCCCATTGCGATAAAATTTATCTCCAGCATTATAAAGATCAACAGCATCGTTACCCGCATTGTCCAGACTGCCAACAGGCGGGTTTACTGCTTGGACTGGCCGAAGCAGAAGACCTGCTGCGACATCCGATTGAATTTGCATCTTCCTATGTTAAGCAGACATTGCATAAGCTAGGCAAATCACACTAGTCAACCCTAGCAGCAATCCCATGGTACTTGCAGGTTTCAGTCGCTCTTTAAAGAAGACCAGACCTGCAATTACACCAAAAACCACCACCAGAATATTCATGCCGGCAAAAACGATCGCAGGTGAATCCTTGAGCAGCATATGGGCTTTGACATAAAAAGCAATATTGGCAAAATTCAGGACACCTAATAACAGACCAGAGCCTATATTCTGCATCGAACCCAAACTTTTATACTTAAGCAACAGATAGCCCATTGAAATAACCAGGGCGCAGACAAACATCAAATTCAGCGCAACGGTGAATTGTAAACCCAGGCTGGTCGTATATTTCAGCAATACATCAATCAGCGCATAACCGACCCAGACCAAGCCCAGATACAACATGCCCTGACTGCCCTGTCCCGCACTTTGCCGATGTGAAAACAGGATGCACAGCACTGCACCAATACCCAAGGCGATACCGAGTATTTTCAGCTGATTAAACTGTTCCTGAAAAATAAAATAAGCAGCAGCAAGCGACAAAACTACAGAAAGTCGCTGGGCAATTTCTGTTTTTAAAATACCGGCAGTTTGCAAAGCCTTGGCCAGAAACAGGAATACACTGGGAAGTAAAATCCCAAGGGCTAGAATGAGTAGCCAAGGGGTCTGGGTCATTGAAATATGCTGAATATCAGGCTTGAACCAGAAAAAGCACAATAGACTGGCTGTCGCATAATTCCAGCTAATCATGTGGATCGGGCTCAGACCCTTGTTTTTAGCGACTTTTAATAATATTGATACCGCAACACTACATAGTGCTGCTGCAAAAATCAGTTCCATATGCTGCTCTTATTCTTGATCTTTATTTGTTTACAAAAAAGCCCACAATCGCTGTGGGCTTTTTTTATAAATGATTCACTGGGAATTATTTATAGTATGACACCATTTTCTCTAGAGAAATTGGGCGAATCTTGTCTGCATTACCAGCAGTACCAAATGCTTCGTAACGATCTACACAGATTTGCTTCATCGCATCTACAGTTGCGCTGAAGAATTTACGTGGATCGAATTCGCTTGGTTTTTCTGCCATCATACGACGCATTGCACCGGTAGACGCTAAACGCAGGTCTGTATCGATGTTGATCTTGCGCACACCGTGTTTGATCGCTTCAACCAGCTGTTCAACCGGAACACCGTAAGTTTCCTTGATGTCGCCGCCATACTGGTTAATTACTGCCAGCCACTCTTGTGGTACAGAGCTTGAACCGTGCATAACCAGATGCGTATTCGGAAGTGCTGCATGAATTTCTTTAATGCGGTCAATTGCCAGAATATCACCTGTAGGTGGACGCGTGAACTTGTACGCACCGTGTGAAGTACCTACTGCAATCGCAAGCGCATCCACATTGGTATCAGCAACGAAGCTACGTGCTTCTTCAACTGAAGTCAGAAGTTGAGAATGGTCTAGTACACCTTCTGCGCCTACGCCATCCTCTTCACCTGCCATACCTGTTTCAAGGCTACCCAAACAGCCGATTTCACCTTCTACAGACACGCCACATGCATGTGCCATTTGAACTGTACGGCGAGTCACATCAACATTATATTCATATGATGTTGGCGTTTTACCATCTTCACCAAGTGAACCATCCATCATGACCGATGAAAAGCCCAACTGGATTGAACGTTGGCAAATGTCAGGGCTGGTTCCGTGGTCTTGGTGCATTACCACTGGAATATGTGGCCATTCTTCAATTGCAGCCAAAATCAGGTGACGCAAGAACGGAGCCCCTGCATATTTACGCGCACCCGCAGATGCTTGTACGATAACAGGTGAATTGGTTGCATCTGCTGCAAGCATAATTGCACGCATTTGTTCTAAGTTGTTTACGTTAAATGCTGGTACGCCGTAAGCATGTTCGCCGGCGTGATCCAAGAGCTGGCGCAATGAAATAAGAGCCATAATATCCTCCCAGTGAATGCCACATATTCTACATGCTCAAAGGTTTCAATTCAGCAACAAATAACACTATTTAAAAAAAATCCCTGCTTTTGCAGGGATTTTGTATCGCATGAACATGATTAAGGTGCTACAGGTTCTGAAGTCGCGGCGACTGACTTGTCTGCAGTCGCTTCATCTGCAGGTGCATTGGCAATTTCAGCTGGAATATCAGTATTTTTTTCATCCAAAACTGGCTGGTCAATGGCATCAATTGCCGCTTGCTGTTCCGGACTTACCTTTTGATCCGCGATTGCTGTAGATTTTTCTGCTTCCGCAACTGGTGCGCTTTCCTGTTTTGTACAAGCAGTGAGTGCCAGAGAGGCTGCCAATAATACTGCGACAGTGAGCTGTTTTTTCATCACGTGATCTCGTCATTTGGTGATTTAATATCTGCATCTTATGACAGATTTATTGCATTTTAATGACGAAGCCATGAATGACGATTGATCTCTTTCAACAAAATGACATAAAAAAAGCTGGCACTAGGCCAGCTTTTAGCTGAAGACATGCAATTAAGCACGTTCCAGGAGCACAGCAACTGCAGGAAGTGTTTTACCTTCAACGAATTCAAGGAATGCACCACCACCAGTCGAGATATAGCCAATTTTGTCAGCCACTTCGTATTTATCAATCGCAGCAAGTGTGTCACCACCGCCCGCAATCGAGAAACCTTCCGATTCAGCAATCGCTAAAGATAAAGTCTTGGTGCCTTCACCGAATTGATCCACTTCAAATACGCCCACCGGACCATTCCAAAGAATTGTTTTAGAGGTTTTTAAAATTTCTGCAAAGGCTTTCGCAGTTTCTGGACCTACATCCAGAATCATGTCGTTATCAGCAACATCAGCAACGTTTTTTACAGTTGCTTTCGCAGTAGCCAATGAACCGAGGAAATCCTCAAAATTGATTTCAGAGGCATCAGCAACGACCACGTCAGTTGGAAGCGGGACTGATACTTTTGCAGCAATGGCTTTTGCTGTGTCGATCAAATCTTTTTCACAGAGTGACTTGCCGACGTTATAACCTGCCGCAGCAAGGAAAGTATTGGCAATACCACCACCGACGATCAATTGATCACAGATGTCCGAGAGTGAAGTTAATACGTCTAGTTTAGTAGACACCTTAGAACCCGCAACAATCGCCACCATTGGCTTTTCTGGAGTTTTTAACGCACGACCCAGCGCATCAAGTTCAGCAGCCAGTAAAGGACCTGCAGCCGCGACTTTCGCTAAACGCGCCACACCTTCAGTTGATGCTTCTGCACGGTGGGCTGTACCAAAGGCATCCATCACAAATACGTCACACAGCGCTGCATATTTCGCTGCAAGTTCAGGGTTGTTTTTCTTTTCACCCACGTTAAAACGGCAGTTTTCAAGTAGAACCACTTGACCCGGCTGAACTTCAACGCCCTCTAGATAGTCTGTGAACAGCTTCACTTCCTGACCCAAGGCTTCTGTTAGATAAGCAGCAACAGGTGCAAGAGACTGTTCAGCTTTAGGCTCACCTTCAACTGGACGACCAAGGTGAGAATACACCATTACTGCAGCACCTTTTTCAAGTGCTGTTTTAATGGTTGGCAATGCTGCACGAAGACGCGCATCGCTGGTGATCACACCATTTTTAACAGGAACGTTTAAATCTTCACGGATCAGAACACGTTTACCTGCTAAATCGAGGTCAGTCATACGCTGAAAGTTCATGTAGAGCTCACTTTATAGATATTAAAACCAGCCGATTTTAAATGATTATGCAGAAAAAGGTTAGCATCTTTTGCAGAAAACATTATGAATGCCAAAGTTTTGTTATGATAGAAAAAAGCCTCTTTCAGATTCAGTGCCTATGTCGATACATCCTGATCCCAATCTTAACCGTTTGAACGTGTTAGGTGAGCCTTTGTCGAGCTGCTGCTTCGATCCGATTACCGGTTATTTCCGAAATGGCTTTTGCCATACTGCCACCACTGATTTAGGGCAGCATACGGTATGCGCGCAAATGACTTCAGAATTTCTGAATTTTTCCCAAAAAGTCGGCAATGACCTGATTACACCTTTGCCAGAGCTGGACTTCCCTGGCCTGCAACCTGGCGATTTCTGGTGTATCTGTGTGACACGCTGGGTAGAAGCCTATGAAGCAGGTCAGGCGCCACCAATCAAGCTGCAAGCCTGCCACAAAGCCGTCCTTGCTTATGTACCTTTAAATATTCTTGAGGAATATGCTGTCTAATGAATTCTGTACAGATTATCTTGGCATCATCCAGTCAAACCCGCAAAGCACTGATGGATCGTCTGCATATTGATTACATTTCCATGGTACCGGACATCGATGAATCTCCTCGCGGAGAAAATCACGCAGATGATCTGGCACAACGCCTGGCTTTCGAGAAAGCCAGATATATTGCCGAACAAAATCCTGAAGCGATTGTGATTGGTTCGGATCAGGTGGCATGGCGTGAAGGTGCGCCGGATATTTTTATGGGTAAACCCTTAACGACTGAAAAAGCCATTCGCCAGCTACAAGCCAACTCGGACAAGATTGTCTATTTCAGTACAGCACTCAGTGTGCAGCAACTGTCGACGGGTTTCGAACAAAGTCTGGTTGAACACTATAAAGTCAAGTTTCGTAAACTTTCTCAGGCAGAAATTGAGCGCTATATTGATATTGAACAACCCTTGCATTGTGCTGGCAGTTTCAAATGTGAAAGCCTCGGCATCAGTCTGTTTGAAGAAATGATCGGTCAAGACCAAACCACATTGATGGGTATGCCGATGATCAAACTCTGTAATATTCTTCGTGAATTGAAAATTTTAGTTCCTTAATCTCCCCTTAATTCAGGCTGTAATCTATGTCTCAACCTTTAGATGTTTTAGGCGGAATCACCGCTGAACAATTCCTGAGTGAATACTGGCAAAAAAAACCATTACTGGTTCGTAATGCGATGCCTGAAATCGCCAGTTTGCTTGAGCCTAATGACGTGCTGGAGCTTGCCCTTGAAGAGCATGTCAGCGCACGTTTAATCAAGCAAAAAGACCGTGATCCGAATCAGTGGAGCGTCAAATCGTCACCTTTAATTAAGGCTGATTTCCAGAAAATGCCCAAGCTTTGGACGCTTTTGGTTCAGGCCGTGGATCATTATTCATTTGACCTGTCCGCACTTTGGAAAAAATTCCCGTTTATCCCACAATGGCGTCGCGATGACATCATGGTGTCTTATGCACCGCAAGGCGGCTCAGTGGGCAAACATTTCGATTTCTATGATGTGTTTCTGGTACAGGGCTATGGTCATCGTCGCTGGCAGCTCGGGCAAATGTGTGATGCTGAAACTGCTTTCGTTCCGGGCCAACCACTTAAGTTACTGCCTGAAATTGATGTCAACTTTGATGAAGTGCTAGCCCCTGGTGATTTGCTCTATGTACCGCCTGGTCTGGCTCATTACGGCGTGGCTGAAGATGACTGCCTGACTTACTCGTTCGGTTTCCGTATGCCGAATATCAGTGACATGATGGATCGTGTCGGAGATAAATTCTCTGAAAATGAAGCATTGCGTAACCCGCTGCACGATATCATCCGTGATCAAGTCGGTGTCATCGGTGAAGTGAGCAGCAATGAGCTGGAATATCTGAAAGAACGCATCATGCAACAACTGCATAATTCCAATGTTCTGGAAGATGCCATCATGAGCCTGATGTCAGAGCCGAAATATCCTGAAAACCTGCCTGAAGCAGAAGAAATCGGTACGGGTGATCTCGAAGAAGCACTCGATCAAGGTTATAGCCTGATGCTCGAACCTGCTTCGCGTCTGCTCTACACTGAAACAGACGGTGACGTTCTGTTCTGGGCCAATGGTGAAGGCGTCTGTATTTCTGAAGAATTTACTGCCAAACTCAAGCAGCTTGCAGATGGTGAAGCCCTGTTATTTGATGAAAACTTCGCTGATGAAGATATTCTGGAAGACGTGGCTGCATTACTGAACGATGCCGTATTGATGCTGGTTCCACCGGCTGACGACGAGTAATCTTTGAACAGCTCTCATTAAGCGATAATTTCAAGAGGATCATATGATCCTCTTTTTATTTTCATATACTGGGAGTCAAGTCAATTAAGGTTTATATAGCTCCAGTACAACGTAAATAACTGTATTTTCTTGCTCAGATTCAATCTGAAATAATCCCCGCATACGCTCAACCCGAATTTTCATGCTACGCATTCCTATACTCAGGCCATTTTTTTGCACCATTTCAGCATCGAAGCCAATGCCATTATCATGAATGCTCAAAATGAGCTGATTCGGCTAGGAATATTCCAGACTGACTTTCACCTGACTGGGCTTAATGATATTGGTCAGACTTTCTTCGACCACCCGAATCAGAGTCAAACACTGTAATGCGGTCGGCTCACGCTGCCAGACTTTTGGAAATGGCCATTTAACCTCAATCTCCATTTCTTCCATAAGCTGGGTAAAGCGATAACGTACCGGTGCAATCCAGAGTACCGGCGTGTCCGGGATTTTATTTTCAATAGATGAGCCACTCTCTATGATTTGCCTGAGATCATCTCTGAGCAATTTCAGCATGGAAAGAAGCTGCTGTTTAGAAACAGTTTCGCTGCTTTGATCCACCAGAATCATGGAACGGACAATAGATCCTCCCAGCCCGTCATGCAAATCATGTGACATGATTAATCCGCTCTTGCAGACGAACATCCGCCAGCTCCAGCCTATGTTTGTCGTTCAGACTTTTATTCAGGTCGGCGTTGACCTGCAGGACTTTACGTTCTAACCGCGTATTAAATTTTTCGATTTTTTTGGCCATACGATTCAATCGTGTCCCTAAAATCAGCACTACGAACAGAATCATAATTGGTGAGGTATAGGGGGATAATGGTGAAAAATCACTAATTTTAGTCTGACTGAGCATGGCCAGATCAACTCCGACCAACAATAAAATTCTCCACAGACATAATACCAGGAAAATATATTCGCCATTTCGCGTCTCTGCCGCCTGATAAGTCACATAAAATACACTGATGACAAATAACAGCACATAGCAAACAAAGGCCAGCGAAAGCACCCAACCCAGCTGATTCAAGGCACTCAGACCAATCAGCAGCATGAATCTCAGACTCACCGGAATCAAGCCTTGTTCCAGGCACTTGATTTTTCGTTTTAGGAACCGTAGCAGAAACAGGCAGAAGCAATGAGTATTAGCAATAAAAAACATCATATTGGCTTTGCTTGCCGCAATGCTGGACTGAAAAGAAAAACTCTCTGTGGTCAGCACAACAAGTGCTGAAAAACTGCCCCTGGTGCTGTCATAAGCACGGCCCTTATTATTATGTCCCCTTGAAGATTAAAACATAACCAATTAAACAATAAATATCATGATTTTTTTATAATATGGATGTTTTGATCAGCGAAACGTACTTGCTTCTGTCTGGCACAAAATAGATAAAAAAATGCCATCTGTTCATGTGATGGCACGTCTATATAGAAAATTTTAAAATTTAAACAGGATTTATATTTTAAGCAGCGCCGTATTGCTGTTTTAGATATTTCACAATCTCAGCCGATTCAAACATGCTCACGCCAGTATTTGGATCGACCAGATAAGGAACCTGAATATTATTTCCCATCATTTCAAACAAATGTTCACGTTTACCACCCGGTAGTGGTTCATATTTTCCCGGCTTTAAACGTAGTTTGGCTAGTCCATAATCCTGCCAGCGCTCTTTGGCGACATTGTGGAAAATAAATGGAAGCTCCAACTCACTCAGAACAGCACGCACAATTCGACTATAAGGACTGGCTTCAAAACCCCATAACTCTAACAGCTGTTCTGGTGCCGGACGATCAAGCAGCCTTTTATTGATCCAGACTCCGCGTGCACCATTGATTATTGTTCCGGCAAAAGCAGCAACTGGAATCTCTGGATAATTTGCATATTTCTTTGGTGTTTTGCCACTTTGACCATAGTGCTTGAATAGATGATGGATAATATCCTGCGACTCATACATCTGATGGCCTGTATTTTCATCTACTAAAAATGGAAAACGAGTCTTGCCGCCCAACTGCTTTACGACCGAACGATATTTTGTACCGCCCTTAGGGCATGGATAAACTTCATAATCCAGATTGAGCAAGGTCAACACCTCACGTACCCGACGGCAAAAAGGTGAACCTTCAAACTCATAGAGCTTGATTGATTTTTCAGGCTGATTGGGAAACGGTGTTCCGACCATGCCGCGCCCACCTTGAGCAACAGAAGAGGCTAAAGCTTGTGCGACTTTGATTTGATGACCCAGCATATTCTTTTCCTGTTTTTTGTTTTATATAATCGAAAGACAGAATCTAAGCCTTCTGTCTTTCAGGGTACAGATTAGTTTTGTTGTTATTCTTTAATACAAAAATGAGCCTATTCAGCGACTAATGCTGTTTTAGACATTAAAATACCATTATTGTCTGCATAGACATACTCACCAGAATTAAAGGTCACCCCACCAAAACAGAGCGTGATATCCACTTCACCCACACCTTTGCGATTACTCTTTTGTGGAATAGCAGCCAATGCATGCACGCCTAGATCTAATTCAGCGATTGCGTCGATATCACGAACACAACCATAAATAATCACGCCATTCCAGTGATTTTTCACGGCTGATTCTGCAATCAGATCACCCATCAAGGCACAGCGCATTGATGCACCGCCATCTACGACCAATACCTTGCCTGTTCCATCTGTGGCCAATAATTCTTTAACCCGCGAGTTATCTTCAAAACACTTCACTGTCACAATCTGACCAGCAAAGGTTTTACGCGCACCGTAGCTCTTGAAAAATTTACCGTCCAGGCAAGGTGTCAGCACCTGAAGCTCTAGATCTGGATGATCATCTAATAAGTCACAGGTGACAAATGCTGCTGTAGACACGGTATTTCCCCTCATTTCATTTTTTGTATGCGTAAATTATCATAAATTTCAAATTTTACCGTCTGAGTTAGCGCGGCCTCGACCATAGTATGAGCCACCTGTTCGGCTGTCACTGGCTTATAGGCAAAACCATCCGGAATAAAACGCGACACTTTATGGTAAACCTTCTGCGCGATATCTTCTAATAAGCGCTGCTCTGGACGCTCACCAATTAATAGTGAGGGTCGAATCAGGCTGATTCTGTCCAACGTCAATGTTTGCACGTATTCTTCCAGCTCACCTTTGACCCGGTTATAGTAAAAATGAGACTGTGAATCGGCACCCATCGCACTTAGCAGCAGGTAATGGGCAGAAGTTTGCTGTAATAGCTCTGCAAAGTGGGCATTTATGGTATAGTCAATACTATAAAATGCCTGTTTGGATCCGGCTTTTTTCATGGTGCTGCCCAGGCAGCTAAAACCATGGCTATGCTTGCTGACATCCTGATCATTTAACATCAGGAAATCTTCTAGTACCAGTTGTTGAACTTTATCCAAAGCATCCAGATCATTTTGATGTTTTCTGACCACTGCAGTAATCTGCTGGCAAGTCGGCTCATCTTGCAAACGTTTTATCAGTTGTTTTCCCACCAGGCCGGTGGCACCTATCACGATGGGATGAGTCAATAATTTAGTCATTTTTTATACGATCTCCTAGGTGGAATACTAATCTAACGTTTTCTTTAGAATTTTTCTGCATCTAAAATGTTGTCAAAGCATGTCAAGACTTGACTTCGGTGCTTAGTTTAATCAAAATATGGCACTTGTTTACGGGCTGGTGATAATTCCTCTGATGTTGGTTTTCAGTTGAGTTTCAGCCCGCCCAGACCAATCTATTTCAAGGAGTGCACGAGTGGCAAACTCTGCTCAAGCTAAAAAACGTGCTCGTCAAAACGTTAAAGCACGCAAACACAACGCAAGCTTGCGTTCTATGGTTCGTACCTATCTTAAACGTACATTAGCTGCTATCGGCACTAATGACTATGTTGTTGCTACTGAAGCGTACAAAACGCTTGTTCCAGTAATCGACCGCATGGCTGACAAAGGCATCATCCATAAAAACAAAGCAGCTCGTCACAAGAGCCGCTTGAATGCGCAAGTTAAAGCATTAGCTTCTAACTGATCGCAAATAAAAAAAGCCCTTTTTAGGGCTTTTTTTATGCCTGAAATTTGACGACACTAGAAAAAATATAATAATTTATTCAGAATAAATATTCAGTTTAAATATCCATTAAAGGTTGATTTTTGGTAAAAATTATTTAAAAAGCGTTATAGACATACTTGCACACTTCTATTTTAAGCTTCTTATTCGTACTGCTGGGCTTACACCCATCCTACAATAGTGAGACAGAGCAATTATTAAATAAAAGCTTCAGTCCTTTACTCTCAATCACTTTTTTATATTACCGATCTTTATCCATAGAGGATGGCGAAGTGGTTTTATCCTGTTTCGCATTGTCAGAGTCCCGTTTTTGGCATGCGGTTAAACCCAAAATCGCGATCAGGCTAAATACTGTAATAATTTTCATGATTTTTTCTCAAAACGAACATTTCCATATTTATTAAGCATAAATAATTTTTAGCGTTACATTATTGAACTTTCACCCTATAAATGTAAAAAATGCTATTTTAAAATTTATCTTTAAAATTTTAGACTCACTTTGATTGAATGATCAATATGAAAGATCACCACCTTTATAAATTTTCTATCTGAAAATAAAAAACTCAATTGCTGCGAACAATTGAGTTTTGGATAAAGCAATTTGAGTTAGGAAGTCTGGGACCGCTTAAAATCAGCAATATCCAGCTCATGTACTTCCCCTCGCCAAATCCATTTCAGTTTGGACTCTAAAAATACATCTCCCTCGAACCAGACAAACAGACCTTCCATCATTTTTGGCCAGTCATCCCGGCTGACGTCCTGACGTCCTGACATCACCGCTATCATGGCGGCTAGAATAGTATCGTGACTGACTGCCAGACTTAAGCCATATTTATTTTGTGGATGGGTGTTGTAAATCAGTTCCAGCACATCTACTACGCCATGAATTGGCTGTTTCATCCCCGGCAAGGCATTATTGACAAAACTGTTAATAAAACCGAGCGCACCCTGCTTGGCAAAATAAGGGCCGGCTTTTTGCATATCCAGTACAAAGCTGCCAGGCTCCACCAGAAGCCCCTGTTCGATAATTTCAATGGAATGGGTATTTTGCTCAGGGGTGACTGCATCGGCCCCCTCAATCATTAGGGCAGCAGTATCAATACAACGCTGGATCGGACTCGAAATACAGTGATGAATCATGCGATCCGTCTGATCAGCCAGATAAGCGCCCCATTCCTGCGCCAGATCCCGCCCCTGACTGGTCAGTTGCAGGTCATAACCCGCCAACCCCTGACCCGGCACCTCCTCACGAATCGAATGTCGTGTGAATAAGGTGACAGGCGTCTGTACATCGGGCAATAAATCAATTGCACTCAACATACTCGGTGGAAGCAGTTTCAGGGACACGTTACAGCCAACTAGATTAATAATAGGTTAATCACCACTATAACACGCTCAGAATTTTGCTCAATGCTCGGCCTGCATGTCAGACACCGCCTGCAATGCAATAATTTTCATCTCATTATTCTTATAAGCAATGAATCCGCCATTCAGCAAGGTATCACGATGATTATAAATAAATGGACGGCCCTCTAAATCGACCAGGCCACCACCAATCCGTTCGAGCATACATTGACCAGCGCTGGTATCCCATTCCGAAGTCGGATGGAAGCGTGGATAGATATCCACCTGATCTTCCAGCATCATGCAAAATTTATAGGCACTGCCCGCTTTAAATTCAGTGTAATCAGTCAGCTTGGCCAGACTTTGCAAATACTCGGCATATTTCGGTTTTTGCTGGCTACTCTGGCTCAACCCAACAGCAACCATTTTAGATGTGGCAGGCCTTTCATAAACAAACCATGTCATGGTTTGAATATCATATTTAAACGGCAAGCCCTGCTCTGGACAGAAATAAATCAGTTGCTGCTCTGGAACTGCCAATATGGCAAAAGTAGTCAAACTGCTTCTAACCAGACTTAAATTAATGGTAAATTCAGGCCGCTGGTGCAGAAACTCTTTCGTGCCATCTAAAGGGTCCAGTAACCAGAATTCTGACCATGAGCGGCGTTCATGATCCTGCCCTTCTTCGGACAATAAAGGCAAGTTTGAAATCTCTGCCAAAGCCTGGGTCAGATAAGTATTGACCCGAAAATCTGCCTGAGTCACCGGAGAATTATCATTTTTTTTGATGACATCAAAAGCTGCACCAGAACAGTAACGCTGATATTCTTCTCGCAAAATTTCACAGGCGTGCGTCAAAATGGGCACAAACTGCAAAATCATCGGATCTTGGGGTGCTGCTGTTGCTTTAAACATAGAAAACCTAAATATGTCAAAATACTATGAAAAACCCACTATAATTTTTGATATGGATAGTTATAGTTCCAAGTGATTAATTTAGATATATTTTTTCTTTAATATTTAATTTTATAAATATTTATGTACACATTCAAAAACATATCTCATTCATTATAAGTAAAAAGTCCTCACTTGGAGAACTTTGCTACAATTTCAATTATAGCCGTATGCTGGTGCTTACAACCTACCTACTTTCGTCGATCATCGACCATCACCTGTAACACTTATTTAGCTTGCCAAATTGTAATTTCAGTAAATCCGGACAAAGTGTTCTAAGGTTTGCCAGTATTGACTGCTGACACCCCATCGTCATCAAAGCAATGTGGATATAAAATCATTATGCGGTGCAACCATATAGTCTACAACTTCACTGGCGGATAAGGTCGGATAATCAAGCTGCGCAAGGTTTTTGCTGTGGGTCTGAGTATTGCGTGCTGTAATGACATGCTTTCGTTTTAATTGTGCCTGAATATCTGGTGTCACAAATTCAACGGCTTTCCCCAGTTTTTCAGCATCTGATAAATTGCGCCAGTTTTATATATCCTGTTTGATCAAAGACTTCATCGCATCTTTAATACGCTGTTCAATCTGCTGTGCTTCTTGCCGATTCAAGGATACTTTGCCCAATGCCTTGGCTACGGCGCGGCCTTGCATTGATCTTTTATAATAAAAATGCCCAGATAATTTCCATCATCCGAGCATTAAGAAAAATATAGTTGGTTGGCTAAGAAAATTAATGCATTCCTAAATCAGTAATAGCGATAATCTTAATATCTCCTTTCAAATCAAGATGGCTAATAACTTCTTTAGAAATTTGGTCTAAATCAGTTCCACCATGATCTGCCATTCCAACAGAAGCATTTTGCAGCTCTACTGTCTTAATCTCACCATCCTGAATATAAGCAATTAAATGTGTTGGTTGAGGACCTGATGGTATTCCTAGATTAACAACACTTTGAAAATCAGCATCCATTTTTATTCCTTACAATTTAATCAATGTGTTTCTTATTTAATCGTAGAAAATGGAACAAAACAATTGAATGACCTTTATTGATTATTATCCAAATTGTAAAGCTTAACCAATTGCTGTCTGTGCTGCCAAAGTATCTTCTTGCGCCTGACGTGCTTCAACGTCTAGTAGATACGTCTACTTATACGCGGATAAACCTGCAACTCAAAGGCCCAATAATCATCCTTATAAGAAAACTTTATGAATAGCAACCGTATTAAACCAAAGATCGCCAATGTCTTTGACTGTGAGCTGTTGCAGCTAGTCGCTTTTCCCCTTTCAATTTAAGCTTCATAGGGTCCTTGCCTTGATCGAGCTCAGCTTTATCTTTATGCAACTGTACCCAGGCATTTTTTAAACTGAGTAAGGGAGAAGTTCCTAAATGCTTTTGGCCTTAGCGCCAAAACAAAAGCGATATTGAAAGACAATCTTGCCTTTAGATACAAGTAGTCGAACTGACAGACTATCCCGATCTGTCACCACCTCAACTTTTTCATGCGGTTTTCCATTGTTGGATTATAGCCAGCTATCACTTAAAGCTATTTAAATTTTCCAGTCCAAATGCTCTATACTTTGTACATATTC
Organism: Acinetobacter sp. BY419; assembly: GCF_019038395.1. GTDB lineage: Bacteria > Pseudomonadota > Gammaproteobacteria > Pseudomonadales > Moraxellaceae > Acinetobacter. Next base: position 129,119 of record NZ_JAGFXZ010000003.1, read on the forward strand.
AAGCAGAGCGAAACTATGTATACACATATGTACATATTTTTTTCTTGAAAGGTAAATGACTTTGTTGAACTTTGAAATTATTTGATTGTCGTTCAAAATCGCGAAACTTGAGTAATTCCATTGAATCTAAAGCTTTTCTCTATGCTTTGTTGAACTTTGAAAAACTTTGGAGAATCTTGAATGCAAAGACCGACTATAATTTTCGATATGGATGGTACTTTACTTGATCTTGCCTACGACGATTTCATCTGGAATGAGTTATTGCCGGTGCGTTATGCTGCAACTCATGGCTGTAGTCTGGAACACAGCCAGGCAACACTCTATGCATTCTATCAGGAACATAATCATACCTTAAACTGGTACTCCTCCCGCTTCTGGACGGCTAAAGTCGGAGTCGATGTTCTGGCAATGCAAATTGAATATAAAGATAAAGTCGCCTTACGCCCTCATTGTCTAGAATTACTGGATTATCTTAAAAATAATGGCTACCCGATCTGGCTGGCCACCAATGCCGACTGTGACGGTCTGGCCTTTAAATTGGATCACTTAAATTTAAAAGATTATTTTAATGTCATTGTCAGCTCCGAAACGATTGGACATGCCAAAGAGTGCGTTGAATTCTGGCAAGGTCTGTATGCCATGCATCCATTTGATCCCGCAAATGCTTATTTTATCGATGATACTGAAAAAGTCCTGAATGGCGCCAAAGCTTACGGGATTCAAAACCTGTTGAGCATTCAGCAACCCTCTTCGGCCAAAGTCGCACGCGAGACTTGCAATTACCCGATGCTGCACCAATTAACAGACTTAATCACTCATTTAAATCAGACTGAGGTAGAAAAAAAATATGCGTAAATCGTCTTTACCCGAAGGTGCGGTAGGCATGCGTATAGACAAATGGCTCTGGACAGCACGGTTTTTTAAAACCCGCTCCATTGCTAAACATGCCATTGAAGGTGGTAAAGTCCATCACAATGGTGAACGCGTCAAAGTATCACGCGAAGTCCGTATCGGCATGGAACTGACGATTCAGCAAGGTATAGACAAGAAAACTGTACTGATCAAGGCGCTTTCTGACGTTCGCGGCCCTGCGCCAGTTGCGCAAACACTGTATGAAGAAACCGAGGTCAGTATTGCCCGTCGGGAATTGCTTGCATCACAAAGAAAGTTGCATAATCTAGCTCGTCCCGACCATCGTCCAAATAAGAAAGATCGTCGTGACATCAGTAAATTTAAAAATGAAAATAGTCAGAGTTTTGATCAGTCTTGGTCATATAATGACGATTAAATTTAAGCGTCAGAATATGTCGTACATGCTCTGGCATTTATAGAACACTTGGGAAAATTCTGTCACTATACACCTGTGGAACGAAGCTCTAATTTAAGACATCCACTTGAGTATTAATTAAGTGACATCGTATTGAGGTTGTAAGATGGATGATAATAAAAGCAAGGCGCTTAACGCTGCCTTAAGCCAAATTGAAAAACAGTTTGGTAAGAATTCAGTAATGCGCCTTGGTGACAATACCGTTCAGGCGATTGAAGTGATTTCGACAGGTTCGATTCAGCTTGATATTGCACTGGGTATTGGTGGTCTACCTAAGGGTCGTATCGTAGAGATCTATGGTCCTGAATCTTCAGGTAAAACCACGATGACTCTACAAGCTATTGCAGAATGTCAAAAAGCCGGCGGCACATGTGCTTTTATCGATGCAGAGCATGCACTTGACCCGCAATATGCACGCAAACTGGGTGTAGATATCGACAACCTGCTGGTCTCACAACCCGATCACGGTGAACAGGCACTCGAAATCGCGGACATGCTGGTACGTTCTGGCGCGGTTGATATGATCGTGGTCGATTCCGTGGCTGCCCTGACCCCTCGTGCGGAAATTGAAGGCGAAATGGGTGACTCGCATATGGGTCTACAAGCCCGTTTGATGAGCCAGGCACTGCGTAAAATCACCGGTAATGCCAAGCGTTCAAACTGTATGGTCATCTTCATTAACCAGATTCGTATGAAAATTGGTGTGATGTTCGGTAGCCCAGAAACCACGACTGGTGGTAATGCATTGAAGTTCTATGCGTCTGTACGTTTAGACATCCGTCGTATTGGTCAGGTCAAAGAAGGTGACGAGATTGTTGGTTCTGAAACCAAAGTCAAAGTCGTGAAAAATAAAATGGCACCTCCATTTAGAGAAGCTTTATTCCAGATCTTGTATGGCAAGGGCGTGAACCACTTAGGTGAATTGATCGACTTGGGCGTACAACAAGAAATCATACAAAAAGCCGGTGCGTGGTATTCATACCAAGGCGATAAGATCGGCCAAGGTAAAAACAATACCATTCGCTATCTCGAAGAGCATAAAGAGATGGCGCAGACGATTGAAAAACTGATTCGTGAACAGCTGTTAAGTAAAGCCGTGATCGTTGAAGAAGATGATAAAGAAGCTGATCTTTTAGATGCCTAAGCGATTATATGCTTAGACTTTAAACGTGAAGACACAGCGCCCTACGGGGCGTTTTGTTATTATGGGGAGGTGATAAAATGCGAGAGAAAAATGTCAGAGGCAAAATTCAGCAAACTGCTCGATTATGAAACTTTAAAACAGCAATTTGGCGATGCTGACGATCAATCGACCCGGCACAATACCGCAAAACCGGCACCGGCTTTCGATCCGGAAGAGCGCCTGTTTGATACTTCTAGTGATGATAAGAAAAAACCGGGACTAAGTGGCTCCCGTTTGCGTTCTTATGCCTTTGCCGTACTGACCCGTAAGGAATATGCCAAAGCCGAACTGATCGAGAAACTGTGCCTGTATGCAGAGGATCGCAATGAAGTGCTGGAGTTAGTCGATGAGTTATCACGTGAGAACTATCAAAGTGATCAGCGTGTGGCCGAAACCATGCTGTCGAGCCAAAAGCGTAAAGGCAAAGGCCCCAATCAAATTAAAATGAAATTAAAAAACAAGAAAATTGATACGGCTTTAATTGCAGAAGAGCTGAAAGACACAGATTGGGCGCAACAGGCCTATGAACTCAAAGTCAAAAAATATGGTACCGAAGTCACTAAAGACCCGAAGCTCAAAGCCAAACAGATCCGTTTTTTAATGTATCGTGGTTTTGAGATGGACACAATTATCAAGGCGATTAACCGTAAAGCAGATGATTGATTCTTCACTTCTTTGAAGACCTTAATGCACTAGGCGTAGTGGATATTGAATTTCGTATGGTTCGGCAAATACGCTGAAGCACAAAATAGAATATTCATAAACTAAATTACTAAAATAAGATGCTGCTGTTTGAGGACATTGGGGGTAAATTAGATCGGAGAAGAGAAAACTGTAAATTTGCTTTATTTTTATTATATGAAAAATATGGTGGCAGCCCTACCAGCAAAGCTCCGGCACATCATAGTTCTATTACCGTTGCTACCTTCCGGTCCTGGCGGGGTTCATAGAGTACAATTGCGAAGTAACCAGCAGGGCTACCATTACAAAAACAGAGTATAGAGATTTTTAATCAAGTTGCAAGCCTTGTTTCCCAAAATATCCCATCAAGCTATCCATTTGATTATTTTAAAAACAATATTGATATTTCTGCTGATTTTTAAATGATCTTCACAATCAATCCATCAATACTCAGATTCACATGATCTTTGTAAAACCTTGTTGCATTTTCTAAAAATGCCGTTTTTAATGTGTGCAATGTATATGAATGATCTACTTCGAAAAGATGAACAGCGGATCCGCATCTCACAACGAATTATGGAAATTTTATGATGTTTAAAAAGACCGTATTGTGTGCAGTGACAGCACTCTTTACCACACCTCTATTTGCTAATATTCCCATTGAATCACGGGGCTTAAGCCAGGCTACTACTCAAGCTGCCGTAAATACCCCACTGGCAATTGGGGCGAGTACAACTCCAGAAGTTCAAACCAATACCAGCTGGCAGATTATGCAAAAGAACCAGCAACTCGAAAATGACCTGCGGATTTTACGCGGTAAAATGGAAGAACAGGAAAATGAGATTGAACGGCTTAAAAACGAACTGACCAATCGCTATGCCGATCTCGATCAGCGCCTGGAACTGTTACAGCAAAAAATTGAACCTGCTGAAGACAATCCAACGGAGGAAAACCCAAAGGATACTGCACCCAGTCTAAATTCAAATGAAATAAACACAGCGAGCAGCGGCCAGCAGCCTACCGAGCTAGAAAAAGCCGCTTATACCGTAGCTTTAGATGCTTATAAAAATGGTGGTGCAGCCAAAGCCATTGCGCCCATGCAAAACTTTATTAAAAACAATCCGAATAGTGTGTATATCAGCAATGCCTATTTCTGGCTGGCTGAATTTAATCTGGCTATCGATCCACCAAATTTTAATGAAGCAAAACGTAATTATACCATTGTGGCAGATCGTTATCCGAAATCGACCCGTGCTTCTCGTGCACTCTATCAACTGCATAATATCAGCAAGGATGTAGAGAAAAAACCGGCAATTGCCACCCAGTACAAAAACAGATTACTGAGCAATTATCCCCAATCAGAAGAAGCTAAATTTTTTAAATAATGACGCTTTAAAGAACGGCATGCCCAAGCAATAAAAAAGACACCTTAAGGTGTCTTTTTTATTGCTTCAAATATTTAGCGCACAATGCCGCGCTTCGACTGCTCAAGAGAGTCAATCAAACGCTGCACCTCAGTCACTTCCGGCAAAATTTCTGTACGGATTCGCTCGATTGCTTCCTGAGTGGTTAAACCTGATTTATAAATCAGTTTAAAGGCATCACGTAAACCATTAATCACGGTCTTCGACCAGCCTTTACGACGCATGCCTTCAATATTCATGGCAAATGCATGTGCAGGATTACCTGAAACCATCACATAGGCCGGTACATCTTTCAAAATCAGCGACGCCCCGCCAATCATGCTATAAGAGTCAATCTTGCAGAATTGATGAATCCCTGAGTTTCCGCCGATGACGACATAGTCCCCGACATGGACGTGCCCAGCGATACCGACGTTATTGGCGAAGATATTATGATCTCCGATCACACAGTCATGTGCGACATGTGTGTTCACCATCAGCAAGTTATGGCTACCAATTTTGGTCAGCCCTTGATCCTGAACCGTACCACGATGCAAACTGCAATGTTCACGGATTTTATTGTGATCGCCAATCTCAAGCCAGGTTTCTTCACCAGCGTATTTAAGATCTTGACAAATTTCACCTACACTGGCGAACTGGAAAATTTCATTATATTCACCTATACGCGTATAGCCACCCACCACCACGTGTGAATGAAGTTTACTACCCGCACCAATAGTGACATTTGGCCCAATAATACAATATGGGCCAATTTCTACATCAGCAGCGATAATTGCTGATGCGTCAATAATGGCAGCTGGATGAATAAGGGGATTATTGCTCATGCCTGCTCGACTTTTTGATGCGAAACCATAATTTCCGCGGTTGTTGCGACGACGCCATCTACAGTGGCAATACAATTATATTTGTAAATGCCCCGCTTTTGCATCACTAATTCAGATTTTAAAACTAATTGGTCACCTGCAACCACCTGTTTTTTAAATCTTACTTTCTCCGCACCGGCAAACAGGAACAAAGAACCTTCACCTGGAACTTCGTTATTCATCACAAAACCCAAAATCCCTGAGATTTGTGCCAGTGCTTCAACAATCAGCACACCCGGCATAATTGGATAATTCGGAAAATGGCCTTGTAAAAACTCTTCATTAATTGAGACGTTTTTATAACCAACAATGCCATTATCGGTAATCTCAACGACGCGATCAACCAATAAAAATGGGTAACGATGGGGCAAATATTCACGAATCTTTTGAATATTCATTGGCAATTCAGGCTTCGTGAATGTAGGCAAATTCGACTCTGTCATCATAATTATTTACGCAACTTAACTGTTGATTCAATGGACTCAATCTGAGATTGCATATGATCTAGTCGTTTGATCACCTGGGTCAATGGCACATCTGCTAATTGTCTGAGGCGAACCACGGTACGTTTCCATTTATTATTTTCAAACAGACCAATTCCGGATGAATATTTTCCAGCTTCAGAAATATTATTTGTCACCATTGACATTCCGGTCAACGTCACATTATCGGCAATATTCAAGTGCCCAGAAATCGCTGAGGCACCCCCGACGGTGCAGTTTTTGCCAATCGATGTACTTCCTGCTACTGCGGTTTTTGCAGCTATCGCTGTATGTGCACCGATTTTAACGTTATGTGCGATTTGCACAAGATTATCAATGATAACACCCTGTTGCAAAATCGTATCGTCCAATGCGCCACGGTCTACGCTACAATTCGATCCGATACGTACATCATCTGCAATGCGCACAGAACCCAGTTGCGCAATACGGTGCCATTTGCCTTGATAAGGTGCAAAGCCGAATCCCTCACCGCCAATGACGGTATTGGCATGAATACGCACCCGATTACCAATTTTTGCTGCGCCGGTAAGTGTCACATGCGAATCAATGAAACAGTCCTGACCGATTTCCACATCATCATCGATATGTACGTGAGATAGAACAATACTGTTTGCACCTACAACACAATGCTCTCCAATCACCACATAGTGGCCAATATAGGCATCGTCGGCAACAATTGCGGAAGGATGAATCTGGGCCGTGCTTTCAATACCGCGACGGGTGTGTTTTTTCTCAAACACATGGGTCAGGATGGCAAAAGCCAGATAGGGATTCGCAACGACAATAAAGTTCTGCTGTGAAGTTAATTGCTGTTTAAGTTCAGGACTAACAATTAAAGCACCTGCCTGACTTTGACTAGCCAGCTCTACATATTTGTCGGCATTGACAAATGCCAAGTCCTGCGATGTCGCATGTGCAAGACTGGCTAATCCTCTTAAACGTAAATCTGACTGACCTATGCACTCGCCCTGAACTAGGCGAGCGAGATCAGCTAACTGAAGCTGTTGATGATTCATTGATTACTTAATTGCATTAACCTTTTGAATCATTTTATCAGTTAAATCATATTTAGCATCATAAGCCAGCGCTGAATTTTTATTTAAAATCACATCCAGGTTATTTTCTTTACGTAACTGCTCAGCAATTAACTTGACGCGTGCATCAAATATGGTGCGAATCTGTTTAATTGAACCCTGGACACTATTCTGCACAGATTGCTGGAGCTGGTTTAATTCCTGAAACTTGGTCTGATACTGGGCAGACATTTGCTGTTTTTCTGCATCAGTCAATTTTGTATTCGACTGGGCACGTTGCTGTAAAGCTTCCAGTTCCTTGCTCAGCTGTTCAATCTTGGTGGTTTGTGGCTGAATTTTTTGCTGGAATACCGTATTTTGCTGTTTTAGGTAAGCACTTCCTTCCACTACACGCTCCAGATCGATTACCCCAATACCAGCCGCTTGAGTTATAGGTGCAATACTTGCCAAAGTCAGGCTCATTGCCATGATCATTTTTTTCATATTCTTACTCATTCAAAAAAATTTGCTCATAAAGCCTTTAAACTTCATGAGCAAAATCTATATTCAGGATTACCTGAGATTCTTAGAAAGTACGTCCAATTTCAAACTGGATATTTTTGGTTTCATCACCGTCTTTTTTATTTAACGGATAAGCATAGCTTAGTGACAATGGTCCAATCATGGTAATCCAGGTAAATCCTGCACCTACGCTATAACGCATATTATCCACATCAAAACCGAAGTTGTCCTTACAGTACTGCTTGGCATTTACCCGACCAACCTGATTATTAACATAGATATCACCGCGTGGTATATCACACTGTGTATCAAACACTTGCGCACCTTCAGCAAACAGTACCGGACGAACCTGACGTGCCCAGTCTCCCTTGAACGGGATAGGAAGCACCAGTTCAGTACCGAACTGTATTAAAGCATTACCACCGACTTCTTCAGGGTCTGAATCCTGTTGATTCGTTTCACTATACGTTACTCCTGGATATCTAGGCCCCAGTGTACTGTTATCATAGCCACGAACTGAGCCAAAACCACCTGCAAAGAAATTCTTATAGAATGGCAGATCATTACCATAACCCAACTTGCCATAACCGCGCAGGATAAAATCTTTACCTAGCGGGAAGAATGCCTGAGCATCATAAGTCAGTTTTTGGTATTCCACATCACTGCCTGGCAATGCGACTTCACCATTGATTCGATGTGACATACCCCGTGTCGGGAACATCGGGCGGTTTAAGGTATTATAAGACCATCCCAAATTCAAATTGTAGGTTAAGAAGTCACCTTTGAACTGGTCATCAAAATCGACCAAATCCGCTGCCTGACGGTTGGCATCCAGACACTTGTCTTTTACGTCATACCCCTGTGGTGGAGTGGTTGGTCTTGGTCTGCCATCCAGTGCATCTAAATCTGCCTGAGAATACAGATAAGCTGTACACACGTCAGTACGACGATTAGTTGCCTTACCCCCATTCGCTAACAGATAGTCACGTACATAGGTAGAGACATATGGACCAGTTGTTACTTCAGTCTGGTCAATATTCAACCCCAGGCTGACACTCTGGTTTTCATCAATTGGATAACCAAAGTTGATTCCACCACCCAAACTGTCTGTTACATAGTTGTTGACGTTATAGTCATCATCCAGCTTGGTTTTACGATAATAAAGATTATAACCGCGACGTACACCATCAATCGTAAAGTACGGGTCCATCACACTCAGGTTATAGTAATCCTGCGTTTCAGAACGTGATAAATCGATCGATACACTATTACCGGTACCCAGGAAGTTTGTCTGGCTTAAACCGGCCTGGAATGTGACACCACCACTTTGCGAGAAACCTACAGCCAGAGTACTGGTACCTGAATGCTGTTCTTCGACTGCGACATTCAGATCTATCTGATCCGGTGAACCAGGAATACGCACAGGCTTAATATCTACAGTTTTAAAGAACCCGGTACGCTCCAGACGGACTTTGGACAGGTCAATCTTTTCATTGCTTGCCAATGCACTTTCCATTTGGCGCATTTCACGACGCAATACTTCATCGGCTGTTTTATTGTTGCCAGTAAAATTAATACGTCGTACCGTGACTTGCTGACCCGGATTGATATAGTAATTCAGATCAACCAGTTTGGTTTCATTGTTAATTTGAGGAACGACATTGACTTCGGCATAGTAATAGCCTGCATTACCATACTTACGTAACAATAACTGTTTGACCCCATTTACCTTTTCCTGAGAATAGATTTCGCCTTCTTTAAACAGCTGCAAGGCTTGTAATTCTTCAGTTTGATAAAGCGCATCACCCAAATATTTAGTTTTGCCAAATTTAAACTGTTCACCTTCATCCACAGCAACTTCGATAAAGACATTCTTTTTATCTTCACTCAAGTTAAGACTGGAATTGGTGATATTGAAATTGATATAACCGCGATTAAGATACATGGCACGCAAAGCTTCAAGGCTTGCCGCCATCTTTTCACGTGCATAACGGTCATTGCGTGAAATGACCGAGCTCCAGCCACTTTCTTTTACTGCAAAAGCCTGCTTGATATCAGATTCTTTAAATACGGTATTACCAATAATATTGATATCGAAAACTTTGGCTGCTTTACCTTCAACAAAATCAATCAGCAGTTCAACCCGGTTATTTGGTCGAGGCGTTGTGGTAACCGTAATATCGGCATCATAACGACCTTGCTGCATGTATTGCTGTTCAAGTTCAGTTTCAATGGTTTGTAGCGCTGATTTCTTCAGCACTTCACCTTCAGCCAGACCCATTTTTTTCAGGCCGTCTTCAAGTGCTTCCTTAGGAATCAGCTTATTGCCTTTCAATTCGATTTTCGAAATAACCGGGCGCTCAACCACCTGGAAAACCAGAGTATTACCTTGCTGAACGGCTTTAATATCATCAAACAGACCTGATGCATACAAGCTACGAATTGCATTGGCAATGATTGGATCATTGACCCGATCACCACTGTTAATCGGCACTAGGCCATACACATTATCAGGAGTTAAACGTACTAATCCATCAAATTTTATATCTTGTACAATGAATTCATCTGCTGCATATACTTGTTGTGCTACTGCCATTGCACTAACGAGTGCCAGAGGCATAAATAAATGTGTGTGCTGCATGCCAGTCTTTTCCGCTGTTAATTTATTCCATCTACGTTGTTATAAACGCATAAAATCATTAAATAATGCCAGAAGCATCATACTGCCGAGCAGTACCATACCAATTTTTAACCCAACCAATTGTATTTGTTCGGAAACAGGTTTACCACGAATTAATTCAACAAAATAGTAAACCAGATGTCCGCCATCAAGCATTGGAATAGGCAATAGATTTAATATTCCTAAACTTACACTCATTAGAGCCATAAAGGAAATAAAAGTTTCCCAACCCATTTCTGCGCTTTGTCCTGCCACCTTAGCAATGGTAATTGGACCCGATAAATTATCCAGACCAATCAAGCCACGCACCATTTTGACAATCGAGTTCAGAATCATTGAAGATAAATGTGCTGTTTTATCAAATGCCATGACCAGTGCTTCACCGGGCGTATAATGAATGGTCTGTTTATATTCTGCAGGAATGTTAATTTTACCCGGATCACTTTGTACACCCAGCATACCGGTTACATTGCCCATATTGTCACGTTTACCTTGCGGCATGACTTCAAGCTGAACGATCTGGTTTTCACGTAGCACATCTATTTTGAGCAATTTTTCTGGAGATGCCTGTACCACCTGCACTACATCAAACCAGTCTTTCATCTGCACACCATCAATGGCCAGAATCTTGTCACCCTCTTTCAAACCTTGACGGATGGCTGCACCACCTTCACTCAGTTTACTGATCACAGCCGGAATTTCAGGTCGATAAGGCAAGAAGCCCAGACTTTCCAGTAGAGACTGACTCTGATCTTTTAAATAATTTTGAATGGGTAACTGGAACAGTTTATTTTCACCTGCGCGGTCTGCCTGAATAGACACCACGCCAGTTTCACCAACACGATCCACCAAGGCATAACTGAGTTTTTCCCAAGTTTCCACCGGAGTGCCGTCCACCGCAACAATTTTGTCACCCGGCTGCATTTGAACGGTTGCAGCTGGCGTATCTGGTAAAACTTTACCCACACGGGTATTCAGCTGTTCCTGAGCCGGTAAAAACAAGACCCAGAATAACAGCACTGCAAAAATCAGATTGATCAATGGACCCGCTGCCACAATGGCGATCCGCTTCCACGGATGCTGACGGTTGAAAGCTTTGGGCAAGTCTTCTTCAGCGACATTACCTTCCCGCTCATCCAGCATCTTGACATAACCACCCAAAGGCAAGGCAGACAATTGATACTGAATTCCGGATTTTTTTGAGGTCCATTTTAATAAGGTCGGTCCAAAACCAATGGAATAGACCAATACTTTAACGCCCAGTTTACGCGCCACAATATAGTGACCAAACTCATGAATCGCAATTAAGGGACCGAGTAGCAGGATTGCGGCTGCAATAATAAACAAGGCGTTCATGTTTTAACTTCCTTTATTCACAACATACTGCTGTGACAAACCTCGTGCCATTTGATCTGCTTGCAAGATAGCCTCCAGATCATGTGCAGGTTGATTGTCCATCTGATTCAGGACATATTCAACTACCTGAGGAATTTGGGTAAATCTGATCTGTTGATTTAAAAATGCAGCGACCGCAATTTCATTGGCCGCATTTAAAATCGTAGGTGCAATTCCGCCACTCTGCATGGCCTGACGGGCAAGTTTTAATGCAGGGAAACGGAGCATATCCGGTTCTTGAAAATCGAGCTGTGAATGCGTAAACAGATCCAGTGGAGCCACATGCGTACTAATACGCTCAGGCCATGCCAATGCATGTGCAATAGGCGTGCCCATATCCGGATTACCCATTTGTGCCAAAGTCGAACCATCTACATATTGAACCATGGAGTGAATAATACTCTGTGGATGCACAACAACTGTAACAAATTGTTCTTGAACTGCAAACAAGTGACATGCTTCGATCAATTCTAAACCTTTATTCATTAAGGTAGCAGAATCGACTGAAATTTTTTGTCCCATGGACCAATTGGGATGCTTGCAAGCCTGCGCAGGTGTGACCTCTTCAAGTTGCTGAATGCTGTGATTCAGAAACGGCCCCCCCGATGCGGTCAACAGAATCTGCGATACGCCCAGTTTTGGTTTGCCATGACGCTCTGCTTCAAAATAATGCTGTGGCAGACACTGAAAAATCGCGTTATGTTCGGAATCGACAGGAAGCAATAAGGCCCCATGATCGCGCGCTGCCTGCATCATGATGTCACCCGACATCACCAGAGCTTCTTTATTGGCTAACAGTACGCGTTTACCCGCTTTCACTGCAGCCAATGTCGGTAACAAGCCTGCCGCACCCACAATTGCCGCCATGACGATATCAACATCAGCGTGTTCAGCCACAGCAATTAAACCAGCTTCATCTTGCAGAATTTCAATATCAGATAAATGATGTTGCTGAAGCAGTTTTGAAAGCTCATCTACTTTTTCAGCCGGCACCACCGCCACTTTAGGACGGTATTGTCGGCAAATTTCGACCAGCTCTGCAATGCGACTTTGCGCGGTCACAGCAAAAACTGAGTATGCTTCAGGATGTCGCTGCAAGATTTTTAAAGTACTTTGACCGATGGAACCTGTAGCACCCAGTATACAAACTGCTTGTGACATTTATAAATCTACACCAATAAGTTTTAAAACAGCCATACCTGCTGCAAAGATCGGGGCTGCAGCAAGCAAAGAATCGATACGATCCAGCACTCCGCCATGGCCTGGCAAAATGCGACCTGAATCCTTAATACCGGCACGACGCTTGATCATGGATTCAAACAGGTCACCTAGTACTGAACTAAATACGGTAATCACTGATAAAATCAGGAATAACGTCAGTTCTAGCCAGCTCATATCCAGATAAAGCAAGGCGACCGCCGTCACGATCAGCATTGAGGTAACAATACCGCCATAAAGCCCTTCTACAGACTTGTTAGGACTGACATTCGGTGCCAGTTTTTTCTTGCCGAATTTACGACCAACAAAATACGCACCACTGTCTGCGCCCCATACCAGTAAAAACAGGTACATCAGCCACCATGGTGAACTTTGCCAGACAGAGAAAATTGCAGTAACCGCAGCGGAGATTAATACTACACCGATACCGTTCAGACTGGCATTGTACCAGCCATCATATTCAGGATAGTTTTTCACCCAGTAAATACTGAGCAACCAGGTAATAATAGAGGCTACCCATAACAATAAGGCGACTTCAGCAAAATACAATGCCAAAGCAGAGAGTGCCAGAGTAAGCACCCCATATCCCCATGCAACAGGATTGATGACATGTTTAAATTTTCGCGGCATGAGTTTAAACCACTCATAACCGGCCACCCCAGCAGCAACAACCATCAATACAAACATTGGATAATGTGATTCGGTAGCAAACATACAACTGAGTACGACTGCTACCAGCACCAATGCGGTTATAATCCGCTCAAACATGTATTAATTCTCAAGTTTTTCCTGATGAATCTGCTCTGATGTTTTACCAAAACGACGTTCACGCCCACCAAATACGGCAAGTGCATCATCAAATTCTTCAACGGTAAATTCTGGCCATAGCGTCTCAGTGAAATAAAGCTCTGCATAAGCTGCCTGCCATAACAGGAAATTCGACAGACGGAAGTCTCCACCCGTACGAATCAGCAGATCAACTGCAGGTAAGTCACCGAGGCTGACATATTGACCAAATACATCAGTATTAATTGCATCAAGATCTAATTTATTTGTTAAAACATCGCTGGCAATTTGCTGTGCAGCTTGTGCCATATCCCACATACCACCATAACTGACTGCAATAGTGAGTGTCATACTATTGAAATTAGCAGTCCTTTGTTCGGCTTGCAACATGAGTGCCTGCAATTCAGCGGACAAACGGCTACGATCACCGATAAAGCGTAAGGCAATATTGAATTTTTCCATGCGGGGTAACTGTTCATGAATGGTGTCGACCAGCAGTTTCATGAGCAATTCGACTTCAAACTGCGGACGATTCCAGTTCTCACTGGAAAAGGCAAATACTGTTAAAGCCTGGATATTTCTTTTTTTACAGTGTTCAACAATCGGATCCAGAACCGTTTTCCCTTCACGGTGTCCATCACCTTTCTGCATCTGATTTTTTTTAGCAAAACGATTGTTGCCATCCATAATGATGGCAACATGTTTCGGAAGACGGGGGTTTTCTTCAGCAGCGGTCATCGATGAATTAGACCTTCATCAATTCAGCTTCTTTCGCAGCCAAGCGTTTGTCAACTTCAGCAACAAATTTGTCGGTAATTTTCTGAATTTCATCAGAAGCACGACGCTCTTCATCTTCAGAAATTTCTTTTTCTTTCAACAATGCTTTGATATCACCCAATACATCACGGCGAATGTTACGGATTGCTACTTTTGCATTTTCTGCTTCAGTACGGGCAACTTTCTGCATGTCACGACGCGTTTCTTCAGTCAATGCGGCCATAGGTACACGAATCGTATCTGAAGTGATTGGGTTTAGACCCAAGTCTGACTCACGAATGGCTTTATCAATTGCAGCAACCATTGAACGTTCGAAAGGTTGAACAATAAGCGTGCGTGAATCTTCAGCGCCCACGTTTGCCACCTGGTTCAATGGAACGTCTGAACCATAGTAAGAAACCATCACGTTATTTAAAATTGATGGATGTGCACGACCGGTACGAACTTTTGCAAAACCATGCTCTAGAGATTCTAGAGTTTTGTTCATACGGTCTTCGCTGTCTTTTTTAAGATCGTTAATCATATGATCTTCCTTACTTAATTCTTTAAAAGAGGTTATTGCTAAATTAGCGTGTAGTATAAAGTGCTTTGGTGCTCACGTCATTAATTGGTAACGTGAGTCCCTTCTTTTTCACCCATAACAACGGAAAGCAATGCACCAGATTTATTCATATCGAATACTTGTAGCGGTACATTATGGTCACGGCATAAACAGATCGCGGTTAAATCCATCACACCCAGCTTTTCGTCCAGTATCTGGTCGAAAGTCAAGGTGTCATATTTAACTGCATCTTCATATTTACTTGGATCTTTATTATATACGCCATCAACTTTGGTCGCTTTCAAAATCAAGTCTGATTCGATTTCGATACCACGTAAACAGGCAGCTGTATCTGTAGTAAAGAACGGATTACCTGTACCGGCAACGAATACGCAGACTTCACCCTGAGTCAGGTGACGGATTGCATCACGGCTCGAATAAGCCTCAACCACAGCACCAATTGGCAATGCAGACATTAAACGGGTTTTAATATTACGGCGTACCAATGCATCACGCAGTGCCAGACCGTTCATTACTGTTGCCAGCATACCCATCTGATCGCCAGTTACACGGCCAACCAGACCATCTTTTTGTAGCTGGCTACCGCGATACAGGTTACCACCACCCACAACAATACCTACTTGTACGCCTAAACCCACAAGGTGCGCAATAGAAAGTGACATTTGATCGAGCACTGGTGCATCGATTCCCATGTCTTTATTGCCTGCCAGTGCTTCACCAGAAAGCTTCAACAGGATGCGACCAAAGCGTGGCTTTTTAGAATCCAACATTATCAAACTCCAAATTATTCAATTTAAATTTTTTTAATTCAAAATCTTAAGCAGACTTGATTGAAATGAGTTTTGCATACAGATCGTATTCATCTGCATCGGTAATCTCGACTTCAAGCAAATCCCCTGCCTTAATAACGCTTTTATCGATATCTTCAACAAAAACATTACCATCAATTTCAGGTGCATCTGCATAAGAACGTGCAACCGCCACTGGGAACTCTTCTTCCAGGTCATCCACCAGTACAGTCATGGTCTGACCGATACGCTTTTGGAGTTTGACTGCCGAGATTTCTTGCTGAACCTGCATGAAACGCTCATAACGCTCTTGTTTAATTTCTTCAGGAACGTGGTCTGGCAAATCATTTGCTGTCGCACCTTCAACTGGGGAATAAGTGAAACAACCTACGCGATCAAGCTGGGCTTGCTTGAGCCAGTCGAGCAGCATCTGGAAGTCTTCTTCGGTTTCACCTGGGAAGCCCACCACAAATGTTGAACGGAGCACCAGATCAGGACATTTCTCACGCCAGATTTTCAAACGCTCCAGTGTGTTTTCACTGTGTGCAGGTCGTTTCATCAGTTTGAGAATTTTTGGACTCGCGTGCTGGAATGGAATATCCAGATAAGGCAGAATTTTGCCTTGTGCCATCAGGTCAATTACAGCATCCACATGCGGATACGGGTAAACATAGTGCAAACGCACCCAGATTCCCAACTGACCTAATGCTTCACACATGTCATAGAATTTGGTTTTAATCGGCTGGCCGTTCCAGAAATCCAGCTTGTATTTCGTGTCCAGACCATAAGCAGAAGTATCTTGGGAGATTACGAGTACTTCTTTTACACCGGCACGTTTCAGCGCTGCAGCTTCTTCTAGCACAGAACCGACTGGACGGGAAACTAAATCGCCACGCATGCTTGGAATAATACAGAAAGTACAACGATGGTTACAGCCTTCAGATATTTTTAAATAAGCATAATGTTTTGGCGTCAGGCGAATGCCTTGCTCTGGAACCAGATCAATAAATGGATTGTGTTTTGGCGGTTGAGGCACGTATTGATGAACCGCATCCATAACATCTTTATATGCCGCTGCACCTGTCACTTTCAGGACATTGGGATGCATTTGGCGAATCTTGTCTTCGTCTTTACCTAGACAGCCTGTTACGATGACACGACCATTCGCGCTCATCGCCTCACCAATCGCATCGAGCGATTCTTGCACTGCAGATTCAATGAAACCACAGGTATTTACTACCACTAAATCAGCACCGTCATAATCCGAAGCGACGTCATAACCTTCAGTCTTCAACTGGGTTAAAATACGTTCAGAATCTACCAATGCCTTAGGACAACCTAAAGATACAAAACCGACTTTGGGGGACTTCATGAATTTTCGCTCTACTAGAATGCGCGTATTGTATGTCTTTTCGCATCATAAAAATAGTTGAAAACCCGACTCTTTGCATCATGCACTAAAATATTGCCATAAAATATTCAAGATACTCACCTCCGCACCAAAATGAATCATTTTAGATTTACAGCCTCAATTTAATCCGCTATACCTAAGATGAATCGTGTCGCTGTGGCACATTTCTGCATTTCATAGCAACAAATAAACTTTAGTCATAAAAGTTGGCGTGCATCTTGCATCAAATCAGGACTTAAAATTGATTAAATTGCTTTATGAAGATGCCATTGCGCCATTTTAATACAGGAACAAACCCGCGAATGGATCAGCCAATTCCGATCGACTATCGTGTTTTAGTGGACAATATGACCACGTGTATCTTATTGGTAGATCGTGATCTTAATATTTATTATCTTAACTCTGCCTGCGAAGCCTTATTTGATGTGAGCTTATTCCGCGCTAGTGGCAGTCCGGCACTCGGCCTTCTACAACACCCGGCCGATGAGTTTAATACTGAAGAAGCACTGAACAACACCTTAAGCACAGGCCAACCCTATACCCGCCGTGAAGCAACGCTGATTGTCAATTTCAAGGATATTCATGTCGATTACACGGTTTCTCAACTGAATCTGGGCAAGCCTTATCACCCACTGTTGTTAATCGAGCTCAACCCTCGCGATCGCATGCTCAAAATTTCGCGTGAAGAGAACCTGATTCAGCAACATCAAGTGGCTCGTCAACTGATTCGCGGTGTCGCGCACGAAATTAAAAATCCACTCGGTGGAATTCGCGGTGCAACGCAACTTCTGGCCCGCAGCCTGAATGATCCACAATACAAAGAATTTACCGACATTATTATTAGCGAAGTGGATCGACTTCGAAATCTGGCCGACACCATGCTCGGTTCGCGTCACCTGCCAAGCTATGAGCTGGTCAATGTACATGAACCGCTAGAACGTGTGCGTTCCCTCATCGTCAATCAAACCAAAAAGAAAATCAAGATTACCCGGGATTATGACTTGTCCTTACCCGAAGTTCTGGCAGACCGCGACCAATTAATTCAAGTCATTTTGAATGTTTGCGCCAATGCAGTACAGGCCATGACTGAAAACAAGGAGTTTTTTGTCGAACAGCAACCTGAACTAATTTTAAGAACCCGGATTCAACGTCTCTTTACTATTAACGGGGTGATTCACCGCTCTGTAGTCCGTATTGATATTGAAGACAATGGACCGGGTGTACCGGAAGAGATTGTCGAATCGGTGTTTTATCCACTTGTGACCAGCCGTGCCAAAGGTACCGGACTTGGTCTCAGTATTGCTCAAAATATTATTCATCAGCACAACGGCATGATCGAGTGCCAGTCTGTTGCTGGAAAAACAATCTTTAGCTTATATTTACCTTGGGAGTCGAATCATGTCGCGAAATAAGATATGGGTCATTGATGACGATCGTGCCATGCGTTGGGTACTAGAAAAAACCTTTAAAGAAGAAGGCCTCGACGTTACCAGTTTTGAAGAAGCACAATCTGCGCTGGATCAGCTCAGTGTCGATGCACCAGATGTGATTCTGACCGATATTCGTATGCCGGGTATTGATGGACTCACCTTCCTGGGCAAGGTCAAACACAGTTATCCTGACCTGCCTGTCATTATTATGACGGCACATTCAGATCTGGAATCTGCTGTATCAAGTTATCAAACCGGTGCTTTTGAATATCTACCTAAGCCTTTTGATATTGATGAAGCGCTGGCGCTGGTGAATCGTGCGATTTTACATATCACCAAGCTGCAACAACAAGAATCAGCAAAAGTTGCTCCGCCGATTCAATCCACAGAGATTATCGGCGAATCTCCTGCGATGCAGGAAGTGTTTCGCGCCATTGGGCGTCTAGCGCAATCGCATATTACTGTACTCATTAATGGTGAGTCCGGCACAGGGAAAGAATTGGTGGCACATGCCTTGCACCGCCATTCACCGCGTAGTGCAAAGCCATTTATTGCACTGAATATGGCGGCAATTCCAAAAGACCTGATCGAAACTGAACTCTTCGGGCATGAGAAAGGTGCATTTACCGGTGCCAACACCCAACGTCAGGGTCGTTTTGAACAGGCCAACGGCGGCACGCTGTTTTTAGATGAAATTGGCGATATGCCATTTGAAACCCAGACCCGTTTACTGCGTGTCCTGGCAGACGGCGAGTTTTACCGTGTTGGTGGCCACATTCCAGTTAAGGTCGATGTGCGTATTGTTGCAGCAACTCATCAGGACTTAGAAAAACTGGTCCATGAGGGTCGCTTCCGTGAAGACTTGTATCACCGACTGAATGTGATTCGTATTCATATTCCAAAGCTGGCACATCGTAGTGAAGACATTCCGATGTTGGCGCAGCATTTTCTGGCGCGCGCCGGAAAGGAACTTGGGGTAAATCCAAAGATTCTGCGTCCTGAAACGCAGGAATATATGCAGAAATTGCCATGGCAAGGCAATGTACGCCAACTGGAAAATACCTGTCGTTGGCTGACAGTGATGATCACAGGTCGCGAAGTCTATCCAGAAGATCTACCACCTGAGCTGAAACAGATTCCAATTCATCAGCAGGATCCGGGTGCACCAATTCCAACGCTTAACCAGATTGCACCGCATCACTGGGATGAATTGCTGGGTCAATGGGCGATGCAAAAACTAAAAAACGGTGAAATGAAACTTCTGGATGTTGCCACTCCGATGTTTGAACGTACCTTGATTAATGCAGCCTTACAACAAACTCGTGGCCGTAAGCGTCATGCCGCAGAGCTTTTAGGTTGGGGCCGCAATACCCTCACCCGCAAGCTCAAAGAACTGGGCATGGACACCACTGACGATGAAGTCGAAGAAGAAATAGAAAGCTGATCTTTCCATATAAAAAAGCGCCCACGGGCGCTTTTTTTATTAATGATGATTTAGGCAGTAAAACCCACATAGCGGAAATACCCTTCTATGCCCAGATCAGATTTATAAATCAGATAATCCGGATAAGTGGCCTGGGTGATTTCATCCAGCATATTCACCTGATCATCATTGGCATGCAGGTCATCTACAGAACGTGGCATGCTGTGCTCGAATTCATCAGCCATATATTCAAAGCCAATATCCATGGCAATAAATAAGGTATGTTCACAGGGTTGCACATACTGCTCTTCAGCCCAGTCAATCACACTGTGCTGGCAATGGGGACAGGCAATATTATCGGTGGCCTGAATCGAGAGTGGAATAATTTGATAAGCCATATAAAAATCAGTCTGTTTGCTATTCGGATATTTTAGCAAATTTCCTCTATCAGCTCCGCTAAATAAAACGCCAAGCAATAAAAAAGGAAATCCTCAGATTCCCTTTTTAATATTAACAGATCTCAATGATAGACTACTTATGCGCAGCCTTATAACGCGATAGCGCTGTTACTGCCACTGCCGATACCACGACGGCTGGCAAACTTGCCATCAAGATACCCGTGGTGCCTAAACCTAAGGCCAGAATCTTCCCGGTCAATAATGGACCCGTCATCGCCCCTAAACGACCGAGAGAAATTGCACTACCCACACCAGTCACTTTGCCCGCGCCTGAATAAAAAATCGGTGAGATTCCATATAGAATAGATTGACCGCCTGTAGAGAAAATCCCACCCATAACCCCAGCCAAAATCAATAGCGGAATAGAAGTTGTAGTGAATAGCAACACCAAGGCAACAAACAAACCACTATAAATAATGGCTGCCATTTGCCAGAGCTTCAAACGGTCCAATAAATAACCCAGACTCAAGGTTCCAATGACCGCGCCTACCTGGAACACCAACATCACCAAAAATGCCTGCTGCTTCTGCAAACCTTGCTCCATGAGCAAGTTAGGCAACCAGCTAATCAGAATATAATTGATCATTAAGGTAAAAAAGAAACCGACCCAAAGAGGTAATGTATTTTTATACTGTTGCTGCCTGAACAACACCTCAGCCATTCCCGGTACAGCTTCACCAGATAGCTGCACATCTGCAGTCACTTTAGGCTTATCTTTAAGAATAAATACCATTAATGGAATCAGTGCTATCGGTGTTAATCCCCCAATCAAGAATAAGGTTTGCCATTGAATCTCAGGAAGCAACATGGCCAGACCGGCAACAAAAATAGCGCCTACAGGCAAACCACAATACATCAGGCTATTTAACTGACCACGATTGGCTTCAGTTGCTTCATCACCAACGACTGAAATCATGGTCGGCATTGCTGCACCCAAACCAAGACCGGTAAAGAAACGCGCTGCATATAAAACTTCAATGCTTGGTGCAATCGCCGTTAAGGACATGAACACACCAAAAATGGCCACAGATAGCATCAGGACTTTCTTCTGTCCTAAATAATCTGCGACCCGTCCGCCAAAGAATGCACCAAACAGCATTCCGAAGACACCCAGACTAAACACATAGCCCATTTGAACCTGATCCAAACTAAAGCTTGCTGCAAGTCCTTTCGCTGCGATTCCAGGGGCTTGAAGATCGAAACCCTCAAAAAATGCGACCCAGAAACATAAGAATATGGTTAATATTTTTTGAGCTTTTCCGCTGTATGGCTGCGCCATGACTGATCTCCATCAATAATTTACAAACCGTTTAATCATCTGACGATCTGTTCCACTATTTTTAACCTAATCCTGATAGAGAAATAGCACGACAATAGTCGGGTTTAAGCGCAGCAACATATATAAATATCAGCCAAATCAGACCTAAAACATTGTATTTTTAGATCTATTACATCTTAATAATTTTAATAGTATTTATTTATCAATAATTTAATCTAATAGTAGTTATTTTTAATTCAACCATAGTCAGAATCTATACCAGAATCCAGGCCAATAAAAAGCCCGCTCAATGCGGGCTTTTTAACTTCTTAGATTCTCAAATGAAGTGCAACAGAGATTAAATTATTGGAAAGAAGCAAGATGAGCTAGCATTTTGCTTCCGACCGACCAAAGTCAAAGTTGCATCATGAACTATACTCACCTTACCCAAGAAG
>NZ_JAGFXZ010000030.1 GCF_019038395.1 Acinetobacter sp. BY419
TCTTGGGTAAGGTGAGTATAGTTCATGATGCAACTTTGACTTTGGTCGGTCGGAAGCAAAATGCTAGCTCATCTTGCTTCTTTCCAATAATTTAATCTCTGTTGCACTTCATTTGAGAATCTAAGAATAAAAAAACCTCCCCATCGGGAGGTTTTTTATATCTGATTTTTATGAATTGATCATTGGCACAATCCAGCTGGTGATAATCAGTAAAATACCCAGATGCCCCATTTTTCGTGTCACATAGACCAGTTTCGATGGCGGCTGTTCCAGTCGTTTGGCATATTCTTCCATGGTAATGCCCTGTTTGGTTTTACTGGTAAATAAAAATACGCCTAGATCGATACAGATCAAAATCGTACCAATATCAGCGACCAGTTCCATCAGGACAAAATCCTGGGTGTACAGAGCCATGCTCACGCTGTAGATCAGATAGGCGGCAAAGGCCAGACACAGGTATTGCAGGACCACTAAAAACTTCTGCATAAATCTCAACAGTTCACAAAATTAAAGCAATTATACAAATAATCGGGCAGTTTCGGCCAATTACAAGGCCTGCATCACCTCATCAAAACTCTGCTTCTCGACCAGCTCCAGGAATTCATCGCCCAGACGCTGACTTTCCGCAATACAGGCGTTCCAGAGTTTGATCCGCTCTGCTTGGTCTAGCCCCTTGAGCGTAAAATCCTTACGGTCAGGTAAACGCCCCAAAGGCAAGTTTTGCAGATATTCCTGCGATGGAGAAAGCAGCAAGGTTCGTGCCTGATTTTCCGGATTTGAGGTACGTTTAAATAACTTGTCAAACCAGCCGGGCGTGATGCTGTCAGTAAAATGCGGATAGAGTACAATTCCTTTGCTCTGGAAGGGCAGGTCAATATGATAGTCAATCAGGCCACCATCGCGGTAATAACCCTGCGGCGCATCTGGAATATTGTTCACCGCTGCCATTACCCCGGGAATAGACGCCGAGGCCATCAGCCAGGACAAGACACTCTGTTCGGTCAGTGCATGATAATGCGTAGTAAATTCATCTTCAGCGATTTGAAACTGTTCACCAATATTCGGCTGGCTAATCACACGCTGCATGAAATGACGGCTGTGTCGACGTGCGACTGCAGTTGTTCCGACAATTCCGGTTACAGAAGCCAGCAAAGGGAGTGCTTTGTCACTCTGGAAAATGTGCTGGGCTTTAATTGAAATCACGGCGAGATGATAATCCAGATGATTGACCAGATCAGTTTCCTTGCCTTGTACCAGTTCCAGTAGCATGCCGCGGCAAACTTCGCTGACCTCTTGACGGGTCATTTTTTTATGGAAATAAAGGTTGGTATACAGCTCACCTAAGCGCTCGGTTCCGTGTTTAGCCCCATGTGCAGCAATACTGGCAAAACGCCAGCTACCGATCGAGGAACCAACGAGAGTACGCCGTTGCGGTGCACGAGGGAAAAACTCGCCAAAAATTGCCTGATCCAGACCCTGAATGCCGATTCCTTTCGGGCCACCCGCAGCACCGGGAACAATATCGACCTGTTCGGGTTGTAAACCTTCTTTCAGAATCAGCTCACGTGCCAGATGCCCGGCACGAATCGTCAGCGCAGGCGCACGTTTTTGTAAAATCTGTACCATGGTTCAAGCCATACCAGCCAAGTGTGTGCTTATTTTAAGCGATGCGTCTTTAGACCCAATGGCAAGATATGTCCTAAGGTGACTTTGCAGTCATTCTCATCTTTCAGATATAAAAAAAGCCTGAACTTGGTCAGGCTTTTTGCGTATTTAAATCACTTATTTTGCGATGCGCCATACGGCAAGCACACTTGCCAGCACAATTAGAATCACTGATATAAACCATGGCGAAATAATGGCAATCGCAAGCAGAATGGCCATGATACTGCCAAACATCCAGCTGCGTTTTTGCTGAAGTTCCATTTGCAGGCGCATGCTTTGCAGTTCATTGAGCTGTTTTGCATGCCAGGCCGACTGGTTTTTCAGGCCATTCAGGCTGTCGATCATCAAGGTCGGTAAATCCTGTGCACCTAAAAGCAGATCGGGAATTTTTTGCCCCAGTTCTTTCAGGTTTTTTTGCGGATTCATTTGGGCCTTGATCCAGTCGGTCAGGATCGGTTTGGCCAGACTCCAGATATCCAGTTCAGGATACAGGTCGGTTCCCAAGCCTTCGACATGGACTAATGTTTTCAGTAGCAGCATCAGTTGCGGTGGAATTTCCAGGTGGAAACGACGCGCAATGTCCATCACTTCAATCAGAATGCCGGCAAAGTCCAGTTCATGCATCGGTTTGGACACCATCGGCCCAACACTGCGGCGCATTTCACGGGCCAGAGCATCCTGATCAGTACCCGGTGGAATCCAGCCGGCCTGATGCACCACCTGAATCAGTTGCATAAAGTCGCTGTTCATGACCGCCAGTAGCATGCGTGCTACCGTCATCTGGTCATGCTTGGACAGCTCGCCCATAATCGCGCAGTCCAGCGCAATAAAGCGCGGATTGGCTGGATTAATGGTTTCTACAAAGACATTTCCTGGATGCATATCGGCATGGAAGAAGTTATCGCGGAACACCTGAGTAAAGAAGATGGTCAGGCCTTTACGTGCCAGATCAGCACGATCCATGCCGAGTCGGTCAAAGGTCGCGATATCTGAAATTGGCACACCGGTAATGCGCTCGGCCACCAGCACATCTTTGCTGTCCATGTAAATTTCCGGCACATACATCATGCTAGAGCCGGTAAAGTGATGGCGCATACGGCGGGTATTGTCCGCTTCCAGTGTCAGATCCAGCTCATTTAAAATGATCTGGCGATAATCCTGGATAATTTCAGACAAATGTAAAGCACGTGCTGCTTCCAGACGTTTTTCCAGAAATTGACCGAGCCATTGCAGAATTTCAAAGTCCTGCAAAATCTGCTGGCGAATATTCGGACGGGTCACCTTAACCACTACTTCACGGCCATCGTGCAGGGCAGCCGTATGCACCTGTGCAATCGAGGCAGCAGCCAGGGGCTGGGTGTCAAAACGGGCAAACAGGGTGTTTACATCAGCTTTCAGCGATTCCTGAATGCGCATGCGTGCCACATCATTGTCAAAGGGTTTGACTTGGTCCTGGAGCAAGACCAGTTGCTGTAACAGTTCAGGTGCGATTAGGTCACGACGGGTCGAGAGCAGTTGTCCCAGTTTGATCGCCAGTGGTCCCATGTCCTCTAAAGCCAGTTTCAGCTTGAGCGGGTTTTTACGTTCCTTGCTGGACCAGGCCGCCGGATGCATGCGAATCAGCGACAGCACATGCCGAGCTTTTTCTGGTAATTCTTCCGCAGGAAACAACGTGTCGAGTCGATAGTGCGCGGCGATGCGCCAAAGTTCGAGTAAACGTGAAACATGCGGAATCATAAAGCGGCGTACCTAGTCTTGAGTGGAGTTGTTTGAGGGGTCGATCTGGGCCTGAAGTTGCTGGATTTTAGCTTCAACCCGATCTAAATTTTGATTCAGGATACGGGTGTCCTGATTCAGGTCGTCCATTTGCCAGCGTGGGGCAAACAGACCGCTGTCTTCTTTTAAAGCATCTTCGGCAAAGAACAACTGGCTTTGCAAGGTGCGTTTCAGCTGTTCAGGGAGTCGCTGTAATTTACCAATCTCATGTGCCAGTATCGGGCCGATCCAGGGGCTTAAGTGTGCTGCCAGATCCAGTTCAGCCTGTTGCATGATGCGCTGGATTTCCTGCAGTAACTTGTAGTCACCTTGCAGTGGAATATTGCCCACTTCATCGGACAGCAGCAGTTTGAGTAATTCCACCACATTGCTGACCTGCAAGGTTGCAGTCGCTTCGGTAACTGTAGGTGAGCCAGCATCAAATGGACGCTGTTCAAAGATTGAAGATGCTTCAGTATGACCGGTCGCTGTCGGTTCCAGACGAAGCTTGCCCTCATCAAAATAAACATCGACCGAGAGCTGCGGTGATGCAATCACCACCCGCAGCATTTTGCCGGACAAGGCATTCAACTGAAGGCGAGTTATCGCATCCAGGTCAATGATATGGTGAATCACGCGTTCAACAGCACCGAGTGCCAGAATTGACCACATAGGGAATCAACCTTAAAGTTTAAAACCGCGGTGAACTGCGACGATTCCACCCGTCAGATTGTGGTAGTCACAGTTCTGGAAGCCGGCATTTTCCATCATGCCTTTTAAGGTGCGCTGATCTGGATGCATACGAATCGATTCAGCCAGGTATTTATAACTTTCTGCATCATTGGCAATGATCTTACCCATGATTGGCAAGGCCGTGAATGAGTACAGATCATAAAGCTTGGAGAAAGGTTCAAATACCGGTTTAGAGAATTCCAAGACCAGCAAACGACCGCCTGGCTTGAGTACACGGTACATCGCAGCAAGTGCAGCGTCTTTATCGGTCACGTTACGCAGTCCGAAAGAAATCGTCAGCAGATCAAAACTGTTATCTGCAAATGGTTCTAATGTTTCAGCATTGGCCAATACAAAATCGACGTTGGTACAGCCCGCATCAATCAGACGGTCACGACCGACATTCAGCATCGATTCGTTAATATCAGACAGCACCACATGACCGGTCGGGCCCACTTCGCGGCTAAAGACTTTGGCTAAGTCACCCGTACCGCCAGCAATATCCAGCACATGCTGGCCACGGCGTACACCTGACATATTGATCGCAAAACGTTTCCACAGACGGTGAATACCGAAAGACATCAGGTCATTCATGATGTCGTATTTGCTGGCCACCGAGTGGAACACTTCAGCGACTTTCTGGGCTTTTTCTTCGCTGTTTACAGTCTTATAGCCGAAGTGCGTGGTTGCGCCGACATTACCGGTACTGGCACCACGTGGCAGATTGTATTTAGGCACAGTACCCGTCACAGGTGTGTCGGTCAGGCGTTGTTCGAGGGATTGTTGCTGACCTTGCGGGGTACCTTGGGGAAGAGGTTCAGTTAAGAATGGACTCACTTTGTCTGTCTGTTGTGCCGACTCGGGGGTAGGGGTAGGCGTTGTATTTTCATTCGACATTGGAGTCACTCCTAACATATCAATCGGGTTAATCTTGCATTGTCTGCATCATGACAGATTCTAAGCGCTTATTCAGCAATCATGATGCAATTGTTATGAATAATATACAGAAAAATTCACGCTTGGCAGAAATACTCATCGGGTATTTACTGAAACGGCAGCGGATCACCGGAATGTACTTTATCAATAATCTGGCGTTCAGTTGCAGTGAACTCGCGGACAAATTTTTCTGCCGACTTGAGTGGCTTCATTGCCAGGAAACCATCCTGCATAAATTCATACATCACCTGAAAGTTGTATTTATTCGCCGCGCCCTTACACATCTTGAAGGCTGCATAGACCACAAATGAACGCATGTATTTGTCCAGACTCATGCCCAGCTGATCCAGCAGGGCCAACTGTTTCAAGCGTGCCTCGCCCTGATCCAGTTTTAAATAGGTGAGGCGCATCATTTCATCAGTGAGCGGTTCATGCGGATGATAATCCTGCAATAGCTGGATCGCGACCTGTTCATCTAGCTGTACTGCCAATATGGCCAGCTCTACACCCAAGGTCCCGGTTTTAATTGCATTTTCTGGAATGACTTTTTCTGCCTTATGTGCATATTTCATCAGCCGGGCAATCTGTTCTGCCAGTGCATCAAATTCCGCTCCACCGTAGAGACGGTTCAGGAAATATTCAGCCATCAGCTGATTCTGTTTTTCAGCAAAATATGCGCGATGGGTTCGCTGCATGCGAACTTTCTGCCAGGCTTGCACATCCTGTAAACGGCTCAGAATGTCAGGCTGGGTGTGATAACTCAGCTGATAATAATGCTCTAACAGATCATCGAGAACGGCAAGTTTGGACATGAGTCTTCAATTATAGTGAGTGGATGCAAGAATCTTAGAGGCTGTCGGGCAATCCTGCTATGACAAATTGAACAGAGATCGGGCATTTGTATGTCAATGTGTTGTTTAAATAACCAATTTAATCGTGTGAAAAACGTTGCCAGAGCTATTTTTGGCCCAAAACTCCTCGCTATACTTGCAACAAGAATAAAAGATAAAGGTTGAAGATGCAGATGGAACAACCACAATTTCAGTTAATGGATGAAGACCAGTTATCGGTCGAGCTGATTGATGCTCAATATGATTTAAGAAAAACGCGTGGCCAGAAAAATGCCAAAAGCCTGCTGGTGCTGGTCAACGGAATTGAGCTGGCCGGCAAGGGCGAAGCGGTCAAACAGTTACGTGAATGGGTCGACCCGCGTTATCTGAGAGTGAAAGCCGATGAGCCACAAGCGGTAAGTCCCAAACAGGTTTTCTGGCAGCCTTATGCGCAATTTATTCCGGCCGAAGGACAGATCGTCGTGCTGTTTGGCAACTGGTACACTGATTTGCTCAACAGCGCGATGCGGGCGTCAAACCCAATCAATGATGCACAGTTTAATGAATACCTGAAAGAGATGCAGGACTTTGAACAGGACCTGAAAAACAACTATGTTGATGTGATCAAGGTCTGGTTCAACCTGTCCTGGAAGGATCTGCAAAAACGTTTAAAGGTCATGGATCCAAGTGAAACCCACTGGCATCAGATGCAGGGTGTGGACTGGCGCAATAGAAAACAGTACGAAACCTTGCAGCGTTTACGTCAGCGCTTTACCGATGACTGGTTTATTATCGACAGCAAAAATGAAAAGCAGCGTGACCAGCAATTTGCCCAGTACCTGCTGAATGCTATGGAAAACTGTCCGGATCATCCGGTCAGAGCCACCGGGAAATGGAAACAGGCCAAAATTCCCGAGCAGTTAAAACATCCTGCGAAGACACGAGCCAAGCCAGAAGATTATAAACCGGAACTGAAAAAGTTAACCGCTAAGGTGGCCAAAGCCATGCGTTCCGATCCGCGTAATGTGGTGATTCTGTTTGAAGGCATGGATGCCGCAGGGAAGGGCGGTGCCATCAAGCGCATTGTGAAAAAACTTGATCCGCGTGAATATGAAATCTACAACATTTCGGCACCAGAAACATATGAACATAGCCATCCCTATTTATGGCGGTTCTGGACCAAACTGCAAATCGATGATGATATCTGTATTTTTGACCGTTCCTGGTACGGGCGGGTACTGGTCGAGCGGGTAGAGGGGCTGATCAGCGCGGCAGAATGGCAGCGTGCCTATGGAGAAATTAACCGTTTTGAGCAGAGCCTGGTCAAGCATCAAACTGTTATCGTAAAAATCTGGCTGGCGATCTCCAAAGATGAACAGGCAGTGCGTTTCAAGGCACGTGAAGAAACGCCTCATAAACGCTTTAAAATTACCGAAGAAGATTGGCGAAACCGGGCGCGTTGGGATGATTATCTGAAAGCGGCAGCAGACGTGTTTGAACGGACCTCAACCGATTATGCGCCCTGGCACATTATTGCGACCGATGATAAAAATACCGCACGGGTTGAAGTATTAAAGGCCATTTTAAAACAGCTTCAGGCAGAATAATCTGCCTGAAGTCGAAGGAAGTAAATAGCTTGAAGTATTCAGCTTAGCTAGGATTAACCTTTAGCTAGCTGTTTTTGCTGGATGTTTTTAGCCGTGCGATAGCAGTCATGTACATGGGCATCGGCAATTTTTTTCATGACAAAATAACCTAGACTTGCGGCGACTAGCTGACCGCCCAGCGGAATGAATTTTGTCACTTGCTTTATGAGCACTTTCGCTGCAACATTGTTCAAAGATTTTTTAACTGCCGTCCGTGCGACCACCAGACCAGAAAATTCTACGCCACGTTTACGCAGCTCTTGCCAGTGGATCTGACGGGTTTTCGGGTCATAGACACTGATCTGATCAGGGGCCAAGCCGAAGCGGGCATTGATCTCGGGAATCAATTGCGACAAGATGCCGACATCAATCACCACGTCCATAAAAGGCACTGGAATAACAGCGGCACCGGCAGAATAGTAGGCGCGTTTTTTGGTGAGCTCCAGACATTCGTCACGGATTTGTTCCAAATCTAGGCTCGAGTCGAGACGTTCAGGAATTTTATCTAATTTCATGGGCACTACCTAAGCTCTATGTTGTTTTTTTCTATTCAAGCATCTTTAAGATGCTTTTTTCAAAGAAATTTTTCGACTGAAGTGTGGTTTTAAAGTGTCATAGAGCGCTCGGGATGTATAGTAAATAATCTTTATCGTTTTGTAGTAAAACCACATTCAACACTTCAGGGGAAGCAATGGCCATACATGTTATTCAGAGTCAACGTATCGATGTGCTTTTGGATAGTATGCTGCATATTGTCAACCAGACTGCTCGGAATCCGTTTGAGGTTTTACAAACCCGGCACTTTATTGTGCCGTCTCCGGCAGTAGAAAGCTGGTTGACCCAGAAAATTGCCGAAAAAAAAGGGATCAGCGCCAATACCCAGTTTCATCACCGGATTCGCGCCTTTCAATGGACCTCTTATCAGTGGGTATTGAATGCTCCCAAAGAGGTTGAACAGGTGCGTGAAGCCAATATTCCGCGCATTATTATGAAATGGCGGGTATTTCAGGCACTGCGCAAATATATTCTGCCAGAACAGATTTCCTTAGATGTGGATCATCCCCTGTATTCTATTGTGAAGCGGATTTATGACAGTGCTGACCGGCTGGAGCAGGGTACAGAGAAACAGCTGAAAAAACAGAGCATGCTGTACTGGGTGGCCGAACAGGTGTCGCGCCTGTTCAGTCATTATATGGATTATCGTGGCTATTGTGCCCGTAACTGTCCTCCAAACCACTGTAGTTGCCCAAGTAACTGGCTGGAGGCTTGGGGACAGGATATTGCACTCGATATCGAGCAGATGATCTATAGCCCCAAAGATGAAAATGGCCATGAGATGCAGGTGGCGGATTTTGTCAAAATTCAGGCGCGTGAGCTGGAAGCCTGGCAACGCTGGTTGTGGCAGCATGTATTTCAGGATGACTATGCCAAAATCCTGGAGATTGAGCGTTTGTACTGGGAGCGGCTGGAAAATGAAGAAACCCGCGCCCAAGCCTTGAAACAACTGCCGGCGCAGATTGTGGTGTTTAGCCTGCTGGAACTGCCACCCAGCCAGCTGGATTTTTTACGCCGTCTGGGCCAGTACATTGATATCTATATTTTTCACTTTAACCCTTCGCAGGAATACTGGGCCGACAGTGTCGATCCGGACTGGAAAGCCAAATTTGATCTGCAACGGGAAGAGCGCTTTATTCAGCGCTTTGAAAAAACCCGTAATCGCAAGCCGAATGATGCTGAAATTAAAGACTTCAGGATCAAGCAGCTCAACTTTAATGCCGAAGACCGCGAATCCCGGCATCCGCTCCTGACCCGATTTGGCAAACAGGCGCGTGATCATTTCTCTTTGCTTTCCAAACTGTCTTCGGGTGAAGAGGGTCTCTGGGCCGATGTCTTTGTCGATGAATATCAGAATAAACTGCTGGATAAAATCCAGTCAGATATCCTGTATCTGCTCGAGCCCGAGCAGCATCAATATGCTTTAAGCCCTGACGATGATTCAGTACAGATTCATGTCTGCCATTCTTCACTGCGCCAGCTGGAAGTCCTCAAAGAACAGCTGATTCACTGGCTGGCTCAAGGCAATGACCAGGCTCGACGTCAGCCAAGTGATATTCTGGTGCTGACCCCGAATTTGAAAGAACTGGAACCGGCAATTCGCAGTGTCTTTGCACCACCACCGCGTGAGCGTGAGACCGGCAGCAAACGCCTGCAGAAAGATAGCCTGTATTTACCGATCCAGATTGCCGGTGTTTCGCGTCTGGATGTCAGCAATGCCTGGCGTGCCGTACTCGGCCGGATCCAGTGGGTACGTCGCCGTTTCAGTATTGAAGATTTTGCCGACTGGCTCAGTCTAAATGCCACCCAGCAACGTTATGGTCTGGACTATGGCAATGTAGAGCGGATGGTGCAGTTGCTGACAGATGCCGGCTTCAAGCGTGGACTGGACCAGCAGCATTTACAGCAAAGTCTGAGTGCAGGCGATGAAGATTACCGTTTCAGCTTTAAATTCGCGCTAGACCGTCTGGCTTTGGGCTTGGCGATTCCTGAACATACGATGTTTGAGAATACTTTGAGTTATGCCAAGGTTTTGACCAGTGATTTCCCGCTGATTTCGACGCTGATCCAGATTTATCAGGATCTGGTGCAGCGCCGTGACTGGCTGACTTTACATGAAACCGGGCAGCGCACGCCGGTGAAGACCTGGCTGGAATATCTGCGGGCCGATCTGAATGAATTTCGTGATGCTGGAGTGGAATCGCTCAAAACCGTTGCCGAGATTATCGACAAGCAAATGCGGATGCTGACGCTGGCCGATTATCATGATCAGGATGATCCGCACGCCAGCCAGGAACTGGTGGCACTCAGTCTGCCTCTGCCTTATGTGCTAGAAGAAATTCAGAATACTTTAGAGATGCAGCTGGATCAGGCAGAACCGACCGGACAGATTACTTTTAGCCAGATTGGCCAGATCCGGCCACTCCCTTATAAACTGGTGGTGATCCTGAATCTGGATAGCGGTAAGTTTCCGAGCCGGAATCAACAGGTACCCTTTGATCTGATGCGCAGCCTGAAGCCGCAACTTGGCGATCGTTCCCGTCTGGATGACGAGCAGGGCGCTTTTCTGGATGCCTTGCTATTGGCGCAGGAAAACTTATGGCTGTTCTATAATGGCTTTGATCTGGATGATGGCGAGGCCCGCGATCCGTCAACTGCCTTGCAGGAGCTGGTTCAGCATATCGCCCTGATCTGCCAGTCCGAACAGCCGGATGCCGAGGTCGATGCAACAGTGGAGATCCATGGTCTTTTGGTCGCCCAGCATATCCAGCAGCTTTATCATGTGCATCCCTTGCAACCTTTTGATCCAGTCGGATTTGCAGATGCGCAAACACCGCGTTATCAGGATCAATGGTTTGCGGTGGCAGAATATATCCGTAGCGCCGAAGGCAAGCGCAGCAGCTGGATCAATGCGCATTATCCGGCACTGGCACAGAAAGAAATCCGGGTACTCAAAGGCGATGAATGGATCCGGGATATGATTTTCCCGGCACGCCTGTTCCTGAAAAGTGTCGGAGTTTCCATAATTCGCTACGCCGATTTGCCGAGTTCACGGGAACCCTTATTATTGAACAAGCTGGAGCAATATCAGGTGCGGGATTTCCTGTTGCAACAAGAGCAGGAAATTGAGCCGAACCTGATGCTGGACCGTTTGCCGGTGGGTAAAACCCAGCAAGCCACCTGGCTGGGGAGCCAGCAGGAACAGCAGGTATTGCAAGAACGTTTGCTGCAACTCGGCAAAGAACTGACGCCAGTCACCCAGCAATCCCTGCAGTTAAGTCCTGAACTGATCATTCATATTAACGTGCCAAAAGTCCCGCACAGCAGTTACTGGCTGAGTATGCAATCCTCCTCGGCATCAGAAAAACGACGTGCCCAGATCTGGCTGGAATATCTGTTGTGGCTGGCTTATTTAAATGATGATGCACGTTCACCAGAACTGGAGCGCATTGTCATTTTCAGTAATAAGACCATGAAGTTTTCTGGCTTGAATTCAAGCAAGGCACGTGATTATTTGCAGCTCTGGTTAAAGGCATGGGAAATGGGGCAACAGCAGCCGCTGGTCTTGCCGGCAGAATTATTGATGAAAAAAGAGTGGCAATGGGTCGAAAATGAACAGGGCAAAATGACTATTATGGAAATGCCGGAATTGCTGAAAGCCTGGAACAACAGCTATGAGAGTGCCAAGCCTTTGGCTTCGGATGAATCCAGCCTGTTGCATCAGGACTGGCAATTTATTTTGCAGGATCAGGATCCGGATCTGGCCCTGCAAAATTGCTGCCATGATTTTGCGCATGGCCTGTATGCGCCGATTCATCAACATCTGCAATGGGTGAAATAGCCGCATGACTTTCTTAAAGCAGCAGATGCAAACAGCTATTTCCACCAATCCGATCCAGGACATGAAGTTCCGTGGCCTGCACTGGATTGAAGCATCGGCAGGCACAGGCAAGACCTATACGCTATCCAGCCTGATGGTGCGGATTTTTCTGGATCAGTATTATCCCCATCAGGTGATTGCGACCACCTTTACCCGCAAGGCTACGGCTGAACTGAAAAACCGGGTACGGCTACGCGTCGAGGAAACGCTGGCTTATATCCAGCGTCATCAGCAGCTCAATTCAGTTGAAATTGCAGTGAAAATCCAGAGCGAAACCGATCCGCTATTTCAGCAGGTACTCAAAGATTATGGTCCACGTCTGGATTATGCCCGTCGCCGTTTGCGTCTGGTACTGAACCAGCTGGATGAACTGTTTGTCGGCACCCTGGACAGCTTTAGCCAGAAACTGTTACGTGAATTTGCCTTTGAAAGTGGCAAGATTGAACGTGCAGAACTGACCGAAGATCAGGACCTGTATATCCAGCAGCTGATTCATGATGTACTGCGTGACTGGATCCAGCAGCAGCCGCAATATATGGTCAATCATCTCTATGTCCAGAATCTGCTGAAACCGGTGGAGCATTATACCGGGCTGGTGCGTGATGCCCTGAATTTCAGCAGGCAGCACTTCCAGAAAGTCCAGCCAGCCGAATGTGACCTGAATAAATTAGAAGCCTGTATTGCCCAGTTGTTGAGTGTTCAGGAGCATGATCTTGCAACCATGCGGCGCTATTGTCAGGACTTTCCGAAGTATTTTCACAAGAGTTTTTTGACCAGGTTAACCGAAGTTTGTGAAAACTTTATGACCTGGAGCGCAGCCCTGAAGACTCAGGGTGCCATGAGCTTTTTTGATGCTGAATTACAAGTTATTTTATTGAATTTGTGCCATTTACGCCGCAAGAAAACCGACTTCCAGCCGACCACTCAAATTTTTAACAAGAGTTGTCCGGATGCAGAACAACAGCTGATTTTGCAACACAGCCTGATTGTGGCGATTGATGTACTTTGTGAGGTCAAGCAATATCTGGATGAGCAGCTGAAACAGCTCGGCACTTATTTGGAATATCACATTATTCAAAGTGTGCAAACCCGTTTGCCACAGACCTTGCAGCAGCAGGGTGAAACCACGTTTTCCCAGCAAATCCGCACACTGGGCGAAGCGCTGCAAGGCCAGCAGGGACAGCGCTTCGCCCAGTTTGTACAGGCACGTTATCCGCTGATTCTGGTCGATGAATTTCAGGATACCAACCAGGACCAGGATGATCTGCTGGCCAAGATCTGGCGTGATGCCAACCGGGTTCAGTCCGGCTGCATGATTATGGTCGGTGATCCGAAACAGGCAATTTATGGTTTCCGTGGCGGCGATATGCTCACCTATAACAAGGCACATGCCGATGTGCTGCATAAGCAGGGCTGCGAATATACCCTGATGCAAAACCATCGTTCGGTCAAGCCGTTAGTTGAGGTCGTGGATGCGCTGTTCCAGCGGCAAATGGATTTTGGCGAACAGGTGCAGTACACCCTGATTCAGGCCGGGAGTCGTCCGCATCCGGATTTAATCGATGCCGGCGCCTGTAACCCGCAGCCCTTACGCTGGATTCAGCTAGGTGAATCGGATGTGGAAGCGGATCAGGTGGCCTGGAAAATCCGTGTGCTGCTGAATCAGTCCACCCAGCAGCAGCTCTACTTTCAGCAACAAGAGCATAAGCAAAACTTGGGTGCAGATGATATCGCCGTGCTGGGATTTGGACATTTTGCCCTGGAGCAGGTCAAGCAGCGCCTGCAGCGTATGGGTATCCCTTGCTATAAAGAGTCCAAACAAAGTGTCTTTGCCAGTCCGGTCGCTCAGGATGTCGCGGCGGTCTTGACTGCGATCATGGATCCTTTCAATGAAGCCAAGGTCAAACGCGCCTTACTGACCCGCTTATTGGGCTTTAATCTGAAAAAGCTGATTGAGCTACAGGAGCAGAGTGAAGGCCTCAGTCGCTATATCGCAGACCTGGATGCCATTCGGGAAATGTGGTTTGAGAAAGGTTTTCTGACTGCATGGAATTATGCACTGAACCTGTTTCAGGTCTGGACCAATCTGGTCGCCAGCCAGAGTCTGGACAATGAACGGGTAGTGGTCAATCTGCGTCATCTGACCGAAATTCTGAGCCAGCAAAGCGAATATTATCAGGGGGCACAAAAACTCTATCACTGGTATTTGCGTCAACTGCAGTCGCCTTCAGGCAAGGACAGTGAAAAAGAACGCAAGCTGTCCGGTGATCATGGTGTTCAACTGATGACCATCCATGCTTCCAAGGGTCTGGAATTTAAAGTGGTGTTTTTATTGGGAGCCGATGCTGCTTTTGATGTGAATAAAGGCAACCTGAATTTTTCCCTGTCTGTGCCTGAGCAGGACAATATTCTGCAACAATCCCGGGTGATTGCGGTCAATCATAAGGATTTGCAGGAGCAGGCAATTCTGCAAAATGCAGCAAGAAATGCAGCCGAAAACCACCGGCTCTGGTATGTGGCGCTGACCCGTGCCAGTCATCGGGTCTATGCCATGTTGCAGGATCAGAGCGCACAGTCCGCTTCGGGTCTGGCTTTCTGGCGTGGTCAGGGAGCTCAACTGTTTGAACATGCTTTAAGTCTGGTCGAGCAGCCACTGTCTCAGGAACCGCCGCGACTGGTCGAGCAATTACAAAATAATAAGCTAGACATGCTGGCGCAACCCTTACCGGAGCGGCAGTTTTATCCGCGGACCAAAACCAGTTTTACTGCCTTGTCACAGCATCAGCAACATGTGCAGGTCTTGCAGGATGATCTGGTGAATGCACAGCAACATCCGGACAGTGCTGCCGATGAAATCCATTTCACTGGTCTGGAAGAACAGGCCGCGGTCATGCCACTGGACTGGATCAAGCTGAATTTCCCCAAAGGCACGGTGGCCGGAACTTTCTTGCACAGCATTTTTGAACATATCGATTTTCATGACAGCAGTTATTGGAATCTGGAAATCCGCCGCCGTTTTAAAAATACTGCACCGCACATCTGGCAGGAACTGAAAGAGAAATTCGAGCAGGCTTTCGATTTGCGTGCTGTACTGGAACAGGCCTTTTCCCCGTATTATCAGACAGCAGTAGTCAATCTGCGTACCCTGTTTCAGGCTGTAGCCCGGATGGAGTTTAAAACAGACGAATTACAGCATAGTATGCAACGCGTACTGTCCAGCCTGAACTATAAGTTACTGACCGGAATTCGCCTGCATGACCAAAGTGAAGCTTATCGCCAGCAATGGCAGCAGCTGTTTCAATCGGCACTGCTGGATCGTTCAGCCTTAGTCACATTTTTAGGCCAGTTTCAGGTGTATTTCGACGGGCTGGAGGATGAATCCTTTATCCAGTTTTTCGAACAGGAAATGAGCCAGATTCCGCGTGCTGTAATAGCTGAACCCCTGAATGTAGATGGCATTTTTCAGACTGCTTTTAATGGACTGCTGGATGAGATCACAGAAGATATTTTGCTGAACCTGATGCATGCCTGGGTACATGACATTCTGGCCACTCCAATTCAGGCAGATTTTGCTTTAGCACAGCTGCAGGCTAAACAGTATCTGTCAGAATTTCCGTTCTATCTGTCCTTGACCGATGCTCCTTTGCAGATTCGACAAATCCATCAGCTTTTTCTCGAAAATGACATTGTCATGAACGATTTTAATGAAGCCAAATCGGCACGTTATCTGACCGGTTCCATCGATCTGGTGTATTTTGATGGCCAGCGTTACCATATTGCCGATTATAAAAGTAACTTTCTCGGGCCGGATCAACAGCACTATAGTGCTGAGGCGATTCAGCAGAATATGAGCCAGTCGAGTTACTGGCTGCAGGCGGCTCTGTATCTGGTGGCACTGCATCGTTATCTGGGTGCCAATATGCGGGAATATTCGATTCAGCAGCATCTCGGTGGTGCGAGCTATTTATATTTACGCGGGATGAATGGACAAGCAGAGCAAGGGTCTTATTATTGGCAACCGAGCATAGAATTTATCGAACAACTGGATCAAATACTGGGCTATTTTGAGCAGAAAAAATCAGCATGATTTTGCGGTTTTATAAAATATATAGAGATTAAACAGAAAATTATCCTGTGGATAAGTTTGAGGATAACTGTGTGGAAAGTGAGCAGAATCACGTGTCGCAGCAAAATGCCAGTTTGATGGCCTGGATTGACTATCTGTGTCAGCTGCCGTTTAGTACAGCTCCAATAGATCTGGAAGCAAAATTGCTGATTCAGCAATTGCTTGAGGCGATGCAGGCGGGTGATAGCTGTATCGAAGTTGATGCTCAGCAAATTGCCTTATTACATAATCTGGTACTAGACCGCCGTCAGCACAGTATGGGAATCGCGCCGTTTGTTTTTGCAGACCAGCATTTATATCTGTACCGTTACTGGCAGCTCGAGCAGGCAGTAGCCGCGCATATTGTGCGAATTAAAAACCAGCCGGTTGCCGCCCTTCATTTATCCGAACGTGATCGTAGTTTACTTTCAGATTTACAGCAGCAAAAAGCCCTGCACATGGTAGCTCAGCAAGCCTTAAGCATTATTACCGGCGGCCCGGGCACCGGTAAAACCTATACGCTGGCACATATGATTGCGGTTTTATTTGAAGCTATGCCGAATATCCGGATCGCCATGGCGGCGCCCACCGGAAAGGCCGCACAGCGGATGAAAGAGGCACTGCAAAAAGCCTTGCACAGTGAAGCCTTACAACAGTTTGAGCTAGAACCCTTAAAACAGTTACAACCGGTGACCCTGCATCGTTTATTGGGTCTGGGCACTCGCGGACAGCCGCGGTTTCATGCCAAACAGCCTTTACCTTATGATGTGATTGTGGTCGATGAAGCCTCGATGCTGGATTTAAGTCTGTCCCAGATGTTACTGGCGGCGGTGCCGCCTCAGGCACGGCTGATTTTACTCGGGGACGCAGACCAGTTAGCCTCTGTCGATGTCGGAACAGTGCTGGCAGATTTACAGCAAGTCGCGACCTTGGAGGATAATCGGGTCAATTTAATCACTACACGGCGTTTTGCGACAGGAGCCAAAATTGGGGCAATGGCGGAGTTTATCCAGCAGAATCATGAGCCCTCTGCTGTACTGCAGAAATTTGAGCAGCAAATTGTGGTGGCAGCCAGTGAGTTAAAAGCCATTGATTTGGATCAGGTTGAGATTGACCAGTTGCAGCTGCAATACCTGCTCTCTGGCCCCGAACAGAACGGGCCTAGCTTGAGTCAGTATTATGACCAGTTGATGTATGGTTATCGGGCTTATGTACAGGCCATAAAAACGGAACAGAACTCAGCTGATTTTGAGCAGTATGTGCAACAAGTGGTAAAAACCTTTGATGATTATCGTATTTTAACGGCAATTCGTTCTGGTGATCTGGGCCTGCTCAAGATTAATCTGCAGATTGAACAACGTTTTTTAGCAGCGCAAGGCCAGTTGAAGCAGGGCGACTGGTATGTCGGTCGACCAGTCATGATGAGTTATAACGACTATCAGCTAGGCTTGTCTAATGGCGATATTGGCATCTGTTTCTTACGGGAGCAGTTTGGGCAGCGTCAGTTTGAAGTGTATTTCCCGAGTCTGGAAAAATGGGTATTGGCCACCCGCTTACCCAAAAGTATTGAAACCGCCTTTGCGCTGACCATTCATAAATCTCAAGGTTCAGAATTTTCCCATACCGCTGTGGTACTGGATCAATATGCAAAAAATTTATTGAGCAAAGAGTTGATTTATACTGCGATTACTCGCGCCAAAAAAGTGGTCAGTTTATTGGTAGATTGTAATGCTTTTACACAAGCACTTTGTGTCAGAACCACGCGAAAAAGTGGTTTGAGCCAAAAAATCCTTGAACAATCTAGCAGTTTATTGGCAAAAAATAATCAAACCTTGTAGGCAAAAGCTTACAAAGATTAAGGAAATTGACGCATAGAGCTTTTGCTCAATATTTGAGAAGATGTGTTTACAAAATAACTCAACAAGGAAAGTTGAGCATAATCGCATAATGATAATAATAATGTCGGTAGACAGCGAACTTACAGTGAAGTAAGTAAAAGAGGAAACTTACAGCCGCTAAGCCTTGTAGTTTTGGGAGAGACTACAAGGCTTTTTTATATCTTGTTACTTTTCCTCTCAAGTTGCTAGATTTTTATCCTAATTTCCTAGCCTACTTTCCTTGATTTAATCAGTAGAGTTAAGTAACTAAAGTTAAATAAAACGAGATTAATGTAACATTATGCAACTTTCAGAAGAAATATTGTACGTAATGGCTTACACAGAGATACGACAAATGCCTCTATTTGTCTGGGGAGAATGTGGCAAAATCTACCACACAAGGAAGATGATTTTTCAACAGGATGTTTGAAAATAATAATAAGCGT
Source organism: Acinetobacter sp. BY419 (assembly GCF_019038395.1). Lineage (GTDB taxonomy): Bacteria > Pseudomonadota > Gammaproteobacteria > Pseudomonadales > Moraxellaceae > Acinetobacter. The sequence continues at coordinate 18,428 of NZ_JAGFXZ010000030.1, forward strand.
AAAACGCCTTAATAATACAATAAATAATAATGATAAAAGAAAGAACTACAGCGCCAAAAAGCCCGAGTTTACTCGGGCTTTTTTTTATTCATTTTTTATTGAGGTGGGCCGATAAATCAAGTCGGGTAAAAGACTGGTAAGCTTTTCAAAGGAATTTTGGTCTCTCATTCATCTTTGTATTTCTTGCCTTCAAATAATCCAGAACTGGAATGCTTGGTGGAGAAGAGTCATTGGATCTGAACGCAGAAAATGCCCGACCAAAACTACGCAAAAGTATGGATCTATTTTTGCAATTTGGCGCGTTTTCCCTTAAAATATGCAACTTGCTGTAGTGATGCACGGCAGTCAAGGTTATGAATTCTCATTACTTTGATTTTTATCAAAATATATAAGCATCTCGGAGAAATCGAATGGCTTTAACTAACGCAGATCGCGCAGAGATCATTGCTAAATTCGCACGCGCTGAAAACGATACTGGTTCACCCGAAGTTCAAGTAGCTCTTTTGACTGCTCAAATCAATGACTTACAAGGTCACTTCAAAGAGCACAAACACGACCATCATAGCCGTCGCGGTCTAATCCGTATGGTTAACCAACGTCGTAAGCTACTTGACTACCTAAATGGTAAAGACCACGGTCGTTATGTTGCTTTGATCGGTGCTTTAGGTTTACGTCGTTAATTCGATTTAAGCTTTTATTTTCGGGTGTATTGCATGCTTTATGCTGTATTACTGAAAACTAAAGTAGGCTTGGCTTTGCGCTGAGCTAGTGGAAGGGGCGAATGTTTCGCTCCTTCTTTGTGTTTAAAAATAGTATTTAATCTGGTGAGGTCGGCTTCTAAGCTTTGTCATTTATTCGTCCAACTGGTCGTGAATGCCAAACCTTAGGGGTCTCCACTAGAATAATTGTTCACAAGAACTAGGAAAAAATAAAACATGTCGATGTTTAATATTGTTCGTAAAGAATTTCAATTCGGTCAGCATACTGTAACTTTAGAAACAGGCCGTGTTGCCCGTCAGGCAAACAGTGTTGTAATCACCATGGGTGGCGTACAGGTGCTTGTAGCAGTTGTTGCACAGCCTAAAGCAAAAGCAGGTCAAGACTTCTTCCCATTGACTGTGAACTATCAAGAAAAGCAATATGCTGCTGGTCGTATCCCGGGTGGTTATGGCAAGCGTGAAGGTCGTCAGTCTGAAGCTGAAACTTTAATTTCACGTCTGATTGACCGTCCAATTCGTCCGTTGTTCCCAGAAGGTTACTTCAACGAAATTCAAGTAACAGCAACAGTTATTTCTTCTGACAAAACGATGGATGCTGACATTGCTGCAATGTTAGGTACATCTGCTGCATTGTCTATCGCTGGTACACCGTTCCGTGGTCCAATCGGCGGCGCACGTGTAGGTTTGATCAACGGCGAATACATTCTGAACCCGAATCTTGAACAACTCAAAGAGTCTGATCTTGATCTTGTGGTTGCAGGAACAGAATCTGCAGTACTGATGGTTGAATCTGAAGCGAAAGAGCTTTCAGAAGACCAAATGCTGGGTGCTGTATTGTTCGGACATGACGAAATGCAAATCGCGATCCAGGCGATTAAAGAATTTGCTGCCGCTGCGGGTGCAGTTGAGTCAACTTGGGTTGCTCCAGTTAAAAACGAAGAACTTCTTGGCAAATTGAAAGAAGCATTCGAAGCGAAAATTTCTGAAGCATATACAATTGCAGTTAAACATGAACGTTATGCAGCACTTGATGCACTTCAAGAAGAAGCATTGGCTCAGTTCGTTCCTGAAAATGACGAAACTGGCATTGCTGATGAAGTAAACGAATTATTCGAAGACCTTAAATACCGTACCGTACGTGACAATATCCTGTCTGGTAAGCCACGTATTGATGGTCGTGATACCAAAACTGTTCGTGCAATTGACGTACAGGTTGGTGTACTAGGCCGTGCTCACGGTTCTGCATTGTTCACACGTGGTGAAACTCAGGCGTTGGTAACAACAACTTTGGGTAATACTCGTGATGCGTTGATGGTTGATACCCTTGCAGGTACAAAAACTGATAACTTTATGTTGCACTACAACTTCCCTGCATACTCTGTAGGTGAAACGGGTCGTGAATCTGGTCCTAAACGTCGTGAAATCGGTCACGGTCGTCTAGCACGTCGTGGTGTTCAGGCTGTTCTTCCTGCGGCTGACCGCTTCCCGTACGTAATCCGTATTGTATCTGACATCACTGAATCAAACGGTTCGTCTTCAATGGCGTCTGTATGTGGTGCTTCATTATCATTGATGGATGCCGGTGTTCCACTTAAAGCGCCAGTTGCAGGTATTGCGATGGGTCTCGTGAAAGAAGGCGAGCGTTATGCAGTTCTTTCTGACATCTTGGGTGATGAAGATCACTTGGGTGATATGGACTTTAAAGTTGCAGGTTCTGCAAACGGTATTACTGCGCTACAAATGGACATCAAGATCGAAGGTATTACTGAAGAGATCATGGAGTCTGCATTGAACCAGGCTTATGCGGGTCGTATGCACATCCTGAACGAAATGAACCAGGTGATCTCACGCGCTCGTCCTGAAATTTCAATGTATGCTCCGACTTTCCAGGTGATCAACATCAATCCGGACAAAATCCGTGATGTAATCGGTAAAGGCGGCGCGACCATTCGTGCGATTACTGAAGAAACCAAGGCAGCAATCGATATCGAAGATAACGGTACAGTTCGTGTATTTGGTGAGACTAAAGCTGCTGCAGCCGCTGCGGTTGCTAAAATCCTGGCACTTACTGCTGAAATCGAACCAGGTACAATCTATATGGGTAAAGTGATCCGTATCGTTGAATTTGGTGCTTTCGTGAATATCCTTCCTGGTACCGATGGCTTATTGCATATCTCTCAAATCTCGAACGAACGCATTGCGAACGTGGCAGATGTATTGAAAGAAGGTCAGGATGTGAAAGTACAGGTTGCCGATGTTGACAACCGTGGCCGTATCAAATTGACCATGAAAGACATCGAACAGGTATAATTGATTGCACATTCACATGGGTGAGCCCGTGTGAATAAAAGATCTGTAAAAGCCCTGTGCTTTGCCAATGTTGTGACTTTGGTGGGCTCAGGGCTTTTTTTAAACTTTATTTTAACTGGTGTAAGGAAGACTTATAAATAAAAACATTATCTGATTGCTTAAGGATTCAGTCCGGCTCATAATTTTAATGCTGATAGATGGAGTATCTTAAGTTTCTATTCAGTTATAAAAAATTAAAATAGTGAATAGAGAATTGTTTTAATGAAAATTTATTATTTTTATCAGCATCTTTCAGATCATCATATTTCTGTACAAAAACAACTTAATACTGACGCTGAAACCCAACTTGTATTTACCTGGATTGATTGCGTCCGAATCGATGTAGTGAATCGCGCAGAAGCCTGGCAAAATGAAATATATCAACATACTCATATGTATCTAAATGAATTTCATGTAAAAGATATTTTAAATTTAGAGCATCCCTGTTCATTTGATACCCTGGATGACTATAACCTGCTGATTTTTCGTAAGCTCATTACCCCGGATGATGATATAGGGACGGGTGAACAGGCGTTTGAACAGCATGAACAGATGTTTGGCTTGGCCACCACACCGGTCAGTTTTATCATCACGCCACAAGTTCTGGTTACAGTACGTGAGCAGGGAAATAAGGTACTACAAAACTATATTTCCCGGATCGAGATGAATTTTATTCGATCTAGCCAGGAACAGAATAAGTCACGAAAACTTCCCGCTTCGCCTTTCGATCTGTCCTTACGCCTGCTGAACAGCATGGTGGATGGTTATCTGGATTTACGTGTACCGCTGACCCGACGGGTTGGATTTTGGCAGCAAGAATTGTTGCAAGGGCATCGCCGATTTAAGAAATGGGATCAGTTATTGCAAGAAAGCATGTCTTTTCAACAGGTTGAGGATTTATGTGAAGAGCAGATTGATGTCCTGCAAGAGTTTAGGGATGAAATCATAGATAATTACTCCCATTCGAAAGGAAAGAAAAAGCCTGCACAGCTGGATATACTATTGGTTCGTATCAATGATTTAATCAGTCATGTGGAGCGAATTCAAAAACATATTGTTCGTCTTCGTGCATCTATCCAAGCCACCATCGATTTACATTTTTCTGCAATTGCCAACCAAACCAATGAAAACATGCGTATATTGGCCATAATCACGGCAATCTTTGCACCTTTGACCCTGTTAACCGGAATTTATGGAATGAATTTTGAGTTTATTCCAGGTTTAAAATCTCCTGCCGGATTTTGGATAATGTTAATGGTGATGGTCATCACCACCGTATTATTGATCTATTATTTTTATCGCCGACATTTGGTCGGTTTAGGAGAGAAAAGCGTGATTGATCTGTTAGCCCAACAAAATAAAGATCAGCCCGTAAACCTGTTCTGGTTGCTAGACTATAAGCCAATTAAGCGGTCTGTCAAAAAAACCGTAGAAAAAGTCGAAAAATTAACCAAATTAAAATAGCTGTAGTTTTATCCTTGCATCAAGGATCGTATTTTTAAGCACAGCCAAGCGATTTCAAACTTCAGTCGAAATGTACTGAATGATCCAGCCTGGCTTGCTCGGTCACCCCTTAAGAGAGATTTCCTACCTGAGCAGTTCGCGTCAGTATTTTATATATTTCATCTTTTATTTTTAGTTTTTTACGTTTGATGACTTCAATATCACTGTTGATCTGGTTCACAGGATCCAGTTCCAGCTGAGTAATTTGTTTGTCCAGTTCACTATGCTCCTCAAATAACTTGGCAAAGTGTGGATCTTCCTCTCGAAGCTGGATAATTAAATCGCGATATTCGGGGAACATGTATTTGATTTTCTTATTGCAATCTTTGGTTTTCATAGCAACTCTAATACTCTCATTATAAAATTAAAAATAAATAGCCCTGAGCTACAGCACAAGCATGCATGTAGACAGAGCATTAGAAGATTTACTTTAATTGCAAATGTTTTACCTCGCGGCGTAACTCTTGCACTTCATCAATTAAATCCAGCATCATGGCAACTGCAGTAAACGAGGCGTCAAAATCACGTTGCAGGCGGTAGGCGCGTTGTGCGCGTGAGATATCTTCACCCAGAAAGATACTGTGGTGGGTTTCGGAACGGTCTGGCAAAATTCCATATTCAATAAGTTGCATGACCCATTCCGGACTTTGTCCACACGCTTCAGCAAAGTGGATCAAATCAAATGAACGATCATCCACAATTTCTGATGGAACATAACCGTGTGAAAAACTTTCTCGGTATTGAATCGTAGTCATGGAGCTACTCCTTAAACAGCCAAATATGTAATATGAAGAAAAAAATGAGGTGCCGGTATGGAGCACTTTCTTTTTTCCTGACATGCATACTCAGCGTGATGATTCAACTGATCAGGAGGGCAGAGAGAATATATGAGGGCATTCAATGATGCGGTCTCTCTGATCGAATCTGCTTCAGTGGAATGTAAGTATAAAAGGCTTGAGGCTGAACCTGTTTTTATAATTTTATGTTCTATCGGCAGAGCAGGTGAATTGACAAAGCTGTGCTGAACAGGTGGCACCAGATGAGGACGACATGTCGGTCCTGAAGGCAGAGTTAAACTAGGCTGAAGATTGATCATCATATATATGCATGAATAAAAAATAACCGTCTTCGATCCATTATTATGACTTTCCGTGCTACGAAACAGTTTTTATTTGTACCTTCTTGTTTCAAATCATGACAAAGAAAAAAGCCCCTGGAACAGGGGCTTTGAAAAGCCTTGTTAAATTAATATTTTACCCAAGTCACACTGCGGCCAATCACCGATACCCCGACATAACCCCGTAAGGTCAGACGTTTGCCATTGGTACTTAAGCGTGCCTTACCTTTGTAAACTTTACCACTGATCGGATCAAGCACTTTGCCATCATGGAATTCACGTGGCTTTTCCGGATCTGCTTTAAAATCCCAGATAAAAGGCAGGCCTAGAAAAGGTTTGTCCTTGAGCTGACCGGGACACTTATGACAGATGCCCATTTTTTCCGCGCCAGGCAAGCTGCGTGTTTCAACAATAATCCCTTCATAGCTACCGTTCGCTTTCTTGCGGATTTCCACATCTGCACGAGAATAACCCGATTGATCATCAATGGTTTTCCATTTACCCACTAACGGATCTTCATAGGCAAAGGCCAAACTGGAAACTACGGCCAAACTCATCCCCATTACGAGAGTATTCAATAATTTCTTCATAACATTCCTGTTGGTAAGATCATTTGTTTATTTTAGAATTATTACTCTAATTTATTTCAAAAGAGTAATTAAATCAATAGTATGAAATGTGTTTTTCTTCTCTTAATTTTTTGAAAATGATAAGTATTTGGCTTTTGATAATGTGAATAGTTGTATAATTTAAATGGAACTCTTGGGTGGAATTTGCATGAAGGTTTAATCCGGCGAGTAGGCAGATTTTCTACTTTAAGGAAATGTTCTCTCCATTCATCACAGCTCCATGGGTTTAAACGCATAAAAAAAAGCATTCCTGAGGAATGCTTTTTAAAACTCAGGATTAGAACTGTTTAGCTCAGATGTTTACCGAAAAGACCCAAGGCTTCTTCAGCGGTAAAAGTATATTGGCTATTACAGAACTGACAGTCCATCTCGATCGGATTCTGGAGTTCCAGTGTTTCACGGATTGAATCTATGCCAATCTGCTGTAAGGCAACTGCACAACGCTCTTTAGAGCAGGTACAACCAAACTTCAACACCTCAGCATCTGGTAGACGAACTTCTTCTTCATTATATAAACGGTAAAGAATATCAGTAGCTTGCAAACCGACCAGTTCTTCAGCTTTCAAGGTTTCTGTAAGCAGGGTCAGACGTGGCCATAGATCTTCATCCACACGACGTTGTTCTTCTTCACTATTACGTGGCAACAACTGAATCAGTAAACCGCCTGCACGCTGCTGGTCACTCGCCAGTACAATGCGCGTCGGAATCTGTGCAGACAGGTCATAATACTGCATCAGACAGCCCGCCAGATTTTCCTTATCGAGTGGTACGATCCCCTGATAACGCTCACCAAACTCTGGTTCGATATTGATAAACAAGATCGGGGAGACCAGCGACTTTAAAACTGTACTGCTGTCTTCGCCAACCAGAAAATGCGGGTCTTCCTCATAGTCCGCCAAAGCGCGAACTTCACCCAAGTGGTTGCATTCAGCCATGGCCCATTTAAAGGTGCCTGATGCCTGAATTTGCAGGCTGATACGCCCTTTAATCTTCAATGTGCTGGCCAGCAGTGCAGTGGCGCTGAGCATTTCGCCTAACAGGATTTTGACTGCAGGTGCATAGTCACGTTGCGCTAAAATGGTTTGTAAAGCTTCTTCAAGATGCACCACTTCACCACGAACAGGGCTATCTTCAATAAAAAAGCGTTGGCGTAAATCAGACATAAAATTCTCCATAACCCTGTTTTAATGGTGTCATTATTGTAAAACACAAGTTATGACAGATCATCTCTTAACGCATCAATTCTTACGCCGTTTGTATCCGGTTGCTGCTGTATATCCGGTTTTTGCACTTTCTGACGTTGATCGTGAGCAAATAGATACTCCAGTTCAGCCAAACTGTTACGGTGATTTTCATAATTTGGATGTTGATCAGGATCCAGATCATACTGGCTGTTTAACAGCTTTTCATCCTGTTCACGGAAGTTTTGCACCTGTTGCTGGCTGTCTTCCGGGTTGGCATTGAGCTGGCTTAATAAGGACTGGGTTAATTCTAGCGCAGAAAGATAGGTTTCACGCCAGATGTGTTGCACGCCCAAATCCTGCAATAAATGTACATGATGCCGGTCACGTGCACGGACCCATAAACCAGTTTCAGGATAATTCAGCCGCAGATGCCGCACGATCAGCATCGAATCTTCAATATCATCAATGGCGATAATCACTTGTTGTGCCGTAGCAATACTTGCATGCGCCAAGGCTTCAGGTTCTGTCGCATCGGCCTGATAGAAAGGGATTTTATGCTGAGCGAGTAATTCAGTTGCTTGCACATTGCTGTCCATGACACTAAATGCATGCTGTTGTTGCAGTAGAATCCGGGCAATGATCTGTCCGAAGCGGCCAAAGCCAATCAGCAGAAGTGGCGCACTGGCTTGAGGATCGGGATCGGTTTCAAAGGTCGCTGCCAGATGATTGTGACGATCCAGGCGCGGTAAAATCTGGCTATGTAATAACCAGTAAAATGCGGGGGTCAGCAGCAAGGAAAAACTCACCATCCAGAGCAAGGGAGACAGTAGATTACCTGCAATAATCTGGTTGGATACTGCAATCACCAGTGTCAGCAAGGCAAACTCGCCGCCCTGCGCCAGACTGGCTGCCAGCAGGGTACTATTGCGCCAGCTATCTTGATGATAACGCGCCAATGCCAAAGTAAGGGCAAACTTGATCAAGATCAAAGTCAAAGTACCGCCCAGAATCATCCTGGGGAAATTCAGCAGATCAGGCAGCTGTAGTGACATGCCCAGACTGATAAAGGCCAGACCAATCAACAGGCCCTGAAAAGGCCGAACGGCGCTTTCTACCGCAGGCCGGAAATCTGAATCTGCCAGTAAAATGCCGGCAAATAAGGCACCGAGAAACAGATTCAGTCCGAGGGTATTCATTAATACCAACAATGCCAAGGTCACAGTAATCGCCACAATCACATGCAGTTCGTGACTGCCGCTTTTGGCAATCCAGCGATACAACGGCTGCATCAGGTAACGATTACATAAGAACAGGCCGCTCAACGTTGCAATAATGGCAGCAAAATAGGCCACACCATGTTCGGTCGAGCGAATCCCGGCAAATAGGGGAATGGCTGCAATGACAGGGATGGCCAACAGGGCATGCACCAGCAGAATCGAATAGGTCTGCTGGCCATAACTGGTGGCGAACTGTTCCTGATTATTCAGCTGTTGCATCACCAAGGTCATGGCGGACAGACTGCCGGCAAGTCCAATTACAATGCTGGTAAGCAGGCCTTGTTGCAAAAAGCTCCAAGCCATCAGACTGAACATCAGGGCGCTGATCAGTACCTGTAAAGTTGCCATCATCCACAGTGTGGGATGGATCTGGACAATACGTTGCGGTCTCAGTTGCAAACCGATCCAGAACATCAGTACCATCAGGCTGACCTGCATGAAGCTGTTCAGAACTTCGGGCGCCTCAATGAGATGTAAAAGGCCTGGACTTAAGAGGAGCCCTGTTAACAGATAGCCCAGCACACTTGGCAATCTGAGCCTTTTACTCAGCGGCACCATAAACAGTGCGATTACCAGAACCAGTGTTATTTGTAACAGTATCGACATTTTCCTGCCCTAAATTTTATTCTTGATCCAGACGTTGATTGTTCTATCGCGAACATGCACTCAGGCGCAATTTCTCTTAGCTCAGTTCCTGAGGATCAATGTCCAGCGTAAGCTTCATGCTGGAAGGCTTGTCCTGCAGCATGTTTTGCCACCAGCTGCGCACATAGTAATGCAAACGTGGACGATCCGCTGACAACAGCACCATATGCGACTGATAGCGTCCCGCCTTACGTTCCATTGGTGCAGGAATCGGCCCCCAGATGTCCAGCACCAGATCGGGATATTGCCTGAGGAGTACTGCATGTTTCTGTAAGAATTCGGTATTTTGTGCCTGATCCTTGGATTCACAGCGAATCAGGATGGCATAACGGTAGGGCGGCATCTGGGCGATTTGCCGTTCTTTTAAGGTCTGCTGGGCAAAGACGCGATAATTTTCATTCACCAGAGTATTGAGCAGGGCATGATCAGGTCTGAGTGTTTGCAGATAGACATCACCCTTTTGTTCACCGCGTCCGGCCCGACCTGAGACTTGCACAATCAGCTGAGCAGTACGTTCAGTAGCACGAAAATCTACACTGAGCAGACCGGAATCGATATCCAGAATCGCGACCAGAGTCACATAGGGAAAATGATGCCCCTTGGCCAGCATCTGGGTGCCGAGCAAAATTGCTGGTTCACTTTTCTGAATCTTGTCATAAATTTTTTGCCAGCTGCCGACCCGGCTGGTTGAATCGCGATCGACCCGAATCACCTCAAAGTCTGGAAAGAGCTCAGTCAGGTGTTCTTCGACTTTGCCGGTGCCCATACCCAGCGTGACCAGTTCCTGATGCTGACATTGCGGACAGTGTTCCGGCATACGGTGAATGGTTCCGCAGTGATGGCAATGTAGATGCTGATAAGGCTGGCGGTGTACAGTGAAGTTGGCATCGCAGTGCGGACATTGTGCCTGCCAGCCACAACTGCCGCAAATCAGGACGGGGGCATAACCACGGCGGTTTAAAAAGATCAGCACCTGTTCTTTTTTCTCCAGACGCTTTTTGATGTCCTGAATCAGTTGCAGACTGATGCCATGCTGCTTTTGTGCGACTTTTAAATCCAGAATATGGATTTTGGGCATTAAGGCTGTACCGGCACGTTGATTCAGCTCCAGCGCCTGCATCTTGCCATGTTCAACTAGCGCATAACTGTCGATACTTGGCGTGGCTGAACCCAGCAGTACCGGACATTGCTGTAAATGGCCGCGATACAGAGCCACATCGCGGGCATGATAGCGGAAGCCTTCCTGCTGTTTAAAGGACAGGTCATGTTCTTCATCCAGAATGATCAGGCCCAGATTCGGCATCGGGGTATAAATGGCGGAACGTGTACCGAGTACAATTGAGGCTTTGCCAGTTTCTGCCGACTGCCAGGCCTGTAGTCGTTTGGAATCATTCAGACCCGAGTGCAGCAGCGCAATATGACAATGAAAACGGGATTGGAAGCGGCTGATAGTTTGCGGCGTCAGGCCGATTTCCGGTACCAGCACCAGCACCTGTTTGCCCTGTTTCAGCACCTGCTGCATGATCTGCAAATACACTTCAGTTTTACCGCTGCCAGTCAGACCATCCAGTAAAAAAGCCTGATATTGGTTGCGATATTTTAATACCTGTTCGACTGCATGTTTTTGTTCAGGATTGGCGGTCAGCGGCATCTGTGCCAGTTGCATGGGCTGTGGGCTGAAATCTTGCGGCTCCAGCACACAGGTACAGATCTCCTTTTTCTCCAGTGCTTTTAAGGTCGCGGTTTCAATCCCGGCCATATTCAGCACATTTTCAGTGGTTCCAACCGGATGCAGTTTTAAAATCCGGTAGGCTTCCTGCTGTTTTTCTGAACGACGTACTTTGGCTTCGGCATTCGGGTCCAGGAGCTTCCAGGTGCGAGCCAGCAGGTTATAAGGCCTACCCTGACGTAACAGGGTGGGCAGAGCACTATGGAAGACTTCACCCATCGGAAACTGGTAATACTGTGCAGACCATGTCAACAAACTTAAAACTTTGGGATCTATGATGGCACGTTCATCGAGCAGTTCGGTAACTGCTTTGAGCTTAAAGCGGGGGTCAAGAGGGATATCCTCCGACAGTTTTTCGACAATCACCCCAACCAGATTCTGACGACCAAATGACACCAGTACACGTGCACCAATCTGTGCCTGTTCAAATTGTTCTGCACTCATGGTGTAATCAAAACAATCAAATACATGTACAGGTACAGCAACGCGTACGCGATAAAGTGGACTTGAATCTGGGTGAGAATTTTGCATATCTTGGGGTGGATATCCTGAAGAAATTTCGTCGTGCTTAAAGTTCGATTATGTTAGAGTGAACAGATAATTTATATCAAAGAATATGAATGATTTCGGTGGTCTGACGCAACAGCGTTGAGCAAAATTTTGGAAAATTAGAGCATTACAATGCCTGCATATCAGTTTATTGCGCTTGATCCTTCAGGGAAGCAGCAAAAAGGCGTGCTGGAAGGGGATTCTGCGCGTCAGATCCGGCAACAATTACGGGATAAAGCCCTTATTCCGGTTTCTGTTGATCCTGTTGAAAAAAAAGACTCCCAGCATCGGCGAAAATGGTTTGAAAAAAGCATCACAGCCTATGATCTGGCGCTTATGACCCGGCAGTTGTCCGTACTGGTCGCTGCCGCAATTCCGCTGGAAGAAGCCATTCGCGCCGTCGGTAAGCAAAGCGAAAAAGTGCATGTGCAAAACCTGCTGATGTCAGTACGCTCCAAAGTAATGGAAGGGCATAGCCTGGCGCAGGGGCTGCAGCAATCCGGACGTTTTCCGGAGCTGTATATTGCCACGATTGCCGCCGGTGAGCGTTCCGGGCATCTGGATCTGATTCTGGATCAACTGGCAGACTATACAGAAAACCGTTTCGCCATGCAGAAAAAAATTCAGGGTGCGATGGTCTATCCGGTTATCCTGATGCTGATGTCCTTTTCGATTGTGATGGGACTGATGACCTATGTGGTGCCGGATATCGTCAAGACCTTTGACCAGAGCAAGGATGCCTTGCCATGGATTACCGTCGCCTTGATGAAAGCCAGTGATTTTATCCGGATTGCCTGGCCATTTTTAGTGATCGGTGGTGCCGTGGGGGTTTTTCTGTTGGTCCGGTTTTTAAGAACCACCGCCGGGCATTATGCCTTTGACCGTCTGACCTTAAAATTACCCCTGTTCGGAAAACTGTCACGCGGGATTAACGCCGCACGCTTTGCCAGTACTTTATCTATTTTGACCCAGTCTGGCGTACCTCTGGTTGATGCGCTACGCATTGGTGCTGCAGTCAGCAATAACTGGGTGATCCGGGATGCTGTGAATCTGGCAGCGGAAAAAGTCACCGAAGGTGGCAACCTGGCGACCCAGCTGGAGCGTAGTGGTTATTTCCCGCCGATGATGGTACAAATGATCAAAAGTGGTGAAGCGTCTGGTGAACTGGACCGGATGCTGGAACGTGCTTCACAGATGCAGGACCGCGAAGTGACCACCCTGATTTCAACTTTACTGGCCTTGCTGGAACCTTTAATGCTGGTGCTGATGGCCAGTATCGTTTTGGTTATTGTGATTGCAGTCATGCTGCCAATTGTGAATATGAATAATATGATTTAAACAGAAGCCAGTTAGAGTTTTGCTGTGATCAAGATTCAAGTGGAAATTCTGAATGATGCAGATAAATGAGAGAGATTAAATGAAAAGGAATCAATTAAATAAACAGACGGGCTTTACCTTAATCGAAGTCATGGTGGTGATTGTGATTCTCGGTGTGCTTGCTGCACTGATCGTACCGAATGTAATGGGTCGTGGTGAGAAAGCCAAGGTCGATACCACCGTGATTAAATTGCAGAGCATTGCAGGTTCACTGGACCAATATAAGCTGGACAATGGCAAATATCCAAGTATGCAGGAAGGCGGTCTGGATGCACTGGTGAACCAGCCAGCGACTGCAAAGAACTGGGTGCCGGGTGGCTATGTCAAAGGTGGCTATCCAAAAGACAGTTGGGATAATGAGCTGCAATATGTGATTCCGGGCACTGATGGTCGAAGCTTTGATCTGTATTCGTTTGGTGCAGATGGTCAAGCGGGTGGTGAAGGCACCGATGCTGATATTTATTATCAGCCTTAATTAAGAATCATTATAAATCCCGATGGATGGAATATATCACTTCACTTGATAGGTGATTTCAATGCGAAGTGAAGTGATAATGAACCTTGGTTACCAATTATTATGTAAGTTAATGATATTTATTATAATTAATTAATAAAAGCGATATGCGAGTTATAATAAGAACTATTCCCATGTTTATCTATTACAATTCTCGTAAAATGTGAATAAACATACACTTTCTATTTGTTTGAAAAAGCTCATAATGATCTGAACGGCACTTGACCAGCCAACGGAGAAGGATATGAAAGCATTAATCTTGGGAGATGAAATCAATCAATTTCATTGGTCGATGCTGAAATCTGTTCTTCTGGTTTTAAGCATGCTGCCGATCACTCAGGGTATTGTACATTTATGGCAAAGTACCGAAGGCAGCAGCCAGATTATGGTGGCGTTCTTTGCCATCAGCTTGATGAGCAGTTTATTGGCACTGTGTTTCTGGTCAGCATTGAGTGCGAGTGTCATTCGTATTCAAGCTGAACAAGGCTCATCATTTGAACAGACACTCGTTACCCTCTATCGTCATGTACCGATGCTGTCTCTTGCCAGCATGTTGTGTTATTTGGCTGTACAGTTTTAAGTTTTAAAGAGATGAAAAAACCGAGGCATTGACCTCGGTTTTTTATTGCCTTGAGTGTTCCTCCCTTCATTAAAGGGAGGTTAGGAGAGATTGATAAGATCTATATTCAGGAATCCCCCTAAGTCCCCCTTTGTAAAAGGGGGACACTTGAAGAAATTACCGTCTCGACTTAAAGCTGACATCCACTTTACGTGGACGGAAGCGCCATCCCAGCAGCAAAAGTAGAACCGAGAAGATCAGTACCGGCCAATCGCTGAGTTTCATATATAGGGTTTCGCCCTGCATAGCTGGAAGTTCACCACGTAATACCGCTTCCTGATCCATTGGTGCTCGTTTCACAATATGGCCATTGTGGTCAACAAATGCGGTCACACCGGTATTGGTGGCACGGATAAACCAGCGGCCATTTTCCTTGGCACGCATTTGCACCATCTGCAGATGCTGTAGCGGTCCTGCCGTGCCAGTAAACCAGGCATCATTAGATACGGTCACCAGAAAATCACTTTGGCTGGCATTGCGGCGGGTCAAATTAGGATAAGCCACTTCATAACAAATCGCAGAACCCAAAGGATGATTTTTTACATTCAAGGGTTTTTGATGATCTGGGCCACGGGTAAAACCACTCATGGACGGATCATTCTGTAGGCCCGGCAATACCCAGCTTAACCAGCCTGACAAGGGAATATATTCACCAAACGGAACCAGACGCTGCTTTTTATATAGCCCGTCAGATTCATCTCCGCTGGCCATAATACTGTTGTAATATTTTGGATAGCCTGCAGTCTGCGATTCGGCTAAATCCCAATATGGAATGCCAGTCACCCAGGCAGTTCCCGATTTTTCCGCCTGTACTTTCATGGCTTCCAGAAAGGCTTCAATGTCGGTCTGGAACATAGGAATCGAAGATTCCGGCCAGACGATCAGATCTCGGCCCCATTCGGTTTTACTCAGATTGGCATAAATCAGTAAGGTCTTCACCTGATATTCAGTCAACCATTTCAGGTCTTGCGGAATATTGCCCTGAATTAGGGAAACAGTTAAAGGTTTTTGATTTTTTTGCTCAACAAAGGTCAGCTGTGCTGCACCCCAGGCACCAAGTAACAGAATGGCGGAAGGAATGGCCCAGAACAGACGTCTATTCAGGATTTCTACCAGCGCACAGGCTAGAATGATGACGACGAAAGAGACCCCAAACACCCCGAATAAGGGCGCATAAGCATCCAGGTAGCGTTCAGTAAAGGCATAGCCGGCAAATAACCATGGGAAACCGGTAAAGACCCAGGTCTTGGCCCACTCAAACAGTACCCAGAGCGGAGCAAAGGTTAAAGGAGTTTCCGGGAAAAAGCGGCGATAGACAAAGCATTGGACAGCGCTAAACAGTCCCATGACCAAGGCCATAATGAGAATCATGACGATACTCAGAAATGCATTGGTATCGCCGTAGACATGAATGGAGGTATAGAGCCAGAATGCACCCACAAACCACAAGCCGATTCCGTAGACCCAGCCAATGCCAAAGGCCTGTTTTGCGCTACGTCCACGCAGGCAGGCGTAGAGCAGGGCTGGAGACAGAATGGCCAGCCACCAGTAATGATAGGGAGCCAGTGCCAAACTGAAGATGGCACCTGCGAATAAGGCAATTAAAACAGGATAGATCAGCGGCAACGGTTTTTGCTGTTGATCCGAGCTCAACAGCTTGTCGAAATACGCTCTCATTGGCGAACGGCTCGAATCAGGTGAATAGAGCGAGAATCTGCTTCAAGAATGGTAAATTGCCAGTTTTCCAGTTCAATGGTCTGGCCTTCAAGATCATTCACCAGACCAATTTCCTGTAATAACAACCCCCCCATGGTTTCCACTTCATCATCAGAAAAATTCGCATCCAGCATGTTATTGAAATGCTCAATCGGGGTCAGGGCCTGTACTATCCAAGTATTGGGGGTGTTTGGGTCGTTATCCGGAACAATAAACTGTGCTTCTTCATCGGTATTGTCATGTTCATCTTCAATTTCACCGACAATTTCTTCGAGAATATCTTCTAGCGTCACCAGACCCGAAGTAGTGCCGTATTCATCAATCACCACGGCAATATGGGTCTGGGTGTTTTTCAGCATGCGCAGTACCTGATCCGAACGGGCACTTTCCGGAACAAACAGAGGCTGACGCATGAGGGCACGAATATCGACTTTGGCCGTCGGTTCAGTCAGAAAAGGCAATAAATCCTTGGCTAACAGAATACCGACCACATTATCGGTTTGATCGGATGAAAATACCGGAAAACGTGAATGCGCAGATTCGACCAGTACATGCAGGATATCCAGCAGTTGGTCATCTTCCTGCAAGCTGATCATTGACGTGCGAGGCGTCATGACTTCACGAATTTTGGTTGCCGGGAGGTCAAGTACGCCCTCAAGCATGGCAACAGTATCTGGTTCTAAAAATCGACGTGAATCTTGTACTAATTTTAGCAGTTCGTCGCGAGTTTCGGGTGCAGTTCCCAGCCATTTGCGTAAGCCGCGCATACCCCACGACGGGCCTGATTCCTCGTGCATGATTTTTCCTGAAGACTTTTAATATCTAAAAAAACGTGGTTTTATCATACCGCAGAAAATCCGCTTGTCTATTGTAAATATGATGGGCAGTCTTGATCGCTCGAGTCAGAGCTGGTTTTAGCTATGGACATGCGTGCAAAGCAGCAATGCTATCACTGGTTTATGCTAAAATATTTTGGTCTTTCCATACTGAGTTTATCGATGTCCCCCACTAAAATTATTCCAAGCCTGCAATTGAATACCCGAGGTTTACGTTGTCCTGAACCAGTCATGATGTTGCATCAGGCGATCCGTAAATCCAAGGCAGGTGATGTGGTTGAGGTGTTTGCCACGGATAATTCGACTTCTTGGGATATTCCAAAATTCTGTATGCATTTGGGGCATGAGTTGCTGTTGCAGGAAGAACGGCTGGATGAAAATGGCAATAAAGAATTTCATTATCTGGTGAAGAAAGGCAGCTAAATCTGCCGAACAATCTTATGGGCTTTGTGTGCTGATAATTTTTAGTTGATCTTAATATAATGTTATCAACATTCTCCTAAAAATAAACCCGCTTAATAGCGGGTTTATTTTGATCTTGTGAGAAATTACATATTCGGGTATGAGCTTGCGCAAGCACTATCCAAATTACATATTTGGATAGTTTGGACCACCGCCACCTTCCGGTGTTACCCAGGTGATGTTCTGGGACGGATCCTTGATGTCACAGGTCTTGCAGTGTACACAGTTGGCTGCATTGATCTGGAAACGCTTGGAACCGTCATTATTTTCCA
>NZ_JAGFXZ010000031.1 GCF_019038395.1 Acinetobacter sp. BY419
ACGCAGAATAATTCGGTACTATTGAACATCAGGACTAGAGTTGTGAGTTTGGTGTGGTAACTCAACTGATGGCTCTAGTCCTCTTATTTTTCAAGTCAATTTCTTATCCGCGATTCGGGTTAATTAAAACCTGTCTATTTTATAGCTGTATCAAGAATATAAAATTGAAAATATTGGATATAAAAACGAGAAAATTAAAATTTAATCCATTTATTAATTTGGAAAATACTGGCTGTTGTTTTTCTGAGCTTCAGCCTGATTTGCATGCTTTATACTATTAAAAATATATTCTCAAACTAAATACTCGTACCATGACTGAATTAACCATTGAACAGGATGTCAATCAGCGCATTGAATTGATGCAGCAGCAAGGACTCGATCCGGTTGCTGTGATGTTGGGACATGAGGACTGGTTGAACTTTAGTGTTCAATCGAAAGTAGCATATACGCCTTTTGGTAGTGCTCGTCGTTATCAGCCTGCCTTAGGTGGCTTACTGCTGGTACGTATTGATGAAATGCAGGCGGTGCGTGTAGTCACTCAAAGTGAACTGGATGCTTATGCACAAAGCAACCAGATTCTTTAATATTGATGATCGGAACTGAATCAGGTTTAAAACTGATCCTTCAGGGTTCTTAAGCGCTGGAATTCTTCCACGCTTTCAGCGCGCAGGAAAGGGTTCGTTTGCAATTCATCTTCAATGCTGCTTGGCAGCGTACACTGGCCTAACATACGTACACGCTCAATATGTTCGAAGCGTTCCAGAATCAACGGATTGTCCGGTTCGACATGTTTGGCAAACTGGGCATTCGCCAGGGTGTATTCATGGGTGCAATAGACCTGGGTGCGTGGTGGCAAGGCAGCCAGACGGGACAGTGAATGATACATCTGTGAATAAGTACCTTCAAAAACCCGGCCACAGCCCATGGCAAATAAAGTATCGCCGCAAAACAGCACATCAATTGCATCAATAAAATAAACAATATGGCCTAATGTATGTCCCGGCACAGCAATTACCTGAATATCTATTCCATGAAAATTAAACTGTTCTTCATGCTCAAGCGGATGAGTGATAAATGGAATTTTGCTCAGTTCTGCACGTGGGCCATAGACGGGAAGATTTTGTCCATGAATCAAACCCGGCACACCACCAATATGGTCTTTATGCCAGTGAGTCAGCCAGATCTGACTTATGACTAAACCATGTTCGGCACAATAGGCCTGTACCAGTTCTGCTTCGGTTGGGTCAATCACGGCCACCTGATGCGACGTGGTATGTTCCAGCAACCAGATATAATTTTGCAGTGAATTCTGGACATCAATACAGTGAATTTTAAAAGGCATCATAGGGCATCAGACCAAATCGATATTAAGAATAAAATAGCATAAATTCAGATGACCAGGAGCTTGCAGATTTTATCTGCTCATCCGCGATTATTTTCGTTTATGTCGAATTTGAACAATTTATAATTCTGGATCATCAACGCTTACAGCATTACCAATGGTATAAAAGTGTCCACCGGCCACATGGTGAATACTTTTCCATTCTTCATCCACTTCATGATAATGCCAGTGACCGTCGCGGAAGACCCGATCATCGGCATAGGCAGCAATTACCTTGCCAATAAACAGGTCATGCATTTGCTGGTTATGAGGCTCGGAAATCAGCTCACAGAGTATCCAGGCCGCGCAGCCTTGCACCACAGGAATATTAAAATTTGAAAATTTAAATAATTCTACTCCAGATTGCGCCAGTTTGTCCGGGACATTATGCAGGCTCAGCGTACCCAGACGATAGACCATATTTAGCTGTTTCAGGGTGGGAATTTGCAGGGCGAAATATCCTGAATTTTCGATAATGTTTCGGGTCTTGGTGCTTTTGTCGAGAACTACAGTCACTTTGGCTGGGCTGAATTCCAGTGCACATGCCCAGGCTGCTGCCATGACATCAGTATCCTGCTGATCTTGAGCAGACACCAGTACAGTCGGACCATGGGTAATCAGACGATAGGCTTTTTCTAGGGGAACACTTTGAATATGGGAGTTTGCCATGTAGCACCATTTGCTTTATTTATTAAACAAGCTAGATTAATGAGATCCTTGACATATTCAAGTTCATTCTTGCAAAAAAGCTTTTAAACTAGAGATCGTAATGTTCAGGAACTGAAAAAATGAAAATGTACCAGGTCGATGCGTTTACCACGGAACTGTTTAAAGGCAATCCTGCAGCCGTAATTGTACTGGATGACTGGCTCGAAGATAGCCTGATGCAAAATATCGCCTTGGAAAATAATCTGTCAGAAACGGCTTTTGTTAAAGTCATGGATAGTGACAATTATGCGATCCGCTGGTTTACGCCAACCAAGGAAGTGGATTTTTGTGGTCATGCGACATTAGCAAGCAGTTTTGTGCTATTCAATCAATTTGCCACAGAGAAAAAGATTCATTTTCATGTAAAAGATTTTGGCATCTTTGTGGTCCGGCAGGATGCGGATGGCAAGATCAGAATGAACTTTCCGATCCGTCGTGCAGAACCCGTTTCCGAATATCCTGAAGCTTTGAGACGGGCCTTAAGTAAACCGTTTAAACAGGTTTATCTGAATGCACAGGGCTATATAGTTGAATATGAATCGGTACAGGATGTGCTGGATGAAACGCCTGATTTTGAACTGTTGAAACAGCTGAATGGCAAGCGTACAGCGATTACGGCCCAGAATACCTTTCTAGATGTGGCGATCACCTCACAAGACAAGCAATATGACTGTATTTCACGTTATTTTGCACCGAGTAACGGAATCAATGAAGACCCGGTAACAGGTTCGATTCATACCGGAATTGCACCGCTCTGGGCTGAGAAACTCGGTAAAAATGAACTGGTTGCCTATCAGGCATCAGCGCGTGGTGGCGTACTGTACTGTGCCTTGCAAGATCAGGAACGAATTGAAATTTCCGGTTATGGCAAGCTATATATGCAGGCTGAAATTTATATTTAATTACATAGATATGCATGTCGTCAGGTGAGGCGGCATGTTATTTTGATGATTCGGCTTGGAATAGATTTTTCAGAAAAAGAATCATTCTCTAAGATGGGCGCGAGTAAAAATTTATATTTATAATTTGGATGAAGAATGTTGCTACGTTATAAAAATTTAAGTCTGGCTATTGTCTTGTCTGGCTGTAGTGCACTAAGTTTTGCACAACCTGTTTTGGTGAAAACTGAACAGAATGTTGAAGAATATCGTCTGGATAATGGTCTGCGCATTATTCTGGCACCGAATGATAAAGAAAATAAAGTTTTTATGAATACGGTCTATCTGACCGGTTCCCTAAATGATCCTCAAGGCAAGGGTGGTCTGGCCCATCTGCTGGAACATTTAGCCTTTAAAGGCACAAAAAATGTCAAAGGAGATGAATTCCAGCGTCGACTGGATCAATATACTTTAATGACCAATGCCAGTACCGATTATTACTCGACCAAATATACCAATGTGATTCGTCCTGAGAAAACTGCATTAAGTGAAATCATTTTTCTGGAAGCCGAACGTATGGACAAGCTGGTCCTCCAGGAAAAATACGTACCGACTGAAATTGATATTGTAAAACGTGAGCGTGAAATCCGGCTGGATCAGCCGTTTTCGGTTTTGATTGATCAGGTGTTTAAATCGGCCTATGGCAATCAGTATTTAGGCCGTTTGCCCATTGGTGACCTGAATGAACTGCAATCCATTAATATGCAGGAATTAAACCGTTTTTACCGTAATTGGTATGCACCGAATAATGCCTTTGTGGTCATTTCAGGTAAGTTTGACAAGGCCGAGGTCTTAAAACAGCTGGATACACATTTCAGTCCGATTCAGTCCAGAAGTGTACCGGCGCAAGTGAAAGTCCCAGCGCTTAAACCGGAACAGATCAAACAGCGTGAATTTACCGTGCGAAAAGGCAGTGATCTGGCCAAGTTTAATATTTATTTAAATCAATCAGAAGAAAGTATTAAAACGGCTTTGGCCGTTTCGCCAACGTTATACACTTTGCAGCCGAGCGGACATCTGTATCAGAGTATGGTGGAAACTGGAAAGTCGACCGCTGTGCAAGCCAGCACCTGGCTTGATAAAGACTTTAATCTGGTGTTTATGGGGGCAATCTATGCACCGAATCATCAGGCACAAGCCATAGAACAGGGGCTGATTCAAGGCGTAGAACAGAGTCAGCCATTTACCGAGGCAGAGTTAAACCGGGCTAAAAATCTGACCCGGAATCAGGCCGACAATATTAAAAATAGTGCTACCGCTTTGGGTTCGCGTTTAAGTGATTATGCTGTGGCTTATTCGGGTGACTGGAGCCAGTATTTTAAAGATCTGAATGCGATTCAAAACTTGAATGTCAATCAGGTCAATCAGGTCTATAAGAGTTTTTTAAAGCCTGAATACCGTATTTCAGGCAATATCTTGCCAACACCGGAAGATCAGAAAAAAGCGCAGGAACTGGCGCAAACAGAAGTGCCGGCAAAAACCCTGGATCAGCAGGCTGTAGCAGAAGAACCACTCAAAGATGTCAGTGTTTATCAGGCAGAAGTAAAGCAATATTTACAGCAGTCCAAACAGTATTTGCATAGTAAAGATAAACAGATTCAGCGTGGCAAATTAAAAAATGGCATTAAATATGCACTGTTTCCGACCACTACCCGCGATGACAAGGTCTATGCCACAATTTCCCTGGATTTTGGTACCGCACAAAGTCTGATGAATAAAGGCGAGATTCTGGATCTGACGGCTTATTTAGTGTTGCGTTCATCGAAAACTCAGAGCTTGCAGCAGATTGCCGATAAAATTATTGAAGTCGGTGGTTCGGCGACTGCCAGTGCATCCGGCAATGGCCTGAACATACAGATCAGCGCCAAAAAAGAAAAGTTTGAAGAATTTTTTCAGTATGTCGTTGATGTGCTAAAAACGCCGGCATTTGAGCAAAGCCAGTTTGACTTGATTAAAGGACAAACTTTATCCAGTCTGGATCGTCCTTATACCGAACCAGATACGGTGTCGAGCTTGACGATGGCCCGAACGATCGAGGTCTATCAGCCTGGAGATTTGCGTTTTCATTTCGAACCTGAGCTGGCCAAAAAGCAGTACCAGAATGTGACTCGTGAACAGGTATTGGCACTATATCAGCAGTTTTTGAAAACCCAGCATGCACAAATTGCGGTCACGGGTGAGTTTAATCCAAAATCGATGCAAAAAACGCTGAAAAACAGTTTTTCGGACTGGAAAGCCGCCCAGCCCTATGAGCGTTTGAAATCGGAATATAGAGCCTATTCAGCCAAAAAAATTCATGCTTTGTCTGAGCAGCGTGAATTCGGGAGTTATCAGGCATTTATGAGTATGCCGGTCGGTGCGGATCATGCCGATGCGCCTGCATTACAGGTATTGCGATATATTCTGGGTGATTCACAGCTGTCGTCACGGTTGGCGCAAGAGCTACGCGAGAAAAATGCACTGGTCTATGGTTTTAGTGCGGATATGCAACTCGATGAATGGGCAGATGCCGGTGCAATGATGATTAGTGCCAATTATACGGCTGGAAAATCTGCCCAAGTGTCTCAGGCAGTGCATAAGGTACTTAATGAACTGTTAACACGTGGTGTAACTGAACAGGAAGTAGAAGCCGCAAAAGCCAGCATCTTGAAACAGCGTCTCACCGCACTGGAAGATGATCGCCGTATTCATACTATGCTGATTCCACAGCTGGAAAAAGACCGTAATCTGGTTTACCGGGAAAAACGTGATCAAGCGATTGCCCAACTCAGTAAAGCCGATATTGATGCCATGATTAAAAAACACATCAAGCCAGATCAGCTGGTTGAAGTGATGGCCGATCAGTATGGGAAAGAAGTTAAATAAAAACCTGAATTATTATGGGCTTATAATAAAGGTTTTCATTCTAACTAAAATCCTCTGATCTTATTTGCTACTTTTGTTTCGGCAAAATGAGAAGCAGAGCTTCGCAAGGAAACCATCTTGCGGAGCAATGCTCCTCACGCAAAACTCGTCAGCTACCATCGAGTTATAAATTTATCGCAGAAACAAACACTATCTAATATTGATCTGCCTCAAACAGTTGCGGATGACGTTTACGTGTATCCACTTGCATAGAAAATTCTAAAAATAAAAACTTAGTTTATTTCTTGACTAGTTCTCCTTTAGTCAGAGGGTTTTTTATAAGCGATAAAACGCTTTAGCATTCTCATAAAAGATCGGCTTTAACGCATTTTCATTGTAGTCCTGAACAATATCGCTAAAGGCATCAATGATATTGCTGAGTGAGCTGCTGACACTGTCCATCGGAAAGTTGGACGCAAACATCACACGTTCAGAACCAAAACAGTGTAAGGCATGCTGAATCAGGGGAGCTGCACGTTCCAATAATTCCTGTTTGCTTGCCAGTCGTTTCTGCTGATGAAAATCATGACCTAAAACGGGCATAAACAAGCCAGACATTTTAGTAGATACATTTTTGCATTCGGACAGTTCAGCCAGTTGCTCTTTCCAGTCTGAAAATATCTGGGCGCGATCTTGTTCGGTCTTGCCTGTGGCTTTGCCCACTTTGCCAAATAAGCCTGCAGGTGTACCGAGATGATCCAGCACGATAGGTGTATCGGGAAAGGCTTTGGCCAGAGCAATCACATCAGAAATCTGAGTAGAGTAAACCCATGCATCAAAACTTAAATCCTGCTTGGCCAGTTCCTCAAAGCCTTTCAGGAAATCTTTGTTGCAATAAAGATGCGGTTCATTGGTCCAGGCATGAATGCCTTTATCTGGATGTACCGCAGCCATTTTACGGATGCCGCGAAATCTTGGAGACGCTTCCCGATGTAGTTGAATCAGTTGCTTGAAACTTTTCTGTCGTGGGTCCGCCGTGGCGACAATCCCACCTAGCCGGATATTATGCTGATCAAAAGGAAGTCCAGCGATAAAACGGGTTTCATCCACCACGCCTGTGCCTTGCTGGTCATGCCAGCTGGCTTCGACATGTACTATCTGCTCAACTTCATAATGTCCTACATCTTTCTTGTAATTTGCAGGAAGGTAAGGTGCGGTCAGGTGCTGGGTCAGGCCAATGGTCTCAATGACATCTTTAGGCTTTAGCAGCCGGACCATTTTGTCCAGCAATCTGGGGTGCTTGCCGAACAGCTTTACCGCGAGCGCTGCTGCATGTGGCGTGTTATAAGGATCCCATTGGTGAATATGCGGATCAATCATCGGGAAGGGAAGCTGCTGCATAGAATGCCTTGTTTTAGTTTATTTATTGTTCAATTTATATAGGGCCAAAATCAGTTTAAAGTCAATATGATAAATTCCAGTAAATAAAAAAAGCCCCGTAGGGCTTTTCATATTTTAATCAATGATCGTGCTTGTGATCATGGTTATGCTTATTGGCATGAAACTCTTCATTGTGACGGAAACGTAAATAGTTTTCGAACTGTTCACAGTATTCATCATAGTTATCTTCCAGCATCATTTGAAACTGCTGCAAAATATAAGACATAACCTGATCTTTGGCATCGCGCATTTCGTTGCCATCTTTAAAGTTATTCGCTGCAACCCAGGTATTGAAACGGGCAGTACCAAATAACATCGCTGCACTAACTTGACCGCGCTTATCACTTGGTTTTTCCTGGGAGCCTTTTTCTACGCGGCAAAACTCGTTGGCTTGTTGAATAAATTCATCAGCACGTTCAAAGAATGCCGCATTTAACGCTTCTTCTTCGGTTACATCGGTTGCTTCAATCTTTTGAACCATGAATTTGTTCCTAACACTAAAATCTCAATTGCTAATTATAGGCAAAGCCTTGCAGAAACTAAACCTTTGCCTTAATCTAAAAATAGCCTAAGTAAATAAAAGTGAATGCCATGCAGGATGTGATTGCAGTACAAAGTCTAAAAAGCGACATTGCTTTATTGCGCCAGAATATCTGGCCACCGGCAAATCTGGCCAATGTTGAAGGCTTGCCGATTTATTATGGTAGCCAGTCACAGGTGGCTGAATATTACAGCCAATGGCTCGGTCTGATTGAAAGAGCTCAGGATCTGTTTCAGCCTTTTATGGAAGATGAAGTCTTAGATGCCATCCATCTTCCAAGTCATTTAAACCTGCCGCTATTTTATTTTCATGTTGACCGGATCCGGATCAATAAAACCCGTGCCAAAGAATCCAAAACTTTTCGTGGGGTCGCCAGCCTGATCGAAAAGTGCGGGCAGTTTGAACCTGAGCAAGTGGCAGCCATGCGGCAATGGCTCGACAGTGACGATACCGCAGCTTTGGTCGCCCACCGCGAGTTTGTAGATTTACGCACTTATGTGTTTCAGCATGGGCAAAGCGAATATACGCGCACCCGTTTTTATGTAAATGGGATCGTGCTGAGTGTCGAGCTACACTTTGAACTGGTCGATGCACGTGATAAACCGCGTAAGCAACGTAGTGACAGTTATAATGATCCTCTAGCAGATAACCATACCTGGAAAGTATTTGGAAAATATCGCTAGTACAGTTTTACCGAGCCCTGTCTTACCAGAAGGGCTGGGTATTTTCAGCAAACTGCTGTAAACGCTCTGCTGCTTCATTCGACAAACGCTGCTGTTCCGCGCTGAGCCAGCCTAGCACAAACCAGGCCTTGGACTGCTGTTTGACATAAGGTCTGAATAACGCATCTGCCACAAACAGGTCGTTATAATGTCCGAGGCTTTCCTGTAAGGGTTTCAAGGCTTGCAGATAGGCTTTGACCTCTTTTTCAGGAAATAAGCTTTGCAGGAATTCTACGTTATAGCGTAAGCGTTTGACCCGCTTGCGCGTACGATGTCGCGATTCAATATCCAGTTCCTGATAGTTCTTGGCATCCTGACAGATTTGCTGATGCAGCTTGTTCAGTCCTTTACATAAAATTTTATGCGAAGACTTGGTTTTGCTATCTGTTTTTTCCTGGCTAAAGCTGAGTAGTTGCAGTATTAATTCTATGGTGGCAGGACTTCTAAACAGCGCACTAATATCTGGCTGTTTTTGTCGGTGTGGCGGCAATGTGAGCAACGGTGAACCTGCTTTTTCCAGTTGTGGAATCAGACTTTCTGCCAAGGCATCACGATCCCGGGTAGAGCCCAGTTGCTGAAAAATATCCCGTAGCTGCTCCGGCCATTCTGGTTGTACATGCTCAGTCACGGACTGGAAAATTTTAAATGCACTACGCAAACGTCGAATTGCGACACGCGCCTGATGCACATGATCACTATTATATTTTTCTGCAGCAATTGCAGTTGCATTTGGTAAAAGGTGGGCCAGACAGTTGGCGACAATTTTTTGCAAAATCGTGCTGATCTGATCTTTTTGTTCAAGCACCAAGGGAAGCTGATGCTGCACAGGCAGACTTTCTTCATCATGCAATAAGGCAAAACCGCGTTCCGCTTTGCTCCGCGTATCCAGCCATAACCCATAACGCTGAACCCAAGGCTGAATGAAATCAATTAATTCACTTAATTGACCGGACTTGAGCTCAAACTCAACTTCATAAATATCGATGGCCTGATCATTGTACCGAATTTCACCCATATCAAAGGCAATTTCAATCTGGCTGTTCAGATGGTTTTCTGTCAGTACATAACGCGCGACATCTGTTTCAAATTGCAGAATGAGGGGTTTATCTAAATCACCAAGCGCCTGTTTCAAGATTTTTTTTGCCGGTTTATGTTTGCGATATAACTGAAAATCACAATGTTCAGGAGGGCTTTTTAACTCATGTTCGAGTTCAAAACGAGCAAACTGATGCTCAGTCGCTGCTTTAAGAGTCTGAATCCATTGCTGGTCTTCCAGACGTTGCCGTAAGGCAATCTGATGTTGTTGTAGTTGCTGTGCTTCGGTATCAAAGTAGCGTGCACACAGGCGATGCCGAGTCGGTAGCAGTTTCTGGATATCCTGTTCAAATTGCACACGTGACTGTGCCGGAATCTGGAATTTGAGTTCTATTTCTGCCATCGGGTTATTCCTCCGCGATGTTGGTTTTACAGATTAATATAGCTCAAAGAATAGTTTGGGTGTGATGTGCTTCTGCAACAAAAAGCACGCCATAGAAAGCGTGCTTTTAACATTTCTCGTGATATTTATTTCAATATATTTATTTCAGGAATTTTCGGCTTACCAGGAACTGTTCGGTCGCTTCAAGTAGTTTCTGGGCATAGACTTCCTGCTTGGCAGTCAACCAGCCCAGCACAAACCAGTCGCTTGCTTCCAGTTCAGTTTGCTGTATATAAACTGTAGAAGAGGCCAGAGTCTGATATTCACTGGCAGCCAGTTGCGCATCATTGAGTGCTTTGCTGTATTTCTGCAAATTTTTGACATCATAGATCGTGGTTAAAATCGGGAAGCTGAATTTTAGTTCCTGAATCCGGCTTGCCAATTGATCCAGACTTTCAAAATCAGTAATGTTGGTCTGGTTCATCTGTTCCTGCAAGGCTTTATATTGCTGTTGAAGGGTGGTTTGCGCAGCAGTTTTCAAGTCCAGCGAGGCATGTTCATTTTCAGTTAAACTGAACATCAGCAATTCCAGATAATGATGCACATTCTGGGTGGACTTGACCAGGTTCCCGAGTTTTTCCTGAGCATATAGAATATCTTTGCTCAGATTTTCCGAAGTGGTAGGATTTTGCAGGAAGCTGGCCAGGCTGTTTTGCATATGCTGCAAATGTTGCAGGTGCTCAAATTGCTGCTTAAAGGCCGCCAGTTGATGTGCCCATTTGTCTGAAAGCTGTGGATGCCAGTCTTTGAACAGCAGCAAGCTCAGATACAGATGATCCAGCGCCAGTTGTGCCTGATCAATATGTTCCTGTTCTGCAACCTGGGCTGCAATCGCTGCGATATTTGGCAATAAATGCTGCATCTGCTGTGCAATCAGACTGCACATGGTTTTACTGGCACTGTCTTTTTTGCTGATCTGAAATTCTTTGCTGAGGGCCGCAGGACTGACACGCTGTGAAGTGGCCAGTAAATTGCCAATTTCGGCTTTGCTGCGTACATCGAGCCAGAGCTGGTATTTCTTAACCCATTCAAAACAAAAGGCTAGCAAATTTTGAATTGAGCCATCTTTTAACTCGAACTCGACTTCATATACTTCTTGCTCAGCATCCTGTGTACGGATTTGCCCAATATCCAGACTGACTTCGATCTGCGTGTTTTCATATTCAATTAACCTTAAAGTACGGGCAATATCGGTTTCAAACTGGAGTTGCAGATGTTCAAACTGATTGTCGAGAGCATGGCTGAGAATTGCCTCGGCTTCTGGGAATTCTTTATAAATCCCTAAATCCAGCTTAGGAGATTCAGTTAATTCTCCTAAATCATGATTATGTTCAAAGCGTTCGATATGACTTTTTCCGGCCGCTTTTAGGGTTTGAACCCAACGTGTACCTTCCAGACGCTGACGCAGCGCAACCCCATAACGGGCCAGCTGACGGTCGGCAGTATCATAATATTTGGCTTGGAGCTGGATCTGTTGAGACTTTTTTGGATCAAGTGCCTTGAGCAGGGCAGTGCGTCGTGCCGCAGGGATTTGGAACTTGAGTTCAACTTCAACCATGATGATCATCCTATCTGTTCAGTGCAAGCAAGCGCTGAATCTTCACTTGAATAAGGTTCTGAAATTAGGCGACAGCAGCCGCAATTATAGTTTTAGATGTGTACGCAGCAGATTGTAACCAAAATCAAAATGCATGTAAGACTTGACCTGAACATAAAAAGTTTAAATAGAAATTTAAAGATTGGATTTCATCGGTTTATTTAAGGCTAAAACTATAGGGTTCAGGCTTTCACGGGGATGTATAGACTGGATGCAAGCACAAATCAAAAAGGCTGTTATTTGGCCAAAATATACGCTAAGGTAAAACAAAAACGTCAGGATGATGCACGATGAATATACAAGTACAACCACAAAGCAGCAGTGTAGTCGCGGTTCAGCCCCAGATGCCGATTACCAATTACCATGAATTTTATCGTTTCTACTTGACCGAGCATCGGCATATCATCAGTCGCCGTCTGCATGTGGCCGGCAGTAGCATCGGTTTATACTGTTTTGCCAAAGCCATTCGCCAAGGCAAGCCGCGATATTTTGCCTATGGATTGCTTTCGGGCTATGCCTGTGCCTGGGTCGGTCATTTTATCTTTGAGCGCAATAGACCGGCCAGTTTCAAACAACCCGTATATAGTTTTATCTCGGACTGGCGGATGTTTGCCGATGTCCTGCGTGGCAATATCAGCCTGATCAATCGTAAACACGATAAGATTTCCAGTTGAGCCAGAAACACGTTCATCGGAATGTGTGCATTTGAAACATGAAATTTCGATAAAAGGCTTGCAAGTCTAGAATTATTATTCTATTAATTGTGTTATTGCTGATAGAGTTTTTTGATCAAACGTTATATTTTAATGAATACATCAGTTTTCCAAGCTTGGAGCGACCTTCTCCAGGCTTTTTTTATGTCCATATTGTTTTAAAAATAATTTACTGATTTCGTTGCCATTATTGCGTAAATATTCATAGAAGAATTCATGCGGATTTTAGTCGAAATTAAAAGATCCTTTCTAACATTAAAACGTCTCTCCACCAACGAGTGACTCAAAACCAGAAAGGATCGAGTGTGACCAACACAAGTATTTATTTTTCTGTTTATTTTATATGTCTAGCGCTATTAAAGTCGCTTTGTGCAGATCGGGCTATCCCTGAAAATAGGTATTTTAGATATTAATTGATTTTAGAGTGATTGAAAGAAGCAAAAAAAACAAAAAAATCGCCTTCATTAGTTTGCAACTTCTCCACCAAGTTATTTGCAAAATCCTAAAAGCGTTTGTCGAAGGGCGTAAGCATTAACACTTTATTTTTTTTGTTATAAAGTGATTAAAACGCAGATCTGAAATTCCGTATATCCCTGAAAATGGTGATATTTAAAATTTAACCGACAAACACTGTGCTAAAAAACTGCAAATCTACTCCAGTCCAGCTTTAGAAACAGCAGGACTGCGGCAATTACACAGAGTTATGCCTATAATAGAGCCATCCTAGCAAGTGGCGAGCAAGATGCGCGGTTTATATTTAATTACCAATGATGATCCATTAGAGCTTTTATTGGCGAAGTTAGAGGGTGCAATGGCCAATGGTGGTGTTGCGGTCTTGCAATATCGTCGTAAAAAAGTGCCCAAAGAAAATCAAATTTACGAAATCGAGTATATGAAAGCCATGTGTGCAGAATACGGTGTACCTTTCGTAATTAATGATGATCTTGAAATGGCAGTTAAATACGGGGTCGGTGTGCATTTAGGCCAGGATGATGGTTCGATTATTGATGCTGTTACGCGTTTGCCCAAAGGCGTGTTGATCGGTCGTAGCTGTAATAACTCAATTGAGCTGGCTGAACAGGCGATTGCCGATGGCGCGAATTATGTGGCATTCGGTGCGATCTATGCCACCAACAGCAAGCCAGAAGCCGGTAATATTGGCCTAGATACCTTAAAACGCGGCAAAGAAAAATTGAACGTGCCTTTATGTGCCATTGGCGGTTTAACGGTTGAAAATTCCAAAGAAGTCATTGAGTCAGGTGCAGATTATTGCGCAGTGATTAGTGATATATTGGGCTTACCTATGAATGCCATTCCTGAACGTTTAGATGAATGGTCTGCGCTTTTTCAAGCTACAGCATAAAATTTTTTGATTGATTTAATTTTGAGTCGAGTGCCTTCATGAGCTTATCTCCAAAGCAAGAACAATTGTTCAAACAAGCCAATAAACATATCCCGGGTGGCGTCAATTCACCTGTACGCGCATTTAATGGTGTCGGTGGTACACCGGTCTTTATCGAAAAGGCCCAAGGTGCGTATCTTTATGATGTAGACGGTAAACGTTATGTGGACTATGTGGGTTCATGGGGGCCGATGATTCTGGGTCATGCGCATCCTGCGATTATTAAAGCTGTACAGGATGCCGCGGTAGATGGTTTAAGCTTTGGTGCGCCAACAGTTCATGAAACAACGCTTGCAGATATTATTTGCGAGATCATGCCTTCAATCGAACTGGTACGTATGACCAACTCGGGTACAGAAGCTACCATGACCGCGATTCGATTGGCCCGTGGTTATACTGGTCGTGACAAGATTGTGAAATTTGAAGGCTGTTACCATGGTCATTCAGATTCACTGCTGGTAAAAGCAGGTTCTGGTTTATTGACCAGTGGTGAAGGTGAGGCGACATCTGCAGGCGTACCGGCAGATTTTGCCAAACACACGCTGACACTTCCATATAACGATATCGCAACTTTAAAAGAATGCTTTGCCAAGTTTGGTTCTGAAATTGCCGGCGTGATTGTTGAGCCTGTGGCAGGCAACATGAACCTGGTGAAACCGATTGACGGTTTCCTGCAAGCGATTCGGAATGTCTGTGATGAGCATGGTTCAGTGTTTATTATTGATGAAGTGATGACCGGTTTCCGTGTTGGCTTAGGTGGCGCGCAAGCCCATTATGGCGTAACTCCAGATTTAACCACATTGGGTAAAATTATTGGTGCAGGTCTGCCAGTCGGCGCTTTCGGTGGTAAACGTGAAGTGATGGAATGTATTGCCCCACTGGGTAAAGTGTATCAAGCAGGAACATTGTCGGGTAATCCATTGGCGATGCGTGCCGGGATCGAGATGTTTAAACATCTGCGTAAACCAGGTTTCTACGAGAAATTGTCTGCGCAGCTTGAGAAGCTGCTGGTTGGCTTGCAAGCTGCTGCAGATGAAGCAGGCATTGCATTCAAGACCCAACAAGTGGGCGGTATGTTTGGTCTGTACTTTACCGATCAGGAAGACATTACCAGTTTCGACTCTATGCTGAAATGTGATGTCGATGCTTTCCGTAAATTCTTCCATGGTATGCTCGATCGTGGTGTAAATCTTGCGCCATCTGCTTTTGAAGCTGGTTTTATTTCAGCTGCACATTCTGATGAAGATATTGCTTACACCATTCAAGCTGCCAAAGAAACTTTTGCCGAAATGAAAGCTTAAGCTTTTTATTTTGACCCAGTATTAGGCCCGAATTCGTTCGGGCTTTTTTATACAGATTTTGAAAATGGAAAATGACCAATGCAAACCAAACATTATTTGACTTTAAGTGATGCTGAATTTCTTTTAAATGAAGCCTATCAATATGCGATTCAGAATAACTTTAATGTCAGTATTGCTGTGGTGGATGAAACGGGTAATTTGCTTGCCATGAAACGTATGGATGGTGCAGCGCCAATGACTGCAAATTTGGCAATCGAAAAAGCCAAATGCTCTGCCATGAGTCGCCGTCCATCCAAACTGTTTGAAGATATTATCAAAGGTGGGCAGATGGGCTTTCTGACTATGGAGACTTTCTCTGGGATGCTGGAAGGCGGTGAGCCGATTATGTACCAAGGGCAGTTGGTAGGTGCAATGGGGGTGTCAGGTGTGAAGTCGTTTCAGGATGCAGAAATTGCACAGGTGGCGATTGAGAGGTTTTTGTTAAAGTGTGACTAATTTTTAATAAACTTTTACCAGTTAAACGGCTTTGTTGCCCAAAGAATTTAAAAGTTAAGTCTTTCCCAATCGACTCCAGTTTAAGTTACAACTTGGGTGTGAGGTCTGCCTAATTCAGTGAATTTATATAATACGGCAATGCGAGCATGGATTTCATTGACCTGACTTTGAAAGTTCCTTGCATTCAGTTTGTCGCCTAATAATTTAATACAATTATGTTGCTGAATAAGCCCTTAGAGACAGGTTTGTGCAACAAAGCCATTTTTAATTATAGAAATAATAGCCAGATGTTTAATGTTGTTTCACTCGAAATTATTTACCTTGAATAACTACCTTAAAAAGACACTAAATTAGTATATACATGGTAATTGAACGTTTTTTATACTTATTTTTTTATGCTCAGAATTATTCAAATAAAAGGGTCTACAGTATTTGAAAATACATAAATATTAATTTGAGGATATTGTGATGAATATCAAATTAAATCAACTTATTCAAAAAATTGATTCATTACTGCCAAAAATAGAATCGCTCTATAAAGATTTCCATCAGCACCCTGAACTT
Organism: Acinetobacter sp. BY419; assembly: GCF_019038395.1. GTDB lineage: Bacteria > Pseudomonadota > Gammaproteobacteria > Pseudomonadales > Moraxellaceae > Acinetobacter. The sequence goes on from NZ_JAGFXZ010000031.1 coordinate 16,124, forward strand.
TCAATGCAAGAAATACGAACTGCGAAAATAGCTGCTGAACATTTAAAAAAAATTAATTTTGAAGTCACAGAACACGTAGGTGTAACAGGTGTGGTTGGGATCATTCAAAATGGGGATGGCCCAACTGTCATGCTTAGAGCAGACATGGATGCTTTACCTATGGAGGAAAAAACTGGCTTAGCTTATGCAAGTCAAGTCAGAGGTGAAACACTTGAGGGTGTCAAAACATCAATTTCTCATATGTGTGGACATGATTTACATGTTGCATGGCTTATGGGGGTATCTGAAATTTTAGCGACCAATTTATCCAATTGGAAAGGTACCTTAATGGTTGTGTTTCAACCAGGTGAGGAAATCGCTAAAGGTGCTTTAGCGATGATTAAAGATATGGAAAATAAATTTCCAATTCCAGATATTATTCTAGGTCAGCATGTCATGGTGGGTGAGGCAGGAAGTATTGGTTATAAGGCAGGACCAATTTTAACCGCGGGTGATAGTTTGCATATTACTTTTCATGGAAAAGGCGCTCACGGCTCTATGCCACAAAATTCTATTGATCCTGTGATGATTGCTGCCTATTCAGCAGTTCGATTACAGTCTATTGTCTCAAGAGAGATCGCTCCTTTAGATAGTTCTGTATTAACGATTGGCTCAATTCAGGCCGGAACAAAAGAAAATATTATTCCCGATGAAGCTGTACTTAAGTTGAATATGCGCAGTTATAAAGATTCGGTTCGTGAAAAGATGTTGCAGTCGGTCAAGCGCATTTGTAGTTGTGAAAGTCGTGCTTCGGGCGCAAAAGATCCGGATATAAAATTTATTGACAGTTATCCTGTCACTAATAATGACTATAGAGCAACGCAAAAACTTGCAGAAAGTTTCGTAAAATATTTTGAAGATAGATGCTTTGAAACAGAACCTGCAACGGCAAGTGAAGATTTCAGTTACTTTGGTCGCATATGGAATGTACCTTATGTATTTTGGTTTGTTGGATCAACTCATAAACTGGAATGGGAAGTGGCTATTAAAAATAATAATGTAGAATCAATCCCTGCAAATCATTCATCTCAATTTAAAATCGAATTAGAACCAACCATTAAAGCAGGTTTGGAAGCCATGCTTGTGGCAACCAAAACCTGGTTATAAGTCATTGAATAAAAACTTGGTAAATTTTTAGCTGGTTCAAAATAAAACAACAATTGTGAGTACACCTATGGTGAATATTTTACCTATAATTGATTTATTGGGCACATTTGTTTTTGCTTTAAGTGGGGCATTAATAGGTGTTAAGCAAAAATTCGATGTTTTTGGTGTATTTTGTCTTGCATTCATCACCGCAATAGGTGGAGGAATTATTCGTGATATTTGTATTTCAGCCACACCTCCTGCAGGTTTACTCTCAATTAAATATTTAATTGCCATTATTTTAGCTGTAATTTTTGTTGCATTTCTTCAAAAGCTTGTACTTTCTTTGGAAAGATTAAGTAATTTGTTTGATGCCTTAGGATTAGGTTTTTTTGCAGCATTTGGTGTGAATAAAACCTATCAATATACCCATAATATTCAATTGTCTATTATTCTTGGCTGTATAAGTGCAGTTGGAGGAGGGGTTCTCCGAGATATATTGGCGAACCGTAAACCAGTAGTCTTTAATCAAGAGTTGTATGCGAGTGCTGCATTCGTGGGGGCATGTGTCGAAATTTTAGGATCAACTGGTCACATGAATGGCCATATAAGTATCATCCTTGCAATTATTGTCACCACATTCATTCGATTGCTTGCAATAATCTATAATATTAAACTTCCTTCTATCCGATCTTTCTCAGAATAGGAATTTAATAGATCTCTTTCATAAATCAAAAAATGATCTTCTTTTTGATGGATATTTGTACTTCAGATTTTTTAGCATTCGTGCATAATCTGCGCATGAAATACATCGATTCAAACCAGCTTTCTGATCCTCAGTTCAAGCGATACACAGGCATCTCATGGTCAACCTTCTATTGAATGGTTGAGCAATTGAAGAAACATGTTCCTACTCAAGGCAGACCGCCCAAGTTAAGCCTGGAAGACCAGGTTCTTCTCTGTCTGAGCTATTGGCGGGAATACCGAACCTTATTTCACGTTGCGACGAGTTACGGTGTTTCAGAGCCGACAGCTTCAAGAGTTGTACGTCATGTTGAAGACTGCCTGATTCAGGCTAAGCTGTTTAATTTACCGAAGAGTTTACCCGAAGGTGAAGGCATCGACTGGAATATTGTAATCGTGGATGCCACGGAAATTCCAATCCAAAGGCCTAAAAAAACAGAAAAAAAGCTATAGTGGCAAGAAAAAGACCCATACCTTGAAAGTACCGGCCCTGATTCACGACAAGACTCAGCAAATTCTGAGTTTATGCAGCAGTCGCGGTGCTGTACATGATTTCGAGCTATTTAAAAGAAATATAAAGCGGATTCCCTCAGAAGCCTTTGTTCTTGCAGATAAAGGCTATCAGGGTATTTGTGCTCTGCATCCGAATAGTCTGCTACCTTTAAAAGCCAAAAAACGTTGTAAATTGGATCCTGAACTAAAAATCTATAATCAGGAAATCAATAAAAGAAGAATAGGCATTGAGCATGTATTTGGCAGCCTGAAAAGGTTCAAGCTCCTTGCTGAGCGTTATCGAAATAGAGGCAAAAGACTCGATTTGAGATTCAATTTAATTGCTGGAATTTATAACTTGGAGCTGAGTAAAAAATGATTTATGAAAGAAGTCTAATCATTTAATTCCAAGCATAATAAAAATTATTCAAATAAGGAATCCTTCTATTATTTTACCAATCTTTAGTAACTTCTTCTGGATAACCTCTCTTAAAATGATGTTTCCATGGATAGGCTGCTGATCCATCTTCTAGTTTTATTCGTGATGTTGAACCCAGATTCCTCGCTGGACTTCCAACATAAATTGAATTTTTTTCAGTTATACCTTTCACACAACTATGGGCACCTATTAAGCAACCTTCAGATATTATGGCACCTGGTAAAATAACACTCATTGTGCATATAGATACAAAGTCTTCAACAGTGACTCCCATCATTGTCTCACTTGGTGGGTGGGGATCATTTGTTAAAACAACATAGGGGAAAATCCATACAAAATTTCCAATTTTACTATGTTGCCCAATATGGACATTGCTATGAAAACGGACATAATCACCTATTTCACAATGTCCTTGTAAATCGCATAAAGTTCCTAGTTGTAAGTTTTTACCAGCTAGAACTTTTTCTCTGACAGTTACTCTGTGACCTGTCATTAGCCCATCACCAAATATTGATCCTTCATAAAATATACTATGCGATCTAATGTTTGAATTTTTACCTAAGACTAAATTCTTTCCTTCTGATAAGTGATTATTCACTCCTAACTCACAAAAAGCACCTATAAAAGAATCATCACCAATTTCAACATTATCATAAATTATAGTATTAGCACCTATGGTAATGTTCTTACCCAAAATAGCTTTTTCTGAAATAATGGCTGTTTGATGTATTGAATTATTCATAATAGACCTCTTGCGAAAGTATGCTTTTACCTAATTGTTGAATTAGCTAAAACCTTATAAAATATAGCTTATGGCTGTTTAAATTTTGACTAACGCAAGAGGTCTAATTACTCAAAATCTCAGATAATAAGCAGCGCAGATTAAAAACTAGATGGGCAAATTGAGTAATTAAAAAAATGATAACTCTAATTCTTATATTAAATCATACCCAATATTTTTTTAGTTTTACCTTCCTTTAATAACATATTAAATATTTAAGAGTAAATAATCATCTATTTTTACATATCTACAAAAGTGTATTTTCATTTAACATAAAACTCTTATATGAAATTATTTTTAATTAGATGTAGGTGTAGAATAACTTATCATTTATCTTGATTTACGTTAGCATAGCTTTAATTTACATAGATCAGAAAAATCCTCTTCCATGCTTTATCCGATCCCTAAAAAAATCCAACTCGCGCCATCTCAAGCCAAATGGCAGCTTTCATCTGCTGAATCAGTGGTGGTGTTAGTCGGATTGCAAAATTTGCGTATGCAGAAGGGAATAGAGGAGAGTGAACTTATGGCAAATTTGATTCAGATAAGTAATAAAGCCAAAGCGCTGGATATTCCCATTGTTGACTTATATGGCGATGATTTAATTCAAGGCATGCAACAACTCGGTGAGTATGCATCGACACATCCGCAATTAATTTTTGCAGGACAGGTCACACCTATGCTCAAGCAAATCTTGCCGCATCTGCTGAGTGTGACGGATCAAATTGTCGTAGTTGATGACGCGATTTTACTAGCCAATCAGGAACAGCATATTCAGTGGGTCGAAAATATCTCGGGACAGGGGGTACATCACTTAAATACTTATAGTCTGACCCGGTTGTGGGATTTAAGCGCGCCCTCAGAGTATGTATTGTCGGCCAAAGGTATTATGTTGGCTGTGGCTGAACAACTGGAGATGGATGCTCTAGAAATTGATCCTTATATCGACTTAAGAAATTATGGATTGAACTCTGTCGCAGTGGTGAGTTTGGTTGGTGTGTGGCGTGCACATGGTGCCAATATACGTTATGAAGATGTACTACACTATCCATCTTTGCATGAATTGGCCGGCTTCATTTTACAATCCTCGCGTTGATGCACTGTGATTGAGCATTTTTATGACCTAAATCGGAAATTTCATCAGCATTTATATAAATGCGCATTGTAATTATGGGCGAAGCTTTCTATCATGGCCGGCTTGTTTTTCGCGATCAGCCTGGGATTGAACTTTGAGTAATTTTCTAACCGAACATCTGATACATCGTGATGACGATTTCATGGTCATCCACAAATCTGCAGGTTTACTCACAGTTCCCGGTAAAACAGAAGATTTACAAGATTGTCTGATCAATCGTCTGGTTAAATTAGAACCGAAAACTTTACTGATTCATCGACTGGATCGCGACACTTCTGGCATTTTGGTCTTTGGTCTGAGCAAATGGGGACAAAAAACCATTTCCCGCCAGTTTCAGGAACGCCAGACCGATAAAACCTATCAGGCCGTGGTCGCCGGTACACTCGAAGGTGAGGGCACCATTGAAGTGCCAGTGGTATATGATCCAAGCCGTCCGCCCCTACATATCGCAGATCCCGCACATAACAAGCCGGCCATCACGCATTGGCAGGCGATCGAACATTTTAATATTCAGGGACAGGCGGTGACCCGGGTAAAACTGACCCCAATTACCGGTCGTTCACATCAGCTGCGTGTGCATATGCAATATCTCGGACATCCGATTATCGGTGATACCTTATATGCGACACCCGAACAGCAACAGCTCAGCTCGCGGCTATGTTTACACGCTGAACGTTTGAGTTTTAATCATCCGCAAACAGAGCAGCTGGTCGAATTCTATTGTCCGGCACCGTTCTAGAAAATACTTATTTAATCGGCGTGAATTATGCTCACTTTTTAGTGGGCTTTATGTCAAAATACATTGCTTGAAGGTGTGAAATTTTGCTCCAATGACGTTTCGTGATGGAGCCTGATATTCATAATCTTGTACTTAAGATAAAGGTGGAAAAATTGCAGCAATTTGCTATTGGTCAACGTTGGTTATCAGATACTGAAACAGAACTAGGTTTAGGCGTTCTTATTGATGTTGATGAGCGATCGGTCAGCATTTTATTCCCAAAAAGCGATGAAACCCGTGTCTATGCACGCAGCAATGCCCCCTTATCACGTATTGTATTTAATGTGAAAGATGAATTACAGGATCAGGAAGGGGCCAAGTGGATTGTAGAATCCATTGAAGACCGCAATGGTGTGGTACGTTATCATGTGGTTCGTACTCTGGACGATGGTACAGAAGAACGTAAATCACTGAATGAAACCCGTATCGGTGCTACGATCCAGCTATCTAAGCCTCTGGACCGTTTATTGGCCAGTCAGGTCGATTATAAAGAATGGTATGACCTGCGTATCGAAGCGCTGCTGATGCAGGCCAATATGCAAAGCAGTCCACTGCGTGGTTTAGTGGGTTCACGTGTCGGCCTGATTCCGCATCAGCTGTATATTGCACATGAAGTCGGTCAGCGTTTTGCACCGCGCGTGTTACTGGCCGATGAAGTGGGTCTGGGTAAAACCATCGAAGCGGGTCTGATCATCCATCAACAGCTCAAAACTGGCCGTTCTGAACGCATCCTGATTTTAGTGCCGGATTCACTGCAATATCAGTGGATGATTGAAATGCGTCGTCGTTTCAATCTGGAGTTCTCGCTGTTTGATTTGACTCGTACAGCATCAATCAAAGAGCATGATCCTGAACAGAACCCGTTCCTGACCGAACAAAAAATTATTGCTTCTGTCGATTTGATGGTCGACCATGAAGATCTTCGTGAACAGGCGCTCGAAGCCGGTTTCGACTTGCTAGTGGTCGATGAAGCACATCATTTGATGTGGAGCGAAGAGGCTGGCGGTAATGACCGTTATGATCTGGTCGAAGAACTTGCCGAGCATACGCCGGGCGTATTGTTATTGACAGCCACACCTGAACAGCTAGGCGTAGAAAGTCACTTTGCACGCCTACGTTTGCTTGATCCGCAGCGTTTTAACTCGCTGGATCGTTTCCTCGATGAAGAAGCGCAATATCAGCATACTGCCAAAATTGCAGAAGTGTTAATGTCAGATCTGCCATTAGAAGCTGAGCATTTTGCTGCGATTGAAGCCTTGTTGGGTCATCCGATTGAAGATCATCCTGAACAGCGTTTCCGTGCCATTCACGAGCTTTTAGACCGTCATGGTACAGGTCGTATCCTGTTTCGCAACACACGTGAAGCTATTCAAGGTTTCCCGGGGCGTGATTGCCAGCCAGCACCATTACCGGCACCAGAACACTGGTCTAAAGATGGTAAATTGCGTGAGCAGATGTGGCCTGAAGAAACCCAGCTCGATGGTTCGTGGATGGAAGCCGATCCACGCGTAATGTGGTTAATGGAACGTCTACGTACCGATTTAAAACACAAGAAAGTCTTACTGATTGCACGTAGTGGTCCAGTCGTTGAAGCGCTGGAAAATGTACTTCGTCTGCATGCCGGTATTCGTACTGCGATGTTCCATGAGGGCATGAGCCTGCTTGAACGTGATCAGGCTGCAGCGTATTTTGCTGAAGACTCTTATGGTGCGCAGATTCTACTTTGTTCGGAAATTGGTTCAGAAGGTCGTAACTTCCAGTTTGCCTCTGACCTGATCCTGTTCGATTTACCTGCAAACCCGGATGTTCTGGAACAGCGTATTGGGCGTCTGGATCGTATCGGTCAGGAAAACCGTATTCAGATTCACGTACCTTATCTGGTGGGAACTGCGCAAGAACGTATGTTCCGCTGGTATAACGAAGCTTTGAATATCTTCAGCAATATTTCTCCAACCGCACAAACCTTGCAAGAAAACTTTATTGTTCGCTTGAAAGAGTGCCTATTGGCAGACAAAGGTCAAGAGTTTGAAGACCTGCTGGAAGAAGTCAGCCTGCAACGTGAAGCTTTGGAAGCTGAATTGCAGCAAGGTCGTGACCGTTTGCTAGAGTACAACTCTTGCCGTCCGGTGGTAGCACAGGAAATTGTCAACGCGCTTGAAGACTATGATGACAACACCACTTTGCCGATCTTTATGAAACGCTTTATGGCGGCCACGAATATTGATTTTGATGAGCAAAGTAACGGTACCGTGATCATCAAGCCGACAGATCAAATGCAGGTTCAAGGTTTGACGCTGGATGAAGAAGGGATTACCGCCACCTTCTATCGTGATCAGGCACAAATCCGCGAAGATGCACAATACCTGACACTGGAACATCCATTCACTGAAAGCGTGATGGAAATGATCAATACGCAAGGTTTTGGTAGTACCAACGTTGCGGTATTAAAATCTGCGGCACTGCCACAAGGTTCGTTATTGCTGGAAGTCTGGTTCAAGGTCGATGTAGTTGCACCGAAAGCATTGAACTTGCCATCAAGCTTGCCGCAACAGCTGATTCGTGTCTTGCTGAGTGAAAAAGGTCAGGATCTATCCCAGAAGATTGCGCCAGAAATCCTGAAGCCGTATCTGCATCATTTAGATGGCAATAGCTGCCGTCAGGTGGTGAAAGCACGTCGTGATGTGATTGAAGCACGTTATCAGCAAGCACTTGAACTGGCACGCAGTGCATTGCCAGGCTTCAAGCAGCAAGCCAAAGAAGTCTATGGCAATAAATGGCAATATGAAATTGATCGTCTGACTTATCTGAAACAGTTCAATCCAAGTATCCGTGAAGATGAAATTTCACGTTTACAGAAGTTGCAGAAAGAAGGTCTAAGCCTGCTAGATGGTCTATCCGTGACTCCTGAAGCCATTCAGGTGATGGTGGTGGTCAAGCCTTAAGCTTTAAATCATTAAAAAATGCAGCTTTCGGGCTGCTTTTTTTATGCCCAAAATCCGGCTTTTATATTCTTTTGGTCGGGGAATACTGGCCTGTCATTTTTCTCCTGTTTAAAATCAGTTTACTAACTCAATAACAAGAATTACAAAGCATGTCCAAAGCAATGATTACCCTTGGTACAGAGACCAGTCATGGCGGTATGGTGACCGAATGCGCCCCCTGTTTTTTGATTAATGGCATTGCCGTGCATTTAAATGGCATGAAGCATTATTGTCCCAAATGCCAGACGATGGTTACCGCGATCGCCAGTGATCTTTCTACTACTGTCCAAGGAAGAGCCATAGTCATCGCGGGGGATAAGGCCAGTTGCGGAGCGACTTTTTTACCGATGCAACATCTGACTGTATCTCAGAAATAAGCCGTAAATTCTGAAAAGATACAGAGAAATGACTTTGAGGTCACGGTTTGAGCATTTTTGCACTCCCGAATCAATGAACAGAGTATTAAGATCCCTCATACGATTTCAGGATGAATACGCGCTGCGTTTAAAAAATAATGAAACAAGCTCTACATTTTACCCATGCCAATGGCATCCCTGCGACAACTTATCAGAAGTTTCTGGACTGTTTCCAGCCAGAATATGAGGTCAAAGCGATTCCCGTGATTGGCATGAATCCGCAATATCCGATTACGCGAGACTGGCGTTATCTGGTCGATGAAGTCATTGCAGATATCGAGCAGCAATTTCCTCAGCAGCAGGTGATTGGCTTAGGGCACTCCTTTGGCGGTCTGGTGACCCTGATGGCGGCATATCGACGTCCAGAACTATTTTCCAAGCTGCTGATTATGGACCCACCGTTCATTATTGGGAAAAATAGCGCCATGTATGAACTGATTAAAAAGCTAAACCTAAAAAGTGTCGATCGCTATACACCAGCAGGATTGACACTAAAACGCAAGGATCATTGGCCATCGAAACAGGCCGCTATTGAAGCACTTCGCTTTAACCGGCTATTTAAAAATTTTGATGATCAGTGTTTTACTGATTATATCGAGAGTGGCATTCGGCCAGAACCTGAACGCGGCGGAGTCACTTTAACTATTCCCAAACAGGTGGAAGCAGAGATCTTCCGGACTGTACCAGCCTGGTGGTGGAGAACGCCACGACGACCGCCTGAAGTGCCGATTCATCTGATCACTGCGCAGCAGAGTCAGTTTTATCAGCAGGGCTTGCCACAAGGCATGCAGAAGATTTATCAGATCGATTATTCAGTGGTTGAGGGCGGGCATATGTTCCCGCTTGAGCATCCGGAAGCCACTGCAAAGGCGGTCAAAGCCCAACTTGCACTTTTGTAAAGGTCATAAAAAAGAGACGTTTAGTACGTCTCTTTTATACAATTTCATGCAAATCGGAAAATTAACGTAGCTGGGAGTCTTCCAGATGACGCGCACCTTCCAGAATCATCCGAATCATGATCATGGTCTGTTCGGCAATTTCTTTTCGGTCTTCAGCAGGCATGTCAATGACATTGGCCCCCATGTTGAACACCAGTTGGGTAATCGCTTTAGCCACTATGTCAGCATTTAACAACTTTTTATTATTCAGACGTTCCAGACGAACCAAGTCATCTTGGAGTTCCTGCTGAAAATAATGCAACTGACGTTCTACTGCCTGTTTATAAGACTTGGAGCCGGTATAGCCTTCACGTAATAACAGGCTCAGATTGCCTTCATCGGCATCTAGCTGGGCAATAAAAATTTCTACAGAGCTACGGATGATGCTGTTCTGACGGGAAGCCTGCAGGCGTGCCTCGTTCAAAATCTGCCGCAATACAATCCCGGCACGATCAATCAGCTCAATCGCCAGTTCATCAATATCTTTAAAATGACGATAGAAGCTGTTTGGTGCAATACCGGCTTCACGTGCCACTTCACGCAGACTTAAAGAAGAAATACTTTTTTGTGGTCCAATCAGATTCAATGCAGCCTGAAACAGTTCTTCCTTGGTAATGGTAGCCTTGCGACCGACACTACGTACGATAATCGGCTCATCAATGCTTTTCGATTGTAATAAAGATGCATCACTGCTTATTTTCATTGAAGGCTCGTTCATCGATAGGTTCATGCATGACCTTTTATTATAACCGAGCTAGTCAAGCTTGTGAAATGAATAGAAACAATACAACTGTATATACAAATATATATACATCTGTATAATAATTAAAAACCTCAAGGTGATGTCGATAACGATGTATGTACTCCAAAAACTTAAAACGCCGTTGAATGCACTGTCGGACAGTGTTGTTGATCAGCATGCGATTAATTTCTGGATTCAGAAACTCAATCCTATATGGTCGTTGAATCAGCCATTAGGCAAGATCGTGCATAAAGAAAATGCAGCACAGGATATGCTGAGTCTGAAAATTCAGGTAAATCGCTTATTTAAGTTTGGCGAAGCGGGGCAGCATCATCCGGTCTATGTCGTGGTGAATGGCATTCGCTATGAACGTAGTTATAGTTTGACCCGTGTAGATGCGCAGCATGTTTTATTGACCGTGAAAAAAGTCAATGCTGGCAAGGTCAGCACCTGGTTAGCAGAACAGGCGCAAGTGGGTGACGTGATCGAATTTGGTCAGCCTTATGGGGATATGACTTTACCTGTGCAGCCGAGCCCACTGATTCTGCTAGCTGCAGGTAGCGGTATTACCCCAATGCTCAGCATGTTAGAAAGCATGAGTAAAAATGGGGAGTTATCTGCATCGGTGAGCCTGTGGTACTGGGTCAAGAAAGATCAGGATGCAGCATTTAAAGCGCGTTTTGAAGAGCTTGCTCAGAAACATGCAAACTTTTCATTTCATGTTTATGCGACTCAAGAACAACCGGCTGCTGCGCGTCTGGATGGGACCTATCTGACAGAACTGCAAAATCTGGAAAATAGCATCGTGTATTGCTGTGGTCCTTCCGGTTTTGTGTCGAAAGCTGAGCAGCTTTTTGCTCATGCAAAACAGTTTAAGGGTGAAGCCTTTAGCATGAGTTTGGCGGATCAATCGGATACCGGCTTTATTAATGTCACCCTGACCCAGTCGAAAAAAATTGTCAGTATTCCAAAGGGCCAGTCCATTCTGGTGAGTCTGGAACAGCAAAATATTAAACCAACCCATGGTTGCCGTATGGGCATTTGTAATAAATGTGCCTGCAATAAAGTGGAAGGTTCGACCAAGAATTTGGTAAACGGCGCACAAAATACCGAGCCAGGTAATCTGCTCAAAATTTGTGTTAACTCAGCGCAGACTGACCTCGTCATCGACTTATAAGCGAGTTTTATCCTATGAATATGCCAGTAAAATTACAGTATTTTAAAAACCCCAAAAACCGTGAATTAACCCAGTTTGAACTTGATGAACTTGCACGTGAACTTGATGCGATCAAGCAGGAAGTGCTGGATGATCTGGGGGAAAAAGATGCCAAATATATCCGTCGTGTTTACTCAACCATCCGTTACTCATCGATTGCCGGTCGCGCCTTATTGTTTGCAGGCTGGTTCCCGCCAGCATGGTTGCTAGGCACAGGCCTCTTGGGTTTTGCTAAAATCATGGAAAACATGGAACTGGGTCATAATGTCATGCACGGTCAATATGACTGGATGAATGATCCTAAAATGAATGGCCAGACTTATGAGTGGGATATCGTAGGGACTGCAGATAACTGGCGTCAAACGCATAACTTTAAACATCATACTTATACCAATATCAAGGGTATGGACGATGACATCGGTTATGGGCTATTACGCCTGTTCCCAGAACAGCGCTGGAAACCGGGTTATTTATTACAACCGGTTTATGCCGTGCCATTTTGTTTGTTGTTCCAATGGGGCGTAGCAATTCAGAATCTTGAATTGGGTAAATACTTCAAAGGTCGCAAAAGCAAAGAGCAGACCAAAGAAGAATGGCGTCCAATGCAGAACAAAATCGGTAAACAGCTGTTTAAAGATTATGTATTTTTCCCACTAATCGCGGGTCCTGCTGCATTACCTGTGTTGACTGGTAATATGGTGGCCAATGGTCTGCGTAATATCTGGACGTTCAGTATTATTTTCTGTGGCCACTTTACCAAAGATGTAGAAGTGTTCCCGAAATCGGTACTGCAAAATGAAAGTCGTGGTCACTGGTATATGCGCCAAATCCGTGGTTCATCAAACCTGACCGGTTCTGAAGCGTTCCATATCTTGACGGGTCATTTAAGTCACCAGATTGAACATCATTTGTACCCTGATGTGCCTGCACGTCGCTATCGTCAAATGGCGCCAAAGGTTCAGGCTGTTTGTGAAAAATATGGTTTGAACTATAACAATGCCAGTCTGGTAAAACAGTATGGCAGCGTGATCAAACGTATAGTGAAATATGCATTTCCGTTTAAGAAATAGTTTTTCCTAAATAAAAAAACCACTTCAAATGAAGTGGTTTTTTTATAAGTGAAGTTTATAATTCAGAAAGGCAAGGTCCTGATTGCAAAGCTATAAAATATGATTTGAAGGTGTAAGTTAAGAACAGTTAATCTGTCGTTGATATAGGGTCTAAAGATTTTTATTAGATCCACCAGATAAAGCAGGGGAAGATCTAATATGGCATCGAACTGGATGAGATATTAATTTTCGGAAGCTGTTTATCTCGTCCTTCGAGATAGCAGTGATGCGCCAAACTCAGCATCTCCTTATCTTCATCACTATTCCCGTAAGCATAAATTTCAGCATAATCTTGCAGTTTATATTTTTCTAATATTCTAAGTTTCTTTTGCTGATTGCTACAGTCAGGCGTTTGATAAAACCCTGTTATTTCTCCGGCTTTAATTTCAACCTCACTACAGATTAAATCGATATTTAAATAGGTACACACCGGTTTTAAATATAAATCTAGAGAGGCAGAAACAAGTACTACCTCATGACCAAGTTGCTGATGTTGTCTGAGCTGATCTAATAGTTTCGAATTTAACTTGAGCATGAGTTGTTGTGCATAGTCCTGAGCCAATTGCAGAATTTCCTCTGCATCACTTTCTTTGAACATGCTGGCATATAGCTTGGGGCGCATGCGATGCGCTGGGTAGAGTTTTAAATAATACGCCTGAATCCACGGCAAAATCTGAATGCCACGCTTAACAATATGCCGTTTTCTCAAGGCATAAAAAATGAACCCGGTAAAGCTATCATGTGGATACAGGGTGCCATCAAAATCAAATAAGACTAGAGTTTTATATTTTTGATCTTGCGCATGCATGTTTGATAGCGACCATCGACACGGGTAGCAAACCAGTTGGTATTATAATCACGACTCAATTTTGGCCCGGAAATGACCACTTCAGGCATGATCGAATAGATAGGATCTTTGTCTACTTTTTCCTGAAAGAGTTTGCTAACGCCACGATAGGTCATGGTATCTTCAAAATCTTGCTCTTTTTCTTTCTTTAAATCAGCGCGGATTTGACGCTCAGTGATAATAAAATTATTTTTGGCAAAGACACTGATCAATTCACGCTCGGATTGACTCTTCTGCGAACGGATCGCGCCATCTTTGGTGTATAGCAATAAATCGCCATCCAGATCAAGTTCGGCTTCAGTTAACTCATTTAACATGCTCTGAAAAGCAGCATTTCGGCTGGAATACATGCCGGAATTATAGTCTGCAAAACGGTAAATCGGCTTATCATAATCGGCCGGGTACATCATCAGGCGATGAATACCATAATACAAACCGCCATACTGACTGTAGAGATCGGTACGCAGTTCGGCAATATTGCCACCCTGACGTTTATGCTCTTTAGCGTAGCTGATATGTACCTGCATTGAACCCAAGGTGGTAATTGGATTCATTTTCTCGCCAATATTCTGGCCGACCAGTTTGGCAGCACCGGTAAGTGCACTGACATGATAATGCTTCGACATATAGTCAAATATTTCACGGTATAATTCATCGAGTTCCCGTTCTGTTTTGACCCGACGCATCTGGCTCAGGTAATTGTCTTCAGGACTCGGATGGTTTTTGAGAACTTCCTGGAAATATCCTGCAACTGTTCCACCAATTGCCTGACCGAGTTTGTCTTTGAATTTTTCGTCGAGACGGCCTTGTACTTCCTTAACGGCCTTTTCACCCAAACCCGGGACAGTAGGATCTGCAACAAAGTTTGATTCCTGATCAACCACTGCCACAATGGTGCAGACATTTTCCTTGGTCTGAGGAATGCCAAGCTGTTCAGTAATATCGTAAATATCTTGTGCCCAGGACTCACGCTGATTTACCCGACCAGGAATGGCCTTGCGAATATGTTCAACTTCAAGTGTAGGTTCATCATTTTTTGACCACCATGAACCGTTGCCACAACCGGCAAGACCCAGAGAAAGTGCAAGTACAGACAATGACTTAAAAGAAAAACAATCAGCAAAAGTTTTATTCATGGTGTCTTAAATTAGTTGAACAGATGAGCGAATAAGGCAGATGCAGTATACTATGCCCATCAAAAAAGTGATGAAATTATATGTATATTGCACCATATCAACTGTCAAAAAAAATGGTTGTCGCTTCCTGGGCAGGTGGGGTGGATGAATTATAAAATATCATAAAAATTATTATTAATTAGGTGCTTATTTTATATCTGCAAGGTGCAAATTAGATGCCACCATTTAGTAGTTAATCAATAATTTAGCAATCAATGATTCATTGTCACCCGATCTTTTTTAGACTCTTTTTATATTGCTTTCAGGCAGAATGCCACATCACTTAGATAAACATCAAAAGGAGAGTTGCTCTCATTATGAAATCTCCTTTAAATTAAACTTTGCTTAACTGATTCTGGTGAAACAAACACATCTTTAAAAGCTTGATCAAAACTACCGCTTTTAATTAATTGATCCATAAGATTTACTCGCTCATCGATATAACTAGAACGGGGATAGTGAGAAAAAGATTTATTTTAAATCTCTACCAATAACCCGAATCCTGCTTAAGCCAATGATTCCATAATTTGAATGGTTGGCTTATTTCGGTGGGTTAATTGATATGCACATAACGATGCGTAAATCCCACTTAGAAATCCACGAATGCTACGTGCTTTACTTGTCACTAAATTGTATTGTCCTTTTAATAAGCTGAATAACGTTTCTATCTTATTACGTTGTTTTAAGTGATATTCATCTGATGCAGATAGTTGAATAGACCGCATATTTTTTCGATGATAGGTCATCAAATCAATACCTTGATCTTTTAACCTGGTTTTTAACTCTTGGCTGATATAGCCACGATCCGCATAAAGCTTTGCTTCTAAGCCTTCAACCAATTGCTCAACCATTTTTATGTCCGCAATATGCCCATTGGATAAAGCAGAGCTAACGATCTCACCAAATGGATTCATCGCAATATGTAATTTACAGCCATAAAACCAGCCCATTGAGCTTTTACCACGAGATGCAATTTTAGCTAACGATTTATGACGTTGAATGCGCTGATGTTTACAGACAGGTAGCGTTGTTGAGTCAATCCATAAATATTGATTACATTGACCTTTCATTATCGCCACATGTAAGGCATGGAGTGCCAATTGATGCATATTGATCAGATGAATCATCCGTTGGTAACAAGGTAAGCTTTTAAATAAATGTCTTTTATCCTGCTTCAACCATGAGAAGAATGCTTTAAAATTATTGAAGTGAGAGCACTTATACCAAATAGCGATAAAGGTAATTTCTGAGATCGTTAGTTGTGCAGTTCGGATTCTTAAACAGTGCCTGCTTTGTTTGAGAAACTTCCAATAAGTTGCTTCAAATTTAAGAAAGAAATCATCAATTACGCCAAATAATTCGGTACTATTAAACATCAGGACTAGAGCTTTAGGTTTGGTGTGGTAACTCAACTGATGGCTCTAGTCCTCCTATTTTTCAAGTTAATTTCTTATTCGCGATTCGGGCTAATTAAGTTTTTATAATAAGTTGATTTAACAAATATTAATTAAACTTTTGGCATATTTTACCACTAAAAATCACTTGAATAGTGTGTAAAATAATCAATAGAAACTGCTGTAGTTTCTGAATGACCTCCCAAGGTCCTTAGTTTATAAGCCCACTGTTTTTTTCCTTAAGTGGGCTTTTTTTTGAAAAACTCTCATTAGGTTGAATTCGCCATAATTAAAAACACTCGAATTCGATAGATTAAAAAATAAGGAGATCTACATGCTCCAATTTTTATTTATCTTATTTGACCTGTAGGGTACGAATGAAATTGACTACATAATTGATAATATAAGGAATCAAGATGTGTCGGGATTCCTTTAAAGTTTTTGATGAAAAATTATTTAAATAGGTGTCATATCATTCATATTGAAACAATTAGCTAATAAACTTGTTCTGCAAATAAAGCAGAAGCAAAAGTTTAACTCGCTTAAACGGAGAGAGTTAAGCGGGGTTTTGAAAAGTTCAATATTTAACGAAGTGTATTAATATTGTTGATATAGCTAGGCTCGTTTAAGCTGCCTTAGGTATGATCCTGCTTTTATATGATAAAGATAGAAACTTATGAAAATTATTTATAATTTATCACTTATTCTTGCAGCGGCGACCTTGACTGCTTGTGCCGGTACTCCCGAGACAGAAGTGGTTCAAAAACCCGAGATGATGGAAAAATGCGTACCTGAAAGTGCAGCAAAATTAGCAGGTATGAAATTATCGAGTGAAGCGGATATCAAATCAAAAACAAATTCTGAGATTGTTAGACTGGTTGCACCCGGCCAACCTATAACTAAAGATTATCATCCAGGACGAGTAACAGTCATTGCTGATCCACAAACTCAAACAATTCTTAAGGCATTTTGTGGTTAAAAATTTAAACCTATGCCTAGAACCTCCTTTGGGAGGTTTCCCGTTATCACTGTTAAAAGTGTAGGGAATCCGCTAAATAACCATTTCGATAGTTCATGCTTTTCTGATTAAGCAGAGTATATAGAGATTGTTGTTAAGCATGTAGCCGATGCTTTCTTATTCGGTATGATTACTTTTTTATCCTAACAAGACAAAAGCATATGAAAATTATCCAAAATTTATCTTTAATTTTAGCTGCTGTTGCATTGACAGCTTGTGCAAATAATCCTGAACAGATGCCTTCTCAACAACCCAATACTATGACCAGCTGTGTAGCTGACGAAGCAACAAAACTTGTTGGGCAAAAAGGTTTATCTGAAGCAACTATTAAAGCCAAGACAAAAGCTGAAATTGTACGCATGGTTGCGCCTGGTCAACCGGTAACTTTAGATTACCGTTTAGAAAGAGTTACAGTAGTGACTGATCCACAAACAAAAATTATCGTTCAAGCATCTTGTGGCTAATAGCTCAAAACTGAATCATAAAAAACCATCTTCGGATGGTTTTTTATTGGTGCAGATTATGGATCAAAACTCTATAAATAATTAACCGCTAAATGGCCGATCAAAAATAAACCTTGTAACAGATTACTACCAAAAGCTGGTGAGAAATACTTAGAAGCATTCGGTCCATTTAAATAAATTCTTGATCATATGGAGATTAAATACGAAGAATACTTTCACTTGCAATTAATGTAAGCATCCGCTGAATCCCATTGCTATGTTTTAACGAGGTTCAGGTTTCCAACGATGAGGTAGCAAATCCTCAATTTCTGTGACTTTATGGGTGGGTAGTCTTTTTAGGACATCACTTAAATAGGC
>NZ_JAGFXZ010000032.1 GCF_019038395.1 Acinetobacter sp. BY419
CAATTACTTTTATGGCTTCAGCTTTAAATTCTGACGTGTAAAAATTTTGCTTTTTTCTCATGGTAAACTCCTGATGAGTAAGTATAGTTTACCAAGTTAAAGTCTCCGCTTTTTTCAGCACATATCACTTCTTCAGTTGAAACACCTTCTAATTTGATTTTAAGTTTGGTTATATTTTCTAATTGCGTGTTTACCTCATTGATTTTACTAATAACAACTTGGTTAAGATTTTTTGATATAAAGTCATTAGAATTTACATAATTATCAATGAGATCCAGACAAGTCGTTGTTGAGTTAATTTCCGCTTGAAAAGATTGTCGAGAAAAGTCTAAAGTGCTTGCTTTTAAAATGACATCCATTATATGGCTAATGCTACGAGAGCTAGACATTAATAATGTTTTTAGCTCATTAAATGGTTGAATGTAAAGGTTATATTTTTCTATATCAACTGCAAGCTTTTGGCAATTATCATATAAATGTTGAAGGTGATCAGTGAAGTGTTCTGATTTCTTGAAATCTGGTAAATTTGATTTTTCCGTTACTTTTTGTATTTGTTCCACATTTTTTTCAAAATTAGAAATAATTTCTAGTGTATCCATATAAAAACCCCGCATTAAGCGAGGTTTTTATAACATGAAATCAGTATATTAGCGAATAAATCAACCAATCAATTTCTTCATTAATTCATTCACTTGCGCAGGGTTAGCCTTACCACGTGAAGCTTTCATCACTTGACCAACAAGACCGTTAAAGGCTTTCTCTTTGCCAGATTTATACTCTTCAACCATCTTCTCGTTGGCAGCAAGCACTTCCTTAATAATTGCTTCAATCGCGCCTGTATCAGTTTCCTGTTTCAAGCCTTTTTCCGCAATAATTTCGTCCGCAGTTTTGCCTTCTTCCCACATAAAGCCGAACACCTGTTTCGCGATCTTACCGCTAATGGTGTTATCGATAATACGTGCAACCATACCGCCCAATTTTTCCGCGGTTACAGGCGAGTCAGCCAAATCCAGGCCTGCTTTGTTTAAAGCACCTGAGAATTCGCCCATCACCCAGTTTGCCGCAATTTTACCATTCGCAGCACCGCCCGCAGCAGTCACAACAGCTTCATAAAAATCAGCCATTTCACGCGTCAGGGTCAGTACATGCGCATCGTACTCAGTCACGCCAAAGTCAGCGATAAAACGTGCGCGACGTGCTTTCGGTAGCTCAGGCATTTGTGCTTTGATCGCTTCAATTTGTGCATCTGCAATCACCACAGGCAACAAGTCCGGATCTGGGAAATAGCGGTAATCGTTCGCTTCTTCTTTCGAACGCATTGAACGCGTTTCCATTTTCACAGGGTCGAACAAACGGGTTTCTTGGTCGATTTTGCCGCCATCTTCCAGAATTTCCATTTGACGTTCAATTTCAACATTGATCGCTTGCTCAATGAAACGGAATGAGTTGAGGTTTTTCAACTCGCAACGCGTACCGAATTCATTGCCCGGACGACGTAAAGACACGTTACAGTCACAACGGAATGAACCTTCTGCCATGTTACCGTCAGAAATACCGAGCCAACGCACCAGCGTATGAATCGATTTGATA
This sequence comes from Acinetobacter sp. BY419, assembly GCF_019038395.1. Taxonomy (GTDB): domain Bacteria; phylum Pseudomonadota; class Gammaproteobacteria; order Pseudomonadales; family Moraxellaceae; genus Acinetobacter. The sequence continues at coordinate 1,591 of NZ_JAGFXZ010000032.1, forward strand.
TAAGCAACGGCTTCTTCCACCGAACGCATATCCGGTTCAGAAACGATTTCAAGCAGCGGTGTGCCCGCACGGTTTAAATCAATACCTGACATGCCTTCGAACTGGTCATGAATCGATTTACCTGCATCTTCCTCAAGGTGCGCACGGGTTACGCCAACGCGTTTAACTGTGCCATCTTCAAGTTGAATGTCGATATGACCCAAGCCCACAATCGGGTTATCCATCTGGCTAATTTGATAGCCTTTAGGCGAGTCAGGGTAGAAGTAGTTTTTACGTGCAAACACAGAGGCTTGGTCGATATACGCATCAATCCCCAAACCAAAGCGAATCGCAAGATCCACGACTTCTTTGTTCAGCACAGGCAATACGCCTGGCATGGCCAAATCAACAAGGCTGGCCTGAGTGTTTGGATCATTACCGAATACAGTCGATGAGCCCGAGAAAATTTTGGTATTGGTGGCAAGCTGAGTGTGAATCTCGATACCAATCACGACTTCCCAACCATCAATCAGGTTAGATTTTGGTTTAGCCGATTTTTGAGCTTGAGCCATTATGCATTCTCCTCAGCAATTGCAGCGCGTTTTGTATGCCAATCTGTTGCTTGTTGATACTGGTGTACCACAGACAACAATTGCGATTCTGACCAGTAATTCCCAATCAACTGTAAGCCAACTGGCAAGTTGTTCTGGTCAAAACCGACAGGCGCGTTAATCGCAGGAAGACCTGCAAGGTTTACCGCAAGCGTGTAAATATCACCCAGGTACATTTCAACTGGAGTCAAATCCGCACCGATTTTATATGCAGTCGTTGGCGCAGATGGCGCAGCGATGACATCGACAGACTCGAATGCTTTAAGGAAATCCTGCTGAATCAGACGACGTACTTTTTGCGCTTTGACATAGTATGCATCGTAGTATCCAGCGGATAACGCATATGTGCCAATCAGGATACGACGTTGCACTTCTTTACCAAAACCTTCTGAACGCGAACGCTTGTACAAGTCCATCAAGTCCACAGGGGCGTCGCATCGGTAGCCATAACGTACACCGTCAAAACGCTGTAAGTTAGACGATGCTTCAGCAGGGGCAATCAGGTAGTAAGTCGGCACATAAGCATCAGTCATGTCGAGATCAATCTCAACAAGAACCGCACCCATGTCTTCCAGTTTTTTTAGTGATTCTTCAACACGTGCTTTCACGTCAGCAGCCAAACCAGCAACGTTGAAGTACTGTTTTGGAATACCAATGCGCAAACCTTTGACGGGTGTAGCGTTCAGGTTCGCCACATAATTATCAACGGCTTGATCCATTGAAGTGGAATCTTTGGCATCATGACCGGCCATGACATTCATCAGGTAGGCACAGTCTTCACCCGAACGTGCCATTGGGCCGCCTTGATCCAGTGATGATGCATAGGCAATCATCCCGAAACGCGACACACGGCCATAGGTCGGTTTTAAGCCTGTAAGGCCACAGAATGACGCTGGTTGACGAATAGAGCCACCGGTATCGGTACCGGTTGCAAATGGTGCCAGGTCAGCCGCTACAGCTGCTGCTGAACCACCTGAAGAACCGCCAGGTACATGACCCAGGTTCCAAGGGTTAGCGGTTGCGCCGTAATAGGAATTTTCAGAGGTTGAACCCATGGCGAATTCATCCATGTTCACTTTACCCAAAGTGACCAGGCCCGCAGCTTTGCCTTTCGCTACAACGGTTGCGTTGTAAGGAGAAATAAAATTGTCCAGCATTTTAGAACCCGCAGTGGTCTTGATGCCTTGGGTACAGAAAATGTCTTTATGTGCGATTGGCACGCCTGTTAATACATTTGCACCACCTGCTTTACGCAGTGTGTCAGCCGCATCGGCTTCTGCCAATGCCAATTCAGGCGTAACGGTTACATATGATTTTACTTGAGCATCAATTTTTGCAATGCGTTTTAAGTAATGTTCAGTCAATTCGCGAGATGAAAACTGGGCATTTGCCAGCCCTTCACTGAGTTCACGAATGGATAAGCGATGTAAATCTGTCATGAGAAATAATTCTTTACGTTTAATTTAATAAAAAGAATGAACTGGGTAGTAATTACTCAATCACGCGCGGTACGAGGTACAAGCCATCCTGAACAGCTGGTGCAACTGCTTGGTATTCCTCACGATGATTGGTTTCAGTGACCACATCATCACGTAGCGGCTGAGGGTGGTCGAAAGGGCTTTTTAATGGTTCAACACCATCGGTATTGATGCCTTTCAGGGTTTCCATCATGCCTAAAATTTTATTTAAACTTTGAGCATATTCAGCAGATTGCGTATGATCAAGAGATAACCGTGCAAGGTTGGCAATAGCTGAAACTGTTTCTGCACTTAAATCTGCAGAATGCTGTGCATCCGATGTAGACATAATATTACCTAATCAGTATTAAAAAAATTCAAATTATCATGCGTTATGATAAGCGATTGACTTGTCCAAATCATCACATTTAGTTAAAGTTGCCACCTTGCGTCCATATAAAGTTTAACTGAGAACGTCCCCGTGATTCTAAAACGACTAATAGGCTTGTTTTCGCCCGATCTTGCCATTGATTTAGGTACAGCAAATACACTTATTTATGCGCCTGGACGAGGCATTATATTAAACGAACCGACGGTTGTAGCCATCCGTCATAGTGGTTCACATAAAATTGTTGCCGCTGTAGGTCTTGAAGCGAAACAAATGCTAGGTCGTACCCCAGCCAATATCTCAGCGATCCGTCCGATGAAAGACGGGGTGATTGCAGATTTTGAAGTCACCGAGACCATGCTGAATCAGTTCATCCGTAAAGTACATGAAAACCGTTTATTTACTCCGGCACCGCGTGTCGTGGTTTGTGTGCCATGTAAATCGACCCTGGTTGAACGCCGTGCCATTCGTGAAGCCGTGTTTAATGCGGGTGCACGTGATGTACGTTTAATCGAAGAACCAATGGCAGCAGCTATTGGTGCAGGTATGCCAGTTGAGCAGGCCTGTGGTTCGATGGTGGTCGATGTCGGCGGTGGTACCACTGAAATTGCGATCATTTCCCTGCAGGGCTGTGTCTATGCCGATTCTTTACGGATTGGCGGTGATGTCTTTGATGAGCAGATCATTAACTATGTGCGTAAGGCGCATGGCTGTGTGATCGGTGAAACCACGGCTGAAGTGATCAAAAAAGAAGTGGGCATGGCATTGCCAGATGAAGGCGCTAAACCGCTTGAAATTGAAGTTCGTGGCCGTAACCTTGCAGAAGGTGTACCACGCGCAATCGTGGTCAACTCAGACGAAGTGACTCAAGCAATTTCTGATCCTCTGCAAAACATTGTGGCTGCAGTAAAATCTGCACTAGAACACACACCTCCTGAGCTTTCTTCTGACATTGCTGAACGCGGTATCGTATTAACCGGTGGTGGCGCATTGCTGCGTAACCTGGACAAGCTGCTGGCCAAAGAAACCGGCCTGCCTGTAGTAGTTGCAGAAGATCCACTGTCTTGTGTGACACGTGGTGGCGGCAAGGTACTGGAATTTTTCGACAACCCAAATCATGACATGTTATTCGTAGGCTAAGAAAAGGATCCGGCGGGTGCAAGCACATCTGTTTTCTCGACAACCGCCATCTTTTCGCTCTTTTATCATTGCATTGGTGACATGCCTGGTAGTGCTTTTCTTTGATTGGCGCATGCCGCATGTTGTTCAACCTGCAAGGGATGTCCTGTACGCTGCTTATAATCCTATTTATGCGGTGGCCAGTTATCCGGTATTGTCGCGAGAGTGGTTAAATCAACAAACCAAGTCTGAAGCTCAGTTGCGTCGGGAAAATACCGCGATGCAGGCCGAGCTGTTACAGGCACAGGTTCGCTTACAAAAAATCTCTGAACTTTCTGCTGAAAATACCCGTTTGCGCGGTCTATTGGACACGCCGCTAATCATTGATGGACGTATTGAAATTGCGGAAGTGATTGGTACCGATGCCGATCCATTGCGGCATATTATCGTAATCAACCGTGGTGCCAATAACGAGCTGAAAGTCGGGCAAACGGTACTGGACGACAAGGGCATCATGGGACAGATTATCAATGTCTATCCGCATAGTAGCCGGGTCATGCTGCTGTCAGATAAAGAACATTCACTGTCAGTACGTCTGGAACATACGGGCATGCGTGCCATTGTCTCGGGCATGGGTGATCTGGGGCGTTTAAAAATGGAATATGTGCCGACCAGTGCCAATATCAAGGTCGGGGAAAAAGTCTACAGTTCAGGCTTGGGACAACATTTCCCGGCAGGTTATCTGGTGGGGCAGGTGTCCAAGGTACAACGGCATAATTCTGGTGAGTTTGCCCAGATTGATGTCACGCCTGCAGCCCAGCTGGCTGGCGGGCATCATGTGGTGGTATTATTTTCCGATTCATTAGCGATGGAGCAACCACATGTCAATCGCTAGGATGCAATCCAGAAAGCATCGTGATCCTTTAATGGCTATTGTCATTTCGGTGATTGTAGCTTCCATTTTAATGGTCTATCCACTGTCCTATACACTCTCGGGCTGGCGTCCGCTGTTTATGCTGATGATCATGCTATTCTGGGTGTTGTGTCAGCCAACCTGGTGCGGAATCTGGTTTGCCTTCGGCACCGGTATTTTTATGGATTTGCTGCTAGACGCACCTTTGGGTCTGAATGCGCTCAGCTTTATTATTATCGCCTTTTTAGCCCGCTTTCTGACCCGCGAACGCCGTATTCTGACCTTTAATAACCTCTGGGTGATTATGGGGCTAGCGATTGTGGCGTATTTGCTAATGATCTTTTTTGCCCAGATTATGGCCAGCGTGCAATTTTCTTTTGCGCGGCACTGGATTCCGCTGCTCACCAGTATTCTGGTCTGGCCAGTCATTTATTATATGCTGAAAAAATGGCGCATATAGTTCTTGCTTCCAGCTCACCGCGACGTCGCGAATTATTGCAGCAACTCGGCCTGAGCTTCGATATTTACAGTCCAGAAGTCGACGAATCGGTACAGGAAGGCGAGTCGGTCGCTGTTTATGTCGAGCGTCTGGCACGAACCAAAGCGGATGCCGTGGCCGAACGCTATCCGGATGCCATCATTATTGCTGCGGATACCAGTCTGGGCGTGGATGGTGAGATTTTGGGAAAACCCGAATCTAAGCAACATGCTATTGAAATGTGGACAAAAATCTCCGGTCGATGGCATGATGTATATAGCGGGGTCTGTGTTCGTACAAAGCATGAAAAATACAGTATAGTGGTACGTACACAGGTCGAATTTCAAATCCTGAGCGCTGCAGATATGGACAGTTACTGGGCCACAGGTGAGCCACTGGGTAAAGCCGGGGCTTATGCGATTCAAGGGATTGCAGCACGTTATATTCCAAAAATACAGGGCAGTTATTCCAATGTGGTCGGCTTGCCTTTATATGAGACAGTACAGTTATTACAGACGGTTAAGGCACTAAATTAACTGCTGAAAAAAGAATTCTTATAATGTTTTGAGTATAGTTATGTCTGACGAGTTGTTGATTAACGTCACGCCGATGGAATGTCGGGTCGCGTTAATTGAAAACGGCACGGTCAATGAACTGTTTGTCGAGCGTACGGCCAAACGTGGCCTGGTAGGGAATGTCTATAAAGGAAAAGTGGTGCGAGTCTTACCCGGCATGCAGGCTGCTTTTGTAGATATCGGACTCTCTCGCACTGCGTTTTTGCATATCAACGACATGGTCTGGCCACGTAATCAAGCGACCCCGAATGTCTTTGAGCTACTGCAACCGGGCCAAATCCTCACAGTTCAGGTGATGAAAGATATGCTGGGCACCAAAGGTGCACGGTTGTCTACCGATTTGTCTATTCCTTCGCGATATTTAGTATTGATGCCTTATGGCAATCATATCGGGGTATCGCAACGGATTGAATCAGAAGAAGAGCGCAATCGCTTGCGTTCTATCATTGAACGGATTCAGGCGGAGCATAAGTTGCCAGGTTCGGTGATTGTGCGTACTGCGGCAGAAGGGATTGAAGAAGAAGCCATCGCGCAGGATATGGCCTATCTGGCCAAGCTTTGGGAATACATCCAGCGCAAGCAAAAGATTATCGCAGTACCGTCCCTGATTTTTGAAGAGTTGCCTTTGCCGCAACGGGTCATTCGTGATCTTGCCAATGAAGAAACCGCCAAAATTTACGTGGATTCACGGGAAATTCATGCCAAGTTGCAGGAATTTGTCGAAGAATTTGTCCCGAATATGAAAGACCGTTTGCTGCATTATCCGGGTGAACGGCCAATTTTTGATTTGTACAATGTCGAAGAAGACCTGCAAAAGGCATTGCAAACCAGAGTCGCGTTAAAATCTGGCGGTTATCTGATGATTGATCAGACTGAAGCTATGGCCACGATTGACGTCAATACCGGCTCTTATGTCGGTGGTCGTTCGCTGGAAGACACAGTCTTTAAAACCAATATGGAAGCGACTCAGGTCATCGCTCGTCAGTTACGTCTGCGCAACCTGGGCGGTATTATTATCATTGACTTCATTGATATGCAGGAAGCACAGCATCGTGAAGAAGTGATGAAACAGTTTGAGCGCATGCTGGAACGTGACCATGCCAAGACCAAGATTACTCAGGTGTCGGAACTGGGCTTGGTGGAAATGACCCGAAAACGGACCCGTGAATCGCTAGAGCATCTACTTTGTGAGTCTTGTCCGACCTGTCAGGGACGTGGTTATGTCAAAACAGCCGAGTCAGTATGTTACGAAATATTCAGGGAAATTCTCAGATATGCTCGTGCTTATGAGTCACAGAGTGGCTTTACTGTAGTCGCGCATCCGGCTGTTATAGATCGTTTATTAACAGCAGAAGCGCCGGCAGTCGCTGATCTAGAGCATTTCATTAATCGCGTGATTAAGTTCCAAGTGGAAAATCTGTATACGCAAGAGCAATACGATATCATTCTCAGCTGAAATTGTAACAGAATGTCGTTAAACACTTGTTACATCTGAAATTTTACAATCGGGCCTTTATTTACAATACTAGATGCATGAATTAGCCAAAGCCGTTTCTCCCAGTTTCAGGCTTAGCAAAAGGAGTGTGTAATGAATATGAGTAAAGCAGTAATCAATAAAGGCCTAAAACACGTATTAGAACCAAAGACTGTACATGCAGCCTACATCGTCGATGAGCGCGGTAATGAAGTCCAGATTACCGCAAGCATGGTCCGTAACGTCTGCCATCAATTATTACAACAGTGCCGTACTATTAAAAGCTGATTGTATTTGTAAAAATTTTCTTAGCTAGCAAAATGATTTGGACAGACATCTACATAGGGAAGTCTTCCAAAATTCTAATATAATTTAAAACGATTTTAAAAATAAAGAAAAGGGACCAGATCGGTCCCTTTGTTCTGTGGTCAAGGACTGGCAAAAATGATCAACACCTTTGACAGTCCGGCTATTTTATTTATTCATCTGCGGCTAGCTTACCGCCTTTAACTTTGGGACAGGTTCACCATCTACAATTCTTTCAAAACGTTGAATTTCTTCTTCAAGATGAGTCAGCAGATTCTGCATTTTCGGCAGGGCATTACGGCACGCGGTCAAGCCGACTTCCAGTTTATCTAAATAGCTGGTCATGGTGATATTGAGGGCCTGACCATCGAGCACAATGGATGCTGGATAAAGGGCTTCAAGGCGTGCACCATTCCAGTAAAGGGGTTCTTGTGGCCCGGGCACATTAGAAATAATGACGTTAAAAGCCTGACGTGTCGGCATTAAACCAGATGCAATATTCAGACCTGCTGCCCCATAGACAAAGGCACTATAATTCAGAATCTGATCAGCATTCATACGCTTAAAGCGCTCTTTGGCACTCAGCACACTACGGCGTACGATCTGTAAGCGTTCCAGTGGGTCGTCTTTATGTGTGCCCAGATTGGCCAGAATCATGGTAATGCGGTTAGATATATCGGAATCATCACTGCGAACCGAAGCAGGAACCATAGCAATCAGTGGTTTTTTCGGCAGGGCATTTTGTGATAATAAATATTCACGTAATGCACCAGAGCAAATGGCCAGGACGATGTCATTAATGGTCACACCCAATGCCTTGGAAATATGGCGTAAACGCGAAAATTCAAAAGATTGAGCGGCAAAACGACGCGAAGCGCTGATGCGTTGATTCAGAATACAGCTTGGCGCCTGGAAGCTAGAAACATAATCAGGATTACGCCCCATATCTTTCATGACAGTTTGCGACAGCTCATAGGCCACACGGGGTGCAGATTCCAGCTGTCCCTTAAAGGTCTTCCAGATATTTTTAAATGCACTGACTTTAGGTACCTTAAGACGTTTGGCACGGGGTCCTTCTACACACCACGGTGGAACAATGCTTTTGGCATGTGGGTCACGTGAGAGTGATTTTTCTACCAGACGCATGCCCGCAATTCCATCCACCATGGCATGGTGGATTTTGAAATACATGGCAAAACGGTTACCCTCAATGCCTTCAATGATATGACAAGTCCATAGCGGTTTAGCACGGTCAATGAGTGAACTATGTTCTTGGGAAATATAGGTTAATAATTCACGGATACGACCTGGTTTGGGTAGCGCAATATGACGAAAGTGATGATCGAGATCAAACTGATGATCCTCATCCCAAAATAATCCGTTTAAATAATTATTAAATGGTGCAATTGGGGAAGATTTCGAATTTTGGATATCCGTAACCAGGTCCAAGATAAAAGTAGCCGGGGCATTCTCGGGAATCTGGAATAAAAATAGTCCGCCTACATGCATAGGCTGTTGACGTTTCTCTAAAGTTAAGAAAATAAAATCAATTGGGTGTAATGGACGCATAGCGTAAATTGCCTCACTGCAGTTTCTTCAGCTGCTCTGATCCGAACAACCTTGTTAGAATTATTAATATAAACATTACAAAGTATAGCGGTTTTTCGCGGAAAGGTACTGATTTTTCTGTAGATGTTTCGTTTACAAAAAAAACCACCGATAAATCGGTGGTTATGCTAGATCATTTTTTTAAGTTGCCGGCATGCAGGCCGCATTCTTTGTGGGTGGCCTCTTCCCACCACCAGCGACCTTCACGTTCATGCTGATTTGGCAGGACAGGGCGGGTACAGGGTTCACAGCCAATTGAAACGAAACCTTTTTCATGCAGGGCATTATAAGGTACTTCCATCATGCGGATATAACTCCAGACATCCGCACTGGACCAGTTGGCCAGAGGGTTGTATTTGATCAGCTGCTTCCCAGTGCCGGAAAAACCTGAATCTGACTGAACCACAGGAATTTCATTACGGGTACCTGGGCTTTGGTCTTTGCGCTGACCGGTAATCCAGCCATCCAGTGTAGCCAGTTTTTTACGCAGCGGTTGAACCTTGCGGATACCACAACATTCCTGATGGCCATCTTCAAAGAAACTGAATAAACCTTTGCTGGTTACTAAATTTTGCACCGCGTCAGTTTCAGGAAAGCAGATTTCAATCTCGATATTGTAATGCTTGCGTACCCGTTCAATAAATTGATAGGTCTCTGCATGTAGACGGCCGGTATCCAGACTGAATACCCGAAATGGTTTACCCAAATGAGAGGCCATATCAATCAATACAACATCTTCGGCACCAGAAAATGAAATCGCAATTTCACCTTGCTGGCTCAGTGCAAGTGCCAAAATTTCATTGGGCGATTTATCTGCATATTCGGATGCAAGCGCATCGATACGATCAATAGTAGGAATGATGGTCATGAGAGTCCTGGCGATATAGGCTTGGAAAGGACATGGCCTATATTAATTAATTTCACCTCTATTTTAATAGAATTGATTTAGTTGACTTATCACTAAAAAATAAATACTTATGAAAAAAATAGATTTAAAAAAGTACAGTGCAAAATCGGTTTCTTCAGCTATGATAGTGCAAATTTTTTTCGATACAACTTAGGGGGAATATTCATGGAAGTCGTATGTCTAGATTTAGAAGGTGTGCTGGTTCCAGAAATCTGGATCAACTTTGCCAAAAAAACCGGTATTAAAGAGCTTGAAGCGACGACTCGTGACATTCCTGACTATGATGTACTGATGACACAACGTCTGAATATTTTAAAACAGCACGGTTTAGGCTTAAACGATATTCAGGATGTGATTGCAGAAATGGGGCCGTTCCCAGGAGCAAAAGAATTTGTGAAATGGGTGAGTACGCATTTTCAATTGATTATTCTTTCAGATACCTTCTATGAATTTGCACATCCATTGATGAAACAATTGGATTGGCCAACTATTTTCTGCCATAAACTGGAAACAGATGAAGCGGGGATGATCTCTGCTTATAAACTTCGTCAGCCGGACCAAAAACGTCAAGCAGTAAAGGCATTACATGGCTTGAACTTCCGTGTGATTGCAGCAGGGGATTCTTATAACGATACCACAATGCTAGGTGAAGCAGATCATGGTTTCCTGTTTGATGCACCTGAAAATGTCATTGCCGAATTCCCGCAATTCCCACCCATTCGTGGTTATGATGCCTTAAAAGAAGCGATTCGTAATGCTTCAGTACGCGATATTCCAGCTTAATATTATAAGTAAACTGTAATAAAGAAAGGACGCTCATGGCGCCCTTTCTTTATTGAATCAATTAATTAAAAGCGATAGCCGATCTTCATGCCATAACCTAGAGCATGGTTGTCTTCAAAATTCGCTTTAACAGCTCCACCAGTCTGTGCTTGTGCATCACCTAACCAGAAGTACTTCACACCGGCTTGAATGAAATAGTTTTCAGCAGGGCTATACTGACCGCCCATGCCTACACTCCAGTAACCTTCAGTTGGTCCAAGTGTAGTGACCGGGTTGCCGGCACCAGAATCATAGCCAACAGCAGCCGTACCTGACCATTTATTGTTGAACTTATGGCCTAAACCAACAGTTGCTGACCACTGGTCATCTGAGTAGTCAATTAGATTTTGTTTTGTACCTAAAGCAGCTGTAGTTTGAGCTAAAAATGAAGGTGTTACTGCAAAATGATCCCAATGTACCCAACGTAAATTTGCAAAAGCTAGTGTATTAGGTGCAATACCACTTTGTAGATCAATATTAACCGATTGTGGAGTGATAGCTTCTACTTTATTAATATGAGCAAAACCAGGAATCAAATTATATGTTTCTATAGATTTAGCATTATGTTTGATTTCTGAACGATAGGTAACAGCTGCTTTTAAGGCAATTTCAGGAATTTGATAAGCAAATCCTGCTAACCAGCCCCACATTTCTTCTTGTTCTACTTCAATATTATAACCACTTAAAGTACCCGCAGGAGGTTTTGCATACGCCATGCCGCGTAATTTAATATTTGCTTCAACCGTTTGCCATACTGGGCCTGCATAGAAATTCCAGTTTTCTGTAGGTTGGTAGCCAATTAAAGCGGTTATATTATGGGTATCTACTTCAACTGAAGTGCCTTCTACACCATTACCAAATGAACCGGCAACTGAAGAATATTCTGCATCAGCACCAAAAGGTTGATCATAAATCAAACCCAGTGAAATTTTATCAGTAGCTTGAATTTTAATGGCTGCAGACGGGAAGTAATAATCTTCACCCATATCACTGATTTTCTCGCCTTCTAAACCTGTTACTGTAGAAGAACCTCTTACCGTTGGATCTAAAACAGAAATACCTGCTTCTGCATAATTACCAGGCTGTAAAAAAGCATGAATTGACTGACCAGAACGGTCTAGGCCAGCTGCTTGAACTGCTGAGAGGGAGAAAGTGCTAAGTAAAATAGCTGAGGAAATTTTAGTGAGCTTCATGGTACGGTCCCTGATGCCATCTGTAACAAAAAATGTACGGGAAAAGTAACATAAATTTAAAAAGAGTAAATACTCAGGATTAGATAAGAAATGAACTACAGCGGTTAAATCTAGGGATTGCTTAGAGTATTTATACTATATTCTTGATGTTAAATAGATGAAAAATAACAAAATAAAAAAGAGAGGAAATTTTATGGAAATGATAGCTACAAGAAGATTGATTGCTTGTAAAATAAGCAAATGATAAGCAAATGATAAGCAAATGATATGCAAATGTATAAAATTAGAATTCAAAAATAAAAAACCACCCGAAAGTGGTTTTTTATTTAATCAGAACTTAGAAGCGGTAACCCATTTTTAAGCCATAAGCAATTGCGTCATTGTCTTTAAAGGTACCTACATTTGGATTCGCTGCAGTTAAAGCTTCAGCATCGCCTAGCCAGAAATACTTCATTCCGCCTGCAATGAAATAGTTTGGAGCAGGAGAGAACTGAACCCCTACGCCTACGTTCCAGTAACCTTCTGTTGGGCCAAGAGTTGTAATAGGATTACCTGCGCCCGAATCCCAGCCTACAGAGACATTGCCTGCCCATTTTTCGTTAAATTTACGGCCTACACCCGCTGTAGCTGACCATTGGTCTTCATTGTATTCAACAAGGTTTCCACCCTGCAAACTAGCTAAATAAGCTCCTTGAGCTGGATCTAAAGCACCTACAACACTTGAATAACCAGCAAGGCCATCTAAGGCTTGACCAAAACTATTCGGGCGAATTGCAAATCCATCCCAATTTACCCAACGCACATTAAGAAATGCTACTGTGTTTTCCATGACTCCAGATTGAAGATCTAAGTTGACAGATTGTGGGGTCGTAACATCAGTTTTACCAGCAGTATATGGACCTAATGGAAGATTAACACCAGGAGCTACAGGTAAACCAGTTACTAACCCAGTTTCTGTTGAAGCAAGTTGGTGTTCAATTTCTGAACGGTAGGTTAAAGACGCTTTCAAGGCAATTTCAGGAATTTGGTAAGCTAAACCTGCTAGCCAGCCTGTACCACCATCTTTTTTCATGGTGGCATCATATCCGCTTAATAATGAATATGCGGCACCGCGTAAAGCTACATTACCCTTGGCTTCTTGATAAACTGGGCCTGCATAAATATTCCAGTTTTCAGTTGGCTGGAAACCAAACAAGAAACTTAAATTTTCTGTAGTAACTTCAGCTCTTGTGCCATCGAAGCTTGTAGGATTAAAGGCAGCAGAGCCGTCTTTATAGTCTGCTTCAGCACCAAATGGTTGGTCAAAAATAAGACCAAAAGAAAAGTTGTCTGTCAGCTGGAGTTTCAACGCAGCTGATACAGAGTGATAATCCCCTGCCATATCACCAGTAGCTTGCCCACCTAGAGCAGCGGAACTAGTACCAGAAACCGAAGGATCTAATACAGTAATGCCCGCTTCAAAGTAATTACCTGGTTGTAAAAACGCTGCGATAGATTGTCCCGAACGATCCAGTGCAGCAGCAAATGCGCCTGTCATAGGTACAGTAGCGAGAATCATTGCAGTAGTTAATGTTTTTAATTTCATTTACGTCTTTCCTTGAGGTACAAATTTATATCTAGCGTTGTTGTTTGCACTTATTTAATTTTTTGGAGAGTTTGGTTACTAAACCGCAATCATTTGTTACTCCATGTGCCAAAAATACCACAAATAAAATAAGAGTAAATGCTCTAGCTTGAACAATCAGTTCAAAAAAACATCAAAATAGAGTAAAAATACTAATTTGGTGATGGGTTTAAAATTGTAATTTATTGAAAATATTGATTTTAATTTGGAAAAAAAAAGCTTTTAAAAAAAATTAAAAAATATAATTTTAATGAATTATTGTGCGACTAATTTGTTAATTAATTTGCAAATTTCCCTTTTTATCTCGAGCTTGAGCATTAAGCCCGATAAGCTGTTACAAGGAGACTAAATTTAACAAGCTCTAAGATACAATTAAGAGTAATTTTAGAAATATTCAAGAAAATCATGGAGGCAAAAAAATTTCTTCATGTTTATCAGATCAAAACAATATTAAATAATCCTTGATCCCGTTTTTTTAGAGTTCTACTTCATCGGAACAGCATAATTCTTTTTCTGGATACTCGTTTACAATTTGTTGCTACATTAAATGAGTGAGCATAGAGAGGCTATGTGCATGTCAGAATGAACGGTGTATTGTGTAGAAATACAGGATTGAAGATAGGCGAAGGTGCTTGCCAGAAACGTCTGCCTATATAACGATGGCAATGCAGTTTGCTGTTTAAACCTTGAAATAAGGAAACTGAATAGCCTAATCAAGAAGCTATGCGATGAGCCGTGAACAGTTTTAAAAGAAGAATAGAAAAATTAAACAAAATAAATACTTGGAATATAAAATTGGATAATTTCTGATATCAGATCATGATGTCGATTAAAAACTAAAGAGAATGCAAAGCTATGTAATCAGGTAGGCTAACGATACGGTTTTTTCTGATGACTTAAGCAGGCATTGATCTCAGGCAGTTGAGCATATTTTGTAGTGAGGGCTCAGCTGACAGGAGGGACAATTATTGAAACTGAATATTTTTCGCAGATTTTACTTAGATAGCAATCTGGTGGTGCTCCCCATTTTAGCCCTACTGACAGGTTGTCAGAATACAGCACCTTTGACCAAACCAGAGCCGGCATTGCCAGCACACTATCCATTTCAGCAGAGCGGTACATACCATGCTTTGCCGTGGTCTGATTATGTCGGTGATCCTACATTGATCAGAATTGCTCGTCTTGCTCTGACCTACAATCATGACCTGAAAATTGCAGCACTACGGATTCGTGAAGCACAGGCTGCTTATGGTATTCAGCGTTCAGAATTGTGGCCCGGCATATCTGGAAGCAGTAGCTATGAACGCAGCAGGGTGCCGGCAGACTTATCTCCTGTTGGCCGTGCTGTTGTCACAGAACAGTATACAGTTGGTGTGGGAACCAGCCAGTGGGAACTGGATCTCTGGGGACGTATACGCAGTCTGAATGAAGCAGCATTGCAGCAGTTTTTTGCTTCTGAATATAATCAGCTGGCGGTACGAAACAGTATTATCCAGCAATCAATCCAGACCTATCTGACCTTGTCAGAACTGGAAAAACGTATTTATTTTGCTGAACGCTCTGTGGAGAGTTATGAAAGGTCTGTGCGTATCTTTAAACGGCGTTATGAAGTGGGTGCAGGTTCGAAAGTCGAATATATGCAGGCAGAAACCCTGCTCAGTAATGGCCAGGCATTGTTGATCCAACTGCAAAATGTGCAGGATACGACCGCCAACTATTTGATACAGTTGATAGGCCAGCCTGTAGAAGTCCCAAGAGTGGGGCTGGATCAGCTGAATTTTAAACCGGTAGTATTGCAGACCGGACTTCCATCAGAGTTGCTGCTGAACCGGCCAGATATTCGGGCTGCCGAAGCTTTACTGTATTCCCAGCATGCCAGTATCCAAGCTGCCCGTGCTGCCTTTTTTCCGCGTATTGCACTCACGGGTAGTTTTGGAACGGCCAGTACAGAACTAGATGGCCTGTTCCAGTCTGGTAGTTCAGTATGGTCGATTGCTCCCAGCATCAGTCTACCGATCTTTACCGCAGGACGGTTAAAGAACAATGTCATCTTGGCGGAAGTACGGCAGGATATTGCTGTGGCTGACTATGAAAAAACCGTACAGAATGCCTTCCGGGAAGTGGCTGATGCTTTGGTTGATCAGCGGTATTTAAGCCGACAACTGCAAATACAGAATCAGGGGCTGGCTGCATTTCGGGAAACAGCACGACTGGCACAGTTACGTTATGATAGTGGTGCTGTAGGCTATCTGGATGTGCTAGATGCACAGCGGAGTTTGCTGTCTGCAGAGCAGCAGTGGATTGAAACCCAAAGCGCCTTAATGCAGTCTTATATTTCCCTGTATTTTGCACTGGGTGGTGATAGCAGACTGGTACAGCCTGGTTAAACCTGCTTTTTGAATACACCTATTATAAATTAAACTAAATAAAAGAAGTAATCTGCGGATTTTATTAAAAATAAAAAAAGGGTTGGTAGCGACCCATTGAATATGTTGAGTAATCAGACCCATGAATATAAAAAAATTATCCATTGTGGGAGCAGTTGTCGTAGCAATCCTGGTGGGTTACCTGATCTGGAAAAACATGAACCAGCCTGATACCGAGGGGCTGGTCAGCGGGAATGGACGGATTGAGGCGACTGAAGTCAATATCTCCAGTAAGTTTGCTGGCCAGCTTGAAGAAATTCTGGTGCGGGAAGGAGATTTTGTCGAGCCTGGCCAGATTTTGGCCCGAATTAAAGTGTCTACACTTGAAGCTCAGCTGCGCGAGATCCAAGCCCAGCAGCGTCAGGCCGAGGATGGTATTGCTACTGCAGAAGCTCAATTGGCGATGCGTAACAGTGAAAAATCAGCAGCCGAAGCGATGGTGTTGCAGCGTGAAACAGAACTCATTGCCGCAAAAAACCGTCTGGCACGTACAGAAATTCTAGCCAAGGAAGGCGCTTCTTCCAGGCAGCAGCTGGATGATGAGAGGGCAGATGCCAAGCGTGTGGCAGCAGTACTCAGTGCAGCCAAGGCACAAGTGGACAGCGCTGAAGGCGCTATCGTTGCGGCACGCAGCCAGGTATCGAGTGCACGCTCCCAGGTAGATGCCATCAAAGCGACTATTGAGCGGATCAATTTTGATATTGAGGATGCCCAGCTTAAGGCGCCTTTAAAAGCACGGGTGCAGTTTCTGGTCGCACAACCAGGCGAAATGATTGCGGCTGGGGGACGGGTCATGAACCTGATTGATCTGTCTGATGTCTATATGACGTTTTTCTTGCCGGAAACCGTGGCTGGCCGTATCGCAATCGGTACCGAAGTCCGGATTGTGCTGGATGTGGCCAAAAATTTGGTAATTCCTGCCCGGGTGTCTTTTGTTGCCGATACTGCCCAGTTCACTCCAAAAACAGTTGAGACTGAAAGTGAACGTCAAAAATTAATGTTTCGTGTCAAGGCGAAAATTGATCCAGACCTGCTGAAAAAACATATCCAGCAAGTCAAAACCGGTCTTCCGGGCGTGGCCTATATCAAACTTGATCCCAATATGCCTTGGCCCGAGTTTTTAAGAAATCAGGTTAAATCATGACGCCGCAATTTGATGCAGGAGCGGCAGTTGCCGACATCCAGCAGGTCAGCCTGAAATATGGAAAGACACAGGCTTTAAAGGATATTTCCCTGTTACTTCCTGCGGGTTGCATGATCGGACTGATCGGACCGGATGGCGTGGGGAAATCCAGTTTGCTGGCTTTACTGGCCGGTGCCAAGGTCGTTCAGGAGGGCCGACTAATCGTACTCGGTGGTGATATTGCTGACCCGAAGCATCGCAGAAAAGTTTGTCCGCATATTGCCTACATGCCCCAAGGTCTGGGCACCAACTTGTCCAAAACCCTGTCTGTGGAAGAAAATCTGCAGTTTGTCGGTCGCTTGTTTGGGCATAGTGCTGCAGAAATCCGTAAACGGATTGATGATCTGACCAAAAGTACAGGACTGCATGAATTTCTCGATCGCCCGGCAGGAAAATTGTCCGGAGGTATGAAACAGAAACTCGGCTTGTGCTGCTCCCTGATTCATGATCCGGATTTTCTGATTCTGGATGAACCCACCACAGGAGTCGATCCTCTGGCACGGGCACAGTTCTGGGAACTGATTAAACGCATCCGTCAGGTTCGTCCCCAGATGAGTGTGATTGTCGCCACTGCTTACATGGATGAAGCACAAGGCTTCGACTGGCTGGCGATGATGGATGAAGGCAAAATCCTGAAAACAGGAACTCCGCAAGAACTCTTGATACAGACAGAGAGTGATAACCTGGAAGATGCTTACATCAAGCTTTTACCGGAAGAAAAGAAACAGGGTTATAAACCTGTGGTGATTCCTCCTTTACCCGATTACGATTCGGAAGGTTATGCCTTGGAAGCGAAAGATCTGACTGTCAGGTTTGGTGATTTTACCGCAGTAGATCATGTCAATTTCCAGATCCGGCAGGGTGAAATCTTCGGTTTTCTGGGATCTAATGGCTGTGGTAAAACCACCACCATGAAAGTCCTGACCGGATTGCTCGAGGCTTCAGAAGGACAGGCCTGGCTGTTCGGCCAGCCCGTGGACGGTAGTAATGTCGATACTCGCCGGCGTGTGGGTTACATGTCCCAGTCTTTCTCTCTTTATAGTGAATTGACCATTACCCAGAACCTGGTACTTCACGCTAAATTGTTTCATGTGCCGGCTGAACAGATTGAGCCTCGTGTACAGCAGATGCTGCAGCGTTTTGACCTGAGCGAAGTGAAAAACAAGCTGCCTGATGACTTGCCGCTGGGTATCCGTCAGCGCCTGTCACTGGCCGTGGCACTGGTGCACAATCCGGAAATCCTGATTCTGGATGAACCGACTTCCGGGGTAGACCCGATCGCCCGGGATAATTTCTGGCGCTTTCTGATCTCCTTGTCCCGCAAGGACGGGGTCACCATCTTTATTTCAACGCACTTTATGAATGAAGCACAGCGCTGTGACCGGATTTCCCTGATGCATGCCGGCCGGGTTCTGGACAGTGCTGCACCCGCACAGCTGATCAAAAATAGGCAGGCTGCCACCCTGGAAGAAGCGTTCATTGGCTATCTGGTGGATGCCGGAGCAGCCAGCCAGACGCCGCCTGAACAGGAGATAGAAGGCAGTATTTCCAATGACCAGAAGGTGAAAGAAGAAACCAGGATATCCAGCCGATTTAGCCTGCAACGTATGCTCAGCTATGCGTGGCGTGAATCGCTGGAGCTGGCACGTGATCCGATACGTGCCACCATGGCGCTGGTCGGATCGATTATCCTGCTGTTTGTGATGGGTTTTGGGATCACTATGGACGTAGATGACCTGACCTTTGCTGTACTGGATCGTGACCAGAGTGGTCTTAGCCAGAATTACAGCATGAGCATTGCAGGTTCACGTTATTTTATTGAAAAGCCGCCGCTGCAAAACTATGAGGATCTGGATCAACGCATGCGAAGTGGCAATATTTCTTTGGCCATCGAGATTCCACCTGATTTTGCCCGGGATGTTTACCGCGGAGAAGACGTTAAAATTGGTGCCTGGATTGATGGTGCCATGCCACAACGTGCTGAAACAGTGAAAGGCTATGTACAGGGAATTCATACTCACTGGTTGATGCAGCAGGCATTAGAGCGAAGTGGATATAAAACCTCGAGTACCGTAAATATAGAAACCCGGTTCCGCTACAATCCCGACATCAAGAGCCTGCCTGCAATCGCACCGGCTGTATTTCCCCTATTAATTTTACTAATCCCTGCCATGCTGACAGCACTATCTGTAGTGCGGGAAAAAGAACTCGGTTCGATTGTTAATCTGTATGTTACTCCGGTGACCCGCAGTGAATTTTTGATTGGCAAGCAAATTCCTTATGTGGTGCTGGCCATGCTGAACTATTTTCTGATGTGCCTGATCATTGTGGTGATCTTTGATGTGCCGATCAAGGGCAGCTTCCTGACGCTGACCTTGGCATCCTTCCTGTTTATTATTTTTTCAACTGGTATGGGACTGCTGGCATCTTCATTGACCAAAAGCCAGATTGCCTCGATGTTTCTGGTGATGATCGGTACGCTTATTCCTGCGGTGCAGTTCGCCGGCATTGTCAATCCGGTTTCCTCTCTGGAGGGTTTTGGTCGCTGGTTTGGTGAAATCTATCCGACTACGCATATGGTGAATATCAGCCGGGGGGTGTTTAACAAGGCGTTGAGCTTTGATGCACTGCATCAGGATTTTTGGGTGATTCTGCTGTCGGTGCCTGTGATTATGGGTGCAGCAATTCTTGCCCTGAAAAAACAGGAGTCCTAGGATGGTCAGCCAGAAAATAAAGAATATCTATCTGCTCGGTTGCAAGGAACTGTGGAGCCTATGGCGTGATCCGGTCATGCTGATTCTGATTGTCTATACCTTTACTGTCGCCGTCTATACGGCTGCAACCGCTATGCCTGACAGTCTGAATATGGCACCAATCGCGATTGTGGATGAAGATCATTCAACCTTGTCGGAGCGGATCAGCTCGGCCTTTTATCCTCCCTATTTTCTGCCCCAGACCACTGAACTGAATTATATGGATGCCGGGATGGATGCCGGAGAATTTACCTTTGCCCTGAATATTCCGGTAAATTTTCAGGAAGATATACTAGCAGGGAGAGAGGCAACCATTCAGGTGAATGTTGATGCCACCCGGATGTCTCAGGCAATGGTCGGGGCGGGTTATATTCAGCAGATTATACTGTCCGAAGTCAATGAATATGTTCTACGTCACCGTGAAATAAGCACCATGCCGGTAGAATTGGAGATGCGGGCGCGTTTTAACCCTGCGCTTGACCAGAAGTGGTTTGGCAGTGTGATGCAAATCATCAATAACGTGGCAATGCTGTCGATTATTTTGACTGGAGCAGCATTAATCCGTGAACGTGAACACGGTACGGTAGAACATCTGATGGTCATGCCGGTCACCGTATTTGAAATTATGATGTCCAAAGTCTGGTCTATGAGCCTGGTGGTTTTGCTGGCAGCATTTTTAGGTTTGAAACTGGTGGTACAGATTGCCTTAAAGGTACCGATAGAAGGGAATCTGTGGCTGTTCTTCTTTGGGGCATTATTGACATTGTTTGCCACTACTTCGATGGGCATTTATTTGGCCACCATGTCCAAGTCGATGCCCCAGTTTGGCCTTCTGATGATGTTGACACTGATTCCGATGCAGATGCTATCTGGCGGGATGACGCCCAGGGAAAGCATGCCTGAAGTGCTGCAAAATATCATGCTGATTGCACCCACCACTCATTTTGTCGAGCTTGCTCAGGCCATTTTATATAGAAATGCGGGACTGAGTGTGGTCTGGCCGGCATTTCTCTGGCTCATTGGCATTGCCGTGGTGTTTTTCTATGTGGCATGGAAACGCTTTAAGGACACCATTCATACCATGACCTAACCACATATCGAACTTGGCCTATGCTGAAAAAGTATTTGCGAGGGCATAGATAGGCAAGCCGGTGTTTATAGAAATAGCTACTTGTACTTAGCCTTCTATTCCCATCCTGAATGAACGATTTCGAATCAGGTAGGGCTTGATGAAATAGTAGTGTAGAGGGAATGTCATTTTATAGAAAATAACGGATGAATCTAAAAAACAGCAATGAATATAGAATGGTGCGCCCTGCGGGACTCGAACCCACGCCGGTCGCTTAGGAGGCAACTGCTCTATCCGGTTAAGCTAAGGGCGCAAAATGTACGTTAATCTACTCCAAAAAGTGCAAAAAAAAAAGTTATTACCGAAGTAATAACTTTAAAAATCAGGAATAAGAAGATTTTTTTGTTAATTTTTTGAATGCAGCAGCTTAAACACGATATACATCACCAGCACCCAGACCGGAATCATATAAACAGATTCCTGGAAGCCTTGTGTCCACATGATGTAAAGGATAGTGGCAATAAAGGCCAATACCAGTAAATTGCTTGCAGGAGACCAAAGTGCAGGGAATGAGGTCTTCTGTCCTAACTTCTTCATGCTCTGAATAAATTTCAGATGGGTCAGACTGATCATGGCCCAGTTGAGTACAAGTGCACCGACCACAATATAAATCAGGTGACTTAAGGCATCTTCAGGTACGAAGTAATTGAGGAGTACACAGCCAAAAATCAGTACAGCAGAGAACAATACAGCAGGAATCGGCGTACCTTGTTTATTCACTTTCATGAACACTTTAGGTGCATTTCCTTGCTGAGCCAGACCGTAGAGCATACGGCTGTTGGCGTACATGCCGCTGTTATACACAGACAGCGCTGCAGTCAGGATAATAAAGTTGAGCAGATGTGCAGCCCAGTCGATGCCTAGCTGGCTGAAAATCATCACGAACGGGCTTTTGTCCAGACCGCCCAGTTCCAGCTGATTCCATGGTACCAGTGACAACAGAATGGTTAATGCACCGACATAGAAAACCAGAATACGAAAAACAACCTGATTAATCGCTTTCGGAATGGTTTTTTCCGGATTTTCAGCTTCTGCTGCAGCCATACCAATCAGTTCAATACCACCGAAGGCAAACATCAGGAAGGCCAGCATGTAGAATAAACCTTCAAAGCCATTCGGGAAGAAACCACCTGCGGTCCAAAGGTTGCTAAAAGATGCGGTAGATGAGGCATCTGCAGTCAGGATCAGATACAAGCCAAAGACAATCATCGAGATAACCGCAGTCACTTTAATGATTGAAAGCCAGAATTCCGATTCACCGTAGAATTTCACATTGCCGAGGTTGACCAGTGTAATCACGATAAAGAAAAACAGTACCGACGCCCAGGCTGGAATATGAGGCCACCAGTAGTGGATATATTTCGCAACAGCCGTGAGTTCGGTCATGGCCACCAGGATATATAAAATCCAGTAGTTCCAACCCGCAAGGAAACCGGGGAATTTGCCCCAGTATTTATAAGCAAAATGGCTGAATGAACCTGCTACCGGTTCATGAACAATCATCTCACCCAATTGACGCATGATTAAAAATGCAATCAAGCCACCAATGGCATAGCCCAAAATAATAGAAGGACCCGCAGATTGGATCACCTGTGCGGAACCTAAGAATAAGCCTGTGCCAATTGCACCGCCCATGGCGATCAATTGAATATGACGGTTCTTTAAGCCACGCTGAAGTTGTGAAGACTCGTTATTCAAAGTGTTCAGCCCGACAATGGAAAAATAAGTATAAAGATTGTAATGGATCAAAGATGAGAAGCCTAGAGCAAGGCCTTGAATGAAAGATTATTATTGCACTGATAAAAAAATAATTATAAAAACAAACTAAATAAAATATAAATGAATCAATATATTAATTTTATTGAAATTGTAACTGATGAGTTTTACGTTTTTTAAGCTGGACACAAGTGCTGTTTTTTTATACTTAGGTCGCGGCGCTGCACTTACTGGGCTTTAAACCGCTTATACTCTTTGTATAAGTATTCAATAACTTTTACCAAAACAAAGACAAGCCAGAGGATGAAATAATTCATGAGTTTTGCAGCCCAAATCAAGATTCCTGCAACCTATATGCGTGGAGGAACCAGTAAAGGCGTTTTTTTTAAGCTGGATGATCTACCACTGGCAGCACAACAGCCTGGCCGGATTCGTGATCAGCTTCTGCTGCGCGTGATTGGTAGTCCAGATCCTTATGGTAAACAGATTGATGGTATGGGCGGCGCAAGTTCAAGTACCAGTAAAACGGTTATCCTGTCCAAAAGCCAGCAAATTGATCATGATGTCGATTATCTATTTGGTCAGGTATCGATTGACCGCCCTTTTGTAGACTGGAGTGGTAACTGCGGTAATCTGACCGCAGCGGTAGGGGCATTTGCCATTTCTAATGGCCTGATCAATGCCTCACGTATTCCGGAAAATGGGCTGTGTACGGTTCGCATCTGGCAGGCCAATATTCAGAAAACCATTATTGCCCATGTGCCAATGCAAAATGGTCAAGTCCAGGAGCTGGGTGACTTTGAACTGGATGGGGTGACCTTTCCTGCAGCCGAAGTACAGATTGAGTTTCTGGATCCTGCCGATGATGATGCAGAAGGCGGTTCCATGTTTCCGACAGGTAATCTGGTTGATACACTGGAAGTCCCCAATATTGGCAGCTTTGAAGTCACCATGATTAATGCCGGTATTCCAACGGTATTTTTGAATGCTGGAGACTTGGGCTATAAGGGCACCGAGCTTCAGGATCATATTAATAATGATGTGGCCGCCCTGACAAAGTTTGAAACAATTCGTGCTTATGCTGCCAAGCAGATGGGATTGATTCAGGATATTACTGAAGCGGCTACTCGTCAGCATACTCCAAAAATCGCTTTTGTCGCTCCCTCCAAGACCTATACTTCATCAAGTGGCAAGGCTGTCACCGAATCAGATACCGATATTCTGGTTCGTGCTCTGTCCATGGGTAAACTGCATCATGCCATGATGGGTACCGCTGCTGTAGCCATTGGCACAGCGGCTGCCATTCCTGGAACATTGGTAAATCGGGTTGCAGGCGGAGTAGAGCGTGAAGCCGTGCGTTTCGGTCATCCTTCAGGTACTTTGCGAGTGGGTGCACAAGCAAGCCTGGAAAATGGTGAGTGGAAAGTGAAGAAAGCCATCATGAGTCGTAGTGCACGTGTATTGATGGAAGGCTGGGTACGCGTTCCTGAAGATGTCCTGCTCTAGACTGATCATCGGATCTAATCTTTAGCCTCAGTAAAACCACTGTCATGACAGTGGTTTTTTTATGGCTAGAATATATTGTGAGATCTACGTCAGCTTTAAAGCAATCCAAAGATTTAAAGCTGAAAATTCAAGACGATTGTAGGTACAATAGCGCTTATCAGGACAAGTGGCTCAAACTTGTTATTTTTATCTTTCCGGACTATGTATTCGAGGCAAATGTGTCATCTATTACTGACGTATCAATCCATGCATTGACTCAAGCACAACATCGTATTCAACAAGATTTACTGACAGCCTTAGATGCCTTTGCCATTCCTGAACCTTTAAAGTCGGCGGTGCACCATGCCGTGATGCTGGGAGGAAAGCGTGTTCGTCCAGCATTATGCTATGCCACAGCAGCACTAAAACCGAATCAAAATACAGCGGCAGTACGCCGTGCTGCGGTAGCCATCGAGTTTATTCATTGTTATTCACTGGCACATGATGATCTGCCGTGTATGGACAATGATTTGCTGCGCCGTGGTCAGCCGACCTGTCATGTGGCTTATGGCGAAGATACCGCACTTTTGGCAGGTGATATCCTGCAATCGATGGCTTTCGAAATTTTGGGTAGCCGTCTGTTTGATCAAGGTCCTGCTGTAGATGCTTCAATTATATTAAAACAGATGCAGATTCTGGCCACCGCTTCTTCGAAAATGGTGAATGGTCAGGTTTTAGATTTACAGTCAGAAGGCAAAAAAGTCGATCAGGAAGCACTGGAAACGATTCATCGCAATAAAACCGGTGCTTTGATTAGTGCCGCGATCATGATGGCTGCGGTTACCATTTTTGAAGGTACTGATCTAGCGATTCCAAAGTTGCGTGAATTTGGACAGGCGATTGGTCTGGCCTTCCAGGTACAGGATGATATTCTCGATATTATTTCCGATACCGAAGTGCTGGGTAAAACAGCCGGCAAGGATGAACAGGTAGAGAAATCGACCTATCCGGCCTTGATGGGGCTGGAACAGGCCAAAGCCTATGCCCAGCAATTACATGATCAGGCGATCAATGCCTTGAACCATTTTGAAGGTCAGGCAGAAGAGTTAATGCACATTACCCAGTTTCTGCTCACACGTAAAAGCTGATCAGGAAATCATCTTTCTAGAAGTTTAAAATACATGCATAAAAAAAGAGGACTTAAGGTCCTCTTTTTTACTTATACAGAATTATTTGCTTTCGTTATAGAGACGTTCAGCCTGTTCAAAACGGTCGGTAATTTCTGCTGTTGGTGCTTTACCCATGAGGCTCACCACCACAATCGCAAGCATTGAACAGATAAAACCGGGAACGATTTCATACAGTCCAGTTTCCGCGAACAGGTTCTTCCAGGAAATCACCACGACAGCACCAACGATCATACCCGCCAGGGCACCATTCAAGGTCATACGTTTCCAGAACAATGACAGGATAATCAGCGGACCAAAAGCGGCACCAAAACCTGCCCAGGCATAAGCGACCAGACCAAGTACTTTAGATTCAGGATTACCTGCCATCCAGATTGCCAGCAAGGCAATCAGCAGAACCATCAAACGGCCCACCCAGACCAGTTCTTTCTGCGAGGCATTTTTACGCAGGAACGATTTATAAAAATCTTCCGTCAAGGTACTTGAGCAGACCAGTAATTGACAGCTTAAAGTACTCATTACTGCGGCCAGAATGGCAGCAAGTACCACACCTGCAATCCATGGGTTAAACAGGATTTTGGTCAATTCCATAAATACTGTTTCAGGGTTGGCATTGACTACGCCTGCCAGTTCCGGATGCTGCTGGAAATAAGCAATACCAAAGAAGCCGGCTGCCACCGCACCACCCAGACATAGAATCATCCAGGTCATACCAATGCGGCGTGCATTTGGAATCGACTTGACCGAATCTGCGGCCATAAAGCGCACCAGAATATGCGGCTGACCAAAATAACCCAAACCCCAGGCCAGCAGGGAAATGATGGCCACAAAGCTGAGATCACCCAGGATGTTCATTGCTTGAGGACGAGCAGCCTCCAGTGCCAAAGTCACCTGTGACATATCTGAGAACGCCATCAACGTCACGATTGGAGTCAGTAACAGGGCAAAGATCATCAGACTGGCCTGAATGGTGTCGGTCCAGCTCACAGCCAGGAAGCCACCAATAAACACATAGCTGATGGTGGCAATGGCACTGATCCAGAGCGCGGTGCTGTAAGACATGCCAAACATGCTTTCGAACAGACGTGCACCTGCAACCATGCCAGAAGCACAGTAAATCGCAAAGAAAATCAGAATCACAAAAGCTGAAACAATACGCAGGATTTTCTTCTGGTCATTAAAGCGGTTAGAAAAATAATCTGGCAGGGTTAGGGCGTTGTGCTGAACTTCGGTATGTACCCGCAGACGGCCAGCAACCAGTAACCAATTTAGCCAGGCACCAATGATCAGTCCGATGGCAATCCACATTTCAGACAGGCCTGAAAGATAGATTGCACCGGGCAGGCCCATCAATAGCCAGCCACTCATGTCGGAAGCCCCTGCAGAAAGTGCAGTTACGAAACTCCCTAAACGTCGGCCCCCTAAGATGTAATCGGAAAAGTTGCTGGTCGCACGGTAAGCCATCAGGCCGATCACCACCATGGCGACAATATAAAAAAGAAAGGTGATTAAAGTTGGATTTAGGGAGCTCATACGGTATCCATTTTCGAGTTGGACAGTAATCGAATAAGGACTTATTTTGATGTTAGATGCTGTTGCGAAACACAGATCTGGCATCAAAGCCCAAAGGATTTCAAAAAATAACGCGAAATTTAAGCATAAATTCACAATTATTGCTGAGATTTTCCTACTCAAATGAAAAATAGGCAACATATCTGCTGCCTATTTGATTGAACTTATAAAGTTTCTACTTGAGAGGTCGGCCCATCACGCCACGAATCGTATTCAAGATATCTGCAGGTAAAACCACAGTTTTGGCATTTGGTGACTTGGCCATATCTTGTATGGCCTTGATATATTGCTCACCCAGTAAATACGCCACCGGAATCTCATTATTACCAATGGCAGAAGTCACCATGTCAATTGCACGTTGTGAAGATTCAGCCAGAACGACTTGAGCTTCGGCATCACGGCGGGATGCTTCCAGACGACCATCCGCTTCCAGAATCGCAGCCTGTTTTTCACCATCAGCCTTGGTTACAGTTGCACGGCGCTGACGTTCAGCAGCGGCCTGTTCTTCCATCGCAGTTTGCATAGTGACTGAAGGTTTAATATCCTGAATTTCAACTGTTTTTAGAGTAATGCCCCAGTCCGAGATGTCATCAGAAATACTGGATTTTAAACGTGCTTTAATATGATCACGTGAAGATAAAGCATCGTCCAGATCCATTTCACCGACAATCGAACGCAATGACGTTTGTACCAGGTTTTGAATTGCCCAAGAATAGTTTTCAATCCCGTAAACTGCTTTTTCCGGTGTGGTCAGATTGATATAGGCCACGGCATTCATCAGCAGAACCGCGTTATCACGGGTAATCACTTCCTGTGAGGGAATATCCAGAACGATATCTTTGGTTGTGACTTTATAGGCGACTTCATCTACATAGGGAATGACAAAATTCAGACCTGGATTCAGCGTCGTATGGTATTTACCCAGACGCTGTACGATCCATTTGTAGCCTTGCGGCACAAGCCGGACACCTTTAAAAATGGTAATTGCCACAAAGGCCAGAAACGCGATAACAATGATAGAACCACCAGACATAACTTATTCACCTTTTTCATTTTGATAATGAGTGCTGTGGGGTTGTACGACCAGATCATTCCCCAGGATATCCACGACGCGAACACGGTCACCGACCTGAACTGGATCCAGAGTACGGCACTCCCATTCATCTGAGCCCAAAACCGGCATTGGAAAGCGTACCCGGATTTGCCCATGATCCAGATTAATCTGAATGACCATGCCAATCTGGCCAATCGTCGCTTCACGCGACAGGCCAGCTTTGGTTTTATCGGTTGAAAGTGGCTTGATAAATTTAAACCATGCCAACGTACAAAGGACGGACAAAACAATCCAGGTCAGGATCTGGGTGGTCAGTCCCATCATCGGGAACATCCAGTATAAAATGCCCACCAAAATGGCGCCGATACCAAACCACAGGGCGGCAAATGCAGGCAGAAGTAATTCCGAAAGAATCAGCAAAACGCCTAATACAAACCAGTGCCAGGGTTCAGTAACAAATTCCATATCGTGACCTATATCGCTAAGTGTTTAATAAATCATCATCTTTATATGATTAACTCCAATGTAACAGATGCCCGTTCAGATGAATATAAAAAATTCGTACCTTAAAATTTCGCTGGACGTGCCGGCTTGAATGCGGCAGGTGACTGCTTGAAATCAGTAATTGCTTTCTGGATGGCACGAATTTTCAGCTGAGCTGCTTTTTCACCTTCGAGAATAGTTTCATTGCTGGCTTTTAAATCCAGTGTACCAATATGGCCGACTTTGGGCTGGATCACCACAGTAGCCTGATTGAGTTCCTCATTAATACTTTGCTGTCCCATAATATTCAGGGTCTGGTCCAGCACACCCCACATATTCAGGGCTTTATTGCCACCCGGACGGGCAGAAATATCCACGGCAATCACAATATCTGCTCCCATATCTTTGGCAGTCTTGACCGGGATCGGACTGACCAGGCCGCCATCGACATATTTAGTTCCGCCAATCACTGCCGGGACAAACACATTCGGGATACTGCAGGAAGCACGAACTGCCTGTCCGGCATTGCCTTTAATAAAATCTGCCTTGCGGCCAGTGTCCAGTCGGGTCGCTACCGCAGCAAAGCGGATAGGGAACTGTTCAATCGGTTTATTCGCCACATTTTTGTTGACGAAATCCTGCAGTTTTTGTCCGGCAATAATCCCTTGTCGATTTAAGGTTAAATCGCGGATATCCGATTCTTTAAAATTCAGGGCAATTTGCTGTAACTGATAAGGTGATTTGCCGCTGGCATACAGGCTGCCGACAAAACTGCCGGCGCTGGTGCCAGTGACAATTTTCGGTTTAATGCCGTGTGACTCCAGCACTTTAATGACACCAATGTGAGCAAAACCTTTAGCGCCGCCGCCGCCGAGGGCAAGGGCGACTACAGGCTCACGGGCTTGTATTGGTGTGGCAGGCGTCGGTGTTTTGGTGGCTTTGTCACAGGCTGCAAGACTTAAACCAAGACAGCCAATCAAGGCATAGCGGGCTAATTTCATTATAAAACTGGTGATTAAATCAACAAAATTCAGGCTATCACACCAAAAAAAGCCGTATTTGCCTAGTCTTTTTTCAAAAGCTTTTGTAACGGCTTGGCTATCCAGTCTGGGTTTTTGGCCGAGAGTTTTCCTTGATAATGCTGATAGATCTGTTCCAGGTCATGATCAAAATCACCGGTCAGATGGTAAACGCCTAAAATATGAATGGTCTTGATGTCGTAATCAAAGGAGAACATCACAATCGGCAAATGGGCTGCCTTGGCAATATGATAAAAACCGCTGCGGATTTTTTCCGGTGCCTTGCGTGAACCTTCTGGCGCCATCCCGACCCAGATCTGCGGCGATTTTTCAATAATCTCGACAATCTGTCGGGTATGGCCTTGTGGGGTATCACGTACTACTGGAACAACGCCGATCCATTTTAGAAGCGGTTTTAGCGGGGTACGAAACAGGCTATCTTTGCCAAAAATGGTAATCTGAATTCCCAAACCAAGCAGGGCATTAAAACCCAGCCAGGCATCAATATTGGAGGTATGCGGGGAAATAATCGCGACTGCTTTGGGCAAATCTGGAAATTCTCCTTCCAGACGCCAGCCTTGGGCCAAGAAAAGCTGCCTGAAAAAAGTCTGGCTCAGCTTGCTGCCACGGGCTGGTACATGCGGCGGGAGTTGGGGGAAACGGGTCTGGGTCATTGTTTTTGTCCCTTCCTGAAAATTATTTTTCTTTATTTTTGATCATATTAGACTGTTGTAAAATCCGGATCATTGGCAAAATGTATAGCATCTGAAATGCCGTTGCTGCACTTTTACCCTAAGGACCTGGCCTGAATATGCGGAATACCTATATTTTACTGTTTTCGCTGTATTGGGCACAGGGGCTTCCCGTCGGGTTTATGACTCATGCCCTGCCGGTCATTCTGCGGGCTGAAGGGGTATCACTGGCACATATCGGTGGCTTTGGCTTGCTGATGATACCGTGGTCGATCAAAATATTCTGGGCGCCTTTAGTCGATCGGCATGGATCGAGTGCCAAAGGTCATTACCGCAGCTGGATTATTCCCTTGCAATGGCTATCAGTTGCTGTATTGATTGGACTTTCTTTTCTGCCGATTCAGGCTTTAAACCAGCCCCTGTATCTACTGCTGTTTTTTATCATGCTTTTGCTGATGAATGGTATTGGGGCCACGCAGGATATTGCGACCGATGCACTGGCAGTCAATATTCTGAAAAATGAACAGCAACACTGGGGCAATACCTTTCAGGTGGTCGGTTCGCGTCTGGGATTCATTGTCGGAGGCGGGGCCATATTATGGCTGCTCGATCTGCTGCAATGGCAAAGTACCTTTCTGTTACTGGCTGCTCTGGTTTTTCTTAATACTTTACCCATTTTGGTTTTTAGAGAAGCTGAGCATTCAAAAATTACTGCGTCAGCTGATAAACGACCTGTATTCAGCAATATAAAAACCTATTTTCAATACTTCTGGTCAGATTTAACCTTGGCGAGGTGGCTTCTGGTTTTACTGACCTTTAAAATCACCGATGGTTTATCCGGGCCTTTATTAAAACCTTTAATGGTAGATCTCGGACTGAGCTTTAGCCAGATTGGCCTTTATGTCACCATGCTGGGAGCCATGGCTGCCTTGATTGGGGCCGCACTGGCCGGTTGGTGCCTGAAATACTGGTCGCGCAGCCGGAGTTTACTGATTTTCTCTGTTCTGAAAATCATGACTTTAATGGCTTATGCCTGGTTAGCTGCCCAGTATGAAATCCAAAACAAAGTAGAAAACTGGATCATTTATCTGATCAATGCCGCTGAAGACATGATCTCTGCCATGCTTTTGGTGGTCATGTTGACCTTGGTCATG
The DNA here is from genome assembly GCF_019038395.1 of Acinetobacter sp. BY419. Taxonomy (GTDB): domain Bacteria; phylum Pseudomonadota; class Gammaproteobacteria; order Pseudomonadales; family Moraxellaceae; genus Acinetobacter. The sequence continues at coordinate 32,898 of NZ_JAGFXZ010000032.1, forward strand.
CAATACAGTCGCAAGCATCTGGCCGGTACTGATTTTACCTTTCAGGTGGCGCTGATGGCCACAGTGAGTGGTGGGTTATATAGTCTGAGTGGGATATTAGGGGATTATTTGGGATATGCACAGTATTTAACATCCATTGTATGGATCAGCGTGTTTTTATTATGGCCTATCGTATTTTGGGGTAGAACAAAGCAAGACTCCTAATCATTGCAAAGCATCAATTAAAGCCGTATTAAAAACAAACAATTTATTTTAAAAGTGTCGTTAATACATATTTTAGCTAAAAGTATGAGATAAAAATGATTTCAAACTGAGTCGAAAATTGTTAAATTCCTGATGTTTTCATACGACTTGTTATGTACGCAGGGTTAAAAAACATAAATCCATTAAAATCTGTGACATGATAAGGATGATTTTTAACTATGCATATTGCATATTGTTCGCGAGTACTCTCGCGAGATAATAAAATAAGTCAATTTATAATTAAAGATATTCCACAAGGTTTAGATTTTAGTGGGAATCAGTGAGCTTTCAATGCCAATGAACGTTTGTTCAATATGGAGAATTTAATGAGTCAAGTTTTAACACGAAAGTTTTTAGCTAAGGGATTAGCAGTTGCAGTAACAACCTTGATGATGGGGACGGTTGCACATGCTGAAACACAAGAGCAAAAAGAAATTAAGCAGCTGCGTCAAGAAGTTGAAGCACTAAAAGCATTAGTAACACAGCAGCAACAAGTTCAGCAAACTCAAGCCGTACAGATTGAACAAGTTAAAGCAGCACCACAACCATCAGCAGCTGCACCGAAAGCGCTAAGTACAAAATCAGATACTGAAGTGAAGCTATATGGTTTTGTTCGTGGTGATGCGAACTATATCATTGAAGGTTCAGCAGGAGACTTCTCTGACGTTGCTAAAACCAATGGTCAAACCAGAGACAAGTTAGTCGCAACAGCAAAAACAACACGAGTTGGTTTAGATTTTAAAACCAGTGTTA